>CACZBK010000007.1 GCA_902779395.1 uncultured Lachnospiraceae bacterium | reverse complement strand
GATTCAGAAATACTTTGAATTTAAGAATTTCGCGAACTATGATCTTCTTTGCTTTCTGTAGAAAGTATAGCACAGAGCCAAAGCGCTGTGCAAGGGGTAATATTCATCGTTATGTCAGGAATATTGGAGGATCTGAACAGGTTTTTAGTAAGATCGTGCCCGGCCTGAATGCAGGGCACAAGATGTGGGTGTTTTCTTTATGTAAACTTAGAAATGCGCGGTATTTTGTTATATTTTCGATGTAACAGTTTGCTCTGTAGAACTCTTTTTTGGCAATTCAAGCTCTAATTCTTCGAAATTTTTACTACGGGAAGCCACTTTATTAAGACGTTTCAATTCCTCATAATCCGTTATCGATTCCAATCGACATTTAATATCATCCGGTACAGGTCCCAAATCCTCCAAAATACTGTAAATTGCATCTAACAAAGTTTCTAATTTAAGAAGATTCATAGTCTTTTGCTCATCATATTCTGTAAGGATACTCATGCGAACCTCCTCTCTGTTTGCGATCAAAAAACTTTTTATGCCGAAGTCATCCGGCATTTCTTCCAGCGCCTTATCCACTGCGTTTTCTATTTCTTCTTCTACATTATTCTGACGTATCTTTTCTATTAACCAGGAATATTCGTACAATGGTCTGCATTTATCAGCCAGATTCTCATTATACCCATCTCCTGTTTATTCCTTCGCATTCTCTTCTATCATCCTGATGATGGAATTGATGGCATTATACTGGGAAGAATTCTCCATCTTTTCAGTAAAGCTGCTGCGGTTCTGATACAGCTCATGCAGGGCATCCACCAGCGAATCCTCGTCAAGGTTTTCCTCCTGCATTACCATGCTGTAGCCCTGGGATTCAAATGATGCTGCGTTTAACAGCTGGTCACCGCGGCTGGCCGTAAGGGGCAGCGGTATCAGCAGGTTGGGAAGGCGCAGCGCCAAAAGCTCACATATGGCATTCGCACCGGCTCTGCTCACCACCAGATCCGTTATGGCAAACAGGTCTTTTAATTCCGCGCGTACATATTCAAACTGTTTATATCCCGGCGTGGTCAGTAGCATATTATCCATCTTCTCCTTGCCGCAGATATGTATTATGTCGAAATCCTCCAGAAGCCTGGGAAGGGCTTCCCTTATCACCTTATTGATGGCGCTGGCGCCCTGGCTGCCGCCCATTACCATGATAACAGGCTTCGAACCATCAAATCCGCACAGTTTATATGCCGCTTCCTTATCTCCCTTTAAAAGCTCCTCCCTGATGGGCGATCCGGTAAGCACGGCTTTATTCCCCGGAAGATATTTTAAGGTCTCCGGGAAATTACAGCATATCTTCGTAGCCTTGGGAATGCAAAGCTTGTTCGCAAGCCCGGGGGTCAGATCGGATTCGTGTATGATGCACGGGATCTTAAGGCTTGCTGCTGCCCATATAACGGGCACGGATACAAAGCCGCCTTTTGAAAAGATGATGTTCGGCTTAAGCTGCTTAAGTATCTTCTTTGCCTGAGCACAGCCCTTCATCACACGGAAAGGGTCGGAAAAGTTCTTCGGATCAAAATACCTGCGGAACTTTCCTGTAGAGATACCGTAATAAGGAATACCGAAATCCGATATCAGTTTATTCTCTATACCTTCATAAGAACCTATATAATCTATTTCATAACCCAGCTCCCGAAGCCTGGGGATCAGTGCGATATTCGGGGTAACATGACCGGCAGTTCCGCCGCCGGTAAGCACTATCTTCTTCATTTAAGCATCTTCCTTATCTGTAATGTCTGCGGAGAATTATACTACTTGTATAACTAATATGCAAGCAAAGCTGTCACAGCTCGATTTTTGTGATATAATACGCCTGTTTGCGACTTACAAGGAGTACAGAATGAAAACAAAAAGACTTATATTACCTTACCTGATGACTATGCTGCTTTGCGGCTGCCAATCCGGGCCGGAAACCACCGGCAGGGATCTTTATACCGGCGAGCCTTCCCCGGCTGCCGTTCTCGATCCGGCAGATGAAGGTCCGCTTACCATATCGGAAGCACCCACACCCACCCCGGAAGATATACCCACCCCCACCGAAGAAGCCGGGCCTGCAGTCAAAGACCCTCTTACCCTGCTTAAGGACTGCGCTGCGCGCGGCACGGCTCTTCCGGATAAGCTCATCCTTCCAAACGGCGTGGAGCTGAATGACGAGCTTTTGGGAAACGCTCTTTTAAGCAGCGGTAATACTGCCCGTCTTAAGGAAGTGATGCTGAAGGCTGCAAAAGGCGAACCCGTCACTCTTGCATACCTTGGCGGCTCCATTACCGCAGGCTCTAATGCTTCTCCCATGGAGAGCCTCTGCTGGGCATCGCTCACCACCGACTGGTGGCGCGGTACTTTCCCCGAGGCAGAGATCGAATATATAAATGCCGGCATAGGCGCCACGGATTCCTATGTGGGCGTACACCGCCTTAAAAGGGATATCCTGGATCACGATCCGGATGTGGTTGTAGTGGAGTTTTCCGTAAACGATACCACGCCCCTTAACACGGATACTTATGAGAGCATCCTGCGTGCGCTGCTTGAAAGCAGTTCTTCACCGGCTGTGGTCCCGCTGCTTTTATGTTCGGCCGACCATACCTTTGCTTACGATCACCAGCCGCTGGCCACGCTCTATGATCTTCCGGTCATCGCTTATTATAATCTTTTTGACAGCGGGATCATCTCCTGGGAACAGGCAGGTGACACAGATAATGTGCATCCGAAAAACGAAGGCCATGCACTTATCGCAGGGCTTATGTGTTCTTTTTACGGATCGGTCCTTGATGATCTTGCCTCTGAAGCAGAGGAGAATGGGATCGAAAAAGTCACAAAAGAAGTATCCGAAGAAAGCGCTTCTTATGAACTGCCGGAAAAATACAGCCTCTGCAGCTACACGGATGCTGCTTTCATATTTTCAGACAGCCCTGAGGCAGAGCCGTTTATTGCGGATGGTTTCGTGCCATCCGATAAAGATACCAGTGTTTTAAAAGAAAGCGGCTGGACCACAAAAAATGCCGGAAGTTTTTCTTTTGAAATCGAGGCCCGGACCATAGGGCTCGCCTTTGAGGCCTGCGACGATCCTTCGGGAAAGGATCTTGTAAATTATGATGTGTATGTCGACGGGGAACTGTATACCGATTTCGACAACAGTATGGACAGCCGCGGAAACAGCCAGCTCAGATACGTTTCGGTACTTTCGGATGATGAAGCCTCACTCCATAAAGTATCCCTTGTCCCCTCCGCAGATAATAAAGGAAAAGAATTTACTATCCTTGCGTGGGCGGTCGGAAGATAAAAAGCTGGTCCAGCAGTCGTATCTTTGCGAAATCGCCTTTTGCGGTAATGGCTCCGGTCATAAAACCTTTCTGGAATGACATGCGGCCTTCCACTATATCCATGAGCACTGCTTTTTCCATGCTCATCTCAATATCCGCATATACCAGATCGCCGTAATCCGCCTCGAATTCCTTGCCGTCTATACGCATCACAAAGGCTTTATCCTTACCCTTTATGTTCACCTTATACTTAAGGTTCACCGAAGGATCCGGCTTAAAAGCCGCTTTAAAAAGCCCGGGCAGATTATCTTCATTCACGCCTTTATGTGAAAGCATCTTTCCTCTGAACAGATCGGTGAGCTCCTTTATGTCTTCTTTCTGTTTTGCTACATAATGATCATCGGAAGCATACTCCGAAAGCTGCTCGGTCTCCTGCTGTGTGAGCGTGGTGTTCCTTGTTTTATATGTAGCCTTGCGCACAGCCATCACGCTTACCGGCAGCGCCGTAGTATGCTGGTTCACGCTGCGGTATATATTTTCCGCCGCTTTTTCTATCAGCTTTTTATAGGTATCATTTCCCTCCAGCTCCGAAACCTCAGGCATATATCCGGAAATACCGGGACATACGGTTCCGCCTAGGGACTGCCATGCATTCATAAGATCCAGCTCGGCTTCCTTCTCACCGTAAGTGGTACTCATCACGACAGGCGCCATATAAAGATGGCTTATCTTTTCCTTATCACCGTACAGCCAGCAGGCATCAAGAAAGCTCATCATCATACCGCCCACACCGTGCCATTCCACTGTGGATGCCAGTATCACGCCGTCTGCCTCCTTAAGCGTACGGGGAAGTATGGTTATATTATTCTTCTGCTCGAAGAGGTCATATCTCTCCACTTTCACATTGAGCTCCTCGAACACATTCATCATTATCTTTACAGCAACCAGAGTGGGATCACCTATAAGGCCACGGCCGCCGTAGTAAATATTGATCTTCATGTCAGGTCTCCTTTCCTCCCCGGGGATCTTTTTTCTTATTCCAGGTAACTATGACATACACTCCCGTAAACAGCAGTCCTGCGATAAAGCCGCCCAGATGTGCCATATAATCTATCTCTTCATTCAGCCCGCTTCCGTAGAACAACAGCAGTATCGCTATAAGTATGCGGTTATAAAAACGTATCGACTTCCACTGCCTGTTCATCAGCATCCATGCTATCAGGGCACCCATGATACCGTATATCGCACCCGATGCTCCCAGCGAATAATAATCTTCACCTGTCTGCATGCGCGACCAGACGGAAAGTATGCCGCCGCATAATCCGCTGAAAAAATACATGAACATATAAACCGCCCTGTTCATCTTTTCCTCGACCATACTTCCGGCAGCGTAGAGCATGATCATATTTCCCATCAGATGACTTAACGAAGAATGTAAAAACATATGCGTGATAAGCCGGTACCACTGAGTGGGATCGACCAGGGCATTTAACTGCAGCGAAAAATCATGGTCGTTAAAAATATTCATACTCTGAAGTATATACATAACGACGTTTATGAGCAACAGTCCCATGGTAACCCAGCTCACTTCGGAGGGCTTTTGCAGTTCTTTTTCGTGTCTTTCCCTTACACGCGGCATCCCGTCCGGGCCTTCTTCGGCCGGAGCTCTGTCAAGCTCATCTCTGGTATGCTGTGCTGCTTCCAGGGCTTCCTCGGGCAGCTGCACTCCCACGCCGTATTCCGCCACATGTGCCTCCAGGCGGGAGCGTATGCCGTAGAAATCTTCAGCTGCTTCCGGCGGAATGAAAAGTCTCACTCCAAGAGGTTTTCCCGTTTCCGGATCGGGGTTCTCATCATCGATAAGATACCACACCCTGTTTATCCAGCTTTTATCCCCGTTATCCGCCTCTTCCGAAATGCCGTGACCGTCAACTCCGGGAACCAGCGCCCCCACGCCCGTTGCATTGGTACACACCAGACGGAGAAAGTGTATATCCTTTCCTCTGCCGTAATCAAGCCTGCCCCTGTGCACTTCCTCAAAGGCCTTCATCTGAAGCCCCGTGCTTGTCTGGTTCCTTTCATCAAAAAAGCATACTATATTAACGGAATAGTTCTCTTCCTGCACAAAGCTCATATATCTCTGGTCCAGAGAACACATATATACACGATAGCCCTGCTCGAGGAAAAAATCATTCAGAGTCTTCATCACCTGCAGACCTCCGGCAGAGAAAATCCTTTTATGTATTCTATGAACTTGTCCCCGTTTACGGGCTTCGAGAAATAGTACCCCTGGAAATAATCACAGTTAAGAGTCAGCAGCTTCTTTATCTGCTCCTCGGTCTCCACTCCTTCCATGACCACCTTCATATTAAGGCGTTTCGCCATGCGGAAGGTATTCTTAAGGATTATATCCGCCTTTTCATTTTTTTCGGAGCTCCATAAAATGGACTTATCAACTTTCATTATCATAAACGGCAGGTTATACAGATAGGATATATTGGAATACCCGGTACCGTAATCATCAAGCGATAAGGCCACTCCCTGCTTTTCAAAGCTTTCTATATTCCTGCTTACTTCCGCATCATTTATCATTGCCGAGCTTTCCGTTATCTCAAAATTGATCTGCTCCGGCCTCAGCCTGTATTCCTTCATTATCCCTATGAACTGATCCGCAAGGCTCTGCTTCATGCACTGTACTGCGGAAAGGTTTACCTCTATATATTCTATCCCCAGTTTATCGAGCCTGTTTTCCGAATAGAAACGGCACACTTCCCTAAACACTATTTCTCCTATACGGAGGATATAGCCTTCCTTTTCCGCCACTGCTATCATAGGTTCCGGATGGATATATCCGAATTCGGGATCGAACAGGCGGATCAGGGCCTCGGCCGCTATCACCTTCTTCTCGCGGGTGGAATATATAGGCTGATAATATACCTCAAAGAGATCTTCATCCAATGCACGCCTTATTGCCTTGAGCAGCTGCTTTTCCTTATCATCACCCAGAAGTTTCTTGGGAGGGAATTCCTCTCCCGGCTGCATCTGCGCCAGATGTATATTATCCATCATATGGTCGAAGGTATCCGCATCCGAAACATCTTCCGGGCAGGAAAGACGCATAAAGCCTGCCGTGAGCATGGATTCCATAAGCGCGCCTCTGAAAGGCTCTTTAAAACGCTCACGTACATCTTCAAACAGTTTTTCATCCTCCTCTTTTCCGGATGAATAATATTTGACGGCAAGCACATCACTGTCCGGCTGGAAAACCAGTGCGCGGTATTTCAGCTCCGATAAAAACTGAGTTACATGCCGCATAAACACTATCGTATCTTCTTTTCCCAGGGAATCCAGCAGCACGCCGTAATCCAGTATCTTTACAAAGATCATCCCGAATTTTCTGCCGCGTTCAAGATCCATCCTGACAGATTCGATCATATACTTTTTCTTCATGGCATCGGAACCTTCAAATATCTCTTCCGGCTTCTGAACTGCCTGAAGCAGATCCGTCATCACTATGGTTCCCAAAAATACCGTTAAGGTCCAACCGGGATTTGCATACTGGAAGGCTCCCACCAGCATAATAAACAGCCCTGCTGAAACCGCCATCCTGTTGCGTTTCATCTCCAGCATCCTTCCGTAACGCATTCCTATAATGATACATAAGATCATATCATAAAGCACACCGGCGATAAGTATCAATTGAAGCACGGGGTTATCCACGTACTGATCCGGTACACCGCCGATGATCCTCTGCCTTATCGCAAAGCCCAGGACTACAGCTGCTATCAGTCCTCCGGGAAAACATATGGCATACGTCCAGTGTTTTGCCGGATTTTTATCTATCGTAGCCACACACAGAACATATATTGTAAATATCGTAAAGAGCGATATCATCGACCACAGCCTGAAAACGGATATCAGGGAGACCATCAGCGAATCCGCCACCTCATTATGCAGGCTGTAAACATAAGCCAGTATATCCAGAACGCTGACCGCCATCAGATTTACCAGCAATGTATAAAACATCTTATAGCTGGCTATGGGTGCTGTCCGTTTTCTCTGGAAATATATAAGCAGTATGATGAGGACCACTATGCCGACATAATCAAAAAGGAGATTTACATTCATCTGTTGTCCTCACCTCCTTTTGATGCCTTTAAGTGTATCACCTGCAAAAACTCTTCTTCCAGAAGCTGCTCGTAAAAATAATTGCCTATGGCGAGGTCGCAGGCCATATTATCTATCATATTAAAATGCTGTTCGTCATCTATGCCTTCAACCATGGTCATCATATTCAGTTCCCTTGCCATGGTAAGGGTACTGTCCATGGTAACACGCGCTTTTTCATTTTCCAGAGCGGCGTTCATAACGGAATGGTTGATCTTGAGCACTGAAAACGGCATCTCAAAAATGGAAGTTATACTGGTAAAACCGCTGCCGTAATCCTCAAGGCATATACGCACTCCTGTCTTTTCAAGCTCAGCCACGCTCTCCTTAAAATCTTTCGATGCCGTTGATACGGTATACTCCGAAAGCATCAGGCATATCATCTTCGGATCCAGCTCGTATTTATCGATTATCTCCTTAAGCCGCTCAAGCACTCGGTACTGCAGGCACATGGAGGGGTGCAGCCTCATGGCCAGAAATGAAAGCCCCTGCTTATCAAGCCCGTATTCCCTGATAAAACTGCAGGTATGCTCAAATATCAGCTCTCCAAGCTGCATAACATGACCGCTTTTCTGGGCAAAACGGAAAAGCTCATCATCATAAACATAGCCCAGCTTTTCATCAAAAAAGCGAAGCGATACTTCCGCAGCCACAACACGCTCGAGTATCTGCGAATATATGGGAGTATAGCGCATCTCAAAAACATTTCTTTCCATCGCGCGTGTAAGGGCTCCGTTGATCTCCTTATTTCGGATGATCGCGTTAAGATCAAAATCCGATGTTTTCATAAGGCTTATCTCCTGGGGAGAAGAGGCAAATGCTTTCATCACACCCTGCATGAGGGTCACATCCTTCATCTCCGCGGGCAGTACCATATGCAGAAGCCTTATCCTCTGGCGGATCTCATCCCCGCCCCAGGTACGCTCGAAACGCTCCTGTATCTTTTTGATCATGCTGCTCACCTCACCGCTGTGAGGAGAGATTATCTCCATGGCAAAGGCACCCTTATCGATACAATAGATATTTATATTATCAGCCAGCGTTGACAGATAGTAAGCCACCGCCTTGAGCAGCGCATTTGTAGCATTCTGCCCGGCACTCTTTTCATATTCACTCAGTTCGGGGAGTATAAGCTCCACCATGTCAAATCTTTTTCTGGATACCAGATTATATTTCATCCGGTCTGTAAAAGCCGCACTGCTCAATACATCCAGTTCCGGATCGAGCCGTTCGGACGGATTTTCTATGAACAGCAAAAGTATCAGTGCACACACTGCTTCCGCACAGCATTCGACGACCAGCTCGACATAAAAGAGCTGGACCATAGTCGAAAGTATCCCCATCGCCAGGATTATCAGTATTATATTGCGGCGTCTTGAGGAAAAGCTCTTCCTGAAATACAAAAGTGCGAAAAGTATAAGCCCCATATAATAGACAAAGCCGAAATATACCAGCAAAACGCCTTTATCCCTGTGATAGGCACCGTCCGCCGAATGATGGAAGATGATCTGTGTAAAGGGATTTGAGAGTATCACAAGAAGTATCGCTATCGCAGGGACAACTATGATCCCTCTTAAAAACAAAGACAGCTCACGCAGGGACTTAATGGTACTGAAAAGATAAAAGAACATCAGAAATACCACGAGAAAATGCGTGACAAAATAGATGTGACTGCATATATTTATCAATGATAAGGGCGTTTCATCCATAAAAGTGACTATCGCCCACTTGACCAGTGAAGAAAGCGCAGTAACGGCATTATCCACTACCAGAACAATAAAATAAAAACTCTGGGCATTGGATACCCGGCTTGACTTTATGTAATTAACTACGATCTCAACAGACAGCAGTATGGCTGCGATCGAAAAGGCGGCCTCATAGCTCACTCTTATTTTTCCTCACACGCCGCCTGATAAAGCGCCTTCCTCCTTTACCCTGCCGGAGCGCCTTCGGCGGTGCCGGTTTGTCATAGCATATATTCCGGTTTCTTATTTCTTCCGGAAGGCACGCAAGTACCTTGGCTGTATAATAAGCATCCGCATATGCCCTGTGAAAAGGCACATTCTTCGGCAGTTTGAGTTCATCCACTGCCGATTCCAGAGCTTTGCTCTGAGCCGTATTGCCTATATAGATACCATACAGCTTTTGAACATTTATATAAGGGACAGGTGCATCATCGGGTATATCAGACATGCCGTAAAATTTCATATTGCGGCGAAGCTCCGCTATATCCTGGCTTCCCCAGGTGCACCATACCGGATCCTCACCGCACCATTCAAGAAACTCAGATGCGGCCCGAGGGAAGAGCCGTCCGGTGGACAACTCTCCCCTCTTAAGGTCCAGCATCTTTTTAATTCTCCAGTTAATTTCCTGGTATACCTGCGGGCGGATCAGCTGATCATACTTATCTACAATGGCTAAGCGGTCATTCAGCTTCACCGCACCGATCTCTATGATCTCGAACGCCAGCTTCCGGCTTTCCGTAGGCTTGCCGTCCTGTGGCTGATTCCACTCGAGGTCAAAAACTACATAATTCATGTTATTCTTTCATTTCAAAGCTTACGCCGGAAACTCCTTCTCAGCCTACCTTATCCTCATCGCCGAAAGGATCGCCGCACTGAGGACAGAACTTAGGAGGATTCTTGGGATCCTCGGGTTCCCATCCGCACTTGTCGCACTTGTAAAGAGGTGCTCCTGCCGGCTTCGGCTTGCCGCACTCTGCACAGAACTTGCCCTTATTTACAGCGCCGCATTCACAGGTCCAGCCTTCTGCTGCAGGAGCGGGTTCCGGCTTCGGCTTGCCACACTCTGCACAGAATTTACCGGTATTGCCTTCGTGACCGCATTCGCACTTCCAGCCTTCTGCTGCAGGAGCAGGAGCTGCTGCAGCGGGTGCTGCTGCGGGTGCGGGTGCTGCGGCAGGAGCCTGCTGCTGAAGAGCCTGTGCATTCTGTACGAAACTCTGGGGTCCCATACCCATAGCGCCGGTAGCTCCCTGCATCATGTTCATGCCTGCAAAGCCTATCATAGCACCACCGGAATTGCTTGCTGCATTCTGGATAGCCTGATTGTATGCCTGAGCACTTGCTGCATTGAGCATGTTGGGATTGGTAAGTACTGCAGTCTTCTGGAAATCCTGAAGAGCCTTCTTGTCCTCTTCGGGAATGGTAACGCTCTCGATAGCCAGTGATGCGATGGAAATACCTCTTCCCTTGCTCCACTTATCGGTAAGCTTAGCGTTCATTCTTTCGGTGATCTCATCAACATGTGAAGGGATCTGATTAGGACGGAGCTCCAGATCGGAAAGGGTAGGAAATACGCTCTGCATAGCAGCTGCGAACTCTGCCTTTAACATTCCGTCCAGATTAGCTCTGGGATATGCTCCCTCTCTGTTACCGCAAACATTGGTGTAGAACAGAAGGGGATCAGTTATCTTATAAGAATATGTACCGTGTACACGAAGGCTGGTATCCATATCCAGACCAACCTTGCTGTCTACTATACGGAATTCGATAGGCTGAGCCGTACCGAATTTATTATCGGTGATCTCAAGCAGATTGAAGAAATATACCTTCTGGGTACGTGCTGCTATACCGCCGAATGCAACCCTGTCCAGAGCATCCTTCATACTGTTAACGAAGCCCTGTC
Source organism: uncultured Lachnospiraceae bacterium (assembly GCA_902779395.1). Taxonomy (GTDB): domain Bacteria; phylum Bacillota; class Clostridia; order Lachnospirales; family Lachnospiraceae; genus NK4A136. Next base: position 98,597 of record CACZBK010000007.1, on the reverse strand, counting down.
CCAGACCGCCGGCAAAAATACTGGGGGATGAGGAATTATCGTACTGGAAAGCACCGGGCTCTGCACTTACTTCAACGATCTTACCCTGATCAACGATGATCATACACTGACCGTCAGCTACTGCGATTATAGAGCCGTTAGTGATGACATTCTCCTCTCCCTTCGTGTTTGAAGAACGTCCGTTAACCTTTTTCTGTCCTTCAACAAGAAGATATGCGGGGTCGATAGCCGGGCAGTAGAAATACTCTTTCCACTGATCCGCAAGTGTACCTCCGATCGCTCCCATTGCTGCCTTAATAAGTCCCATAACCTTCTCCTTTCTATAATGCCGGCTTAAGCCGGATTAATGTTCAGATTTATCCAACAAACAGTATCTCATACTTCCCCCGATTTTTCAAGCTAAAGCCTTGCTGGCCCTCACTCCTATCTGGTAGTAATCGAAACCGTATTTATTGGCAACTTTGCTCCCGTAAATGTTGCGTCCGTCAAAGATGACAGGGGTCTTTAATGCCTTCTTGATCTCATCGAAATCAGGGCTTCTGAATTCCTTCCACTCCGTAACAAGAATAAGCGCATCTGCATCTTTCAGGGCTTCATACTTTCCGTCTACATATGTTACGGCATCATTGTCCTTGAGATAGCATTTCTTTGCCTCGTCCATAGCCTTCGGATCATAAGCCTGTATCTTTGCGCCCGCATCGGTAAGGTCGTTGATCAGCGTGATCGCGGAAGCTTCCCTCATATCATCGGTATCCGGCTTGAATGCCAGCCCCCATACTGCAAAGGTCTTTCCTTTAAGGTCTTTGCCGAAATGCTCTTTGACCTTGCAGCTCAGCACATGCTTCTGCATATGGTTCACGTCCTCTACCGCACTTAAAAGCTGCGCTTCGTATCCGTTCTCCGCTGCTGTGCGCACCAGTGCCTTCACATCCTTGGGGAAACAGCTTCCGCCGTATCCGCATCCGGGATAGATGAAGGAATAGCCTATACGCTTATCGCTTCCTATTCCCTTACGTACCTTATTTACATCCGCACCTACCGCTTCGCAGATACGTGAGATCTCGTTCATAAAGCTTATCTTTGTAGCCAGCATGGAATTGGCCGCATATTTGGTCATCTCGGCGCTGGCAATATCCATTATGATGAAATTGTCGGTATTTAATACATAGTGACGGTACAGTTCCCTCATGGTCTCCGCGGCATCATCGTTATCAACACCGATAACTATGCGGTCGGGACGCATACAGTCGTTCACCGCCGTTCCTTCCTTTAAGAATTCCGGATTGCTTATCACGTCAAAGGTAAGGTCCGATGCTCTCTTATCAAGCTCCTCCTGTATGCACGCACGCACTTTTTCGGCGGTACCTACAGGTACGGTGGATTTATCTACCACATACATATGACGGCTCATCTTCTCGCCTATGCTCTTCGCTACTGCCAGCACATACTGAAGATCTGCGCTGCCGTCCTCCCCCATCGGTGTGCCCACCGCGATGAAACATATATTACAGCGGTCAAGAGCTTCCTTTATATCTGTAGTAAAATGAAGGGCAGCTTTTCTGTAATTCCGAAGGACCATTTCCGTAAGGCCCGGCTCATAGATGGGTATCTCACCTGCCTTCAGGCGCTCTATCTTCTTTTCATCTACATCCACACACCATACTTCATTACCCATATCGGAAAAACAGGTACCTGTTACCAGACCTACATATCCTGTTCCTACTACTGCAACCTTCACGATCGATCCTCCTGCTTTTGTTTTTTACCAAACTGTATTCTAAAGCATTTTTGCATATTTTGCAAGGTTTTGAGCCCTTCCGGGCCGCTAATTTAAAGTGCAGAAATGACATGCAGTGTTGGTAGAGTATACCCCTCACGGGATGATAACATTATGACAGTACTTTTTAGAATTCCCTTCGCATCCCGTCATTCACCCTGTAAGGAGCGAAGGATCTCACACAAGATCATCAATATAAGGAGGTATCGCATGAAACCACACAAACTCACAACACGACTTCTTGGTATCATCATGAGCTTCATGATGCTCATAGGTTCTGCTCCGGGTATGCAGCTGGCTGCCCTGGCTGCAGATGATGATACCGGCACCACCATAGACAGCGGTTCTTCAGCTGACGCCACTACTCTTGCACAGAGCATCATTTCCGATCTTGGACTTGATGTATCACCCGATGAATACGAAGACGATAACGATCCGGCAACCTATAATGTATGGATAGGAGATGTACGGATCACTGAGACAAATAAAAACGATGTACTGGGTGACGGAAAGGTTTCTTTTGATCCCGAAAGCCATACCCTTACTCTTAATGATGCCGTTCTTGATAAAATTTCGACAGAAGATGGCGGCGCCCCTTCAACCAGCGCCAATATATGCGCCAGGGAAACTCTTGTAATAAAAGGCAGCGCCAGATTAACAAACGCTCATTCGGCTATAGTCAGCGGCATCAGCAGCTTTATCGGCAACAAAAACAGATCACTGACTATAGATGCGGATCTTGAGATAGATGCCGTTAATTCAGGTATCTACACTGTATTTATTCCTCTCTATATTGATGGAGGAAACATAACGATCAAGAGTGGATCAATCGGCATACTCGGTACATATGGTGATATAGAGGCCAAAGGCGGAAAGCTGAATCTTACCGGTGCGATGATCGGGATCATGAGCGCAACTTCATTGATCATTAACGGAGCAGCCATAGAAGCAGAAGGCAGTGAAGGCGCCATTATGGCAAACCCTGCACCGGACTCTACTATAGAAATATATTCACCCTCATTCATAGAAGAGCCTTCAGGCACTGCGATCGCACCTGTCATGATAGAGGGCAGAAACGGCCAGGCTATAGTCGACAGTAACGGAGATCCTGTAAAAAAAATAAAGATCGGCGCAAAGTCCGGTGTGGAAAAAGTTACCGTAAGCTATGATCTGAACGGACACGGACTGGGTACCATACCACCCCGTGTAATAGGTAAAGGCGATAAAGTATGCATGCCTCCGGAACCTGTCGATAACGGCTTTGCTTTCGCCGGCTGGTATACAGAAGCAGCATGCACTAACAAATATGATTTTAATACCGAAGTAAACGCTGATATGACACTTTATGCCAACTGGACCGATATCTCTGTCTGGCCGGATCCCATTTACGGCAGCGGTTCCGCTCTGGATCCCTTACCCACTATCATACCCGGTACCACTAAAGACCTCTACCTTGTAAAGGGACAAAAATTTACCATAGGCAGCGGCTGGAGATCATCTGACAGCAAAACAGTCAGCATCAGCAAAAAAGGTGAGCTTTCGGTAAAGAAAGACGGCGAGACCAGCATAAGCTGCGGAGAGGGAGATAATACTTATTCGATAAATATACATGCCGTTAAACCCGATATTGCCAAAAAGATCAAACTTGACACAGGCAGCAAGACTTCCGAACAGATAATGACCGGGCTTCCGGATGATCTTCCGGTAATCTTCTACAGCGCTTCACCCGATGTGGCAACCGTGGATGACAGCGGTATGGTAACAGCAGTGGGAAAAGGATCAGCTAAAGTAACTGCATATATCAACGGTAAAGCATATAGCTCTACCGTATCCGTCAAGGAATCCGTAACTGCTAAAAACCGTACCATGCATCTGGCAGTAGGCTCTTCAAAGTCAATAAGCATAAAGGGAATAAAGAAATGGGAGAGCGCCTCCAAAGATATAGCTGAAATGAATAAGAAGGGCAAAAAAGTAACTGCCAAAGCACCGGGGGAGACAGTATTGAGCGCCAGCGCCAACAATACGGAATATACCATCGACTTCTATGCTGAAGACATCACCATAGGCGGTGAAGGGATCAGTGCTGACGGCAAACCCTCTAAAAACAAATACAAACTCAAACTGAATAAAGGCGGCGAAACAGACATCGAATTCAGTGAATCGCTGATGCAGGAAGTGATATTTAACAGTAATAAACCAGACATCGCCTTTGTGGACGAAGAGGGACACATAACGGCACGTGATAAGGGCAGCTGCAAGCTTAGCGCAAAAGTCGACGGAAAGACCATTACGATAAGTGTTAAAGTAGAGTAAATTAAAACGCCCGGCAGTTTCGGCTGCCGGGCGCTTTTTATCATTATTCTTTCTGCAATAATATCTTATTTTTTCTTTATCTTTATCGTTACTTTCTTAGTCACACCACCCTGATAAGTAAGCTGAACCTTAAGACTGCCGCTCTTTGCATCCATGCTCTTTATATCGATCTCTGTCTTATCTGCAGCATTTACATCCGCTTCGGCTTTCTTCTTATTCACTATTTTTACCTCTGTGGGCGTTATATTACGGAGCTTTCCGGAACCGTCCTTACAGGTGCTTATGATGTTCACGGAGCCCTTGATCTCGCCTGCTGCAGTAGTGGTAAGATTTACCGCGCCGGCCTTTACCTTGGGTGTGCTCTTCTTAGCCTTTACATTCTTAAGAGTGATCTTCTGATCGTCCATACCGTCAAGTTCAAGCTTAAGCTCTATATTGCCCATCTTAAGATTCTTTGCATTAAGAGCCGTACCGGTATATTCGATCTCGATATTTCCCGCATCGTTGAGTTCTGCACTGATATCTGCCGTAAGGCTGCTTACATCTATCAGTTCTGTCTGAGCATCCTTAAAGACGGGAACTACTACCATCTTCTGTCCGGTTACCACATCATACTTACTCCGGATCTTCATAACGACGGCACGGTCAAACGACTTGTCGCTGACCTTGACTTTAACGCTCGTCTTTGCGCCGCTGCCGCTTTCAAGGACCACGGTATAGCTGCCCTTCTTAGCGTTTGCGGGAAGTGCTATCTCCAGTTTGTTCTCACTGTTGATCATCGCAATGCCATCAGCTTTTTTGCAGCTTGCCTTAACATTATCTTCTGCCGTCACGGTTTTACCGTTAAGCTTTACATCATAGGTATACTTCTGTGCGGGAGTATTTGTGTTAAGAAGAACTGCCTTTGCTCCGTCCAGATCCACGCTCAGTACATCCTTCTTAACAGCCTTAACGTTGAACTTAAGCTCTATGGCTTTTTCCCATTCTTCTTCCTTAACGGAAAGCTTAATGCCTTTGCCTGCAGCGCTTGCGGTAAAGCTTATATATCCTTCGTTATCACCCACTGCATCCTGGCTTCCGTATTTGATATCAGCAGTGCTTAGGTCATATGGCTCGAAAACTCCTGCCTTAGTCTTATAGAGCAGCCTTGTTTTAAGCTCGGTTTCCGTACCGTCCTTTATGGTTGCGGAATTTACATTTAATCTGAATACCGGCTTTACATACTGCACAGGCATCACATAAGTTACTGCGCTTCCGTCATCAAGCTTAAACTCAAGTATGGTATTGGCGGGCTTAGCTGCTTTCTTACGGTCAACGTTGCTCTTAAGAGTTACACTTATGGTACTTCCGTTAAGCTTTGCGTCATAGAAATTCCCGGATTTTTTATTTAAGTTGCTCACCTCAGTCCCGGCATTCAGTGCGCTTATCTCGTAGCTGAACTCAGTTTCCGTAAAGAGGTTCCATAGGTTTTCTTCATCAGGATCTATAACAGATGCATCCTTTTCTATGGTGACACTCTTTGCCGGCGCATCAGCTTCATCCACGATGGTCGTTCCGTCCGGACTCAGCTTGCCGCCTTCCGGTTCACTTATCTTGTGTGTAGCTGCAATGGTAATGCCTCCGTTTGCAAAAACAGCTTTTTCGCCTTCTGTAACGGCTTTGAGCTTACCGCCGTTCATATTAAACTCATAGGCACTGCTTACCGCCACATCTTTGGCATTAACATATACATCTCCTCCGTTTATTGTAAGATGAGATACGTCAATTCCTTTAAATCCGGATATTTCTGCAGTCACATCATTTATCGTACAGGTATTGGCGATCAGGGCAGCCTTATTTTCATGCACTGCCGTAAACTCACCGGAGCTTAAGAATATATCGTCTCCTATCACTGCAGCCAAGCCGTCTGCTCCGGCTGCCTGTGCTGTCAGCTTTCCGCTGTTTAAAAAGATATCTCCCGCATAGGAATCGACAGCAGCTTCCTTAAAACTTCCGCATGCAGTCACATTTCCATCGATCATTATATTATCTGTTGCATAGATACCCGCATACTTACCATATGCCTGTATATCACCGTTGATGCACAGATTGATCCCCTGCACCCGGATACCGAATTCCGAAGTATCATCGGTCAAAACAGCATTACCGCTTATTGTCAGATCCTGATCTTTTGCATAGATCTGAGCTTTGAACTCGGGATCAAGACCGGTCACGCCCGTTACATCACCTGTAAATATAAGGGTTTTACTGTCAGGATCATAGCTTGCCTTTCCGCCTTTTACGCCCTCGATATCATCCTTATTGGTATCCGTTACCTGGGTAGAACCAACCCACACATTGTACTTGGAAGGAGCATAAAGCTTTACGCTGTCTGCTGCAATATCACCGTTATCTACTATTGTGTAGAATGCAGGATCGGGGGCTTCCGGAACAACCTGTGCTTTCTTACCGCCTTCAGGCTCGATTATTGCTATTTCCTCACCAAGTTCGATCTCTGTCTGGGATCTTATCGCGGCCTTTCCGTTTCCGGCCTTGTTTACAGCGGTGAGCTTTCCGCTCTTCATGTCAAAGTATTCAGTGTCTATTGCAGTATCCCCGGCTTCTATATTAACGCTGCCGCCGTCCTGAGTAAACAACGCACAATTGATACCCTTGTTACCACTGCTGATATTTACATTACCCAAACCTGTAACAAATTTCCTGCACAGAACCGCCGGCGTAAGCCTGCTTTTAACATTCAGCGTTCCTCCGAAAACATTTATATCGTTTCCGTCTTTACTGTAATAACCGTTACTTGAAAAAGCCTCTGTCTCCAGATTTACGGTTCCGCCTTTAATACACAGGAAGGATTCCTCTATTCCATGGCCGCTGTCCTTGCATATAATATCAAGGTTTCCACCCTCGACCGTTATACCGGCAGAACCCGATCTGAGACCGTAACCGCTTTTGTCGGTTTTGATGATAAGCATGTTACCGTCTTTGACAGTAACCTTTCCTCCGGCAGTTATTCCGTTTGCCTTGTTATTGCCTCCGTTTACAGCGGTAATGCTTCCGCTGATCAGTTCCACATCACCTTTTGCATCGATGACATTACTGATGCTGTCAGCGACATTAGCGCTTATACTGCCGCCGTCTACAGTAAGCTTATTTGTAACCACCGCTGCTTTTTCACCGCTTGCTTTCAATTCTCCGCTTACCAGAAGATCCGCATCTTCGGCCCATACAGTGTATTTGTCTGAATTTGCAGTGACCGTTCCGGATATGGTCAAAGCACCTTCAGTACGTATGGCATGATCGGCTTTATCAAAAAGATCTATCCTGACATTTCCCTCTATATTGAGTTCATCCTCCGAAAAGATACCCGCAGAATATTCACCAAGAAAAGCATCTATCTCTGCATCATCCCCTTTAAATACAAGGGTTTTTGTCACTTCATTGTATGATGCGCTTCCGCTCTTTAAGCCGGGTACATTATCCTTATTAAGGCTGGTGACCTCCAAACCGCCTATATACAGACCATATCTGTCGCGTTTTTCGATACGGACTTTCTTTGCAGTGATGTAACCCAATTCACTGTCAAATGCCTCTATAGTCTTATTATCCGTACTGTATCTGCTGTGATCCGGATAAGTTATATCAAACCCTTCAGCAGCTTTGATGCCCCCGGTAGCTTCAACTGCGGCAAAGCCGCTTTCAGCTTCAAAAATACCCGAATTGATGATCAGTTTTTCATCCGAAAGAACAGCCTGAGCTGTTGCAGAAGTATTTTTTGCATACAGCCCTTCACCTTCCAGAATGATATTATTCTGGCTTCTTACCGCAAAACCATCTGCGCTTTCGGCGGTGAGTTTTCCTTTTATGCTCAGATCTTTAACGGTATGTACGGCACTTTTGCTGCCATATACTTCTATATTACCTTTTATCGTCAGCTTTCCGCCTTCTGACATTATACCTACTTCTGCCTCGGTATCCTTTATAGAAGCATTACCGCTGATAGTCAGTCCCTTCATATCGGCGCTGAAGATCTTAGCTTTATTACTGCCGGAAAGCTCATATGCTCCGTTTATTCCCGTTACATCACCGGTAAAGGTAAGTGTTCCCGTAATATCATCATAAGTTGCACTGCCGCCCACCAGCTCAATATTATCCTTATTTTCTGCGGTTATCCTGGTATCACCTATCCATACAGGATAACTTACAGTACCCTTGATCTGTACCTGCTTTGCAGGCGTTGTTCCGTCTTCTTCAGTGACGGTAGTTCCAACAACCTTACCGTTTTCGGGGAAAGTCACTTCAACAGTATTTAATGTTACTCCGACTGCTGCTCTGATCGCCTGTTCTTCCTCCGATACGATATCAAGCACACCGGAATCCATGGTAAATGATCCCGTAGCTTCAATACCTGTCTTTTTTGACTTTATTGCAATCTGTGCGTCGCTTATTTCAATATTGTTTGTTTGGACCGCAATATTTTCTTCGGAATCAATATTAATATTCCCACCGCTAAATTTGATATTATTTGAAGCCAGGAGGGTTACCGCTCCGGATGAACTGCCTTTAAGATCGGTCTGACCACCGTTGATCTCTATATTATTATCTGCATATACGGCATACCCATGATCATTTTCTGCCCACAGTCTTCCTCCATACATGATCAGATCGTTTTTGCAGTTAATACTGTTTACATCAGCAGATGAACTTTTTGTAAGACTGTTTACGCTCAGGCTTCCGCTGTACATGATAAGATCGCGATTAGCAATTAATACATTTCCGCTATCCATGTTACCGCTGACTTTAAGTTCACCATCATCGATCAATATAGTTTCAGCCATTACAGCATTATTGGCATCATAAGCTGTACTTTCTGCATCAACTTTTCCCAATATTGCCAGCTTCATCATCGACCACAGAGCTTGTTTTTTAGCCTTTACGGCTATATTCCCTTTGATCGTAAGACTTGCTGCAGTTCCGCCTGCCTGTATACCCATTTCGGCATTGGGATCATCAAACGAGGCATCACCTTCTATAGTAAGATCCCATGCATTGTAAATATATGCACTGCTTCCGTAATTAGTGCAAAGCTCTTCCACACCGGTAACATTACCGCTGAAAGTAAGGGTCTGGCTTTCCGGATCGTAGCTGGCGCTTCCGCCTCCCAGTATACCCGGGATATCTTTGCAATTCTCACTGTTAACTTCGGTATTACCTACCCAGAGCTCGTAGGATTTGGCTTTTACAAGATGAACAGATTTTATGATCTCATTAGATTTATCAACTACATTTTTATTATCTGAGCTTAATTTTCCGCCTACAGGATCCTTGAAATACATCCTGCTGTTCAGGGTTATGCCTTTTTCGGCATGAATGGCATAAAGCCCACCTTCTGCAGTTATATCTCCTCCGTTGATAGTAATATTTTCTGTATAAGTATTATCTCCGATAGCACTGCCGTTAACTCCCCCTGCAGATGCATTTATATTACCGCCATTTATAATAATATTCTTTGCGTATATTGCTGTACTCTCATCTTTATCGGAAATTGCAGTAATATCTCCACCTTCAATATTTATCTCTGTGGCACGTATTGCAGAAGACCAGGTACCATCCGCTACAGCCTTAACATTACATCCATCGTTTAATACAACCTTATCTACATTTATGGCATCTCTGAAATTTGAGCCATGTGCTGTCAGATCAAGTTTTCCATAAACATCAAGTGTTTTAGCCGAAACCGAGCTGTAAACAGCATAATCCGGTACAGCCACAGTCAGATCAGCATCCTTATCGATCGTTACATTTCCGGCATACCCAAAGCCATAAAGAAATTCCTCTCCGGTCTCATATTCAGCGTCAAGTACTGCCTTACCTGTAACAGTAATATCGTGTTCGGAATATAAGAGGTAATCAATATTACTGCTCCCCTTATATCTTCCGCTTACACCTTCGAAATTATCAAAGATCAGCGTCTTGGTACTGTCATTATAGATGGCAGACCCTTTTACCGTTCCGTCAATGATAGTCTTTTCAGACGTAAACTGGGTATCACCGATCCAGACTCCATAATCCGTAGCCGCATGTACCTTCAGTTCCGGCAGCGGCACACTCACTGCGATCATGATGAACGTCATGATCAGGCTTAACCACTTCTTCGTTCGTTTGCTCATCTCATGCCTCCTTTTTTTGATATAAAGCCCCCTCATCAGGGCACACTACATAAATTATATATCAATAATTATTATAAGACCAGTCAGTTCTTTTATACAAAGCATTAAACCTGATAAAAAAACCACGAGGTCCGTCCCCGTGGTTTCGTGGTTTTTAAGTTCTAAAAAGGGACAGAGGATGATCCCCTGTCCCTGAGTGATATTACTCTGTTACTACAACCTTGATGGTGATCGTCTTGCCGTCTATCTTTGCGGTAAACTTAGCGGATCCTTTGCTTCTTGCCTCAACATGACCCTCTTCATCAACAAATGCCACATCAGGCTTGCTGCTCTTAAAGATCATATCCTGCATTACGGAATCGCTGAATACAAGCTCGTCAGATTCACCTTTCTTAAGCGACATCTTATACTTATTCTTTCCGGGCTTGCCATCAAGTTCAATTTTCTCACCGCCAATGGTCAGATCCTCTGCATAAACATCAATGTTATACTCAACATCGTTTACGCTTGCGGTAAGAACCGTCTCACCGGCAGCCTTGGCTTTTACTTTCTTGCCTTTGCTCAGCGTTTCGGCCACATCATTATTTTCACTGTTCCAGCCCTTTACGCCCTTTACACTTATCGACTTTGTACTGCCGACAGCTATATGCATCGTACGTGACTTTAAGGTCTCCGGCTCCGAAACTTTTACGGTGCACTTAAGCTCCTTACCATTGATAAATACGGATATCTTAGCTGTACCCTTAGCCAGAGCGTATACCTCACCGTCTTCCACCTGTGCCACATCAGGTGATGCGCTGTAGTAGAGTACAGAGTATTTATCCGCTTCAAAACCGCTGAGACTGATCTTGCGGCTCTCTCCCGCATTTAACTTAATGGTTTTTGAAGTCTTTTCGATGGAAGGAGTACATACCACGATATTAGCTGATACTGCCTTATCGGTACCGAAGTATACAACAGCTTCACCATTCTTTTTAGCCTTGAACTGTCCTTTCTTGTTTATGCTCACGATCTTATTGCTGTTTTTGTCTTTCTTATCAACAAACCAGCCTGCAGGAACCATAAACTTCTGTCCCTTTACAAGATATACAGTCTCATCTGCGTTAAGCACAGCTACGGTATCAAGTGCAGAACGCTCTTTGGAAGGATCGACTGAAACTTCCGTCCACTTTGCAAAGAGTTCGATATCTCCGCTTACAGCAGTATCGAATGAGTATTCATTGACTAATTCCTTTTCTGTATACCAGCCGCCGAATTTCCAGCCTTCTGCTATGGGATCTGCGGGCTTTTCAGCTTTATTGCCGCTGACAATATTCTGCGCTGCGATCGCGTCACCATGTCCCATCAGATTAAAGCTTACGGTATACATTTTCAGTGAAGATCCTATCTTTACGATCTTTGCTGCATTACCATCTGCATCAGCAATCCCGTAATAAGTACCGGGTGTTGTAAAACTCTTCACGGAATAGTTTTCAGGCTCACTCACATACATATGGCCTGCAAGATCTATTCCTTCATTATAACGAAGAACTAATCCGGAATATCTGTTACCCTCAGCTGTGATTGTACCTCCGCTCACCTTCATGAGACTCTTGGAATTCTGATACCATATACCTGCATCATTTCCTTTGGCATTTATCTCACCGCCGCTTATGAGCAGATCACCATAAACCTGGATTCCTTTGCTCGTTTTTTTCTCATCCGTCTGAACAGCCTCAAGATCAAGCTTACCTCCGGTTACCTTAAGATCTCCGTTAGCATAGACCGGAATATTTAATACCTTTATTTTCAGATCGGCATCTATAACTAATTCCGTTCCACTTTCTGCATATATACCAATGAATGCACTATTATTGTTATATATAAGTTTGCCTTTGATGATCAGATCCGTGTTTGCTGTTATCGCAGCATTTTTTTCTGATATTCCTGTTATCTCAGGATTATCCAGGGTAAGCGTCTTTGTAGCGGGATCATAGCTTGCCTTGCCGTCTCCGTAAATATCCGCACAGTTTTCTGAGGTGACCTTCTTATCACCAAGCCACAGATCATAACTATCATTTGAATCCCATTTTGCATAAATAATCGTATTTCTTACTATCTCGCTGTTAAAATCAAATTCTGTCGTATATTCGGAATCCTTATACCAGCCTGCAAATATCCAGCCTTCCAATACAGGATCTTCAGGTCTGTTTATGCTTTCTCCGTCCTTAATGATCTCTTTTTTCTGTCCAAGCCCATGTCCCAGACTGAATGTAACGGTCCAGTCTACACTGCCTTTCTTTAAAATATCAACATAATCTGCAACGGTACCGTCCTCTTTAAGGATTTTTCCACCTTCATTCTTTCCGTTCTCCGGTATACTCAGACGTACAGAACCGGGATAGCTTATGCCTTCCTTACCGTATACTGCACCCTCAGGACCCCTGCCTGTAAGTCTGCCACCTGTTATCTCTACTTTCTTGCCTGCTGTAACACCCATATTCTTAGTTGATATGGCTGTCACGATACCATCACTTATCGTGATGTTTCCTATTTCTGCTTCGATAGCATTTCCGGAAACATTTGCTTTTATATCTCCGCCGCTGATATTAATATCATCTGTTTTTGCATATATGCCGTTCTGTCCGTTTGCAGCTGTAATGTCAAGGACTCCGCCAAGTATGCTGATACCGCCTTCGTATTTTGACTGCACCGGTACAGCATTATCCCCGGTACAATCAATCTTGACGGTACCTTTCTCTATTGTCAGTCCGCCCATTCCGTATATACCGGAATATGCTGCTTTGATGTCAAGATCAGCTGCTATCGTCAGCCTGCTTCCGCATACTATACCGATCTCATTTGTATTTGCGGCAGCATTAAGACTTCCTTCTATACGTATATCATATTCGGAAACAATAAGTGCAGTGCGGCTATCTACAGTTCTGTTACCTTTTATGGCACTTGCATTTACATTATTGAATTTCAGGATCTTTTTCTCAGGATCATAACTTACACCGCCCTTACCGTCGCTTAAGATATCATCCTTATTCATGAAAGTGACCTGAGTATTTCCGACCCATACATCATAAGTGACATTTGCTGCGATCTCCACTTCCTTGACTGCAGTTGCCCCCGTATTTACGGAATTATCCGTCCATACAGCATCAGCCGGGCTTACGATCTCATGCTCATTATCACAAGTGAGCTTTCCTTCAGCCCAGATCGCACGTTTTTTAGCACTTATCTTAAGCCACGATTTATCCAGTGTAATATTTTTACCTGCATAAATACCCTCACTGTTTTCATCCTTACATACGATCTCGATCTTACTGTTAACTATCTTAACATCTCCGAACGACTTAATACCATCACCATTTATACCATCGATCTTAAGCTCAGCATCCTTAACCGTAAGAGTGCTGTCCTTATCTACCATTTCGATAGCATTATCCCCATCACCCGGAACAATAGTCAGTTTTCCGGTAATGGTAAGATCATCATAAGCTTCTATAGCCTGATTCCACTCATCAATACCTTCGCTTGTCTCTACCACTGCGTTTTCACAGTTCAGTTCTTTTTTATCAGGATCATAAGTCATCCGGCCGGATTTAACAGGTATATTAGTATTGTTATACTCATTTACCTCTTCTTTGCCTACTCTCAGATAACAATTCTCGGAGTTCTTTTTTCCGATAATAACGGTTTGGGCAAACACATAATTACTCTTTCCCGTATATACCGTAGCTCCTCCACCTACGGCTTTATCTATTTCATCTACACGACCTTCGACAGGCGTCAGCAGTTTTGCTTCACCTTTCAGTTCGATATTTCCGGAATCCGCCAGAAGTCCCGCAAAGGATCCTTCTGCCTTTATATGACCGCCGAAGATCTCTACGCCTGTCATACCCTTTACACCAACAGATCTTCTTAGCTTCCTGTTAATCTCGTCCTCCAGACCTGTATCAGATGAAGCATTAAGGGTCGCATCATTAAGCTCAAAATCCTTTTGCGCAAGAATACCGAAAAACTGACCTTTAGCATTAACAATAGAATGACCACCGATATAAACATTACCGCCTGTATCCGGATCAATAAACAAACCTGTGGAAATACCTGCGTATGCATCTTCTGCAGCTTTAGTTTTATCAAAACTTCCTGTCGCAAGAGCTGTAACTATCGATCCTTCATCTATACTGATATTACCATTCTCTGCCAATATACCGTTAAATTGTCCGCTGGTAATTATCTCTGATCCTTTTATCAGGATATTTCCTTTCCCGGAATACAGCCCATTATCTTTATCACTTATCTCCATATCAGCGTTGACAACCGTAAGATCACTGTCGGCATAACATGCATCCCCTGATGTAGCTTTTAAATAGTAATGCCCTTCATTAATAGTCAGCTTATCATGAGAGCGAATAGCACTTGCTTTACCGTCTAACGTGAAATCACCACTGAAAGCAGCAGGCCCGTATATGACAAAAGCAGGATGGTCAGTTGTTACACTAACGTCTCCGGTAATCTTTACCGGCTCATCATCCGGCTGCCTTTCTATATACACAAAACTGTTATTATATACATCCTTAAAGCCGTTTACACCGGAAAAATCCAGGGTAAGTGAAGCAGGATCATAAGTAACCTTACCGCTCGTAACTCCCGGGATATTATCCTTGTTTGCATCGGTTACCTGTACACCGCCGACCCAGATATTGTACGATACGCTGGGAGCGTAGTCCGTCTCCTCTTCAGGAGCTGCTTCTTCATCTGTTGCTGTTTCTTCCGATACAGCTTCCTCTTCTTCGGCAGCTTCTTCAAAAGCCGCTTCTTCTGTTTCGTCTGCCACTGTCTCATCTGATACAGTAACTTCATCTGTGTCCGCAGCATATACCGCCGGACTCAGGTTGGGTACCATGCCCACGAGCATTACCATGCTCATGATCAGACTCAGTACTCTTGTTTTAAGTTTACTCAGCTTCATTTTTTTCCTCCTTGATTTGGTATTGGATTTTAGCCGGCCGGAAAACAGACATACTCCACCCAACTATTTAAACCTAATGATAATGTATTCAAAAGAATCCCACTACCGCCATTTGGGGGTAATTTCATAAAAATTTACATAAAAAAAGCAGAGGTTGTTGCCCCTGCTCTATTACATGTATCTCGTCAAAAGTATCACTCACTTATCGCCAGCCCGAAATGTCTGGCTTTTACCGCCAGTTCCAGGCGGCTGTGAAAACCGGTTTTGGACAGCATATTCGATATATGCATCTTGACCGTAGATGCATCGATACACAGCTTTTCCGCTATCTCCTTATTTGATGCACCGGATACCAGTTCGCGAAGTATCTCTATTTCCCTGTCAGTAAACTCCGTGCTGTTGGTATTTCCTATGTTTACCTGCACCTGCTCGGTGGGATATACATGCTCCCCTGCCATAACACGTTTCATTATCTCCTGAATGGGCTGTTCCTGTACCTCTTTCTGCCAGAAGCCTTCCACGCCTATCTCCTGCGCACGTTTTTCATAAGTAAGCTCCGGCATGGATGTTACGATTATTATTCTGATCTTCGGCTTCTTTTCTTTGATGATCGCCGCAGCATCCAGACCGCTCATACTGCCGGGTATCAGTACATCCATCAAAACCAGATCGGCGTCGTTGTTTTCCAGGTATTTAACCGCCTGGGCAGCCGTAGGAAAAGAAGCTTCCAGTTCAAAGCCTTCTTCCTGCTTTACTGCGTTTTCGAATATCTCGCGTATCATGCGAAAGTCTTCAGCTATTACTACACGATATGACATGATGATCTCCTTTTTGATCCTTTAATTCTTTGGCTGCGGCAGTTATGTCTTGATTCCATCGGGCTTATACCCTCTGAATGACAATACTGTATTTACACTTCGGGCAGCATTATCTTCATTTCAAACTCCGGCTGTGATATGATCTCCATCCTCCCGCCGGCATTCTCAACCTGGCTTCGAAGGTTTTTAAGGCCGCCTTTTTCCGTTATTTCTCCCTCGGGCTGCCGTCCGTTATTTGTAAAACTTATCTCTACGCCATCAGCGGTTTTTTTCACAGCTACCGTGGCTTCGGTACCGTCCGCATGTTTGAGTGTATTTCCTATATGAACGGAAATAGCTGCGTCAACTACAGGTATCAGTTCACTCGCAGATGGCAGTTCCCCTATGATATTCAGTTTTATACCCAGTCTGTCTGCTTCTTTGGATATCACATAGTAGGGTAATTCCCATTCCTCAGGTTCATCATTGGTAAGATGCCTGATATTATCCCGCCAGAAATCCAGCATACGCTGCTTATCAACGCTTTCGGGAGAATACATATATCTTTTTGCTATCAGTATGCACTGCCCTATATTGTCATGAAGCGATGATTTAAGCTGTAAAAGTTCTCTGTTCATCGTCACATACTCGATAGTGCCCATGAGCGCCTTAAGACGGCTGTTCAGACCTCTTGCTTTTTCCTGACCATCCGCCAGTTCACGGCTCAATTCATATTCATCACTTATATCAACAGCCGTAAGTTCATATATATCTGCACCCTTTACATGCAATAAACTCTTTTTGAAGCTGTAGGCTTTTCCGCTGCTGTTCTTTACAATAGCATTATCTTCCGGCACTTCATCATTCGTCATCGTATTTCTGACGAGATTCCAATATGTTTCTCCATCCCTTATACTTTCACCAAACATCTCCCGGCTTATCTGCAGCATGGTCTCATTGACCATAACAGGAATACCTCCGGCCGAATAAAACATCAGTCCTGCGGGAAGCTTATCAAAAGCCTCCTTAACAGACATGGCAGAGATATGCTGCCTGCGCCATCTGGAAATATGATAAAGCTGGAATATCACAAAGCATAACAGCAGAAGCAGCGCCGGCCACAGAAGCACCAGAGGTATCTCAAACGTCGGCTTCAGATCTCCCTGTTGTATCATCGTCATCATCTGCAGGATAACAAAGCAGCTTGCGGTCATGATAACGGTCAGTATCAGATCCGGCTTATATCTTTTTATATCTATCATCCTGATGATACAATATATGTACATTAATTGAATGAGGGTAGCAAATATCAGCAAAAAGCCTCTGGCTGCCACGGATATCTCGATATATGTCATGACAGGCCCTCCATTTTAATGTATTGCGTATCATCCTCATACCGGACAGTCAGTCTGCCTCCTGCTTCTTTTATCTGCCTGTCATTCCATACGGATGTGATGGAATCTGCCATAGCATCAAGCGCAATAGTCAGTTCGAAACCGTTTTCACACTCTAAACTCACCACGCAGGAATTAAGCCGTGACCATACATCTTCAACAGCAGCTTCAAACAGTTCATAGGATAAAAGCATGAGCTGCGAAGGAATAAGGCGGTTACCGTTTTTTACTATATCGCATACACAGCCTTTAAGCGCCAGATAATCCAGCGACTCCCGCAGAGCCAGGTACAATTCCTCCGTATCTGCAGAAATGCTTTTATCCGTAAGCAGCATTATATTGCCCATACGCTTTATATATGCGCTCAGTATGGCTGCATGCATCAGCTCCTTTTTTTCCTCTTCCGGATCCTCTGCCTCTTTTGAGAGCAGCTCATCCACCTTAAGAGCCTGTACGCGTACGGCTGTCGCGATCCTGTTGTACAGGCGGTTTCTTGTTTCGTAGCTTACACGTTCCGCACGAACTTCATTTTCCTGACGTATCAGCTCGTTCTCATTCTCCAGGGCCTCCGTCACTTCTTCGAGTTCGGTATTCAGCCGCCTTATGGTCCCTATATCTTCTGCCCAGCTGATATATCCTCCCGAAACATCTTCGCTGCATATACGGTAGTCTTCACCGGCTCCCTCTTCTTTCCAGTTTCTCGAAGAAACCACCGGTGAACCGGCTTTATCATATATACATGCATTTATTCCGGAATAATCAAATAAGATCGCATATCCGGTATTGGCCGCAAGCAGGCCTGTCTGTATTATACCCTCCATCGCCGTTATATAAGGAATACAATATGCCTCCTGCAGCTGAAACAGCTTGTGTCCGGCTATCCTGGGTGCTCCTCCGCCTATCAGATACCAGAAAAGCATCACCATACCGACAGCTATGAATATCGCCGGGATATACCAGCGTTTTCTGGCTATGGATAAGGAACACTTTCTGAACACCATTACAAAGGTTGCCAGTCCGAACACTATCATCCACGCCAATATGAGATAATAAAACCAGTTTCGTGTATATTCTTTATCCGGATGTACCTGTATATCAAAAACCAGACCATGCAGACCGTTAGTGAGTACAACTGTACACATCACCGCTTCTGCGCATACAAGCACCTTCTCCATTACATCGATCCTCTGCGTATTTTTTACAGGCTCAACACGCAGCGCTGCAAAGTACATAAAAAGCGGTATCGCAGTCATAGGTATATAGTATGCATACCAGACCATCTCTTCTATTTCTGCGATCCCCGGGAAAAAGGAAAACTTGCACATCCTCAGCACAAAAAGCAGGATCATAAACACACAGGACGTCATTATCCTGTGGCGAACCTTAATATCCAGTATCCTGCGCCTTATGGACAGTCCCCATATGATCACCAGCGAGCAATAAGAGAATGCCGACATATTATGCGGCACAAAGCCTCTTACGGGTATCATACAGGTAATGATCCCCGCCGCTAATAACAGCAGGCATACGATAAATACTCTTTTGTCGGCTATCTTAAAACGTTCCACTCTTTTAAAATCCTAAAAAATATCACAGGATATACTTCGACATCCTGTGATCACTATAAAACATTTTTTTCTTTTCGACTACCGCCATTTGGGGGTAATTTAAGATCCATCGCTCCGATACTGACGGCAAAAATGCGCTCAGTCTTTTTTACGTGATGCAAAGAAGGCACCCAGACCTACTGCTGCTAAAACGGCACCGATAAATGCCATGATCGCGGAACGCTCATCAACCGCTTCTTCCTCTTCATATTCATCTTGACCGTGACGGTGTTTTTTTGACCTTTTCCTGCTTCTCATTTCCGTATCAAGATCAGCACTGCTCAGATACTCTTTCTCTTCCACTCCGGAAACGGATCTGTTAAGATATCCGTCAGCATCTACCAGAGTCAGATTTCTGGTATCTCCCAGATCAAGGAGTTCCATTTCTTCT
Organism: uncultured Lachnospiraceae bacterium; assembly: GCA_902779395.1. Classification (GTDB taxonomy): domain Bacteria; phylum Bacillota; class Clostridia; order Lachnospirales; family Lachnospiraceae; genus NK4A136. Next base: position 79,191 of record CACZBK010000007.1, on the reverse strand, counting down.
TCCGCTTCATCTTCTGTCATATCACCGGTAGTATCTTCCTCTTCGTAAACAGCCTCTTTAACTTCTTTCTTTTTCGACACTTTTTTATCCGCAGCCACGGTTTCTGCCTGCACCTCTTCCGAAGTTATTCTCCTTACTGCCTTGCGCCTGCGGCAGCCCATAAGATAAAGAGCAAAGCCCAGGGCAAACATCGCCACACATGAAAGCCCCATAAGAGCGTAATATTGCAGATGCTGATCCGAATAACGCTGCACCATATACTCCATCATGCCCGTTGCGGTCATAGCGCCGGCCTGGGCCAGCCAGATAAGAATGAAATACCATTTAAAACCTCTGCGCTTTATCGCACGCACGCTGAAGGCTATGGTCAGTACCAGTATGCATACTCCGTCAAATATCTGCAGTATGCTCACAAAACCGTTGAAAGGAAAATATTCGGCATCATAACGTGTGCTGTCTAAAATGAACTGCCCTACGCTGAAAAGCAGCAGGAAAAAGCAGGCAGTCGAACCGCGCTCCTTCTTCTTTATATAGTAGAATTCCGTACAGATGTATGAAAGGATGAACATAAACACCGCACTCCAGAAGAAGGTGGCAAAGCGAAAGCTCACTTCACCTGCTTCCGGGACCGCCGTTGCAAAAGGCAGATGCTGCATGGATGGCGTATCCACGGTAAACTTCCCGCGGCAGTTATAATTAAACAGGCATGAAAGATACATAAGACCCATGCCCAATGCCGTTGCCGGAGCCAGCGCATCAAGAAAGGCCGGCAGGCTCTTATTCAGCTGAAGACATCTTATAAGTACTGCTGCCAGGAAAAGGCCGGGGAGAATGCCCAGCATGGAAAAACAGCCTATATTGAAATCCTCCAGGGCCTGCGAAAATCCTTTATACTGCTCCACATGGCTGTACCAGTACAATAATCTGGAAGATATCGCCCCCATAAGAACGGCAAACGGCAGATATATCCACGAAGCCAGACGCCTGCCTTTATTTGCACAGTACAGCGAATGAAAACTGAAGAACCACGCCGGTACAGCCATCACTATTATGATGGCATCCCAGTGTATCTGAGCTTTGTCAACGATTATGGCTATCGGGTTCATTTGTTCTCATCCTCCGGCAGTGCCGTATCAAAGCATATGATATCGCTGACAAAACGCTCATTACGATAATCCACGGGATTGAACATCTGATTGTTAAGAACTATCTCGGCAGTCTGCCCGCCGTCTACAGCATATGCACGCTCAACACCCATGTCGTACATCGCTTTCTTTGAATCTTCTATATTCCCGCCATAGTTCATGGTCATCAGCAGATAGTGTCCGCTGCCGCGCTGTCCCAGCGCGGATCTGGAATAGATCTCCCCCACCTGTCCCAGAAGATATGACGGTGAACTGGGATGTATCTTATAATCCTCTACCAGTACGGGCCCGAAAGCCAGTGTAAAAAGTATGTTGTGATCCTTTATATACTGCTCCGCATCCTCTTTTGTCTTCAGTTCATTTGCATATGTAAAGTTTAAGTTACCCGAAGCATCCACATGGCAGAGCTCAAGCTGACCGGGATTAAAACGGTAGAGCGTACGCCGGTAACTGGTAACACCTACGGTACGGAACTTGTAAAAGTCACCGTTTAAGGCTATAACCGCATTAGCCTCTTTAGCAAGAGCCGATGCAGGCTTGTGTACCGCGGATCCATATGTATCTTCGGTAAGCTTGCGGCGCAGCTGTGAAGGGTCTGCTATATAAACATCCGCAAAAGTACAGTTCTTTCCGTTATAGGTTTCACGCCATGCTATCACTACGATGGTTTCATCAGCATAATAATTAAACAAACCTTCACGAAGCTTTATATCCTTATTCCAGAAAGGTTCATCTATGCCGGTAAGACGGGGATATTCATCCAGTATCGCCTGTATCACTTCCGGATCATCTGTCTTTCCGTACTTATCACGGTTCGGTGCGGGCGGAAGCAGTACATCCTCAGCTATAGTGTAATGCTTGGGAATATATGTCAGTTCTCCCAGAACCTCACTCTTTGCATTGTTTGCAAAATTGGCGCCGGCGGATGACCCTCCGTCGAAAGCAATCAGCATTTCGTCCGCAGGAGTTATGTACCAGCTGCCGTTTGTATAATCCAGCGAAAGCTCAAGTGTGGTGGTAACATAATAATCTTCGGCATGCTCAAGCACCTTCGATACACTGTCATGATATACTTCATCAAGTATCTCTGGGCGGTAATTTTCGTCCCCGTCATAAACCTCATCTTTCCTGCGCTCGTCCACCACCTGCTTAAGCTCTTCCATGACATTTTCACGTATGGGATCAGGCAGGGAGTTCAGATCAAGATAGGTAAGATCAACACTCTGCTTTGCATGTGTTTTTTCCATTTCGGAGGAACCGTTAAGTGAATAAGAGAAACTGGATCGAAGAGCCTGATAATAAAGAAGATCTGTATCGCTCATTTCCTCGGGCATTGACATCAGCTGGCGCGGGGCGGAAAGATCTGCCGCTGCCGCGACCATATCCCCGGAAACGACATTATCAAAAAAATGGATAACCTTATTCTCCGGTGTATCCCCGGGCAAAAATACCAGCGTACCTTCAGCATCCGCCACTATACAGCTGAATATAAGAAAGCATACAAAAAAAGCCGACACCGTTGACCAGACCATCTCCCTGCGGTGTTTTATGGACGATCGCAGATTTCTGATAAACAGGCACACAAAAACAATGCCTACAGCCCATAGCAGAAGAGTATGCTGGTAATCCATCTTTTCAATGCAGGCTAAGGCATTTTTAAAACTATATTCCAATATTGTAAATATACTGTCTGACACGGGGGATATTTTATCATATTTTACATAAGTGTCAAGAAAAGCACCCCGCCGCACATAAGCGGTGCATTTTTGTAAAGGCTTGTTGGTGGTAATAACGGATATTTCATTTTAATATTATAATAACATTTCGATCACTGAAGTCGACAGGACGTATTAAACGATACAGCTTAAAATATGAAAGGAGGACCCGCCCATGAACTCACTTAAGAATATAGATCATGATAAATATATTATCCTTGCTTTAAAAGCCGCAAAAGCAAACGGCATAGTGGTCAAAGAAGAAAAAGATCTTATAGATAAGTACTGCAGAAACGCCGGCTGGATCCGCGCCGATAAAATCGATGATGAGAGCATATCCATGGATGAACTTGGCGCATACTTAAGCGGACTGAGCCGGGATCAGAAAATAACCATCTTTTATGATATTCTGATGATCATGTATGCAGACCACCGCTTTGATGAATCGGAATGCAATTTCGTATATGACCTTGCCGGCTGTATGGATATCGAAGAAAGCGATCTGAACCGGATGCTTTCGTTTTACGAGAACGCTTCTTAAGGGGGGTAAACACCCCCCTGTTTTTATGCTATATTTCCGGTACGGTCAGTACCGCTTCGATATACGGAGCTACCCTCTGTTTCGGTATTATCCTGTCAAGCATCTGCTCCAGCTGAACACTTTCGGTATACAGGATCAGCTCACTCTTTTTTGCATATTTTCCTACGGCATTGTCAATACAGGATGCCAAAAGCTTAAGCATAACTTCTCCGTCATCAGTATGGCTGTCAAAAAATTCCACTTCCAATATATCCGAAGGTTTTTTATGCACGAGCAGTATCCCCCGGGCAGCTTCCTTTTTTCCTATAATACAGCTCAGATCACCATCATAGTATCCGGGTTTATCTACAAGATACTCCAGCACGTCAAGCTGCTTCGATGCTTTCAGATATCTTCTTATCACATTTTTCTGCTCTTCTTTTGTGAGCTCTCCGAGAGGAGTTGCTTCTTTTGACTTGCTCGCTATTATCCTGTTTTTGCCCACATCGCCAAGCCGGCATCTGAATTCCGGATTGATGGTAGTAGACATCATAAATCCCCATTCGGAAAACAGCTGTATCACGGTCTGTGCATATTCGTTCACCGCGTATCCCGCCGATAAGGCTGATGCACCCTTTCTTATCATAAGGTTCACCAGCTCAGCCATGATGAAATCAGATATGCTCCTTCCTCTGTACAGAGGAGCTACGTATATCCACTTAACATCTATGATCGGCGCTTCTTCAAGCTGCCCGGGCAGCTCAACCCATCTGTAAACACATGCCGCCACCGGAAGAGTGGTATTAAGATCGGTCCTTAAAACAGCAAACCCCTGCAATCTTCCGTTTTCTATATCTTCGATGATATCGTCCGATAAAAGTCCTTCAAAGGAAGAGACATTTTTGGCAGTTATCCCGGTAAGCAGCGGACTGAAGGATGCTTCATATTCTTTGCGAAGCTCATCTGATCGCGCAAGCAGCTCCCGTCCGTGATCCGTAAGGGGATTAAAGCGTCTGGCTAAACGATAAGTATAATACATCACGGTAAGATATACCTCTTCTATTGCCTGTCTGGCATGCTTTTCCGGATCATATTCTTTCTTAACTGTCTCAAGTGCTTCCAATGCCACAGCCAGATCCTTAAGTTCCCTTACATGTGCCTTATATACTTCTGAAGGATCATAATCTTTAAGGACTTCGTTCTCCATTTTTTCAAGCTCCGGAGAATCGGCATTCATTTCCATAAATTCCATTATGACATTTTCATTTATTCCTGCAGCCACTTTTTACCTCCACTTATTTTGCGTTCTCTTCCTTATATTTTTTGGGAAGATACACATATTCTGTGACCCCGGGGATCTCTCCGTCTTTAGATACCGTAATACCCTTGGTCTGTGCTGTATAGAGCATATCACCGATAACGTGATTTTTTACGGAAAATCCTTTTTTCTTATCATACTCAAGATTTTTATATTCTTTTTTCAGCTCTTTGATATCACCGACCCGGGAGAACCAGTTTATCTCTATAGTCTGACCAAGATTCCTCCTATCCATAAAATAGCTGACATCTTTTGTGATCTCCTCACCGGGATGAAGAGAATCAACATAAGTGATATTCTGTCCGTCCACACCTATAATAGTCATGTAATGCGATCCCACATCAACTTTTGACAGGATAGAAACTGCATTACCTGTCTGCAGGATCTTATACACTTTGTCAAGGAATATCGCTTTAATATTATTTAGCTGCTGGTCTGCTTCTTTCTTTTCATCCTCTGAAAATCTTACCATTATGTTTTCTTTTGTAAGAGGATCTAATTTCGATTTATAGTCGCTGCTTGGTATCACAAAATTTATCTTATGTACTGCAATGTCTTTTTGTTTTCCAAGGAAGAAATCTCCTATCTCATATACATTTCCTACAGATTTCTTTCCTTTGCCGGCAAATGATCTTGTTTCGCTGGCATACATGTTATATTTGTCTTCGGCGTCTTTTACAGCCTCTTTATCGGTCTTGGGCATGCCAAGTATCTTAAGAATATCTTCTACAAACTTCTTTTTGTTTTTATACTCAGGTTCAAATTCTCTTATCATATACTGATCAACTAATTTTCCGGCTAAAGCAGCTTCTGCTCCCTGCGGATTCTTTTTAAGCTGTTCATTATACAAAAACTGATTATACACCAATGCACCTGAGCAGCAATAACAATTCATTGTCCCCTGCCTTACGTTAGCCTTGATCATTCTTTTGGCCACATCATCGGGAAGCTTATATTTATGGTTCGGGATCACTAATTTCTGTCCCTTTTTACGATCAGTTCTGCTTTCATCTCTTACGATATAGTATTTGGATATCCAGTTAAGCGCATCTACCGTTTCCTGCGTGATACCCTTTTTCCATTCAACAATATAATTTTCCCCTTCCAATACTGTTTTGCTGTTTAATAACCGGAAGGAAGATACTTCCTGATAGGAAGAGGGTATAGCGATCTTGTTCTTACGCAGTATCGCTTCCATCTCTGCTTTTTTTTCTTCAGGATAATTCTTTATATCAAGCTTTTCAGGTACCGGATCATCTTCTTCATACACTCTGCCGGATTTTCTGCTGTTTTTTACTTCCTTATTTTTTACGGCTTTTTTCGGTTTTTCTTCTTTTTTCTTATCTTTTTCCGTATCTTCATTTTTCTCCGAAAAACCTAAAACGCCCATTAATTTTTCCGTTACCGTACGTTTCTTTTTTTTCGGTACTTCCTCTTTGCTCTTCTCTAAAACAACAGCATCCGAGAATATGCCTTCTTCTAAATATCTTTTTCCTCTTATGAGAAGATCAGCCATGCTCTTCTTTTCAAGAGCCTCTTTATTATCTCCTGCTTCTTCAAAACTGACCCTTCTTCCTTCAGTAAAAAACTTCTCCTCATTTTTTGCCTTTACTTCTATCCGACGAAGCATTTCTACTGCTTCTTTTAATGCCACATCATTAGTTTTAGAAAGTTTATCAGCCTGACGCCGGCTCCAGTTTGCTATATCTTTGTATTCTCTTATCAATGTATTTGTCGCGACAGGATAAGTGATCTTTTTATCTTTTGCTTCGTTTTGGTTTCCATTCTGTTTTCTTACAGGCCGCTTATAGACCGGATCCTGTAATAATCCGGATATTTCGTTGAAATACTTCAATAAGGTTTTTATCATTTCTGTTCTTTTATCTTCAGGAATAAGCTCACTTAATTTCTGTGCATCTTTCTTCCACTGCTCTATATATTCCTTCTTCTCTTTCTCTTCTTTCTCTTTTCTTTCCTTTTCCTTCTTCTCCCGTTCTTTCTTTTCTTTTTCCTTACGTTCCTTTTCTTCTCTTTCTTTCTTTTCTTTCTCTTCTTTTTCCCTGCGCTCTTTTTCTTCTCTTTCTTTCTTTTCTTTCTCCTCTTTTTCCCTGCGCTCTTTTTCTTCTCTTTCCTTCTTTTCTTTTTCTTCTTTTTCTCTGCGTTCCTTTTCTTCTTTATCCTTCTTCGCTTTCTCTTCTTTCTCTTTCTTTTCTTTTTCTTCCAGTTCAAAACGTTTCGCAGCTTCGGTATCTACCTCTTTTTTTACTGTATCTTCTTCAAATAACAGTTCATCTTCTTCTACGATGACAAACTCGTCTTTTATTCTTTTCAGTTCTTCCTCACTCAGCTTATCTTTCCTGAGTTTCTTCAGATCTTCCTCTGTGAATTTAGGATTTCTTACTGTTCTTTCTTTTCTGTTTTTTCGTATGTTTTTATTTTCATGCTGATCTTCTTTTTCTTTTTCAATTACAGGTACTTCATCTTTATCCTTTTCTTTGTCTTCTTTTTTATCCTGTTCGATCTCTGCTTTAGGTATTTCTTTTTCCTTATCTTCCTTCTTTTCCGGTTCTTCTTTCTTATGAAAATACTTAGCAAGGATCTGCTTGTGTTTTACACTTATCTCGCCGTCTTCATTTTCTTCGGGTTTTTCTTTCGACTTTTCTTCCTCATCAACATAAACTATCTTCTTATCGCCTTCGTAATAGGTTAAAAATCTGTCATACCACCGTCCTTCACTGATACTGTCCCCGGTGAATCTGTTTACCATACGTTCGTAAAACTGGCCCGGTCTGTAAAGCCCGGGAAACTTTATATGTCTTTGAGGATTTCCGCCTGATGCAATAATGATCTTCCTTATGCCTTCATTTACAGCCCATACCGGCACCGTCAGTCCCTTCAGTATCAGACGAAGCGGATTTTCGATCAAAAACCTTCCTAAAGCGAGTGCTCCGAATCCCAGTTTCTGGTACCATTTTAAGTCCTCGCCCACTTTTTTATATTTGTATTCAAACTGCTCATCTTCTATGGTCTGCCTGACGGGTTCAGCAGGTTTCCTTTTCCTGATCTCCGCTGCAACTCTTTTTCTTAGTTTTTCTACTTCATTCCATCTCTTTGAATACTCATAATATTTTATTGAAGAGCTTACTATCCCTCCGCTTCTTCTGTATTTCTGTATAAGAAAATAATCACAGTTGGTCTTAAGAACAGTAAGTTTTGCAAGGATACTTTCTTTATCCTTTTCAGAAAGCTTCTTTCCTTCTTTTTCTTTATCAAGCTCATTAAAAACTTCATACAGCTTTACTTTAATACGCTTCATCTGCTCACTGTCATCTTTCTGGATAACAGCATATTTTCTGTCAAAGCCTATATAATAACCGTCTTTGGAATTTCCTTCTATCTTCTTATTCCCGGTTATCTTTTCAAGCTCTTCTGCTTCTTTCAGATGTCTTAAACGTTCCCTGTTGACTTCTTTTTCAAGGCCTCTTTTCTCTTTATCCGTAACATAAACGAGATTTTTATCTTCAGCCTCGGTCTTTAACTTACGTTCTTCTTCGAACTCTTCCCAGGTTTTATCCTTGGGAAATTTATTCCCCAATATCTTTCTGGCCTTCTCTTCATCCATATCGTGGGCAAACTTATCCCAGTCAACAGCCTCAAAGTCATCATTTTTCTGCAATGCGCCTTTTTTCCCTGTCGCCTGCAGGGAATTATCATCTGTCCCGTTTTCGTGCAGTACATTCTTTTTCATGCCCTGCATTTCATCGATATTCAGCTGTTGTTTCGGTGCCTGTAAAGTCAGTGTCCTTTTTATTGTGATATCATGTTCTTTTGCCATAATCTTTTCCTTCCCGATCAGGTTGTCATTTTAAAACTCTTAAACAGTTTTTCAACAGTCTCAGGTGAAGTATTACCCACTTCTTTTTCAAGTCCCATTACGACCATTACTGTCATTGCCATAAGTCTTGTTTCTGCCATGGGGTTATAATCACTTGCACAGAATACCATGGACTGTGCTATATTCATCGCAGTATCCTCTACCAGTTCAGCGGTACTCTCATAACCGTTAGCATTTGCAATGATATCCACCATATCAGATGCAAAGCTGTCTTTGATATTCATCTTATATCTTTCCTGGGCATCCGAAAATTTCTGTTCTGTCTTAAACTGCCCTGTCTTTAAGAAACCTCTCTTTAATCTGTTTACTTCCTGCCTTCCCGGTTCAGTGCCCAGGAAGTAATCGGTAAGAGCTTTTCTGTCTGTGGCAACACGCATTGCAAACATGGCGAATTCCAGTCCGGCTTTAACTGCTTTCGATACAACTTTTGCAGTTACGTTAAGCTTGCCTCCTGCCATGTTGACAGTATTTATTGCAAGATTGATGGTATTCTCGGCTATATTAAAACTCTGGAGGGTATCTACCATCTCGTTTCCGAGTTCAACTATAGCTCTGTTTTCCTCATTCTGATCCTTTGCTTTTTTTAGCTGTCTTTCGTTTAGTCTTCTTCCTCCGGTCTCTTTCAGTTTCTTTGTATCTTCTTCACGTTTATCAGCTGCAAATTTCTTTCCGGTAGCGAGTACCTGTTTATTTTCGATACTGTCTGCTATTCCCTGGATGTTTGATACACACTTTTTGGCATATTTTACATATCCGCTTATTGATTTGGTCATCTTGGTTATATTGTCTTTAATGTTATAAAGACCTGTTTCCCCGTCCAAAAGAACCTTTGCTCTTTCTTTTCCCATTACGGATATCGCCACATTATCTATTATATCCTTATAGTATTTCTCAGCCTCTTTTTTAAGATTGGCCAGCTCATTTTCATCTTCCTTCACATCAGCATTAACGATCTTATTATTGATCAGTCTGTAAGTAAGCATTTCCGCACCATACCTGATAAGACCCAGAAGTTCTTTTGTTCCGGGTATGGTGTTTGCGATATCATAGCCGTTTGTTATCTTCTTCTTATACTCTTTGTACTTTGTGATATAATCCCTGCTGTCACCATATTCCTGTTTCCCCTTGGAGGAATTCCCTATGGTTTTTTCAACGAGATTTTCCTTATCGGCATTTGCTTCCTTTCCCTTCACAGTGTTCAGATATTTCTGGTTAACAAATCTGGAGGCAAAGTTATCTTTTATGAAATTCGTCACTTCAGACATAGCATCCATGCTGCTTTTCTTTAATGCTATGATATTATCTATTCCTTCCTTCATATGTTCATAGTAATGAAGGTTCTCTCTTCTTTGTTCTTCTTTCTTCTTTTCTTTTTCTTTTTCCTCTTCGGTTTTTTCCTTTTCTTTTATTTCGACTGCCTCGATATTATAAGGAGAAGGATTTTCATTTATTTTTTTACTGTATCCCTTGGCTGTATTAGCGGATTTTTTAAGGAATTTAATACCCTTTTTCACATATCCGTTTTTATTCATGCCAAAAGTATCCGTAATAACATCCACTGTGTTCAGGTCGTTTATTACAGTCTCGAGATACTTATCAGCTCCCGTCGCTTCTTTAATTTCCTGGAGCGCTTTTGTTCCCAGATAACGATTCCAGCGGTTGCCTGTTTTATGGAAATTCCTTCTGAGGAAGCTGTAATCCATCACCATTTGACCGTGAGCGCTCAGATCTCCCGCACCACGATACAGCAGAGCATTTCCTTCCCTCATTGAAAGCTCCTTCTTTGCACGCGTTACAAAGTTCAATGCTCTGCGGAAAAGTTTCCAGTCTACAGCAGTATTTCTGTTCATGAACAGCAGTCTTTCTCCTGCAAACATTTTTTCCATATTCTTTATCCTGGCAAAATCCGTATCGTCACTTACCTGCGTCGAATACAGGGATTCCATCGCATCATAATATGCTGTTTTATCCAGCTGTACTCCTATATTATCTTCCAGACCTGCTTCAATATACTCATCGATCAGCTTGTTTCTGTCAGCTGCATTTATAAACTTGCGTTCCTCTTTCGTGATATAGCTTTTTGCCATGTTCTTCTTTGACATATCCAAAAGATCACGCCTTGCAAGAACCTTGAAGAACAGATTTTTATCTTTTTGTGAAAGAGCCTGGAAACCTGCAAAAGCTTCTTTGATGTCAGCAGGTGCTTCATTATTGACTTTTGTACCGAGCAGTCTTTCAAACTTCGCTGCGGTAAAGCTTTCCTTATTATCCTTATAGTTCTTTTCAAGCTCCGCATGAGCATCTATCGCTTTTTGATTTCCACTCAGTCTGATATATTTGGTCGCATTTTTAATAGCATAAGCCTGATTGCGCTTAGCCTTTATCTCGTCCATCAGGTCAAAGGTTTTTTCAATGAGGAGCCAGTCGACCAGCGTATTACGGTCCAGTGAATCCTTATCAAAGTATTCTTTCGTAAGAGGCTTACCGCTAAAGTTCAGATGATCTTTAAGCTGGAAGCTGAGAGCGGTTGCCATAGCCTGATGACAGCTCTCACTGTCATCAAAGCCCTCAAGGACTTCTTTTTGGACATCACCTGCCAATGCATCTTTAAGCGCCTCTCTGCCATCCTCATCCGCAAATTTACCGTCATCCTTTCCGGCACCTGTGGTCGTATCCATTACGGAACGTTCCTGCAGAAGCCTTATGAACAGCTTAAGATCTTCTTCCTTCATATCTTTAAGACGCTTTTGAATACCGGACAGTCTTATGTTTGTCGTTATGTCGTCTTCAAATTTAGATGCTACCAGAACAGCAGGCATTCCTCCTGCGATCGCAATACTGCTGTTGGTACCTGTCGTTTTCTTATCTACGGTAACGGTCTTTCCTGTTTTATCTGATTCTTTTTTTGCATACTTCTCTGCTTCACTCTGCGCCAGTGCACCAGCGGCAAACCCTATCGTACCGACTGCTGCCACAGTTCCTTTTATAAGCAGCGTTTTCTTTGATATCCTGTCATTCTCCGCATACTGTATCAGACGGTCACGTACTTCCTCCATGCTAAGCGGGATCCCCTGCAGTTTATCTATTTCATTCTGCTGGGTCTTTCCTTCATTTACAAACGCGGCATATATCGAAGAATATCCGTCCGTTATACGTTTAACATCTTTTTCACCGTAAGCCTCTTTTTTCGCTGTAACGGCTCTCACAAAATGCATAGCCTTTTCATAAGCTGTTACGGATAAAGTGGCATTGTCCGTAAGGCCTAAAATACCGGCATCACCGTAATTGACAAGTTTAAAGAATGCCTCTTTATAATCAATATTTACACTCAGCTTTCCGCCTTTAACATATTCATTGATCTTTTCCGATATCTCCTTTGCCTGATCCTTCTTCATGCTCTCAGGGCTTAACAGGCCGGCTGTTCCGGTACTTCCCATACCTACCGCGCCCTTATCCATAAGCATAAGACCTATAGCAAAGAGTTTCTTCTGATCTGCGTCCAGCTTCTCATATCTGTTTTCTCTTCCGTGGAATACCACAACCGAAGCCTTAATGGCATCAGCTATGTTTTTCTCACCGGCCGTGGAATCCATTCTTCTCTGCTCTTCTTTTTCCAGAGTTTTTTTACTTATATAGTTATTTCCGAACTCGAGATTTTTTCTGTTTCTGGCTTCACTGTAAAAAGCGGTTATGGCATTATCCCAGCTTTCCTCATTAAACTCTTTTCCCTCTTTTATATCCTTTGTCAGATCTTCGATAAAATATTCCCTCAGTGCCTGCACCTGACGCTCCAGGAAACTGTCACTCATTCCTTCTCCGTCATAATAAGCCATTACATGAATACGTACCAGAGAGGTAAGCTTATTTTCCTGTTCCATATACTGTGCCTGTTTATCTATCATTTCTCCCAGGCTCTTCATGCATTCAAGTTTTTTTGCAGCTGTCAGTTTTCCGTAGTTTATACTCTTTCCTTTATTATCCTTATACCCTACATTCGTGATGAGCATGGTCCTTAAGTTACGGGATATCTCCAGCTGCTGTCTTTTCATGGAATCTTCTTCATACTTTACAGACTCTAATTGCTTAAGCTTCGCATAATTTCCCCTGAATATCTTATATGCTTCGCCCTCTCTGATCTTCTTAAGATCGATAGATTTTTTTGAATCAAAAAACGGCCGCATCTTGGGATCACCGTAGATATTTACGATGAACATCTGTGCCTCTTCATCACTCATGGCTCCATCATTCGGTGAATCCTCACGAAGGAACTTATATAAAGTCTCCATCTTTGCCGCGTGAGCAAACAGAAGATCATAGTCATCATAAATGCCCAAAAGCTTTTCTCCGCTGTCTGCAGAAGCTCCTTCTTCGATCAGCGCATCCTTGAGCACCTGGGGAAGTTCCACGCTGCCGGCATATTTATCAACCATCTCCCTCATTTTGTTTACGGTCTTCTGGTTAAGTGTAACAAGTTCCCTTCCGTTTTCACCGACTCTTACCAGCGATCCACCCAGACGTACCTTATCGATCCTCTTATCGTCTATGCCAAGATAAGCCATTCTGGCCACACGGCCTTTACGTCTTTTTTCCTGAATACCTGCCCTTAATTCCTTATCCGGATCAGGAGAAGGAAGAGACTCATTAAACTTTCTCTCCATTCCTTCGTAGATCTTCTGAGCTTTTTTCTCTGCTTCCTTCTTACCCTTCTTTATATTCTTATTGGTCTCATCCAGCTTCTTTTTTGCATAAGCGGTCAGCTTTTCCCGATCCATCAATAAAGCAAAATCTTCCGTACTGTTCGCCATATACTCTATGCTTCCCATTACGGCCGCGCTCATCGACTGTATATCGGCATCTTTCATACCGCGGGCTTTAAGCAGTTTGTTCAATTCTTTCTTGGCATCTCTTATATTATCTGCAATGCTGTTCATGCCATCAGGCCTGATGGAATATACTTTGTTTTTATAATCTTTTATCCTTTGGGCAAACTGATCCGCATCAGCTTTTAACGCTCCGCTGAATATGTCCTGTGCATATGAATATACATACTGTTTAAAAATAGCTTCCGGAATATAACCTGCTTTTCCCAGACCGGCCATAAGATCGTTCATTTTAGGTGCCAGACGGTTCTTAAGAAACTCAGTCAGTGTCTTTTCATCTTCATTCATCATTACGCCATACAGCTCCGGTATGTTAGTGAGTATACCGGCTATGGCTTTATATTTTCCGTCATCATATTTTTCTATTACATTTAAGCTCTTTTCATACTGCTTTCTTGCTTCTGCTATCTCGCTGCCTTCCAGAACGTCCTTAAGACTGCTGCCGTAAGACTCTATCCTGTTCATTAATTCATTCCAGCTTTTTACACCGAAGTTCTCGAGATTGTACCGCTCGTTCTGCAGACGTACATCTTCATGCATTTCATCATCAACATCCCGCATTTCCTGCATGATATGATCAAATTTCTTTGTGTATTTATTCCACTCCTTTTTAGGTATACCGCTCTTCTGGAGCAGATGTGACAGATTCGACGCGCGCATCTGAGCTAAAGCTTTATTGGTTTCTAAAAAGGCCTTTCTTAACTTTACATTACCCTTATAAGCATCATCCAGTTTCCTGTAGGCTTCATTAGGATCGCTGCCGTCACCGGATAAAAGAACAAGAAGCTTTTTATCCATAGTATTGCCAAGCTTCTTTATATTGTCCTTTTCAAGCTTCGCGCGCTTTATGCGGGCAGGCATCTTTGCGGCATCATCAAAATCTCTCTTCGAGATAAACTCTCTGCGGGAATACTGTTTCCGTCCTTTTTTGGGTTTTTCATTCATGATCGCTTCAACTGTAGCCTTGAATGCCCGGTTCTCCCATGATCCGCTCTCCAGATTAAGTTCTTCCAGCTCCTGCCACTGATCCATGGTAAGCGCAAGACCTTCTTTATTTACTCTCTTAAGGTAGGATTTTGTATTTTCTTTTACATGCTTTGCATATACTTCTCCCTGCTTTACCCACCAGGAAACGTCTTTTTCAGCATTTGCTTCTGTCTTTTGCTGCTTTACAAAATTAACAAAATCTTCCCGGCGTACTGCTTCTATCTTTAATTTTTTCATGGCACGCTCAAGATCATGTTCCTGTTTATATTCATCGGGAGCAATAAACCTGAACATATCAAAGAACATACCGGCCTGATCAAATACCTGCTCTTCGCTTCCGAACAGACGGAGCGCCCCAAGATTTTCATCAAGTTTCTTTTTTATGCCTTCTCTGTTAAGCTGTGAGAAACGCTCAGCGATCATCTCGTTTAAGCGTGTGTCAAACTTTGCTGCATGCTCTTTTATATCATCACGCAGCAGCTTAAATTCCTCTTCATCAGCCAGCATTAGCTCCTTCATCGCAGGGATATCGAACAGATCCTCCCCGTTCATGGAGCTTCCAAGCACCGGATCTTTTTCAAGTATCTTCTTTCTTTTCTTCATGATATCCAGTTCTGCTTTATTATGTGTAAGATACTCTTTTATATATCCCTTTATCTTTTCAGCCGATTTTTCGGGAAGCAGATTAAAATCCTCTTCTTTATATTTTGAGTAGATAAACTTTGTCAGATCATCCTTAAGCTCTTTGATCCCAAGCAATTCCTTACTGTTATTTTCTACAAGGAGGGATATGGTCATCTTATTAGCCCAGAGCTTATTGTTTGCATCCTCCAGATATGCATAAAAATCATTCTTTTCTTCTTTGTTTGTAAAATCTCTGCCCTCGATCATCGTTTTAAGATGCTCGGAATATCCACCCTCCAGCCACTTGTCCCTGGCTTTCTTTTCCTTTTTCGCATCCATCTCAGGGCCGTACTGCCCGGTCTCGAGCACCATCTTCATCTCTTTTGCGGCTTTTTCTTTTTGCTCCTCTTTTTCTCTTATCTCTATCTCTTCAGGTGAAAGATCCTGCATAGCACCATCCACTTTACGGAGATTTTCCTCCGAAAGCTGCTTCTTCATCTTTACGATCTCTTTCCCCAGATTGTTAAGAAGCCTGTCAACCCTCAGGGCTATCTGATATCTGCGTTTGGAATTACCACGGAACTTAAAACCGTCATGAGTATCCAGATAATGTGCCACAGCCTGTTTTGCCTCAAAGAAAACAGCAAAGAAATCGGCACTGGCACCATTCCCGTCTTCATCAAAAAATCTGCCCCCTGAAGCAGACAGGGTAAGCAGATTATTTACAGCATCATACATCCGAGTGAATGATTCGGATTTTGAATAAGAATCCAGATAAAGGTCCTCTTTCAGATCAAAAAGGCTCTTTTCGTCAAGGTCCATGTGCTTTCTGCCTTGTTTTGACAAAACAGCACCTGACCCCTGTTTGTAGTTATCTACCATCTGCCAGGCTCTCTGCTGCTGCCGGTCATATTTTTCCTGTCCTGTGATGATAGTCTGCTGCTTTTTTTGTTTCAATACCTGATCTGCTGAATCACCCATTACTGAAAACCTCCGTATTACATTTTATATATTTAACATTTTAAATCATATTTATATATTATACCTTCAATCCTGCAACTGATCCGCAACATACAGAAAATCCATGATCTTAAGCTCCATACCACTTTCTCCAAGACATTCTTCGAACACGCGCAGATCTTCTCCTGCCTTATCACAGGTATACATAAGCGCATCCATTCCGAGTCCTTCCAGATTGACAGCCATGACCCCGGCAAGCAGAGCTTTGAGTATCTTTTTTCTGCCCGCTGTGTTTTTTATATAGATCCTGTCTATGGCAAATGCATTGCGACCGACTGCGGAAACCGTGACCGCACCTACAGGCTCATCCTTATCAATGTAAAAAAAACATCCGGCATTTTTTTCGATAACATACAGATCGTCATTTCCCGCGCCGATATTCAGGATATTTTTCCGGCATTCTTCATCCGAAAATACCGAAAAACTGTAAAGATGTTCATCCTGGGAAGCTTTTACCACATTGGAACGCATAAATCCGGTATCATAAAAATCAGAAACATAGTAAGCGCTGCATTTATCATATTCTTTGATCTTTTTAAAGCCGTTAGCCTCAAGCAGTTTCGACACAGCCGGATCATATCCGGGCCCATCCGGATCGACGAGACTGAAATACAGGCTTCTGATATTTTTTCCCGTAACCGAATTTATAAAAGCCGGAAGCATCTCCGAAAAAACATCAGTAAATTTTTTCCGTCTCCTGCCCCATAAATAAGTTATTTTTGCAGCATCCTGAATAAAAAGCGAACGTGTACAGATGATCAGACCCTCAAGCATCTCCTCCGGTTCTTCTGTTACGGCCCCCATGATAATACTGTCCTCATCGGTATTATCAATATACCTCTCAGGTATTTCCGGATAACTGCTGTATTCTTCTGATTCTATAATGACCATTCTATATTCCATAAAGGATATTATAGCATATCCGGTACTATATGCCAACAAAATAAGGCCGGATGGGGGCCGGAGCAAGATTGTCCGTATACGGTTTTATTAATTATCTTGATTTGCCTATTTACCCGCTGTATAATTTACAAAAAGATCCAAAGGAGGCACTGCCATGATCTCTACACGCGGAAGATATGCCATAAGGGTAATGCTCGACCTTGCAGAAAATGACAACGGGACTTACATCCCTTTGAAAGACATTTCTGCCAGACAGGAGATCTCCAAAAAATATCTGGAGATCATCGCAAAGGAGCTGGTAAGCGGCGGTCTTCTTACAGGAGCCAGCGGCAAAGGCGGCGGATACAGGCTTGTAAGAAAAGCGGATGATTATACGATCGGCGAGATCCTTGATCTTATGGAAGGCTCTCTTTCCTCTGTTGCCTGTCTTGCAGATAAAAAATATAAATGTCCCAGAAAGAAGATCTGTCAGACCCTTTCCATGTGGCAGGAATATGACGAACTGGTACATGATTTTTTTTATAAAAAGAAACTGAGCGATCTTCTTAAGAAGGATTAAAAAATCAGTTTTTCAGGGAGGTTGAAATGTCTAACTGGGGCGATGATACAGATTTCGAAGTAAAACAGCTTAAAGATTATAAGGCCCGCTTTACCATCAATTTCAAAAAAATATATATGGATGTGGATGAGATAAATGAAAAGACTTTAGAAGTAAACGAAAAGCATCCGAAAGATTCTCTTATCAAACTATGGGCAGGTACCATGGTGGGGATCTTTATCTTCCTGCTTCTTTCTTACCAGGTATTTGCACTGGTAATGGTACCCTTCCTGGTTTTCTATATCATAGCATTATTCAGGATATTTAAATGCTGGAAGGGTTTTAAATACAAGGCCGCTCCATTCTGGCTCATAAGCATCATCACCATAGCCGGGATGATAGTCTTATCCCACTTTGCCCAGGAGCTCGTTATCAGGCTGATGTCATGATCATCTGTTCTTAAACAGCTCCCAGAAGGCCACGGCGGAAGCTGCTGCCACATTCAGGGAATCGACCCCGTTCATCATGGGGATCATCATAGTGATATCACAGGAAGCAATAGTGGCGGGTGAAAGCCCGTCATTTTCATTGCCTAAAAATACTGCCAGGCGCCCTTTATCAATACCTGCAAAGCTCTCTCCAAGAGTGTGGGAATCCTCCTTAAGGGCCATGGCAATTGCAGTATATCCCGCTTCTTTCAAAACACTGACATCTGCTTTTCTGTCACTCCCGAAATATGTCCATGGCAGGGCAAATACCGTTCCCATGGATACTCTCGCAGCCCTGCGGTAAAGAGGATCACTGCAGTCGGGCGTGAGAAGCACAGCCTGTGCACCAAGGGCTGCCGCACATCTGAATATCGCACCCACATTCGTGGGATTATTGATACCTTCAAGCACCACTATACGCTCCGCAGAACATATCACCTCCGAAATATCCGGATATTCCCTTCGTTTCATCAGGCAGAGGGCACCGCCCGTAAGCTTATATCCGGCAAGACTGCTGAGTGTCTCGCAGTCTCCCACATAAGTCGGAACTCCGGATATACGTTTTACGAGCGTATCCTCAAGATGTCTGTCTTCGATCAAAAGCGATATGGGTTCGTACCCGGCATCCAGCGCACGTCCTATCACCCGCAGGCTCTCTGCTATGAAGCAGCCCGGGGCGGGCTCATTGCAGCGGCGAAGCTGTACTTCCGAACTCTCGGAATACATCTTAAGCTCTTCTTTTTCCAGATCTTCAGCTGCAATGTGCATGATGCTCATGATACTTAAAACCCTTATCAGTTCTGTCCGTAATAAGCATTTGCTCCGTGCTTACGGTAATAATGCTTATCCTGAAGCTCCTGCGGTGCAGGCTTTACTTCGGAGTTGATCACCTCGGTACGAAGAGCCATCTTTGCGACCTCTTCAAGCACCACTGCATTGTGTACGGCCTCATGGGTACTCTTTCCCCATGCAAAAGGTCCGTGATTTTTACAAAGGCATGCGGGAACCGCAGTATAGTCCAGACCTTTTGCTTTGAACTCGTTCACTATAAGGTGTCCGGTATTTTCTTCGTATGCTTCTTCTATCTCATCCTTCGTAAGTACTCTTAAGCAGGGTATCGAGCCATAGAAATAATCCGCATGAGTGGTACCGTAGCAGGGGATATCCCTTCCTGCCTGCGCCCAGCTGGTAGCATAGGGCGAATGTGTATGTACCACGCCGCCTATATTCGGAAACGCACGATACAGTTCCAGATGTGTGGGTGTATCGGACGAAGGATTCATATTACCTTCAACCTTTTCACCGCTCTTAAGATCCAGGACAACCATATCCTCAGGCTTCATGATCTCGTAATCCACCCCGGAGGGTTTGATGACCACAAGCCCCTTTTCCCTGTCGATACCGCTCACGTTACCCCAGGTAAAAGTTACCAGCTTATATTTGGGAAGCAGCATATTTGCTTCATAAACTTCTTTCTTTAATTCTTCAAGCATTTATATTCACCCCACGTTTTCTACTGCTGCTTTCTCAACAGCCAGTGCTTTCTTATAATCTTCAAGGAATGCGGCAAAGCCTTCTACATCTGCCTCATCAGCCATAAGTGTTTCGATCTTTGCGCTCGCAAATACATGCTTATCAAGATAATCCTCCAGGCTTTCCCCGTCTTTCTTATTGATAAGGAAAGCAGCCAGAAGAGCCATTCCGTAAGGGCCGCCTTCGCCTGCACTTTCCATTACGGATACAGCAGTACCGGTAGCTGCGGAAAGTATGCTCTGGCCTACCTTCGGAGTCTTAAAGTATCCGCCGTGTCCCATAAGGGATGCGATCTCAACCTTCTCCTTTTTGGTAAGTATCTCCATGCCTATAGCCAGTGTAGCCATTGCGCTCATAAGATTTGCACGCATGAAATTAGCCAGTGAGAGCTTTGCGTCCTGCTTTCTGATAAAGATGGGACGGCCGCTGTCGAGCTTAGTCACTCCCTCACCGGAAATATAGTTAAACGGGATAAGCCCGCCTGCATCCTTATCACCCTCAAGCGCCGACTTAAAGAGTGTGGTATACAGATCGTTAGTGGATATCTCCATACCTGCTGCCTTAGCAAAATCCTTAAACAGTCCTGCCCATGCATTGATATCCGAGGTGCAGTTATTGCAGTGTACCATTGCCACGGGAAGCCCCGCGGGTGTGGTCACCATATCCAGTTCCTCATGAAGCCCTATGGCCTTCTCAAGAACTACCATGGCAAAATCGGAAGTACCGGCGGAAACATTACCTGTCTTTACGCGTACCGCATTGGTCGCCACCATACCGGTTCCCGCATCACCCTCACAGGGTGCGCAGGGTATGCCGCTCTTAAGGGTACCTGAAGGATCAAGGAAAGCTGCACCTTCTTCGGTAAGCTTTCCGGCGTCTTCTCCGGCCTGCAGTACCTTGGGCAGTATATCTTTTAATCTCCAGTCATAATAGTCATCGATAAGCGCATCAAACTTCTTCACCATGTCCGCATCATAATCCTTTATGCAGGAATCAATGGGGAACATACCGGATGCTTCGCCTATTCCCATCACATTCTCACCTGTCAGGCGGTAATGGATATAGCCCGCAAGAGTGGTAAGATGTGCCAGCCCGGGCAGATGCTCTTCTTTATTGATAACAGCCTGATAGAGATGCGCTATACTCCAGCGCTGGGGAATGTTAAATCCGAAAAGTCCGGTAAGCTTTTCTGCTGCCTCACCGGTGATGGTATTTCTCCAGGTACGGAACTCGGCCAGCTGGTTCCAGTCCTTATCAAAAGGCAGATACCCGTGCATCATCGCTGATACACCGATAGCGCCTACCGTAGTCAGTCCGATACCGTATTCCTTCTTTACGTTCGCTGCCAGATCGGCATAGCAGCTCTGTATACCCTTTATGATATCGTCATCCATATGATAAGTCCATATGCCGTTCTCCAGTCTGTTTTCCCAGGTGAATTCACCTGCAGCTATGGGCATATGCTTATCATCGATAAGGCATGCTTTTATGCGGGTGCTGCCAAGCTCTATACCCAGGGCAGTCTTTCCGCTTTCTATTACGCTCTTTACTGCTTCTTTATCCATGTTATAGCCTCCTTGTATTATTGGATCAGTCCAAATAACCTTACCACTTCTTCTTCGGACATGCTGCGATCTTCGCCGCAGCCCGAAGCTCCACAAAACATCCGCATGCTAAGCAGGTACCTGCACTCAGCTTATCGCACCCGCTGCAGATCGAGAGTCTTTTATCGTACTCGGTTTCAGGAGCCTTCATCTCTTCGTCCATCCAGTCCAGCTCCTTTTTTATCAGGCTCTGATATTTCTCTTCATCAAAGTCCTTAAGCAGGCACTTCCTGCAGTATCTGTTTTCTTCCATATATCAAAAGCTTATCAGATCTCCACGGCAAGATGCATCACGCTGCATTTGGGGATCGTGAAGCTTACTTTGGAGCCATCGGCCTTTGCACCTTCAAACACCTTCTTTGTGACCTTTTCGGGATCATCGAAAGTATTGTGATCATGCATGTCGCCTCCCACTATCTCGGCGCTCACGCTCCTGACCTGCTTGTCGGTAATGATCGATTCGATCTCATAGTCCTTTTCAGCGGAAAGGTTGCAGAGTGTGATGTGAAGCTTTCCATCCTTACCGAGCGAAACACTCTCATGAAGGGCAGGCACTTTGTCATCTTCCGTTCCTATGGTCTCGTTCTCAACATAGCTCTCTACCAGCTCGGCATCCTGATGATGCTTGTACATATCAAATACATGGTAGGTAGGAGTCTTTATCATCTTTTCACCCTCGGTCAGGATAACCGACTGGAGCACATTTACCAGCTGAGCGATGTTTGCCATCTTCACTCTGTCGCAGTGCTTGTTGAAGATGTTTAAGTTTATTCCGGCTACCAGCGCATCACGTATGGTGTTCTGCTGATAAAGGAATCCGGGATTCGTACCCTTTTCAACATCATACCAGGTTCCCCATTCATCAACGATAAGAGCAACCTTGTTTTTCTTATCATATTTTTCCATTATGGCTTTCTGACGGCTTATCAGTTCATCCATAAAGAGAGTCTTCTTTAAAGTCTTGTACCAGAACTTTTCGTCAAATTCCACTGCTCCGCCCTTGGTCTCCCAGGTATCGGGAACAGTATAATAATGAAGCGATATACCGTCCATAAAACCATGGAACTGCTCGGGTGACTTGAAGCAGGTCTTTAATACCACATCAGTCCACTCATAATCGTCCGCATTTGATCCGCAGGCGATCTTGAATATAGGCTTCTTGGGATCATAATTACGCACATAGGTCTGGTAACGTCTGTAAAGATTTCCGTAATACTCCGGCGTCATGTTTCCGCCACAGCCCCAGTTTTCGTTTCCCACACCGAAATAATCTACGCGCCAGGGCTCCTCATGTCCGTTTGCCTTACGCATATCTGCCATGGGAGATACGCCTTCCATAGTCATATATTCAACCCACTCGCTCATCTCCTGAACGGTACCGCTGCCCACGTTTCCGTTAACGTATGCTTTGCAGCCCAGCTGACGGCACAATTCCATGAATTCGTGGGTACCGAAGCTGTTGTCCTCGACCACCCCGCCCCAGTGGGTATTGATCATCTTCTTACGCTTATCCTTAGGGCCTATACCGTCTTTCCAGTGGTATTCATCGGCAAAACAGCCGCCCGGCCAGCGTAGCACGGGTATTTTAATGTTCCTGAGCGCTTCTACTACATCGCTGCGCATTCCGTTCACATTGGGGATATCTTTGTTATCCTCCCCAACATATAATCCTTCGTAAATACAACGTCCCAAATGTTCCGAAAAATGCCCCTGAAGTTCGGGGTTCAGGTGTCCGCACAGATGCCCGGGATTGATGAAAAGTTTCATATGTAACCTCCGATCATAAAATAGATTTCTGATGAAATTCAACAATCATAATTTACAACAAATACAGGCTTAATGCAAGGAAAATGAGCTTTTCCCCCTTTCAATTTGACCGGATTTATTGTATTATTATCATATGACTGATTATAAAATACTCGAAAAATATATCAAAGAAAGTACACGGGATGAAAAGCAGTATCTTCCGGTGCTCGCAAACACTGTGTCTGCCATAATGGCTCTGGTTCCCGGGGTAAACTGGACCGGTTTCTTCCTTAAGGATACGAACGGTCTTTATCTGGGACCCTTTCAGGGAAAACCGGTTTTTATCACCAGAATAGCCGAAGGCAAGGGCCTTTGTTCGCTTGCCATGAAAAAAAACGACATGATCTATGTACCCGATGTTCATGGTTATCCCGATTATATAGAGGGAGATCCCGCCACCGACAGTGAACTGATATTTCCGCTTCATGCGGATAATATGGTGATAGGTACTCTGGTGGTCTGCAGTCCCATATTAAACCGCTTTTCGGTAAGCGACCGCGACAGTTTAAGGAGACTGGTAGGACTGATCGAACGCTCTGCCGATTTTTCGTCTGTCACCGGAAAGATGCCCTCCAATACGCAGAAGCAGCCCGCCAAAAATCATAACATGCCTTTCGAGCTGTGGCTGTATGCGATCAAAGGGCTGGCACAGACCTACGAAATGGTCGAACCGATCTACTCACAATTATCCGATCAGGAAAAGAAAACCCTTCAGGAAGAATATGAAAAAACAACATGAAAAAAGCGGTGTTCACACCGCTTTTTTTTCTGTCAGGTCTTTTATCGAGAAATTCAATATCCTGTTCATGAATTTCTTTGGTAATTTTTTCTCTATCACTCTGGTATAGAGCATAAATCCCGTAAATCCAGCTATCGTTCCCAGTATCGCTCCGCAGATCACATCCGTAGGATAATGCACACATACATAGATACGTGAAAGTGCTATCAGCGTGGCCAGTGCTATGGCCGGGATGCTTATCCTTTTCTTCACCTTCATAAAGGGCAATACCGAGGATACCGAAAAGGAGGCTGCCGTATGGCCCGAAGGGAAGGAATAATCCCACTGGGGCTTGACTATGCATATGATGTGCTGATACAAATCATACGGTCTTGGTCTGGCTACTATAGGCTTTATAAGGAAATTACAAAGTATGACATTAAGTACCAGCGCGACCGCACAGGCTATGCCCGCACGTCTTGTTTTCTTAAATGCCAGCAGGGCAAGTATAAGGATGATCCATGCTATACCGGCTTTCCCCAGATGCGTGATGAATATCACTATAGGGTCCAGCCACTCTTTACGTATATTAGCCTGGACATATTCAAGTATCGAAAGATCAAAACTGTCTACACCGCTCATCATTTACCTCCGGTCAGATATGCCAGAACATAGATCAGGGGTGAATTCCAGTATATCGTTATCTCATTTGTGCTGTAAGAACGCCAGTCGTCTACATACCATTTCATAGGCCCGCGTCCCTTAAGTATCTCTGCGTTGGCCATAGTGTCCATAGCCCTGTAATTCGGTCCGCCGGATACAAAGCCGGGGATAGGATCTTCGATACCATCAGCCACGGTGGGTCTGTTATGGGGATTCCTGAAGGCTTTTTCACCATGCCCCGTCACATAGCTCGTATCCATGGCATTGCGCCCCAGTATGTAATCCAGCTGATACTGCGCTGTTTCCCTGTATCCTTCTTTTGCCTTCATTTTATCGGCAAAGCAGAGTACCATCGCATTGCAGAGCACCTGCATATTGCTGCCCCAGCAGAAATTATAAGGATGGAATGCAAGTTCATAAGGATTGGAAGCTGCCAGATTCTTTAACCTGTCGGCTTCATCAAGCCAGTTGCCCTTGAGCCTTTCGCAAAGATCCGCAGGGAATACGCCCTTCTTCGCCATAAGTATGCTCATGGATGCCAGGCCCCCCACATCGGCCCAGCCAAGGGCTACCGTGCTTATACGCAGTTCAAGGATCATGCGTATGCTCCATATCCACTTATCATCCAGCGTAAGCTGATAAAGCTCGGCTGCAGCCCACATGCGCTCGTCCGCATCACAAAGATCCTCATAGGTTCCTGTATGAACTTCCGAAGGATTCTTAAATTCAAAAGCCTTATTATTTACCAACCATTTTCCCGCCAGCAGGGCAGCTTTCTTATAAGCTTTTGCCCTCTTTTCGTCAAATGCTTCGTAGATCCTTGCGGAAAGCGCCATTACAGCCGCAAAATCCGCCGTAGCCAGTGACGATACAGGCGTGATGACCGGCTCAAGCTTATCCTCTTCAGGCATAACAAATCCCACAAAGTTCTCGGAAGTGACTTTATGATGAACTCCGCCGTCTTTTTCCTGCATCTTAAGCATCCAGTCAAGCTCATATGCACATTCATTCAGTATATCAGGGATACCGTTTCCGCTCTCGGGTATATCTAAAGACAGCTTAAAAGCCTTTGGTTTCAGCTCATATGCATAAAGAAGATGCGCCAGTGCCACGGCTCCGGCAGTAACATATCTTCCGTAATCTCCCGCATCATGCCAGCCGCCCTTCATTTTGATATACCTTGCGGGCTCGCTGTTAAGCACCCTGCAGGGAACGCAGTGGCATGCCTTGTGGGCATATTTCCCGGCGTATTTTTCCTCCAGCTTCATTCCGCAGCGCTGAAAATAAAACATGCGCAGGGCGTCTTTAAAGAGTGAGGAATATACTTTCTTTCCGATCGTAAAACCGGCACTCCTGTTGCCCTTTTCATCCGTAAAATAGTATTTCCCGGGAGCATCTGCTTCGGAAAAATCGATACATCCGGCCTTTTCCCCGCTGTTCTCGTCTTCTTTAAGGACCACATCTCCTTCAAGGATACGTTCGCCCTTGCTGTTGTATAGCTTATAGTGTGTTCCTCCGCTTATGGTAGCATGCTTTACCGAACCTGTTTCATAGCCTTTCTGGTTTACAGCTATCATTGGTCTCCTCCTTTATTCTATCGCTTCATCATATACAGCACGACTGCCGCCCACGAAACGGGGACGGTACCGGGCTGCGATTATCCGCGCCTCTCCGACACTGCTCTGCTGTAATTTAAGAGGCACTACCACGGGTTTTACATGCATGCCTATCAGTACGCCACCTATGTCTATACCCGCAAGCGCACTGTGTTTTATATCTTCAACCAATACAGGCTCCTCAAAATGCTGATAAGCCTGGGTCGCAAAAGATCCGCCCGCCTTCGGCTGGGGAATGGCGTTGACTCTCTCAAAGCCATATCTCTCCATTACACGCTTCTCGGTCACCAGCGCACGGTTTAAATGCTCACAGCACTGTACAGCCAGATCCAGCTTAAGTTCCTTTACGGCACTTTCAACTCCCTGCCACAGCTGCGCTCCCAGATCTATGCTGGAATGAGTCCCTATAAGTTCTCCCTGTACGGCACTTGTAGAACAGCCTATCACCAGAAGATCGCCCTCTTTCAGCCGGGCTTTTTCAGCCACTTCTTTTACAAGCGCGTTAACTTCCTCCGTAATGCTCATTATTCTATCCTTTCTTTAAGTATTTTACAAGCAATCCGGGCAAATCCCGTTATCTTCAGTAACCTAAGAATTCCACAAATTCTTTCGCAAGATCGGTATGCTTTCCGTAAGTATAAGCTGCATAGATCTTATCGTTCTTATCTGCGGTATACTCATAATTGTCCTTAAGCATTTTCGAACCTTCCATGCTCAGAGCCACAGGGATCTCACCCAGATATTTGATCATCCCCTTTTCCTCAAAGCTTTTAAGCTCATCAGGACTGTATACCTCCGTAAGCGGTTTTATGAAATCACTTTCCGTATATCTGTCGATAACATCCTCTCCGCTTATCATCAGATCCACCTGACCTACCACTAAGATCATGGAGATCTTCTGTTCATCCTCAAAATTATAAAGTGCACTGTAAGTCTGATCGCCTGAAACAGCTGCTGCCTCAGCTTTCTTTCCCAGTATGAACAGCGATGAATCAAGAGTTATCTCTTCCTTTTTCGGATTTTCAAGATATGTTTCCGAAAAAGGGATCTCAATATCCTCTATAACAAACCCGGTAGTCCTGAAGTTAAGAAGGCTGACATACAGCATTTCTTTTTTATGTGTTACGGTAGTTACGATCACGGCGATCAGTATGCCTGCAGTTATAGCCACGCCTATGACCCATTTAAGATAATAATCTACGAAATATTTCCATTTTGCCTTAAGGGGAGCTTTCTTTATCTTTTCCCGCTCCTCTTTAAATTCATCCATTAAAGGCATTTTTATGCCTACCTCCGTTAAAACAACTGATCATCCTGCAAACAATATGCCGTCAAAAAGTTCTTCGATATCCACACCGTTTATGGTCATGGGCCACCCGGGTTTATCTAAGGTGATACGCGCTATCCTTCCGTCTTCAAGGATAAAATCCGCCCACTGCTCATTATCCGTAGCGTAGAAATACAGCTTCTGGCCTTTCTTCACGGTATCATGATACTCAATGTATTCCCATGCGGTATTGTCCTGCTTTTCCCTTATATCAACGGAAATATCTTCTTTGGCAGTCAGATAGAGATTTTCGGGATCCACATCTGCCAGGAAGTATTCATCCGTACTGACAGGCTCACCGTCCCTGCTGATATAATAGTATTTATATATACTGTAGGTAGAGAACATATCGGTTCTCTGATATATACGGAAGTTAAGCGGATCGGAAGGGATACTGTTATAAAAGCCTCCGTCAAATTCACATTTCTTCTCTATTTTGCCGTCATAAGTATTGATATGATATACATTGATATTCTGGTAATCATTTTCGTGATGAAGATTTACAAACATATATGTTTCGCTGCCTATCCCCGCAAAAAAGAATTCCGCATCGTAAGCATATACTTCTTCCTTATACTGTTCCCCGTCATAATTAATAACCAGATTTTTATACATCCA
This sequence comes from uncultured Lachnospiraceae bacterium, assembly GCA_902779395.1. GTDB lineage: Bacteria > Bacillota > Clostridia > Lachnospirales > Lachnospiraceae > NK4A136. Next base: position 51,273 of record CACZBK010000007.1, on the reverse strand, counting down.
GTCCTCACCCTTATCAGTCAGATATCCGTAAATATCCGCCTGATCGGCGTTATGAGGCATACTGCCTCCCATAGCCTCCTGATCAATAAAGTAATTATAACTGCAATCTGTGTATTTTTCGTTAACAAGTCCCGGATAATCTTCATATTTTAATAATATCGCCTGAGACCCCGAAGCATAAGGAGCAAGTGCATATATCTGAAAATATACTGTTATACCCTCATAACCTATGGAGAAATAATAATCTCCGGTCATTTGATAAGTCTCTTCAATGTCCGCTGCAAGGGAATCGGGATTAAAAAACTGGCCCGGGTCATATTCCTCAAGGAGCCTCTCTTCCAGTATCTGCGGAAGCTCATCGATCCGGTCCGCATTTATCACATCATTGATATTGAGCTCCTTACCCGTAACAGAATCAAAATTAACGGGAAGGGTGTAATATACACCATGTGCACCACCATGGAAATCATCATAATAAGTGATCAAGCCGGTGACTGCTGTATCGGCTCTTACCACATGTGTATAATAGTTTTCATACAGTTCCATCGGTCCGCCCCAGACTTCCGCACAGCCCTTAGCCTCTTCCACAAAACTGTCAAAATCTTCGCCTTTTAAGGATCTTTCATTATCCGCAATGTAATCATCTATCGACTTCTTAAGCTTCGGAAGGTCATCGTTTTGAAGTTCTACATGGGTCACACTTACCGAAGCAATAGTAGCATCAAGATCTTTATCATAATAGCTGTTGGACATCTGATATGAACTGAGTTCCAGCTGCCTGTATTCCAATTCTTCCGGCTCCGGCACAGGAGTCGGAGTAGGAGCCTCCGTTGGAGTAGCTTCTGCTTCTGTCGGTTTGGGAGCCTCAGTGGGAGTTACCTCCTCTTCTTCCCTGTCACCTATACTTCCGCGGCTGCTGCCATTACCGCTGTCTGTACATCCTGCGAGCAATGATACCGACATGGTGATAGCAGCCAGTGTTCTGATCAAAGTTTTCTTTTTCAATATTAATGCTCCTTATATGGATAATACCGTGTAAATATTTATTATAACATAACGATATATCCCGGTATACTCTTTTCTTATAAAAAGGCAGAGGTCAGCCCCCTGCCTTTTTAATGATCTTATATATTTTCAGTAATTTTCAAGCAAGCTCCCTGATATTGCGGACGATCTCTTCTTCATTAAAAGGCTTGCTGATAAAACGCTTTGCACCGGCTTTAAGTGCACGGATCAGCTTATCCTGCTGGCCTGCTGCCGTGATCATCACACAATTTGCATCCTTATCAAAGCCGAGAATGGCTTCTAGTGCCTCAAGACCGTCCATTTCGGGCATCGTGATATCAAGAGTCGTAACATCGGGACGGAGTTTTTTATACTCTTCTACACCTATACGTCCGTTCTCAGCCTCACCTACCACACTGTAGCCCGCATTTTCGAGTATTGTACGTAGCATTCTCCGCGACATCCTGGAGTCATCGACTATCAGCACTTTCTTTCCTTCTATGGCAGCCGCAGCGTTAATACTGTCACGATTTACCGAACCTGTCTTAACGGGAGTATCGCCGGCTTTAAATTCGGAATTGACTGCGATCAGAAGATCCAGCTTCTTATCCTTTAATATGATGGGTATGATATAAAATTCACCCACAGCTTTCTGACCGGGGAATCCCAGAGGCGGGAGCATATCTACATTCACATTATTCTGGCTGGAAGCCGATGCAAACAGACCGCTCGTTACGTTTATGAACTCACCCACGGAATCGTAAATATCTTCATCGGATCCTTCAAGTTTCTGATGGGAGAATGAGGAAGCAACATCCAGAAATGCGCCGTTATCTTCCGCTTCGGCTATTGCCAGGAATATGGAAGCATCACCGGAAAGCTCCTGTACAGCCAGATACTTATACGGATACTCCTTTGCTTTGCGTGCCCTTTCAAAATAGAAATCCCTTGAAACAAAACGGGTCAGATTCCTCAAAAACAATCCCGCGATATCGCTTACATAGGGCTTTGAAGAATATATAAAGATCGGAAGCATAGCATCGGGATCATCTTTTTTGAGCGCATCCATCTCCTGAGGCGTAAAACCGCTCTTTACGCGGAATTCTTCCAGAAAAGCATCTAATGCCGCTTTGCTTATATCCGTAAGATCAGTAAGGAGCTGTACAAACTGAAGATACGAATCTCCCTGTTTTTTCAGCAATGCCCCTACCTGTTCATCGGTAAGCAGCCCTTCTTCCACGGCTATGTCACCAAAGCGTTTATCCTTTGACATCTGGGCCTGATTTATCTGCTCGACCTGTTCCTCGTTAAGAAGCCCCTCGGCTATAGCAATGGTGCCCAGCCTTACACGGACAGACATCTGCTCCTTTATAAGAGTAGCATAATCTTCATCATTGATAACTTCCTTTTCCATAAGGAATTTTCCGAACATCTGACAAAACATGGCTTACCCTCCAAAAGATCATTTTTCCGATTGATTATACCATGCAAAACGGCATGCCGCAAGCAGTATGCCCATTTTTATACGGCTTCGACACCTTTGCACATGGGGATGGTATCTATACTGCCATCCTCATTATACTTAAACTCCGCCACACATACGCTGCGGTGGAAAAGACTTCCCCCGGGAAGCTCTCCCGTGTGATAAAACAGATAGGAATGCCCTTTAAAATCCGCGATACCCGGATGATTGGTAAACACCCCGCCTTCCTCACTCATGAGCACACCGCCGTATTTCCAGGGGCCGGTGGCAGTGGGAGCTGTAGAGTATGCAAGATGTTCCTGATGTACACCTTCGGCAAAAGCCGCAAATACCATATAATAGATACCGTTTCTCTTATAGAACCAGGGTCCTTCACCGTATGTGGTCCCCGAATCATGCCCGCCTTTTGCAAAGGCTTCAACGGTCATAGGGATCTTTTCAACCTCACCGGAATACGAGATCATATCTTCATTAAGCCTTACATAGCGCAGTTCGGGATTTCCAAAGTACAGATATGCCTGTCCGTCGTCATCGATATAGACCGTGGGATCTATATCATTCCAGTCGCCCTCATCCACCAGGGGATGGCCCAGATCCTTAAACGGTCCTTCCGGCTTATCGGAGACACCTACGGCGATGGCCATGCCGCCGTCCTTTTTATGTACGGGGCAATACAGATAGAATTTCCCGTTGCGCTCTATACACTGGGGCGCCCATGCCCTGTCATCAGCCCACTCTATATCATCAAGAGAAAAGATCTTACCGTGATCAGTCCAGTTGACCATATCGTCGGTGGAAAAACAACGCCAGTCATACATGGTATAAAAATCATTTACCAGCTCATCTTCGTCATGGGTGGTATACAGATACAATCTGTCTTTATAGACCATGGGTGCGGGATCCGCAGTGTAGATATCTTTCATTATCGGATTTGTGTGAAATTTCTCAGGGTTCATTTTTTTCTCTCCTTTTGATTATTCGCTGATCTGATGATCCTTGCCGTATATTGCCACAGCACTTGCTATTGACAGATCCGTCCTCATATACGGGATAAGCATAGCCTGAAATGCATGATACAGATCGGATTTGCCAGGCCACACCGTAGTCTTTAATCTGTTGTTCTCATCAAGCTGATGGAACCACGATCCACAGGAATGATCGAGCACCGTTGTATCAAGATATTTAAGGAACATGCTGTAATCATTTGCATATTTTTCGTTTCCGCTGACACGGTAAAGCACCGCAGAAGTATTTATGGCCTCTGCCAGGGTCCAGTGCATACGGTCGTGTACCACAGGCTTTCCTTCCCAGTCCGTCGTATATACGATGCCCTCCGCGCCGTCAGCATTCCAGGCATCGGCTATCGCACGCTCATACAGACGGCAGGCAGCATTGATATAATGAGCTTTATTTTCCGGATCCGATGAAGTACACCACTGCTCTATCAGACGGGCCCATTCTATACCGTGTCCGGGTGTTGCCCCGTAAGGCTTGAAGGGATCATCCGGTTTTTCTTTATTTTTATCAAGATCCGCTTTCCACTCTTTTGTAAAATGCTCCGGTATCCTGTACTCATTTTCCGAAGCCCAGGATATAACATGATCTGCTATCCTGCCGGCTCTTATGCGGTATTTTTCTTCCGAAAGTGCATCTGCTGCCGCAAGAAAAGCTTCCACGGTATGCATGTTCGCATTGATGCCCCGGTAATCATCGAGCACGGTGAATTCCGTATTCCAGGTATCAACGGATAAGCCTTCCTCCTCATTCCAGAAATATCTGTCATATATCTCAAGAGCTTCTTTAAGCAGCTCCTTCGCTCCGTCTATTCCTGCCAGATAAGCACTTGATGATGCAAGTATCACAAAGGCATGGGCGTAGCACTGCTTATCCGGCAGTATCTCATTGTCTGCGGTAAGCCCCGCATACCAGCCTCCGTTCTTCTTATCCTTAAGCTCACCCTGAAGACCTTTTATCGCACGGGCAGCAAGTTCTTTGCTGCCTTTATCTCCCATCATGGCACCTATGCTGTACACATGCGCCATACGGCAGGTTATCCAGGTTTCACGGCTTCTTTCCTTAATGGGTTTTCCGTCATCACCAAGATACCAGCTTCCGCCGCCGGGTGAGGGAAACTCTCTTCCGAAATCCAGAAGCGCCTGTGCGTTTCTTTTTAAAAACTCCCTGTTTTCATTTGTATCTATGATGTATTTTTTATCCATGCCCTGCTCCTACCTTATGGAATATACACTGCGTACTTTAAGAGCATTTGCTTTTCCCTTTATTATCTTAACTCTCTTTTCCCCGGCGTCCATATCAAAGAAGTTGTCGGATAAGATAAGATCGTCATTTTTGTTTCTTATCTCCACGCTCTTTGCAAAATATTTTGCAGTGACCACTATCTCATCACCTTCCGCACGTACCGTAAGCTCGGGATCAAGAAAGGCGAAATGCTTGGGCGGGCAGAAAAGCACGCTTCCCTGTGATATTACCGTTCCTTTCTCGATAAGCTGATAGCTCACATAGTTCTTATAAAGCCAGGCCTCCGGGAATTCCGTTTTTTCAAGCCATACGGAGGACATCGCAGCTACACTCAGTTTTTTGCTCTTTTCTTTTATGACAGAAGCATCATTGGATCTGAGCTGCCATTTCACCGTAACTTTTCTTTCCTTAAGTGATTCGTTGGAAACAGACAGGCGGATCGATCTCTTTACATCATAAGGCTCGGCATTAACATTCATATCCTGTGTCAGCAGGCTCTCTTCTTCGCATGAGATCATCAGCGGTGCAAAAAATCTTTTTGCATAATAATGGAGTGCTTTCCAGCGTCCGTAATAATCAATGGAAGACCATGATGCCACGGGCCAGCAGTCATTAAGCTGCCAGTAAACGGTACCCATGCAGCGACCCCTGTTTCTCCTGAAATGCTCCACGCCGTATCTTATGGCTTCGGCCTGAAGCAGCTGCGAAGCATATATGAGCGTATCCAGATCGTTAGGATAAAGGAATGTCTGCTCCATATAATTCATTATCTTTCCGTTTGCGGATGCATTCCTCTGATGCTTTTCCATTACATATGAGAAAACATTCCTGTCCCCGGGAAGCGTAAATGTTTCTACAGTCTTTATCGAAGGAAATGACTGAAAGCCGAATTCCGATAGATAACGGAAATAGAATTTCCTGTATTCGGTAAACGGCTTGTTACCGTGCCATACATCCCAGTAATGTACATCTCCCCTGTCCGGAGAATTGGGATCGTCAAAACCGCCTCCGCAGGAAGGGGAAGCGGGCCAGTAGAATCTGTCAGGATCCTCCTCTTCAACGAGTCTGGGAAAAAGATATTCATACATCTTAACGTAATCACTCTTTATCCTGTTCTTCGCACCCCATCCGCCCTGGGCCACGAACATCTCCATCTCGTTATTACCGCACCACAGTCCAAGTGATGCATGATGCGAAAGCCTGCGTACATTGTCTTTAAGCTCCGCAAGTATGTTTTCTTCAAAGGCTCTGCTCAGCCTGTAATTGGCACAGGCAAACATAAAGTCCTGCCATACCACAAGCCCCATCTCATCACAAGCATCATAGAAATCATCGGAAGGATAAAGCCCTCCGCCCCAGACACGTATGCAGTTAAAGTTTGCCGCTGCACACTGGCGTATCAGATCAAAGGTACGTTTCCTGTCTGTCCTTGAAAGGATATTATCTTCGGGAATATAATCCGCGCCCATGGCAAAAAATTTTACATTATTTATCACATGGGCAAATTCGGATCCGTATTCATCCTTTTGCGTGCTCACCTCCATCCTGCGAAGACCTATACGCTTTGTAACACTGTCACATACATCCCCGTTCTCATCATACAGCTCGACTGTGACGGTATAAAGCGGCTGAGCTCCCAGACCGTTAGGCCACCACAATAAAGGCTTATCTATCCTTAGCGTATCACCTTCCGATATGTCCGTTTTATCGTACAGCACTTTTCCGTTGGGGCCGGTAAGTGTGACTGCCGTACTGAGTCCCATAAATTTCCCATTATCATACGGGCTTTTTTCTGTATCGTTTCCGGCTTCTTTTATCAATATATCAAAAGATAATTCGGTTCTTGTAAGATCATCATTAAAACCCTGGCGTATATATACTTTTTCAAATCTCGCCTTTTTTACACCAAGCAGTTTTACGTCTTTCCATATACCGGCATCCGGCAGTCTGGGACCCCAGTCCCAGCCGAACATGTAATGTCCTTTTCTTATATTTGGAAAACCCCTCATGGCATCTTCCGTTCCGAGGATCTCGGGATCTTCCTTAAAACGCCCGGCGATATATTTTACCGGTGAATGAAAGATGATCACAAGCTCATTGGCTTTTGGCTTTAAGATATCCTTTACGGAATATTCCCAGATACGGTGCATGTTATCCGCACTTCCCAGTCTGTTGCCGTTAAGCGTGATATCCGCAATGGTATCAAGACCTTCAAACTTAAGTATCACTTCATCGGAAGCATCGTATTCTTTTTTATCAATATCAAAAACGCCCCTGTACTCAAAATCATTTTTCATAAGTTCAAGAGCGTCTTTTTCATTATCCCGCCAATAGGGATCCTGCATCTTACCGGCCTTTAACAGATCGTTATATACAGATCCGGGTACGGCTGCCGGAATATATTCCTTCTTTTTTGTACCGTTTATGATACACATTTTCCATGTCTGGTTTTTATCTGTTCTTTTCATCCCGACTCCTCAGATGTTTTATGTGATAACATTTATCCGTTTATCGCCTTTAATATCTCTTCCTCTGTGGGCAGCGCGGGTATCCCGCCGGGCTTCTGTATGCACAGCCCTCCGCTCACGGCTCCGTAATTTCCTGCTTTTTCCAGCTTGTCCATACTTATATCGGCAATACTCTTTACTCCCTGCTTTAAGAGGCATGATAAGAAGCCTCCCCAGTATGCATCACCGGCACCTGTAGTATCGACCACCTTTGCCTTCATGGCTGCGATATCCTTTGTCCGGTCCTTATAGTATATCCTTGCGCCGTCACCGCCAAGTGTCAGAACAAGCACTGTGATATCATATTTCTTCATAAATGCGGGTATGTTTTCCTCCCCGCCTGCAAATACCAGTTCTTCTTCGGATATCTTTAAAAGATCCGTTAAGGGAAATATCTTCTCACATTCCCTTTGACACTCTGTAACACTCCATATCTTATCTCTGTAATTAAGATCAAAACTCACAAGCTTGTTTTTTTCTTTTGCTTTTTTCAGTGCCAGAAGGACCGCATCTCTTTCAGCCGATTCTCCGGACTGGCTTACAGATCCTGCATGTACCATATCCCACTCATCAAGATCGATCTTTTCCACATCCGTTTTATCAAGCAGCATATCCGCCCCTGGCTTTCTTGCAAAAGTAAAAGAACGGTCGCCTGTTTCATCCAGTGTAACAAATGCTAATGTAGTGGTGGCTTTATCCGTAAGGTCGGGAAGCAGTATCTCCACACCGTCCTTCCTTAATGTATTTACAAGCAGTTTTCCGAAATCATCATTTCCGAGCTTTCCCAGAAACCCCGCTTTTATACCGTTCCGCGCCACACTTACCGCCACATTTGCCGGGGCTCCCCCGGGATTGGCCGTATAGGTATTGCTCATACCGCTTACAGGAGTAAAATCTATAAGCATCTCGCCTATGCATAATATCTTCATTTCAATGATCCTCCGGAAAAACAGGCTGTCTTATCATTCTTTTTTATCTTCAATGTATTTGATCACAAGAAGCACCGAAACCATCATTACAATGGATACAGGCAGGGCCAGGATCCAGTTACGTACAAAACCCGCAAAGATATATCCTATAAAAGAAACTGCAGCAACAGTAAGTGCATAAGGCAGCTGAGTGGATACATGTTTTATATGCTTGCATCCGGCACCGGCCGATGCCATTATCGTGGTATCCGAAATAGGAGAGCAGTGATCGCCGCATACGGAGCCTGCCATACATGCAGAAATGGCTATTATCATAAGTTCGTTTTTCGGATCGCTTCCGAACGCTGAAACGACTATGGGTATCAGGAGTCCGAAGGTTCCCCAGGATGTACCGGTGGCAAAAGACAGGAAAGTTCCCACAACAAATACAAAAGCGGGAAGGAAGGACATCACCATACCGTTTTCTGCAAGGCTTTCCACCAACCCGGCCACATAATCACCTGCTCCAAGAGAATCCGTCATGCTCTTTAAAGTCCATGCAAGTGTTAATATCAGTATCGGCGGAACCATGCTCTTAAAACCTTCGGGGATAGCCTCCATGCATTCACGGAAGCTGAGTACTCTGCTGATAGTGTAGAATATGACCGTTATGAAAAGTGCGACCATCGATCCGTATACCAGACCTACCGAAGCATCCGAATTGGCAAAGGCATTTACAAAACTCTCGCCTTCAAAAAAACCTCCCGTATATATCATTCCTATCACACAGCAGATTATAAGCGTAACTATGGGAAGTATCAGATGTATCACTTTTCCTTTATCCGATATTTTGAATTCCTGTTTTTCTTCTTCTCCTTTAGCTTTTTCATCAGTATCTTTACTGTTTCCGATCAGCTTTTCCGCTTTCTTCATGGGACCATAATCAAACCTGCCTATGCTCAATACGAGCATCATGGCTATAGTAAGAAAAGCATACAGATTATAGGGGATAGCACGGATGAACAGTGCAAGTCCGTTGGTTCCTTCCACAAAGCCCGTCACTGCGGCTGCCCAGGAAGATATGGGCGCTATGATACAGACAGGAGCAGCCGTTGCATCTATAAGATATGAAAGTTTTTCACGGGAGATCTTATTCTTATCGGTAACCGGCTTCATGACCGAACCGACTGTAAGACAGTTGAAATAATCATCAATGAATATAAGCACTCCAAGTGCGATGGTCGCAAGCTGCGCGCCAAGACGTGTTTTAACATGCATGGAGGCCCAGCGGCCGAATGCGGCAGAACCGCCTGCACGGTTCATCAGCATCACTATGCTCCCGAGCACCACAAGGAATATAAGTATCCCCACATTCCAGGGATCGGACAGCTGTCCTATCATCCCGTCGGAAAATACATGTTCCATTGCGATCACAGGATTAAACCGGGCGTATAAAAGTCCGCCGGCGATGATACCTACCATTAATGAGGAATACACCTCTTTTGTGATAAGCGCGAGGATAATGGCAATGAGAGGCGGCAAAAGCGCCCAGATGGAATCCACAAACATGATCATCCCTCCATATCATCAATTTGAGGAATATTTTATCATAATACTGACCGCCTTACCACAGATTTTTACGTTGCGATATGTTATTTACTAATATATAATCTATAAAGTATGAAAAAACACATTCTTTTTTTTACAAGCTGCATATTGGCCCTGTCACTTGTTTCCTGTACGGACAAAAACGGGGATAACACCGCAACAGTCCCTTCCATACCCGCAGATACGGATGTAACAGAGGAAGATAACTATACGGATATTACAGATCCCCATGCTTTTTCGTATGAGGGTTTATGGTCATGCGGAGACTATAATATCCGGATAGGAGCCGAAGATATGGGAATAAAGGCAGAAGTGGAGTATAAACAGGATGTAAATAACTACACCACCTGGATCTTTTCCTGTCTCTATGAAGAGGAAACTTCTTCTTTCACCGATCCGGGATACGGGATCAAGACCGTCTACGTATATGATGATGACGGGGAACTGGTATCCAGCAGCATCGTTTCAGATAAAGAAGGCTGCCGGTTTACCATTGATAAAAAGGGTTTTTTAAACTGGAAAAACTTTAATGAAGATACAGCATCCGGACTCAGGTTTCAAAAGACCTCCGACAATGCCGTCTCCATGTGGACAGATACTGACGAAGCTGAACTTCTTAAGCTGTTTCCGAAGGGTCTGTTTAAAAATCCCGCAGGATCGGTAGCATTGCATTATTCCAAACTTGACAACAGACAGCCTAATGAAGATATTTCGGTTCTTGCAGAAATGAGCTTTACTCTGGATGGCAGGGAATATACCGCCCGTATGCAGCAGGGAAGCGACACAGACTGGGATATATCCGGTACTTATTATTTCTGGGCAGTAGAAAAAGATGTTAAGCTCAAAGAATGGGGTAAGGATATAAAAGCCAAATACTACAATACGGTGGAAGCGGAGTCTTCCGCAGCTCTGTTGATATGGCATGACCCGGCCACAGTTACCCAATATTCTTTGTATTATTATGATGATGACGGTAATCCGGATGATACAGATCTGATAGAAATAGCAAATAAAATGCACCGGCAGTAAGCCGGTGTTTTTTTATGTGGAAATTTTTTATAAAAAGTATTGACAACCTACGACAGACGTAGTACGATACACATACCACGACAGACGTAGCATCGTCTAACATAGTAACGACTATCGTAGGAACGGCTGTCGGAGTAACTTGAAAACCTGATAAACGAAGGGAGTGATAGGATGAACGAGTTAAATGCCGGCATCAGCAGTGATGTGATCCGGGGATATAACGACACGATGATCCTGTACATCTTAAAACAGGAACCATCCTACGGCTACGAGATATCCAAAAGGATACGCAGTATTTCGGAGGATAAGTACATCATCAAAGAAACCACCCTGTATTCTGCTTTCTCACGTATGGAAAAGAACGGCTACATCGAATCCTACGAAGCAGCCGGTGACGGAAGCGGAAAGAAGAGGACCTACTACCGCATAAGCGAAACGGGCCTTAAATATTACAGGGAGAAATGCAACGAATGGGAACTGACCAAAGACGTTATCCAGAGATTTATTGACGGAAGTTCTTATTTGACAATGAAGGGAGAAGAAAATGGAAACAATTAGAAATTATCTTGAAGCCATGTTTGCAAATATGCCGCGTACGGCTGTTGTAGAAAAGGCAAAATCCGAACTTCTTCAGATGATGGAAGATAAATACAATGAGCTTATCAGTGAGGGTAAAACTGAAAACGAAGCGGTAGGTACCGTGATCTCCGAATTCGGCAATCTTGATGAACTGGCAGAAGCTCTTGGTCTTGAGGAAGAAGTAAAGCAGGAGAAGGAAGAAAGTGAGACCAATCCCCGCAGGGCACTGAATCTGGATGAGATAAGGGATTACCTGCAGTATTCATCGGTACGCGCGCTTTGCATAGCCCTTGGTGTAGCGCTCTGCATCATGAGCGTGACCGGCCCGATATTATTAAGCGGTATCCATCTTGAAGGAGTAGGCGTTCTGATAATGTTCCTTCTGATCGCCGGCGGAGTATTGCTCTTCGTATTCTCCGGCATCACTTCACACAAGTGGTCATATATAACTAAGGGCGGATGCTTCCTGGATTACGCAGGTTCCAATTATACGATGGAAGAGAAGAGCCGCTTCCGCAGGTCCTTCGCATCAAGACTTACACTGGGCATCATCCTCTGCTCGATCTGCTGGCTGCCCCTTGTACTTGCAGAAGCCATGGGATCACTTGCCGGACTTGGCGAACTGTTCATGATAACGGTACTCTTCGGAATGGTTGCCTGCGGTGTTTTCCTGATAATACACAGCGCAATGATAATGGGAAGCTTAAACGATCTGCTCAAGATAAACGACGGAAAGACAATGAGCAGCAAATATACCGAAACAGAAGTACCTCATTATAAAGGTGCCAGGGCAGAAGGCATGATGAGCATATACTGGCCTACTGTACGCAGCATTTACCTGATCTGGAGCTTTCTGACCTTCCAGTGGTGGAAAACATGGATCATCTGGCCTTTGGCAGGTATCACTTATGCGATCATAAAGAGCCTGTTCAGATCAGATTATCCCGGATCATCCGAAAACAATAACAATCAGGTATAAGGGAGGGAAAAACAATGTGGAGACAAAGATATTTAAGATTATTAAATACAGTAACTGTTATATGCATAGTAGTCGGACTTATGATCAATGTACTTAAGTTTACCGCAGCCGGGATCTTCAGTTTCATGCACAGCAGCGGATCTACGAAAATAGAAGAGGGCGGTGGTGAGATAGGTGATTTCGATTCGATAGAAGCAAAGCTTTCTTTCGGAACCATTAAGGTAGTATACGGTGATGAATATGCTTACAGCTATAAGGGATTTACCGCAGAAACAGAACCTGAATTCAAGATCAAAAACGATAAACTGGTCATAAGCCAGAAGAACAATATCAATTTTAACCTTTTTAAAGATAAAGCTGTTGACGGTACCATAACTGTGACTATCCCGAAGGATGAAATAATAGATATGGACATAGCTCTTAACATGGGATCCTTTAATCTGACTGATATCATTCTGGGAAACTTGAGCGTAGATGCTGATATGGGATCGATAACCCTTAAGAACTGTGAAATGAAAAATATAAGCATTCAGGCAGATATGGGTGGCATCACTTTTACCGACTGCAGGTTTGATGATGGAGATTTCGATGCAAACATGGGCGGTATCACATTAACCGGTTGCTCTTTCCGGGCTGCTGAATGTGATGCTGATATGGGAAGCATAGAAGTGAGCGGAACTTATGATTCTCTTACCGCTGATTGCGATATGGGTTCCATCAGAGCAGATAATACAAATAAAGATGCAAAATATGATATGGACTGCGACATGGGCAATATCAAAATAAACGGTGATAATAAAGGTAACAAATACAATAACTAAGAAAAACCGGGGGGACGGACCTCGTGGTAATTCAGTACCACGAGATCCGTCCCCCGATTTTTTTTCCTCCGGTTTTACAGATCGTAATACATTGCAAATTCCATCGGATGAGGCAGCTTCGAAACAGCGGAAGCTGCTTTTTTATTGCGTGCGATTATCTGATCGATAAGCCTCTGGGGGAATACTCCGCCGGCCGTAAGATAATCATGATCTTTTTCAAGCTCTGCTATGGCTTCATCCAGAGATGCGGGAAGGCCTGTAAGCTTTGCTTTTTCCTCATCGGAAAGCTTATAGAGATTAAAGTCGTAAGGACCCCAGCCCTTCTCATGAGGATCTATCTTATTCTTTATTCCGTCAAGACCTGCCATCAGTATTGCGGCATATGCATAATAAGGATTGCAGGTAGCATCGGGATTACGCAGCTCAAAACGCTTGGTCTCCGGAGTCTTCGCATATGCGGGGATACGGATAACTGCGCTCCTGTTACTCATGGCATAACCTATTGTTACGGGCGCTTCGAAGCCGGGCACCAATCTCTTATAGGAATTGGTGGAAGGATTGGTGATGGCGCAAAGTGAACGCGCATGGCTCAGCAGACCTCCCATAAAGTAATGAGCTTCCTTTGAAAGCTGGGCGTAACCGTCTTCTCCGTAGAATACAGGCTTTCCCTCCTTGAATAACAGCATATGTACATGCATACCGTTGCCTGCCTCATTCGCAAGAGGTTTCGGCATAAATGTTGCAGTCACACCGTCAAGCACGGCTTCATTCTTGATAACATATTTAGCGGACATGGTATCATCGGCAAGCTTAAGCATGTCACCAAGTTCTACCTCTATTTCCATCTGACCGCTGCCGCCCACTTCGGGGTGATGATACTTAACATTGATACCCCAGTCATTCATGGCTAAGCACATACGGCTTCTGAGGTCGTTTCTTATATCGGTAGGCAGGGAATTGTGATATCCTGCACCCGGCAGTACCTGATAACCGTTATTATTATCTTCTTCACCAGAAGCATAATGTGCCTGGGATGTAAATATCTCAGTGAACATATTATAATAATCGGTATTATATTTGACTTCGTCAAATATATAGAATTCGTATTCCGGACCGATCACCATCTGATCCGCAACTCCGGTCTCCTTCATGTACTCCAGTGCACGGATGGACACGTTACGGGGATACTGGTCAAAGGGTCTGTTATTCGGAAGATCTATGACCCTTACATCACCTATCATGGAAAGAGTAGGTATCTCACAATAACGGTCGATCACCGCAGAATCAAGCACAGGAATAAAAACCATATCACTGTTCTCGACAGGTGCGTAGCCGTAATTACTTCCGTCAAAGCCTATGCCGTGTTCCATAGTGCTCTCGGTAAGACGTTCCGCAGGAATACTTAAATGTCTCCAGCGGCCGTCAATGTCGGTAAGCTTGAAGTCGACCATACGGATCCCTTCATCCCTGATCAGCTTCTGAATGTCTGATAGATTCTTTGCCATAAAGCCTCCTTTGTGTGTGTATTAAATTGTGTGTGTATGTGTGTGCGGGTTTTTTATATCATCCCATGATATCCTTTACATATATCTGCAAATGGATCTTTCCGTTTGACATCTTTTCGGTATAGCTCTTGTTTATCCTGTCTACTACAGGCTGAAGCTCAGCACCGGATGTGTTGGGAAGAGCCAGGAGCATCTGCCTGTTGGAATAACGTGCTACGACGTCACTTCTTCTCAGACAGCTGAAAAGCGCCTGGTCAAGTATTGCCATAGCACCTTCAGTATCTTCGGTTGAAGGCAGATATCCTTCTTCGGGAAGAAGATTTAAAAGTACCGCTACCAGACGCACCTCTCCGCGCTCTGCCTGGCGGCACAGATAATTAAATACATACTGGAATGCATAATAATCAAGAACATAAGATCCCTTTTCAACATCCGAACGGCGTATCTTATCATAAAGATCATCAAGGCTTTCGATACCGCCGCGTCCCTGGGAACTGTTCTGACTGTAGAAATGAAGGGAATTCTTACCATTCTGCTTTACATGATAAAGAGCTTTATCTGCAGCACTGTAAAGCAGCGGGAGATTATCCCCGTCATCCGGAGCCATTGCGACACCGACAGATACTGATGAATTTCCTTCCATATGGAACTCAAAAAGCTTCTGCTGGAAATCAGCGATTATGCCTTTTCCTTTTCTGCCGACTACTTCCTTATCGGTCACTCCGGCTATATATGCCAGGAAACAGTCACCGCCGATCCTGCATAATACATCATCCGAATCGGTATAGTGGCGCATTATCTCTGCCAGGGCTTTCAGCAGATTATCACCTGCCGTTATTCCATAGTATGCATTAACGATCTTTAAATTATCCACACCTACAAGCAAAAGAGCTCCGTTGGTATTCGGATTAACACACTTATCGATTATCTGCCATCCGCTGTTTCCGTCGATGACACCTGTCAAAGGATCACGGCTAGCCGCATCAGCTGCGGGATTCTCATCCTGTGCATAGAATCCTGCTCTTTCAAGATTTAAGAAAACCTGTTCCATACGTACCTGCAGGTCGCTGGGGATAAAGGGTTTAATAATATAATCAAGCGCCCCAACCTCTTTACATCTGCGCTCGATCTCGGGGCTTCTGTCACCTGTCATTATCACGATAGGTATTTTAGCCGTACGGGCATCGGAACGTATTCGGCTGATAACCTCGAAGCCATCCATAAAAGGCATGTTCAGATCCAGAAGGATCAGATCCGGAACACTGGTCTCAAGAAACTTCATACACTGTAAACCCGAAGCACAGGTAGACAGCTTGTACTGGTTTGCCAATACGATCTTTGCGCATTGTACGTTGATGGAATCGTCATCAACTATTAAGATATGTTTCATATAAACCCCTTTCCATCCCCCTTAGGGATATAAACGGCATGCACTTACATACCGTATTATTTTTTAATCTTCATCTTCTTCCTTAGGCATGATCAGCTTATCATCATCTTCATCATCGAAATCTTCAGCATTTTCGATATGATGAGGCATATTGGCCTTTTCTTCCTCCATCTTCTGTTCAGCACTGTCGATATCATCAAATTCCTTTTCGCCGTCACTGATCTTTTCACGTACTTTTGCTATACGTGCGATTTTTACACCTTCGTCAAGATTCATCATCTTAACACCGCTGGTGATACGTCCGTGTACAGGTATCTCACTCATACGTACCTGGATTATAATGCCTGCAGTGGTGATCATCATGATCTCATGCTCATCTGTAACTGCCTTTACACCTACAAGGTCTCCGGTACGTTCCGTTATCTTATAACACTTAAGACCCTTACCGCCACGGTTCTGCAGACGGAATTCCTCAAGGGCGGAACGTTTACCGATACCGTTTTCGGAAACTACCAGGAGTGAATCACCCTGATGGTCAAGCTGCATTCCTATGATCTCATCATCATAATTCAAGTTCATTCCGATAACGCCCATGGCACCACGGCCCATAGCACGAACATCGGTCTCTTTAAATCTGATACACATACCGTACTTGGTTACAAGGAATATATGTGTATCTTTATCTGTCTGCTTTACCTCGATAAGTTCATCTTCATCACGGAGATTGATCGCATTCAATCCGTTCTTTTTTATATTGGCAAATTCCATTATGCTGGTCTTCTTTATGATACCTTTCTTTGTAACCATAAAGAGATTCTTGCCTTCAAGGTAATCATTAACAGGTATAACAGCCGATATCTTTTCATCGGGCTGAAGCTGCAAAAGGTTTACTATAGCCGTTCCCCTTGCGGTACGTCCGGCTTCGGGTATCTCATAAGCCTTAAGACGGTATACACGTCCTCTGCTTGTAAAGAACATTATATAATGATGGGTAGTGGTCATAAGAAGATCTTCTATATAATCGTCTTCTATGGTGGTCATACCCTTTATACCCTTGCCTCCGCGGCCCTGGGCCTTGAAATTATCAACGGTCATACGCTTGATATAACCTAAACTGGTCATGGCAACGACCGTATTCTCAAGAGGCACCATATCCTCTACGGAAATCTCGGAAGTATCAAAGCTTATCATAGTACGACGGTCATCACCGAAACGGTCTGCCGTTTCTTTAAGCTCTGTACGTATCACGCCAAGGAGCAGTTTCTCATCTGCAAGTATTGCTTTCCATTCAGCTATCTTCTTTAAGAGGTCATTGTGCTCATCTAAGAGTTTCTGTCTTTCCAGACCTGTAAGAGCACGAAGACGCATTTCAACGATAGCAGAAGACTGCAGCTCTGTAAGTCCGAAGCGTTCCTGCAGTCTTTCCTTTGCTTCCTGTGTCGTCTGGCTGCTTCTTATTATGCTTATCACTTCATCGATATTATCAAGAGCGATCAGCAATCCCTGGATTATATGATCACGTTCTTCGGCCTTATTCAGATCATATTTTGTACGGCGTGTTACCACATCTTCCTGATGTTTTAAATATTCCTTGAGCATATCAAGAAGATTAAGGACCTTAGGCTGATTATTTACCAGCGCCAGCATTATCACACCAAAAGTATCCTGAAGCTGTGTATGTTTATACAACTGATTTAAGATTATATTTGGATTGGCATCCTTGCGTACTTCGATCACAACACGCATACCTTCGCGGTTGGATTCATCCCTTATATCTGTTATGCCGTCGATCTTTTTATTCTTTACCAGATCAGCCATCTTAAGTATCATGTTGGCCTTGTTCACCATATATGGAAGCTCGGTTATTATGATCTGTGATTTTCCGTTTGGCAGAGTTTCAATATTCGTAACGCCGCGCATCCTTATCTTTCCGCGGCCGGTACGGTAGCTTTCCTGAATACCCCTTGTACCGAGTATCTGTGCACCGGTAGGAAAATCCGGACCTTTGACTATATCAAGAAGCTCATCTATCTCGGTATCCCTGTCTTCTTCAACACGGTTATCGATAATCTTTATCACCGCATCCGTAACTTCCCTTAAGTTATGGGGAGGGATGTTGGTAGCCATACCGACTGCGATACCCGTAGTACCGTTTACCAGAAGATTCGGAAAACGGCTGGGCAGGACAGTGGGTTCCTGTTCGGTCTCATCAAAGTTGGGAATAAAGTCTACGGTATCTTTATTGATATCTTCGAGCAGCTCCATGGATATCTTTGATAATCTGGCCTCTGTATATCGCATTGCGGCTGCACCGTCACCGTCCACCGAACCGAAGTTTCCGTGACCGTCAACCAGAGGGTAGCGCAGGTTCCAGTCCTGTGCCATATTTACCAAAGATCCGTATATTGATGAATCACCGTGAGGATGGTATTTACCCATCGTATCACCTACGATACGTGCACACTTACGGTGAGGTTTATCGGGCTCATTATGCAGCTCTATCATCGAGAACAATATCCTTCGCTGTACGGGCTTTAAGCCGTCACGTACATCAGGCAAAGCTCTTGATGCTATAACGCTCATGGCATAATCTATATAAGATTTTTCCATGGTGTGTTTCAGATCAACTTCGTGTATCTTGTCAAATACCTTGTCGTCCAACTGCTCACTCATTTATCTGACCTCTCTTCTTCAGATTTCTTTCCTATCATGTATAAAATAATAAATACAACTATTATCACAGGCTGTAGATAAAAGAGCATCATTTCCGCAGATGATCCTTTAAAGCCTTTTTCCGTAAATATCGTAACTATACCGAAAACAGTATTTGCAATAAATAAAACAACTGTCATGACTTTATAACTTAAAAGCCCGGGTATATAAGGCTTGCTGAACAGATAAAGTATAAAGTCAATAAATGTTAACAGCCAGCTTGCTGCCGCAAACTCAAATGCACCGAAACAGTACATGATCAGAAGATCATAATCTTTTTTAAGCACCATGCCTAAAGCTACTAAAGCGATCATAGCCAGCGTGAGCAAAAAAGATATAAGAAGAAATTTCTTTACTTTCATTTTTTCTTATTACCGGGACGGGCATTTGGTGCACCATCCTTACGTGGTCCGAATCTGTTCATCAGATGTTTGAATATAACAGGCTGTATCAGAAAAATGATTATATAGCCTACAATAAAACATGCTATCAATGAAGGTATGAGCATCATGATATATGAAGGACCGCCTTCACCGTTTTTACTGTTTGACATATATGCGAATGCAACCATCACAATTGAAATAACAGGAGTATATATCACATCCGATATAAGTGTCTCCATGCATTTTTTTCCTAATCCCGGCTTAAATTTTTTTGTAGCGGAATCTGTAATCTTATGCATGGGTACTATAAAGCCTATCATCATGCTTATGGCAAAGCTTATGAAAAAACCGGATATAAAACTTATTATCATAGCCTGTGGAGGTATCCTGTGTGCTAAAACATTAGGCAGCATACCGACACATACACCGGTCACCGTCATAAAGATGCTCATTACAAAGCCCATATAAACGCTCATCAACATGCTGATCTTTTTTTTATCTTTATCCATAAGCACATCCCCCCTTAGTTTCCTTAATAAGGATCTTTTACAGATGCTTCATCAGATATCAAGATTCTGTACATATTTCGCATTCGCTTCTATAAATTCACGTCTTGGTTCTACTTTATCTCCCATTAAGGTAGTAAAAGTCATATCAAGTTCCGATTCAGCATCTTCATCCATATTTACACGCAGAAGGATACGTTTTTCGGGATCCATGGTCGTATCCCAGAGCTGATCGGCATCCATCTCTCCAAGTCCTTTATAACGCTGTATCTTATTATTCTGATCACGTCCGACTTCAGTAAGAATCTGATTTAATTCCTCATCTGAATATGCATACCAGGTTTTTTTATTTTTCTCCAGCTTATAAAGCGGAGGCTGAGCCAGATAAACATATCCCTGCCTGATAAGCTCCGGCATAAAGCGGTAAAGGAAGGTGAGCATAAGAGTAGCGATATGCGCACCGTCGACATCGGCATCGGTCATGATAATTATCTTATGATATCTTAATTTGGTGATATCAAAATCTTCATGTATACCTGTACCGAAAGCGGTGATCATTGCTTTTATCTCGGCATTATCATAGATCTTATCAAGCCTTGCTTTTTCAACATTAAGTATCTTGCCTCGCAGTGGCAGTATAGCCTGGGTAGCACGGCTTCTTGCAGACTTTGCGCTTCCGCCTGCGGAATCACCCTCAACTATATATATCTCACAATTTTCGGGATTTTTATCGGAACAGTCGGCAAGTTTACCGGGCAGGGATGCACCCTCAAGAGGACTCTTTCTTCTTGTTGCTTCTCTTGCTTTTCTTGCAGCATCCCTTGCACGCTGGGCAAGAACGGATTTTTCAACTATCATCTTAGCGACAGCAGGGTTCTGCTCAAGGAAATATGTGAGCTGCTCGCCTACTATTCCCGATACCGCGCTGCTTGCAACCGAATTACCAAGTTTTTGTTTAGTCTGGCCTTCAAACTGAGGATCTTCTATCTTTACCGAAATTATCGCAGTAAGACCTTCACGTATATCATCACCTGAAAGATTGGGTTCATTATCTTTTAATATCTTATTTGAACGTCCGTAATCATTGATAGTCTTTGTTATCGCACGTTTGAAGCCTTCAACATGTGTTCCTCCCTCAGGAGTATTGATATTATTAACAAAGCCGTAAAGCATTTCGTTAAAGCCGTCATTATGCTGCATGGCGACTTCAACATAAACATTATCTTTCTTTCCTTCAAAGTATAATATCTTCTCGTAAAGAGGAGTCTTGTTATCATTCAGATATGCAACAAATTCCTTTATACCGCCTTCATAATGGAAAGTCTGATGCTTTTTATTTCCTTCATCATCTTCACGGTCATCAAAAAGATCTATACGCAGACCTTTTGTAAGAAAAGCCATTTCACGCAGACGGTTTTTTAATGTATCAAATTCAAATACCGTATCCTCAAATATCTGAGGATCGGGCTGAAATGTTACTCTGGTACCGGTCTTTCCCTCTTCACATTTTCCTAATACCTTGAGAGGATAACATACCTTGCCTCTTTCATAGCGCTGGTTATATACTTCACCATCATGATATATATCAACCTCAAGCCATACGGAAAGCGCATTAACTACGGAAGCACCTACACCGTGAAGACCACCGGAAACTTTGTATCCGCCGCCGCCGAATTTACCTCCTGCATGCAGTACCGTAAATACAACTTCAACAGCAGGCAGTCCTGCTTTATGGTTAATACCTACCGGTATACCTCTTCCGTCATCTATAACTGTTATTGAATTTCCCGGATTGATATGTACTTCGATATTTTTACAGAATCCAGCCAATGCTTCATCAACGGAATTATCAACTATCTCATATACAAGATGATGAAGACCGCGAAGAGAAGTAGTACCTATATACATACCGGGACGCTTACGGACTGCTTCAAGTCCTTCAAGTATCTGTATCTGATCGGCATTATACTCACCTTCAACGTGCTGGGATTCTATCTGCTGCAGATTTTCAAGTATCTTTCTTGCCTCTTCATCATTTTCATCTGCAGCAGTCATTCCGTTTACATTCAATTCATCACTCATTTTTATGCCTCACTGTTTACTGATGACACAAAAGGCTTAAGCCTAAGGGTCATTTTAATTTTCATTTATTACGATACCGTTATTTACCCTGAAAACTTTATCATATTCAAAACGGTTATTAACAAAATCATCAAGTCCCGTACAGGTTATTATAGTCTGTATACCGCCTATCGAGTTTAAAAGATAAGTCTGTCTGTTGGAATCAAGCTCTGACAAAACATCATCAAGAAGCAGTACAGGATTATCTTTTGTCATTTTTTTAACAAGCTCTATTTCCGAAAGCTTAAGGGATAATGCCGCAGTACGCTGCTGTCCCTGTGATCCGAATACTCTTATATCTATATCATTGGAATAGAATATAAAATCATCCCTGTGAGGACCGGTAGTAGTCATCTTAAGCTTTATATCTTTTTCCAATGAACTTTTTAATTTATCCTCATACTCATCAGCATTTACATGAGGAGCATATTTGATCTTAAGCTTTTCCCTGTTTCCGGACAGTTTTGAATGAATACCTTCTATAATCTCATTTAACTGTCCTATAAATTTCTCTCGTCTTTCAATTATCTTTCTTCCGTAAGTAAGAAGCTGATTATCCCATATCTTTATCATATCTTTATATTCGGGATTATAAGCAGCTTCTTTAAGAAGCCTGTTTCTCTGATTTACGATCTTATTATAATTATTTAGATCATAAAGGTATATACTATCAAGCTGGCAAAGCTCCATATCAACAAAACGCCTTCGTTCCGACGGAGCATTTTTTATTATTGAAAGATCTTCCGGAGAAAATAATACTATGTTGAGTATCCCAAGAAGTTCAACAGCTTTTTTAAGCCTTACCTTATCAACAGCAATCCCCTTTGACTTGGCACGGCGAAGATGCATATCTATTCTTCTTTCAAGACCTTCTTTATTGATGATGGTCTTTATATGTGCTTCCGATGCATCAAACCTTATTACATCTTTATCCTTGCTGCCTTTATGTGACCTGGTAGTAGCAGTATAATAAACAGCTTCAAGTATGTTTGTTTTACCCTGGGCATTTTCTCCGTAGAGTATATTTACTCCTTCATCAAAATCGATCTTAAGCTCTTCATAATTTCTGAAATCTTTTAATTCAAGGCTTTCTATTATCATACTTCGATCTTGACCGTTTTATCCCTGTATGTAAACTCATCACCCTTATAAAGCTTTTTACCTCTTTGAGTACATACTTCACCGTTTACTTTTACTTCTTCGTTTTGTATGGCAATCTTAGCCTCTGCTCCGTCACTTACAGTATCAGCAAGCTTCATAGCCTGACCAAGCTTTATAAATTCATCTTTTATCTTTATAGTTTCCATCAGCTTAAATTAATAGGAAGTATCATATATACATATCTTTCGTTTTCATCTTTCATATAAAGAGGAGAACGGGGATTTACAAAATACATATCTATCTCTTCCTCATCTATTACTTTCAGGGCATCGAGTACAAATCTGGGATTAAAACCTATAACTATATCCTTACCCTGTTTTTCTATATCAACTTCTTCATCATAACTTCCAAGTGAAGATGCCACATGAAGTTTAAGTTTTCCGTCTTTTACATCAAGAACTATAGGTTTCTTATTTCCTTCTTTTGAGAAGAGCATGGATCTGTCTATACATTCAAACATTCTCTTCTTATTTACCCTTATCTTTGTTTCGTAATCCGAACTCATCATACGGTCAACACTTATGTAATTTCCCTCTATAAGACGGGAAACCACGGTTGTCTTATCATATTCAAAGATAACATGAGCATCCGAAAAATAAATATCTACATCTTTTTCACTTTCTGAAGGAAGGATCTTGCTTATCTCATTAAGAGCCTTACCGGGGATAATTATCTCCTGTTCGGAATATATACTCTTTAACTGAACCTTTCTTATTGAAACTCTGTGTCCGTCAAGAGTAGTAACACGGAGCTGATCATTTTTAATAATTATGTCAACACCGCCCATTACTTTGTTTGTATCATTGTTTCCTATTGAAAAAATAGTCTGACGTATTATATCCCTTAATGTAAAAGTAGATATCTGGATAGAATCCTTTCTTTCGACCTTAGGAAGAAATGTAAATTCATCGCCGTTTTTACCGTTTATACCAAACTGAAGGGTACCGCAGGTGATCATTACATGATCATTATCATCACTTTCTATGGTTATATCTCCATCCGGCAGCTTTCTTACCGATTCCTGAAGCATTTTTGCATCGATAGCTATCATACCGGCTATCTCTATCATGCCTCCTATAACGGTTTCTATTCCAAGTTCCATATCATTTGCAGTAAGCTTGATCTCACCGTTACCTGCCTGCATCAGTATACATTCAAGTAATGACATTGTAGTATTTGCAGGTACTGCCTTAGAAACAATATTAACAGCATTTAAAAGATCCTGTTTTGAACAAACCACTTTCATTTTGTGTGATCTCCTCCATTTCGCAAAAAGGGTATAATACTATATTAATAGATAGTAGTTAAAGTAGTAGGGCACGTTTATATGTGCACAACCTATTGTATTATACTAAATTTAAGTCAAAATGGGAAGAAAAACTTGTGGATGTAGGGGAGATTTATTGAGGGTTTAAATTTCGTCTACGGGGCAGACAGGGTGCATATAAGGAATGAGCGTATTGCTTATCACCATATTTGCACATCCTTTCCATATAATATGAACATAGTTATGAAACATTGAGCATCTGTTCTATAATTAGTATGTTTTTATTATATTTTTGATAGCCTCTATGCTTTCTTTAAGCTCTGTATTGATGTTTATCTCTTTACTTATCTTATTATATCCGTGAAGAACGGTTGAATGATCCTTCTTATCAAGAAGAGCTGCCACACCCTGAAGAGTGGTATCAGTCATTTCACGGCAAAGATACATAAATATCTGTCTTGGAAGAACAATTTCCGCATTACGTTTTTTAGATGTTATATCATCAGCATCTATATTATAGTATTCGGAAACTCCCTTTAATATAAGTGAAGGAGTAACTACCGAAGGATTATCAGGTGATATTATGTCTTTAAGTATGTCTTTTGCTTTTTCAAGTGTCATATCACCGTCAAGCTGGCCTAAAGCATATACCTGTTTATATGCACCTTCCAGCTCACGGACGTTTGATCTTATATGGTTTGCTATATAATCAATGATATTGTCGGGAACTTTAAAATCAAAGTTTTCCGCATATTTTCGAAGTATTGCTACCCTTGTTTCGTATTCCGGTGGTGCTATATCAACTATCATACCATTAAGGAAACGGGTCCTCATTCTTTCATCAAGCTCTTTAATATGCTTAGGATGTTTATCTGAAGTTATAACAATCTGCTTTTCGTTCTGAACCAGTGAATTAAAGGTATTGAAAAATTCCTCCTGGGTTGCAGTCTTTCCTATTATAAACTGTATATCATCTATGAGCAGCACATCTATGTTTCTGTATTTTTCACGAAGCTTGCTCATGGAAGAAGATCCGTTGACATTCTTTCTGATAGATTCTATGACTTCGTTTAGAAAATCCTCAGAAGTAACATACAGAACCTTCATTTTAGAATTTTCGGTAATATAATGACCTATAGCTGTCATAAGATGGGTTTTTCCAAGACCGGATCCTCCATGTATAAAAAGAGGATTAAGTTCGGTTCCGGGTGTTTCGGCAACTCTTAAACATACGGAATGTGCCATTTTATTATTTGAGCCCACGACAAAATTCTCAAAATGATATTTTGGATTAAGACTTGAAGCAGGATTATTATCATTACGGTCTTTGTCTGTTTCTTCTATATTATCTGTATTTTCTTTTTTTTCTTCCTCAAGGGTAAATTCAACCGTATAATTATCGGAAAGAGCCTGACTTATAGCCTCCTGGAAGTAATTGGTATAGTTTACCTTGACATAATTGAGCATTTCCGGGTTTTCTCCCGGTACAAGGATACTTACTGTGTTATTCTCACATTTAAGATACTGGAGGGGCTTGACCCATATATTGAAAGCTATGCCGGTAAGTTCATATTCATCTTTGATAGCCTGTTTGATATTGTCCCATTGCTGTCTTAAAAGTTCCATAAAAAAAACCCTTCTGAAAATATGTGAATTTAACGCATATATTACAACGAAAGCCAAAAAAATACAAATGTTGAAAATTATTTTTTAAATCCACAAAATGGTGATAAATAGTTTACATATTCTCAAAATAATTTTTTTATGCGTAAATATATGTGCATAAAATATAAACAATGAAAAATGCTGTATTTTAGCGAAAAACTCGTATTTAGAACTATAATGTTTTAAACTTATAAACAATTTTTCCACAAAAAGTGGATAAAATTATGTAAATATGTTTTTAAAAAACGAATATATGTTTGTATCCACATATTGTGGAAAAATGTTTTATAATTCCACCACATCTTGAAATATAAAATAAATATAAAATTTTACTTTTGTCATAATTCTTTAAAGCCCTTTTTTTGTCTTGACTACGCTGTTTTCTTTAGATATAATCTCTGTTGTATTTGCAAAAAATACTTGATAAATAATAATATAAAACAGAAAGCGAGGTGTTAGTGATATGAAGATGACATTCCAGCCTAAGAAAAGATCAAGATCTAAGGTTCATGGCTTCCGTGCAAGAATGAGTACTCCCGGTGGAAGGAAAGTACTTTCTGCAAGAAGAAGAAAAGGAAGAAAAGTTTTATCTGCATAAAGGTCGATAAACGGCCTTTTAGTGATTAGAGATGAAATTTTCCGGATCATTGAAAAAAAACGAGGATTTCCAGAGGGTATACGGCAGGAGACGGTCCTTTGCCAATAAGTATTTTATAATGTATATACTTGAAAACGAGAGTATATATAACCGCCTTGGAATATCCGTAAGTAAAAAAGTTGGAAACAGTGTTGTAAGACACAGGGTCGTGAGATTGGTGAGAGAGAGCTACCGCCTTAATGAGGAAAGGTTCAATAGTGGTTTGGATCTGGTGGTAGTGGCGAGGAGCACGGCAGCTGACATTGATTATAAAGCTGCCGAAAGCGCACTTTTGCATCTGGCAAAGCTGCATGGAATACTGGTAGAGAGCTCCTCATGATGACAGGCATTGATTTTATTTTATAATGAAGTCTTTTCTTATATATATAATAAGCTTGTATCAGAGATATATTTCTCCTTATAAAGGAACCAGGTGTCCCTATTTTCCGTCATGTTCTGAATATGGTAAGCAGGCTATATCAGAACATGGTGCGATAAAGGGATTTTTTATGGCCTTTTGGAGGATCTTAAGATGTAATCCCTTCTCTAAGGGTGGATTCGACCCTGTTCCCAAAAAGAAAATGAAATACTCAAAGGTGAAATAATATGTTATTGACTCAACAGACGGGTATATTACGTCCTTTTGCTATAGTAATGGGATATATAATGCAGGCGATCTTCTGGCTTTTGGATCTCTTCATGGAATATCCCAGTATAGGACTTGCTATTATACTTTTTACTATAATAATATATGTTCTTATGCTGCCTCTTACCATAAAGCAGCAGAAGTTCTCAAAACTTTCCAATAAGATGAATCCCGAGATCCAGGCTATCCAGGCAAAATATAAAGGAAAGACTGATCAGGAATCAATGCAGAAGATGCAGCTTGAGACCCAGGCTGTATATTCCAAGTATGGTGTAAGTCCTTCAGGAAGCTGTGTACAGCTGATCATCCAGATGCCTATACTTTTTGCTCTGTACAGGGTTATTTATAATATTCCCGCATATGTGCCCAGAGTAAAAGAAGTATTTACTCCCGTTGTTGAGCCTTTATCCCAGAAGATAGGAACAGAAGGATTTAATGAGTTACTTCAGGGGATGGCAAGCTACAGCCGTTATGCAAAGCAGGTTACCGGTGATACTTTTGTAGCCGGAAGCGAAGCTGCAAAGAATACGCTGATTGATCTGTTAAATGGTGCCAGTACACAGAACTGGAATGATCTGGCAGCTGCATTCCCGGAACTTGCATCAAAGATAAAAGATGCTCAGAATGCGCTGGAACATTTTAATAATTTCTTAGGTCTTAATATCGCCAATTCACCTTCTTTTGTAGTAAAGGCTGAGATGGCTGCAGAGCAGAAGAATATCATAATGATAATAGGAGTGCTGCTTATTCCTTTCCTTGCTGCTCTTACCCAGTGGATAAATACCAAACTCATGCCCCAGGCTAATAATGATAATAAGCAGGGCGAAGAGAATGCCATGATGCAGTCCATGAAGACCATGAATACCATAATGCCTCTGATGAGTGCATTCTTCTGTTATTCACTTCCCATAGGTATGGGTCTTTACTGGATCATCGGTGCAGTTGTAAGAAGTATCATCCAGATCTGCGTTAATAAGCATCTTGACAAGATCGATATCGATGAGATGATCAAGGCTAATGTTGAGAAGAATAATGAGAAGCGCCGCAAGGCAGGACTTCCTCCCCAGCAGATAAGTAACAATGCTTTGATCAATACACGTAATGTTGAAGTTAAAAAGGAAAAGACAGCTGAGGATAAGGCAAAGCTTGCTGAGAATATAAAAGAATCTACCGATTATTATAATAAGAATACAGAAAAGCCCGGCAGCCTTGCATCAAAGGCAGCTATGGTAAAGGCTTTTAATGAAAAGAATAATAAAAAGTAATTTAGAAGGAGATCAAAATGGCAGAGTATAGGGAGTTTAGTGCTAAGACAGTAAGTGACTGTATAACCGATGCTTGTATGACATTTTCGGTAACAAGCGATCGTCTTGATTATGTAGTTGTAAGTGAAGGTTCATCCGGATTTATGGGTCTGGGTGTTAAGCCTGCGGTAATAAAGGCCCGTATCAAAGAAGAATCTTTTGAGCAGCTTGAAGCAGCACAGGCTGAGATTACCGCTGCTGAAGAAGCAGCCAGAAAAGAAAAGGAAGAAAAAGAAGCAGCGGAAAAAGCTGCTAAGCGTGAAGCTGAAAGAAAAGAAAATGCAGAACGTGCTGCCGCTATACGTGAGAGAGAGGGTATCCCCACTGTAACTGAAGAAGATGAGAGAGCTTATAGGGAGAAAAAGCGTCAGGAAAGAAGAGAACGTAATGACCGCGGCAGAGGAAGACGTGACGACAGAAGAAGATTTGATCAGGATAATGAAGAAGTAAAACCTGTAGTTGAAGAGCCCGCTAAACCTCTCCGTGAGATACCTGAAGAGGAAAAGGCCCAGCTTATCAGCCAGGCTGAAAGCTTCCTCAAGGATGTATTCGCATCCATGCATATTGAAGTAAATATTTCATCATCTTTCGGAACAGATAATACTCTGAATGTAGATCTTTCAGGCGAAGAGATGGGTATACTGATCGGTAAGAGAGGACAGACTCTGGATTCCCTTCAGTATCTTACTTCACTGGTCATAAACAAAGGAACAGAGGAATATGTAAGGATCAAGATAGATACCGAAAATTACAGATTCAGAAGAAAAGAAACCCTTGAGAAACTTGCAAGGAATATTGCATTTAAAGTTAAGAGGAGCAGAAGGCCTGTAGCACTTGAGCCTATGAATCCTTATGAGAGAAGGATAATCCATTCAGCTCTCCAGTCAGACCGTTATGTGACTACACATTCCGAAGGAGAAGAGCCTTACCGTAAGGTAGTTGTAACACTTAAGAATTACAGATAATATCTGATCGATATTTATTAAGGCAGGAGTTGATTACTTCTGCCTTTTTTTATACTTATTACGGATCTGCTCTAATATGATATTTTATATATATGTAAAAGATGATAAAATCGTATACGGAAGTTTTTGAATATAGCCTTATGACAGGAAGGAGTGTATCCGCTATGATATCTGCAAATGATCCCATAAAGATAAATAAAACTATCGTAAAAAACAGGCTGACCATGGCGCCGACAGTCAAGTTTGATTACGCAGGTGCGGACGGAAAAGTTACCGGTAAACATATAGAGCATTACCGTAAAAGAGCAGAACACGGCTGCGGGCTTATATGTGTTGAAGCTACCGCAGTAACAGCCGGCGGAAGATTTGCAAAAAATCATCTTGGATTATGGGAAGATGAGCAGATTGAAGGTCATAGATCAATTACAGAAGCATGTCATGAATATAAAGCTGTAATGCTGATACAGCTTAATCATACCGGTATAACTGCCAATCCGGATTGCGGTCCTGCCATCGGACCTTCTGCTGTTGAAACAAGAAATCCTGAAATATTATCTAAAGCGATGAGTATTGAAGAGATACACGATATGCAGGAAAACTTTCTCAGATCAGCAATCCGTGCAAAAAAAGCCGGGTATGACGGTGTGCAGCTTCATGGATGTCATGGATATCTCATCAATCAGTTTATATCAAAGAAGACTAATCTGAGAAATGATGAATATGGCGGCAGCGATGAAAACCGTGCGCGTTTCGGAGCAGAGATCATACGCATGATACGTAAAGAGTGCGGAGATGATTTTATCATATCCGTCAGAACTGCAGGGATAGAGCCGGATGTTGCGACCGCGATACGTATAGGCGAAGAATATCTTAAAGCCGGCTGTGATTATCTGCAGGTTTCAACGGGAATAGAGTGGGAGGATCCTTCCGTAAAAGAAGATGAAGGACATTATAATAAATTCTGTTCACTCGGAGTACGTTTTCATGATCATTTCAAAGGACGTATTCCAATATCCTGTGTAAACAGTATAAATACACCGGAACAGGTAAGATATCTGATAGAAAATGAGCTTGTGGATACTGTGGATCTTGGCCGTGCTGTTTTAGCGGATCCGGCTTTTTGCGAAGCAGTGCTTGATAATGCCCAATACAAAAAATGTTTTGATTGTCCCAGATGCCAATATGGTCCGGGGATGCCGCATAAATGTCCTGCAAAAAACAGATAAACTGATAAAGAGGATAAAAATGTATAATGATACGATCGCTGCAATAGCAACCGGTATAACAAATGCCGGAATAGGTATAATAAGGATAAGCGGAGATAATGCTATATCTGTTATAGATAAGATATACGTATCCTGTAAAGGTAAAAAAGCATCCGAACTTGAAAGTCATCATCTTTATTTAGGTAATATATTTTGTGATGATGAAGTTTACGATGAAGTGTTGCTTTCCGTAATGAAGGCGCCGCACAGTTATACAGGTGAAGATACAGTTGAGATAAACTGTCATGGCGGTATTTATATATGCAAAAAAATCTTAAAGCTTGTGCTTGATAACGGAGCAAGACTGTCTGAACCCGGGGAATTTACCAAACGTGCATTTTTAAACGGGCGTATGGACCTAAGCCGTGCTGAAGCTGTCATGGATCTTATAAATGCAGAAAATGAATTTGCAGCAAAGAATTCCATATCCCAGTTAAAAGGATCTGTTTACAAGGAAATAGTCGAACTGCGTGAAAAAGTTCTGCATGAGCTGGCTTTCATAGAGGCAGCGCTTGATGATCCCGAGCATTATGATCTAAGTGAGTATTCATCTGTTTTGTCTGATAAAACAGGATCCTTTATAAAAAATATAAATGATATTTTAAATGCTTCTGAAAGAGGAAGTATTATGAAGAACGGTATAAGAACCGCTATTTTAGGAAAACCGAATGCAGGTAAGTCATCCGTGCTTAATATGCTTTCCGGATATGACAGAGCTATAGTTACGGATATAGCCGGTACAACCAGAGATATTATCGAAGAAAGTGTAAGGGTTGGAGACTTCCAGCTTAATCTGACAGATACCGCAGGTATCAGGGATACTGAAGATGTAGTGGAAAAGATCGGGGTGGATAAGGCAATAGAAAAAGCAATGGATGCTGATCTGATATTGTTTGTGGCAGATAGTTCTGTAGGATTAGATGAAAATGATAAACAAATAATTAAGCTCATACGTAATTGTAAGACAATTATATTATTTAATAAAACCGACCTTGTATCTGAGTGTGAGATAGATGAGATAATGAAATTATTCGGTAAAAAGGTTCCTTATGTTGAGTTTTCCACAAAAAGTGGAAAAGGTTTAGCAGATTTTGTTGATAAACTATCAGAATCCTTTAATTTACAGGCATTTAAGCTTAATGAAGATTTGGTTATAACTAATATCAGACAGCAGGATGAATTGAAAAAAAGTGCTGAAAGTCTGCAATTTGTGCTTGATGGAATAGATAATAATATGCCTGAAGATGTACTGGCTGTTGATCTTATGGATGCTTATAAACATCTTGGTTATATTATTGGTGATGAGGTTGAAGATGATCTCGTTAATAAAATCTTTTCGGAATTCTGCATGGGAAAATAGTAAATGTTTCACGTGAAACATTAGGGTTACATAAATTTGTAACCACAAAATCTTGGAGAAGGATTTTTCGAGCCTGTCATAATATAGTAAGGAACAAAAAATGTTTCACGTGAAACGAAACCGAATATGTCCGGTAAATTAAATAAAAATCCCTTTTCAAAATTATGGGTCTAAGTAAAAAATATTCAAAGGAAAACATTTTGGATAATATACTAATTAAAAATATGGATAGAGTGCATACCACTGATATGGGAGTAGACAGAATAAGAAGAAACATTGGTCTTGGAAAAATAGATGTAGTTGCCTGGTGCAAGGAAGAAATATTTTATTAAAAAGGGATTAAAAGAGTAAATAAATGAAATTTTTATTATTTATAGCTGCAGTCATAGCATTGGGAATAGTAACAATAAAACTAAAAAGAAAAAATAAAGAAAGAACAAATGCTTTATTTTCGGATCTGATAAAAAGCATACCCGAAATAAATGAACAAAAAAATGCAGAAGTTGAAATTAAAAAAGCCGGATCCGAAAAAGATGAAAAGGAAGAACCATATATACCACCGAAAGAAATAGATATTAAAACAGCAGAAGTCTCACAGGATAGTATTCTCAAAGAACAACTGGATATTATTCTATATATGGCTGAGAAATATCCTGATCTTATGAATCTTGAATTATATGAGGGAGCAAGCAGTTTATCGATCAGTCTTTTTGAAGAAAGAACAGGTATTAAACTTACAGATGAATTAAAAGCTCTGTATATGTTCAGTAACGGAATGGATATAGACCGGTGTACATTAAGGTTTGAAAATCTGGAAATAATAGAAAGAGAATACAGACAGGGATATTGCGACTGGGCTAAAGAAGGAGATGCCAATGACTATCTATTAATAGGCTCTGTGATAGGTGACGGTGAATATCTTTGCATGGAAAAGAAAACGGGGCACATATTCTGGCATGATGAAGGTGAAATGACAGATTATATAGATGTGGGATTTATACTTGACTGGGTAATAGATTTTATATACGACGGATATCTGCAAAACGGAGATGAGAAAATAGAGACATATCTTAAGTATCAAAAAAATAATTGAGTTCAACATCAAAAAATAAGATATGAATAAAAGGAAGATAAGATTTATATACAACATAATAATGGTATTATGTGTTTTATATGCCTGGCTGATCATGTTTTTTAATAAGAAAGAGAGCATGCTTACGGCCAGGGGATTTATAAATCTGAAATATTTTACAACTCTGTCCAATATTTTTGCCGCGGCCGTTTCTGTGATCTGGATAATAAGGTATCTTAAAAAAAGGGAGGATGGAAATATCCGGATATGGAAACTGATGTCGGCTTCTGCAGTCGGACTTACGTTTATGGTCGTACTTACATTTCTTGGTCCGTTATATGGTTTCGGAACTATGTATGTGGGATCAAATTTCTTCCTTCATATGCTGGTGCCTTTGATGGCAATGGCAGAATTTATAATATTTAATGATAAAAGAATAAGCATAAAGAGTAATACATGTGTTATAATAGCACCGTTACTGTACGGAACGGTATATCTGTTCAATACATTGATAAACGGCAGAAAAGGTAATGACATATACGGTTTTCTGAACTGGGGATATGCGACAGGGATACTGATATTTGTGATCATCTGCATAGCTGTTTATCTTATTGGACTTGGTCTTATAATTATCAATAATCTGATATATCGAAATAAAAATATCATATCGGATAAGAAAGATGATGCTATGTAGATCATCAGTAATAACAGTAAGAGGAAAAAGTATTCAAGGAGCAAAATTATGATCTGTGAAAATATACTGGATGCATTGGGAAACACTCCAATGATCAAACTTAACCATATGACAGGCGAAGAGGATGCACGAGTTCTTGTAAAGTATGAAGGAATGAATATCGGCGGATCCATAAAAACACGCACGGCTTATCAGATGATACAGGCTGCAGAAAAAGCCGGAGTGATAAAAAAGGATACGGTTATAGTAGAGCCAACCAGCGGAAATCAGGGTATAGGACTTGCTTTGGTAGGCGCAGTGAAAGGATATCGTGTGATCATCATCATGCCTGATTCGGTAAGCGAAGAGCGCAGACTTTTAATAAAACAGTATGGCGCAGAACTGATGCTGATACATGATGATGATAATATAGGAGAATGTATCGACAGGTGTATAAGTACAGCAAAAAAACTCTGCGAAGAAAATGATAATTATTATATGCCTGATCAGTTTTCAAATATAGAAAACATAAACGCACATCTGTTAAATACAGGAAAGGAAATACTGGCCCAGGTTGACGGAGCGATAGACGGATTCTGTTCTGGTATAGGAACAGGCGGAACGATCAGCGGTATAGGAGCGGTATTAAAAGAGAAAAATCCCGGAATACTTATATGGGCAGCAGAGCCGGAAAATGCTGCTATACTTTCCGGTGGATCGATCGGCTCACATCTTCAGATGGGAATAGGTGACGGATTGATACCACCCATATTAAATCGTGATATAATAAGTCAGATAGAGATAGTTACTGATGAAGAAGCAATAGAGACCACAAAAATGCTTACCAAAAAAGAAGGCATATTATGCGGAATATCAAGCGGAACCAATGTATGTGTAGCACTCAGAATGGCTAAACTTCTGGGAAAAGGACATACGGTAGTAACGGTGCTTCCGGATACCGGTGAAAGATATTTCAGCACGGAACTATTTGCTTAAGCATTTAACCCCCGGTGAGGACCGGGATCTTTACGGACAGCTTTATTTAGTCCAGTAAGGAGTCTGGTCTTTATGAGTGAATTTTTTCATTCTTTCGCTGTATGCAGCCAGAAGGTCCGAATAACGGGCCTTTTGCTTTTCATTCAGTTTTCCCTCGGATAAAAGGGCTTCATATTTTTCAGCCAGTTCCTTAAGATTTGCCTGGGCGGCATCCTTATAATTATTGGAGATATTGGATTCCATACGGAACAGCACATCTTCCAATACTGTACATTTTCCGGTCAGTTTATCAAAGAGTCCCATAAATTTCCCTCACTTTTCAGAACAGATACATGCTTCGAATAAGCAGGCATTGGTTCCGGATATTTAAGAACCGTAATACTGTTATCAAGGCAGATTTTCGATAATATGGATGAGCTGCCTTTTATGTTCATCCATAG
This sequence comes from uncultured Lachnospiraceae bacterium, assembly GCA_902779395.1. Classification (GTDB taxonomy): domain Bacteria; phylum Bacillota; class Clostridia; order Lachnospirales; family Lachnospiraceae; genus NK4A136. The sequence goes on along the minus strand of CACZBK010000007.1, from coordinate 16,027 downwards.
GAAAAAAGTATCCGCTGGTAATACATCCTACATTTGCACATACTTCCATATGGAAGTCATCATCTTCGCTCAGTATGCACTGCGCCTCAAACAGGACTGCGCACATGGGAATATGGTAATCGCTGCTGACGATCGCAAGCTTATTTATCTGCGGATGATCCTGTCTGATCACAGGATATGAAAAAACGGCATTTTCAAAGGTCATGGTAGATGAGTTTTCTATTATCAGTTTTTCTTTAGAAACTCCGTGTTTTATCAGCCAGTCCGCCATCACATCCGCTTCGGTCGCTTCGGAATTACCCATAGCTGTAGGACCGCCTGTTAAGAGTATGTATGCATTCGGATATTTCTGTGCGCAGCCTATAGCAAGAACAAGGCGGTCTATCATTTCTGTTTTAGGCGTACCGTCATTGTTCAGTTCAAATCCTGCGATCACAAAGCAAAGGCTGTCATCTGCCGGAAGAGCGGAACTGAATATTTCCCTTCCCCAGAAAGCGGTTGTATCCATTCCGTTTTTGATCACATCCTCACGGATACGGTCAACATCCGGAAACAGATATATATAGCTTTCTTTATTAACCTCTTTCCAGTAATCAAGTATACGCTGGAGTTTATCTGCCCAATATGGATCGATATCAAAGATCTGGGCCATAAGGAGATCGGTTTTTTCTGTTTCACCTTTGCTGGCAGCAGTGATAACAGCCGGTGCCAGTTCATTCTTTATCTTATCAGGCATTTTTGAATGATCGGGCTGTGGTGTGGGTGCAGCTGTAGGTATAAGTTCTTCCTGTACAGATGTATCTTCCGGGTAAGCAGCTTCGGTCTCTGTTGTTACATCAGCTGCATCATCTGTTTTTGGTATATCCGCTTCGGTAACGACAGGAACAGCCACGGATGTTTTTTCGGGCTCAGCCGGCAGATCATCTTCGATCACATCCGTGATCTCTGTACCTGCGGAATAACTTAAAAGCTCTGCAGCCGGTTTTGCAGCAGCAGAAGTTTTGATATCTTTCCCACCGGCACATGCAGAAAGGGACAGTATCGTTAATGCAGGTATAAGTGTATTTAAGAAACGACGTTTCATTTTATACTTCACCGCCGGAAAAGATCTTTCCGTCGTCACTTTCTTTAAAGAAGGCGGTTTCAATGCATGCTTCCAGAACGCTGTCAAGCACTGCATCCATTGCCGGTCCTGTTCTGTTAAAGCCTAAAGCTTTTGCGCACAGTTTTATGAGATCGTCGCGGCTTACACTGACCTGCTGGGAGATGATATCACCCATTGCAGCCTTAATTTCCTGTGAAGGGATATCATCCATGCTCCTTGTCTGTTTATTTTTATCCTCTACTCTGTAGATATTATATTTTTCGGGATCCTGTTCGCCTCCCCAGAAAAATACCTGATCATGTTCGGTCGTAGTACTGCAGGGTACGAATTTCGCTGCCATATCAAATACCTGCTCGGCACGGCTTGTGGTACGGCTTACACCCCAGTCGGCAAACGTCTTTTTCATTAAAAGTTTTTTACTGATAGGAGCTTCAAGATTTAAAAATCTCAGAATCGTCTTTGCAATGGCTCTTGCATTCTGTACATCAAACTGTTCCGCTTCTCCGGCCTTTAAGGGAATGGCTGAAGTATATTTACGCATATGTGTTGATGCGGCATATGCGTCTTCATCTTTTTCAAAAGTAATACCGGCTATCTGAATATGATCATCCGATACAGCTTCTTTATCGTATGTCTGCTCATCCTGTTCTTCCGGGATCAGATCACTTTCATCGCTGTCACTTTCATCAAGTGATTTTTTCTTTTCCTCCGCGGCAAGAGAAAGCTCTTCTTTTATCTTTGCCATAACGGGTTTAGGATCATCCAGCCATTCGAGAGTCCAGATATGCATGAGTTTCCATCCAAGACCGGAAAGCACCGAAGGCTGTACGGCAAAACGATCGGCTACTGTTTTTGAAGCCTTCATGTTTTCTCCGTCAAGTATGATCCCAAGAAGATAGTTTTCGGGATCATCGGGATCCACTATGCCGATGTCCATGCGGTATTCGGAGCAGCCGATATTGGTCTTGACTTCGTATCCCTCGTTTTTGATCGCGGATGTAATATCCTTAAGCAGGGCATCTTCAGCAGGAGGTTTTATATCACTGCGTGCGAGCATACCCTGTCCGTTGGCAGCAAATTCAAGAAAGCCTTTTAATCCTGCAACGCCTTCTGAAGCAGTTCTGTTAAGATCTATCTGTTCGGGTTTAAGAACGGCAAATATCATCATCTCCTTACGTGCCCTGGAGATAGCTACATTAAGACGTCTCCATCCGCCGTCCCTGTTAAGAGGGCCGAAGTTCATGGAGACTTTACCATCCTTATCGGGACCGTAGCAGACGGAGAAGAGGATCACATCGCGTTCATCACCCTGAACGTTTTCAAGGTTTTTGATAAATACCGGCTCTGCACATGAACGAAGATATTCATCAAGCTCGGGTTTTTTTGCAAGTTCATCATTCAGCATATCTTCTATCAGATTCTGCTGGACTACACTGAAGGTAACGACACCTATCGAATCTTTTCTTAATTTTCTGTCTTCGAGTCTTCTTATTATCTCGCCGACAACTGCTTCCGCTTCGGCACGGTTGACACGTGTCTTTCCGTGGTCATATACACCATCCACATGGATAAGCTTTACCTGCGATATCCTGTCGTTTGGTGAAGGGAAGGTATAGAGTCTGTTATCGTAATACTTTATGTTGCTGTATGTGATAAGGCTTTCATGTCTTGAGCGGTAATGCCATTTAAGATATTCCTGAGGCATGGATATCGCCAGACAGTCATCCAGGAGGCTTTCAAGATCTTCCTGCTGGGAATCTTCCTCGTCCTCTTTATTGGACTTAAAGAAACTTGTGGGAGGCAGCTGTTTCGGATCACCTACCACGACCACGTTATTACCTCTTGCAATAGTACCTACTGCTTCGCTTGTAGGAAGCTGGCTGGCTTCATCAAATACTACCAGGTCGAATTTAGGATACAAAGGATCTATATACTGGGCGACAGATATAGGACTCATCAGCATGCAGGGGCAAAGCTTACGCAGCAGTGTCGGTATCTGGTCGAACAGTTTACGGATCGATAATCTGCGTCCGTTTGATTTGATCGCCTTTTTCAGTATTCCCAGTTCGGATGATGCGGCTGCCTCACCTCCGCCGGCGGGTATATTTGCGGAAAGCTTTGCTACCATTTCCGCTATGGTCAGTTTGCGGAATTCATCAAGTCGTTTCGTATATCTGTCAATGAGTCCCTCAAATTGGACACCTCGGAAATCAGCAAGTTTGGAATCGGAAGATATGATCCCGGAGATGAGTTTCTGATCAATTGCACAGAAAAATGCATCTTCTGCTTTATCAGGCATGAGCCTGCCTTCTTCAACCGCATTGCATACATTGGAAAGACCTGCAGCGGCAGCGGACTGTCTTACTTTCTGATAACCTGTCCATTCACGAAGACGATCCGTATTTTTCGAATATGTATCAAAACGCTCTTTTATGAGACCGACCCAGTCAGAAGTATCATTTTCCATAACGATTTTTTCTTTTGTTATGGCATCATCCGCATCCTTTATGAATTTCCTGAGTCTGTTAAGCTCGGCTGCCGGAGCTTTGATACCTGCAGCAGCAGCATTCATGAAAGAAGTATATGATGAAGGATCTAATACTTCCCTGAATGACCTTGCTTCACGGGCTTTATTTATGACTGAGGTGATAGCTGCAGCATCGGAGTTTTCTCCCATCCATAAAGTACCAAGTACCGATGTGATCTCAGAAGGAGCAGAGTTGACTTCTGAACGAAGCTGTTCTAAGGCAGCAAGTTTTTCGAGATGGCCTGCTATATTGTTTTTATCAATAACCGTACCGTTAGCAGCATAAGGTTTTAATTCCTTTACTGCTTTGCTTATACCCATTTCCTTTGCAAGAAACCAGCTACCTTCGGCCTGTCTGTACTTAAGCAGAGCAGCGCCCGCGGCAAACCCGCTGCCGCCTGTGAAGGTCTGGGGTATAAACATGGCAGACAATTCGGCAGCATCATTTCTGAGCTGTGAAAGCTTTCCTGTATAAATATTTATCTGCGAACACAGAGGATCGAAATTCTGAGACTGTGCAAGCTGTGCCGAAAAGTATCCGTCATTCTGCAGAAAATCCGCAAGACGTATCAGGATATCGATGCCGTTACGGTCATCAGCTGTATCAATACTTAAAGCGTTCTTTATTTTTTTTAGATCATCTTCAGCGGTAACGGCGTTTTCGGAAAGAGTGCTCCATTCTTCTTTAAGACGTTCACGCATCTCCATTGTATATTCGGAAGATGTGATGCCCCTTAAAGGATGTGAATCAAGCCCGGCCGTAGCGGATGCAGCTGTTTCGTATTCCTTTAATATCTCGTGCCAGCCGTTATATGTTTCGGAAGATATCTCATCTGCCGATAACTCATCAGCGGAACTTCCTTTTATAGAAACCATGCCTTTATATGCATTTACGCTTTCATATTCGGCGATCAGCTCATACAGGCTTTTTCCGAAGGAGCGTTTTTTATGCATGGCTTCCAGAACATGGCTTATTTCCTTTCTGTGTTCAAGAAGCTTTTTTGCACTGTCAGCATATTCTTCGGAATGTTTGAGCTTTCCTACCTCAAGGGTTTTTTCAAGCTGTGATAATACAGCAGTTTTACTGGCTTTGTTTGAATGCAGTTCAAGACAGAAAGGATCCAGACCTATCTTCGAGAGTCTGTTCTGCACTACGGAAAGAGCGGCCATCTTTTCTGCCACGAACAATACGCTTTTTCCCTGATAAAGGGCATTGGCGATCATATTTGTAATGGTCTGGGACTTTCCTGTTCCGGGAGGTCCGTGAAGTACAAAGCTCTGTCCCAGAGAGGCAGTAGCTATCGCAACCATCTGTGAGGAATCAGCACTTAAAGGAACAGACATATCTTCGGGTTTATACAGTTCATCTATTTTTTCCGCAGTGATCCCGGTATCCTCAGCTTCCCAGGTCATCCTTCCTTCCAGCAGACTGCTGACTACTCTGTTCTGTTTAAGATCTTCGGTACGGTTTCTGAGATCGTTCCACATAACGAACTGTCCGAAAGAGAAAAGACCAAGGAAAGCCATGTTTTCGACATTCCAGCGTTTTTTATCCATGACAGACTGCCGTATGGTATGAAATACAAGAGGAAGATCTATACCGTTTTCATCTTCCGGCAGAGGATCCAGTCCGCCGATAGCAAGACCGTGATCCTGACGCAGATATTCCAAAAGTGTTACATTGATCTGGGTTTCTTCATTACGGCTGCGGAGTACATATCCTTTTTTTCTTACGCTTTTTACTAATTCCACAGGTATCAGTACCAAAGGTGCATACCTGGGCTTTTCCGAAAGATCGGTCTCATACCAGCGCAGAAAGCCAAGTGCAAGAAAGAGAGTATTGGCTCCGTTTTCTTCGAGGCTGACTTTTGCGGCACGCTGCAGATTCTTTAAGGATAATGCCAGCTGTTCCTCGTTTTGGAAAGTACGTATCCTGTGATTGCGCATCTCTTCAGCTGCCATGGCTTCAAACATATCTTTCTGATTATCAATGGCATACATTTTTTCATCCCGCAGACTGTTCTTAAATTCAGCGGGAAGCTCCAGTATGATATATTCCTTATTTTCCGCAAGTCCGTCTTCCAGTGCGGGAAGATCAACAGCCATAAGCTGTATGGTATTTTTTGTAGCACGGAAGTTGAGCAGGGCGTTTCTCAATGAAAAATCCAGAAGCTTTCTTTCCCATAGCCTGAGCTTGCCGACAGGTTCATACGCTTCCTTGAAACTGCCCTTAAGATTCTGAGTAAGCTCCGAAGGTGCTGCCACGGCACCGGGAGTCACGCTGTCGGCATTTTCATACTGTTCTTTTACATCCTCAAGTTTTGAGGGAATGGGACGTATACTGCTGTTTCTGCAGCGGAGTACGTCTATGACACAGTCAAATTCTTCGGGTTTTGACAGTTTTGATCTTGCATGTTCAAGCGCTATATCGAAATCTACATTTTTGCCGCTGACAGCGTCCGTCATTTCCAGAACCAGTATCTCTTCGGCTCCATCGGCAGTACGTTTTTGAAGAGCGGATACATCATCCACAAGACAGTCGGCAAAGCTTTCTTCTTCCAGCCAGCATCCCGCAAAAGCATGTCCTTTTAAGAAGACCAGCAGGGGTCTGAGCCCGGCGGCTTCCAGACAGGATGCATACAAAAGTGTCAGATCGAGACAGGTGCCCTGTTTCTGTTCGGAGATCTGGGCGGACATACGTATCCTCTGTCCTTTGCCTTCAAAATTTGCGGGCGAAACCACATAATTAACGGAAAGCGCCCTGACAGCTGCATATATTGCTGCCATCTGGCGCTTTACGGTATTTACATTCTGTGTCTGATATGCGGTAAAAGAAGGTGATTCACCCCAGTTCTTAAGAAAACCGGCAGCGCTGTTCAATATCTCTGCCACCTTCGGATGATTGGGAGTTACAAAAGCGCAGATAAGTTCGGGCATGATCTGCAGTCCGCTCCACTGGTCACAGGCAAGCAGGGCAGTATCGTAACATGCGGCGGCAAGTACTTCTTCTTCGCCGTCTTTGTATACATTGATCATCATCTGACCGTCTATGCGTTCCGTAAGTCCGAAAAAATAATCCGTTGAAAGCTTTATCTTTATGGGAGTTACTTCCAGTGAGCTCTGTGCTTCGATGCTGTCTATCCTGCAGCTGAATTCAGCAGCAAAAGCAGGGTCGAAGCTTATCTTTATCTCAAGGTCTCTGAGAACTTCATCGGTTTCGTTTCTTAAGCTGATGTTTCTTATAAGAGGGACGGAATTCTGCTGCATCGCAAAATTAACGGCACTCATAACCTCCGCATGTATGGTCAGTTTATCGTTCATGGCGATCCCCTTTTCTTCTATAATATAGTGAGTTACGGGATTTCAATAATGATTGTCTTATTTTTAGAACCCCTTGTCAAGCACTTGCCACAGTATCATTATATATGATATTATACACGAGGTTGAATATATCCTCATATATATGAGAGGGAGGAATCCATGGACGTAAAATGCGATTATTGTGACGGATTTTTTGACGATCAGCTGGAGAATTGTCCTAACTGCGGAGCAACAAATAAAAATATCCGCAGAGTTTCCAACCAGATACCCAAAACAATTGATGAACTGAAAAAATACTGTGCAGATAACAAAGTGCCTCTCGCACAGATGCATTTTCATATCGGCGAGGATTATAAAGGTGCTAAGGCATTCGGCATATATCGTGACGGCGAAAACGTCGTAGTATATAAGAACAAAGCAGACGGAAGTCGTGCCGTACGCTATAACGGAAAAGATGAAGCATATGCAGTAAATGAGATATATCAAAAGCTGCGTTCCGAATTTGCGGGACACAAAGCCGCAAATATGCAGGCTCCGTCCCGGGCTCCCCGGAATAATGCAGCCCAGCGGGCAAGACAACAGGAATACAGACGCAAACGTAAGATAAGGAACCTGATATTTATCCTTATTACCGCATTTGTTATAATCTGTATCGGCTATGCACTTTCGGGCCCCAGCACAGGATATTATACATATAACGGAGCTCATTATTATAACCAGCGCGGCAGCTGGTATCTGTATGATGATGCTTATGATGACTGGATCCCCTCATCCATGCCTTATGAGGACATGGGGGATTATTATGACTCATCCTATTACAGCAGCGATTACGGCGGATATGATTTTTCGGATTCAGATTATTATGAAGAATACAGCTATGACAGTGATTCAAGTTCAAGCTCATCCTGGGATGACGATGATGACTGGGATTCCTGGGACAGCGGTTCCGACTGGGACTGGGACAGCGGTTCCGATTGGGATTCGGATTGGTGATAAAAAATATTTATAATATAAGGAGATTAAAAAATGGCTGAACAGAAAAAACCTCTGGTTACACACATTTTCACTGCAGACCCTTCGGCTCATGTGTTCAACGACAAGATCTACATTTATCCTTCACATGACCTTGCTCATGACGGTGAGGATAATGATGAAGGCGATGAGTATCAGATGGAGGATTATCACATCCTTTCACTTGATAATCTTGAAGCGGATTGCGTTGATAACGGTGAGGCACTTCATATGAAGGATGTGCCCTGGGTAAGCAAGCAGATGTGGGCTCCCGACTGTGCATTTAAGGATGGCAAGTATTATCTGTATTTCCCCGCTCGTGATAAGGATGGGATATTCCATATCGGTGTTGCTGTAAGCGACAGCCCTGTAGGACCTTTTAAGCCGGAAGATGATTATATGCCCGGATCATACAGCATCGATCCCGCCGTTTTTATCGATGATGACGGCAAGGCATATATGTATAACGGCGGTCTCTGGGGAGGACAGCTTGAGAAGTGGAAGACCGGAAAGTTTGATCCCAACGGTGGTGAGAATGCAAAGGATGAGCCTGAGGTAGGTCCTCTGGTATGCGAGCTTGCCGATAACATGAAAGAGATGAAGGGCGGCTATCAGCATATTAAGATCCTTGATGAAAACGGAAATGAGCTGCGCGCAGGTGATGAAGACCGCAGATATTTTGAAGGCCCCTGGATGCATAAGTATAACGGAAAGTATTATTTCTCATATTCCACCGGAACCACTCATTACCTTGTATATGCAGTAGGTGATTCACCTATGGGACCTTTCACTTATGGCGGACGTATACTTGAGCCTGTTATCGGATGGACTACCCATCATTCAATAGTAGAATATCATGGAAAGTGGTATCTCTTCTATCATGACTGTGAACTGTCGAAGGGTGTCAACCACAGACGTACCGTTAAGTACATGGAACTTAAGTATGATGAGAACGGAAAGATCATAACCATGACACCGTAACAGAAATAAGATAGAAAGGCCGTCGAGAGATCCGGCGGCCTTTTTTAGTCTGGTTTTACAGGTATTTCAGTGCTTCAGTGATCAGCTTTTCCGGGGTGTCGGGTGTCGCCGGGGGGTTATTTTCAATATGAGATGATCTTAACATATCCCGTCCGTACAGTAAGAGTTCCTGTGACAGGCTCACTCTTACGGTAGAGTCTTCTGCCCCGAATTCCATGGCTACTATTTCATGGCGGTTTCCTTCAGCATCTGTTGCATACATCCCCGATACCAGACAGGCTCCGGACTTGATGGTAGTTCCTGTTTTTAAGCCGAAGCAGTCGGGAAGGTTATATAAGAGCGGGTTTGTATTGCGTACTTCTCTGCTAAGGTCTTCCAGATAGAAGCTTTTGCTTGAAGTAAGTTCTTTTATCTGCGGGTAGGTCTTAAGTATATGCTGTACAAGAATGAACATGCTCCTTGCACTCATGTGGTTCTGTCTTTTGCTGGTGGCCGTGTCATCATTATATTCGGGAAGACCGTGGCAGTTAATAAACAGCGTTCCGTCAGCTATCCCGAGCAGGGCAGCCTTGGTATTCATTCTTTCAACGAAAGCCGCTTCACTTCCTGCAACGTATTCGGCAAGAGTCAGCGCACATTCATTACTGCTCGGCAGCAGCATTCCCTTGATCAGCTGATCCACATGTATCTGCTGGCCTTCATTCAGCTTTATCACACCATCTATGCTCCGTGATAAGATCTCGCCCTTTTTGCTTACGTTCGCCATGTCATCCGCAGATATCTCGCCGGCGCTTAAAGCATCCATGACACACAGATAGGTCATAAGCTTGGTGGTGCTGGCAATGGGAACGGGAACATCTTCCATGGAGGAGACGAAGATCTCGCCGGTAGTGGCATCGCCCACAAGGGCAGAGTTTACTTCATCAAAGAAACCTTCCGTTTTAAGAGCAGCAATATCAAGAGAATAGCCGCCCTGTGTGTTAAGCTTAAGTTCGCCGTTTTCTATATGCACATCAAGATCCAGCAGCATTGCAAGGTCGGTAAGGTTTATATAAGCATCTTTATTGCCGGCGGTATTGCTTCCTATAAAAGTATAGTATTTAACAGTTGCACCGTTAAGGTCCATGGTATTGAATTTAAGCACTCCGGTATTGTACAGGGGATCTTCTTCCTCAGGTTCTCTCTGGGTCCTGGGGAAGAGCTCGCCTTCGCCGCCTACGGCACCGTAAGGTTTATTTCCGGTAATGCTTATAGTATCTGCCGTCACGCTAAGTTCGAACTGTTTATCCGTCCCGCTCAGAGCATAAGCCATATCCCTCATGGAAACAAAACGGTTGTTTCTGTAATCGTAATGAAGGGTCTTTATATTGAAACGGCTGCCTCCGTCCACGACCAGGGTAAGGTTTTCAAGTATATTATGGTTGTTTCCCGCTGCATAAACTGTCAGGGGCTGTAACATGCCCAGTATATCCTGAGCCTCATTCCTGCCGCTGTTTACATATATTTCGCTTTCTGAACCGGATGAGAGTACCAGCTCATCATCATTGACCAGAAAGCGCATATCATCCATTCCTTCGCGCTTAAGTATACCGCCCTTTGCACTGTAGCTGCCCTGACGCTTATATCCGGAAGAAAGGCTTGCTGCGTCCGGAAGCAGGGAAGGAGCATATTGCAGGACATAGTCATATGAAGAATATCCGCAGGCTTTTAATATGGCATCTTCGGCCTGCTCATCGCTCACTTCTGCACCCAGCTCTGCGGCGCGCATTATAAGTACGGAGCGAAGTGCAGCTGCCAGGGTTTTATAAGCATTTTTATACTGTTCGGTATAGCCTGCCTCATCCAGGCTCATGGACCAGGTATCATCTTTATTTAAAGTAAGGGTGATGTCTGCATATACATCATCGATCATACCAAGGTCTGCTTTGTTTCCGAGCCGTGCTTCGCCCAGCCAGCCTTTTGCTATGTTTACGGCGTCATTTTCCACGGCGGTATGTCTTAGCCAGCTGCCTGCGAGTTTACGTTCCGGTCGCAGCAGGAGCATTACCAAAAAAACACCTCCTGCTGTGATAGCAAGCAGAAAGGTGATGATAAAAACAGGTAACTTACGTTTGAAACTGTTATTCCTTGCCATTTATTTTCTGTTGATTACCTCCTGTGCAAGTCTGCGGTACGCATCCGCACCGGTTGATCTGCTGTCATAGACGGTTATGGGCTGACCGAAACTGGGTGCTTCGGAAAGACGCACATTGCGGGGGATCTTTGTCTCATATACCTTATCGGGGAAATGAGATGTGACATTATTTACGACCTCCGAAGAAAGGAGCGTACGGCTGTCATACATTGTGAAGACTATTCCCTCAAGATCCAGAGCGGGGTTTAAGCGTTCCTTTACTAGATTTACGGTCTGTATCAGATCCGAGAGTCCTTCCAGGGCAAGATATTCGCACTGTATCGGAACTATCACGCTGTTTGCGGTTGTAAGAGCATTGAGCGTAAGGGTAGTGAGCGCGGGAGGACAGTCGATAATGACATAATCAAAGTCATCCTTAATATATTCCATTTCCCTGCTCAATATGAATTCTTTATTCTCTACACCTATCAGTTCTATCTCAGCTGCAGCGAGATTTACATTGGCCGGTATAACCGAAATGTTCGGCATAACATCCCTGATGATGCATTCTCCTATGGAAACTTCCTGAAGGAGCAGCTCATAGATGGTATTTTCCTGTTCAACCTTATTAATGGAAAAACCGCTGGTGGCATTTCCCTGGGGGTCTGTATCGATAAGCAGTACCCTTTTGTTCAGTTCGGCCAGGCAGGCTGACAGATTAACGGCAGTTGTAGTCTTGCCTACGCCACCTTTCTGATTGGTGATAGCTATGATCTTTTCCATTTTCTCCCCTTTTTTTCACGGATTTTTCAAAACATACTGCATATATTTTCCAATGTAACGGATCAAAAATCAAGTCCCAGATATAGGCATCAGTGTACTATATCTTGTATGGACCGCAGTGATTGACGCTGTTTTTTGGGTATGGTAAAATAAACTGTAATATGACAGAAGGCTTATTATATAATCCCCATTATTGTATAGCTTCGGCAGGCGCGACATGCATTTTGCTGATCGTGTTTTTTATGAAGCGCAATTATTCCCTGCGTTCGAACAAGATCTTTTTTGTGATGCTTATTGACAACCTTCTGGCATCTTTAGTCAATATCACGACTTTCTATACCATTTCATTTCCGGAACGTTACCCCATGTGGGTCAATTATGCAAGCAGTATTTCCTACATGTTATTGTATAATTTCATGGCGGTCCTGTTCTTATTATATGTAGACAGTAAAACAAAGATAGGTTCCATTAAAAAGGTAATGGCTCTGATAGGCGCGGCGGTAGTCATTTACGATACCGTCATGATAGGGTTTACACCTGTCACGAAACTGATCTTTTATTTTGATGAGAACGGAAAATATACTCATGGCAGCATGATGAACACGCTTTATGTGACAGCTTTTACATGCGTAGCCATCGCCATTACCATCTTTATAGCAAAGCGCAAGATGTTCAATCATTATCAGGTGCTTTCGATCCTGTTCTTTGCCATAGGTGTATTTCTTGCAGTCTTATTCCAGTTCCATCACCGCCGGCACGTCATTTCGAATTTTGTCTGTTCCATGGTATTGTTCTTCATACATACCGCTTTTGAGAATCAGGCCTATTATCTTCACGGCGATACCCTCTGTTATAACCGGAGAGCTTTCATAAAAACGATCGATCAGCTCCGTTATCGTAAGGAAAATTACCTGATGGCGATAATAAAGATCGATGACTTTGAAAATATCAAACATTCTTTAGGCCGCATGGGTGTGGATGATCTGGCTGAACGTATCGCAGAACGTATCTGCCGCGAGTTCGGAAAGAGTGCATATTATGTTGATCTTAACTGCTTTGCGGTGATCAGGACCGTGGCCAATACACACCAGCTCAGAGAGCAGATAAAGGAATGCTTTAAAGTAAGCTTTGTTTTGGAGATCGGTGATGATGAAGTGGTACTGGATCTGGAGCCGGTCATCAGCTTTATAAATGTAAACGGTGAGAATGTAGAGGGATATGAGATGACTACGCTCATACAGAATACAGCCGACCGTTTCAGTGATTCCGACTTAAGCATCCAGGAAAGCGATGAGCTTATCAAGCCTATCCGCCGTGAGAAGGAAGTTCTGCGTCTTATCGACAATGCTATCAAGAATGACGGCTTCATGGTATATTTCCAGCCCATACTGGATATACATTCAAGGACATTCTCCTGTTCCGAAGCTCTTATCCGCTTAAAGGATGACAGGATCGGTTTTGTGGGACCGGAGGAATTCATCCCCATTGCAGAAAAGAACGGCCGTATCCATGATATAGGAGATTATGTTTTCCGTACTGTATGTCGTTTTATCAAGGAAAAAGATGTGCTCTCAAAGGGTGTCAATTATATCGAGATCAATCTTTCTCCGGAGCAGTGCAACCGTATGGAGCTGGCCAGCCAGCTTATAAGTGTGGCTACGGAATTCGGCGTGGACTTCCGTCAGATCAATCTGGAGATAACCGAGACTGCCGAGATGAAAAGTTACGGCATGGAGAGTGTAAATGAACTGATAACCCATCTTCACAGTAAGGGAGTCACCTTCTCTCTCGATGATTTCGGATCGGGCTTTGCAGCGATAGATTATCTTATCAAGCTGCCGGTGGATATAGTTAAGATCGATAAGGGAATACTCTGGCAGGCAATGAACGATGAAGCCTCCATGAAGATATTAAAGAATACCATCCGTATGATCAAGGAAGTGGGTAAGAAGATAGTGGTGGAAGGAATAGAGACTAAGGAGATGGCGGACATACTGATAGCGAACGGCTGTGATTATCTGCAGGGCTATCTCTTCTCAAAACCTCTTCCTCCCGAACAGTATATGGAATTTATATCCGGTAAATGGGAAGATGTGATGATCACATATTAAATCCAAAGAGGAAAGTTTGTATGAAGCGAAAGATAGCCGTATACGCCAACGGATTCAGTATAGAATCTTTAATGCAGGCGCTGAAAGGGATGCGCAGATATGCCGAAAAAGAAGATTTTGATGTCTTCGTATTTTTGAGTTTTGCGACATACAGCCCTGAGCATCAGATAAATCAGGGAGAACTTAACATATATTCTCTTGGATATATGGAAGATTTTGATGGCGTGATAGTGCTTTCGAATCATGTTAACTCTATTCCGACAGCCATGAGATTATGCCGTGAGGCCAGGGAAAAGAACATTCCCGTGGTAAGCGTGGGTATGCCCGTAGATGATATACCGTGTCTGAACTTTTCAAATGAGGACGGGATGCGGGAACAGATAACGCATCTCGTGGAGGAACATGGCGTAAAGCGCATAGTCTTTATGGGCGGTACGCCCGATCATGTGGACAGTATGGCCCGGCTTGAAGTCACCAGGCAGGTCCTGAAGGAACATGGTCTGGAACTTAAGGAAGAAGATATCATATACGGAGAATGGGGAAATACGATCCCTGAGATTACGATCGAGAAGTATGCCGATGAGAATAGCTTTCCCGATGCGATGGTCTGCGCCAATGACATAATGGCGATGTCAGCACTGACAACGGTATATGCCCGTGGCTATTCCGTGCCGGAAGATATCATCATAACGGGGTTTGATAATATCTCCTACGGTAATCACTTTTATCCCGCTCTTTCAACAGTGGATCCTAATTTTGAAGAGATAGGATATAAGAGCTGCTGTATCATCTACGATCAGATATACGGCAGGGAGGTACAGAAACAGTATACCATCCCATCCCTGTTTATACATGCGGAAAGCTGCGGATGCAGGGATCTGCCGAAGTTTACAAAGATCAGAAAAGAATACTGTCAGTTTTCATATCGTCATCATCTGGATTCCACTTCTCTTGAGATGTATGAACGGATATTGCGTTCACGTATTTCCGAAACGGCGGATTATAACTCGCTGAAAAAGGAAATGCAGACCCATTATCAGCGTAACAATACATATGAAGGAAAGGAATTCTATATTGTGATCGATCCCGAATACTTTGAGGATGTGATCGCAAAAGAAGAAGAACTGTTTGTAAACGGTTATAAAGAACAGATGGAAGCGGTTGTTGCCTTTAAGGATAAAAAGATCCAGAGTGAAAGGATGACCAGCCGCCATGAGCTTGTTCCCGGATATAAAAAAGTCGATGGGGAACAGCATGTGTACACTTTCTGTCCTTTACATTACTTCCAGTATAATTACGGATATATGGTATTTGTGGATGAACCGGTCATCATGATGCAGGATATGCTTTATCCGTATCTGGAAAAACTGCAGCAGTCGCTTAAACTTCTGCGCATAAACCTTCGTCTGGACGGGCTTAATAAAGACCTGACACGTATCTATAACCGTGATCCCATGACAGGCCTGTATAACCGTCTGGCCTATGAGGATAAGGCTTCGGCTCTTTACGAACAGAGTCTTAAAGATAAGAGCAGGATGATGGTGATGTTCGTGGATATCAATTACATGAAGCGTATCAATGACCAGTTCGGACATCTTCATGGTGATAATGCCATAAAGACAGTTGCGGAATCCATAAAGAGTGTACTTAAAGAAGACTGGATCGCGGTGCGTTTCGGCGGTGATGAATTCCTTCTGATAGCAACAGACTGTGATGAAGAAGCAGCGATACAGGTAAGACATAACATACTGTCCTATCTGTCGGTAAAGAACCATGACGGTTCCCAGCCTTATGAGATATCTGCCAGCTGCGGATATGTGATCACAGACCCCGAAGCACCGTCTAATCTGCAGGAATACGTTAAGGAAGCGGACAACCTGATGTATAAGATAAAACAGGAAGTTCATGCACGTGACGGAAGATCCAGATATTAACCTAATCGGCAGATAGTTTAAACCGATATCTGCCGCAAAAATAAAGCATTCCTATAGAGAATGAAATAAGAACTTTGACAAATAAATAAAATCTCCCAGAATGATGTAAGTATGAGCCGCAAACTCAAATACATCAAACAA
>CACZBK010000006.1 GCA_902779395.1 uncultured Lachnospiraceae bacterium | reverse complement strand
TGTAGCCGAGTTTTTAGGAATAACTCCGCAGAGCGTATCTAAATGGGAACGAGGGGAAAGCTATCCGGATATTACGCTTCTTCCAGCGTTAGCTAATATATTTGAGACAAGTGTTGATTTGCTTCTTGGGATGGACACCATCCGTGCGGAGGAAACACGTTACAATATTCATAAAAAGGCTGTCGAATATCAAAGAGATGGCAACTTAGATATGGCAGAAAAAACCTATCGAGATGCCTTGCTGATATATCCAAACAAGCCTGGAATGATATTGGGATTGGCTAGTACACTGGCTTTAAAAGGTGATACCGAAGAAGCGATAGAGTTAATGGAAAGAGGTTTGCCTATTTCCATTAACGAAAAGCAGAAATCAACGATGAGAGCCGCATTATGTTTTTTGTACCTGAAGGCTGGGCGAGAAGATAAGGCGTGTAAGCTCGCGTCACAATTACCACATATGCGTGAAAGCAGAGAGGTTATACAGCCGCTGATCAAACAGGGCCTTAATGACTCTCAAATCGACGAAAATATTAAGACTATCATTTTAGGTGATGGTGAAGGAATTTGGTAAGTGGTAAGTTAAGGTAGTTTGACTTGATAACACTTCCGTGATAACAATTTGATAACATTAGCTGATACAGTCCATGTGATATGGACAGCTGAAACCAAATGAAGTCAAATCGTAACAGAAAACCCTAACAAAAATGTTTAAGACACAGGTTTGGTTAGGAGTAAAGCACACAAATATGCATGATATCAAACATAGAAGTTGGGGAGCTTTTGGTGATTCGGTAGCCGGAGTTGGTTTTTGCCTTATAGTATTTAGCATATTTCTTTTTATCGTCCCCAAACTTAGCGTGATCATCTGCTTACTTATGCTGGCTGCAGGGGTGCCCCTTGTAATTGTTGGGATCCGTGTGGCACGCTGGGACAAAACTGAAGAACCAAAGATGACGAAGATTGATCCTGCGCTTAGTTACAGATACCTTCTCTGCATTGGCGACAAGGAAGAATCACTCGAAGATATGGCAAAACTGGAGCAGGCGTATGAGGGGTATTGCAAAGAGCGGGAATCTTTTAGCGTAAGGATAACTCCGCCGATCGGTTCGCTTTCGGAATGGAAATTTTATTATGATACGAAATTGAAATATGTTTCGATGATCACGCTGGCAAAAGATGGCGGAAAATGGGGCATTTTTTGTGATGAACCGTTCGAATATGACTATAAACGTCTCAAAAAAATCCTTGTTAAAAAGAAAAAGGTAAGACTGGACTATTTCGGAAGGGCGGAGGCTATGGAAATATGGAAAGAGAATCCGAGACAGTTATATCTGGAAGAGTATGTGAAAGATACCGGATTTGACGTCAAAAGGACAAGACAGGGTTTTCGAGTGTGCTCAGAAAAAATCCCATCGGCTAAACATGTACGGGAAATATTGATGCAGTTAAATGAGAACGAATATGTTTTCTTCTGGAATTATTATCATCGAACCGTGTCGGATCCGGGATCGTACGTATCTGCATATATCGTAAACGGAAATGCGATCATGCAGGAAGGCAATCACGGATGGAGCGGTAATTATCTACGGATAAGCATGGATGATCTGGTAGAATTGATCCTGCGTAACTGGGATAAAGACTGGGACAGAGCGGCAGAGTATAAAAATGCGATACAGATAAGAAAGACGGCAAAGCCGAAAGACATTCTTTCAACATTCGGGAAAACTGATCAGGTATATGTCCCGAATTATGATGAGATGGCGTGGTAGGAGGCTATGGCATATAACTGTTTGTTGACAAGCGAATACACAAAGACAGTTAAAGACTGAGAGGTTGAGAGCATATGGATTTTTATGAAGTAATTGAAAAGAGAAGAACTGTCAGGGATTTTGAAGCAGAAGAGATAGCTGACGCTGTAATAGAGCGGATCATTTTAGCAGCGTTGAAAGCACCGACCAATGATCATATGAGAGACTGGCACTATATTGTAGTCCGTGACAGGGAAACAGTGGTCAAGCTGCTTGATGCTATCCCCAAGGGCATAAGTGATGAGGATATGGATAAGCTCATAAGAGATTGGAACCTGGATGACAGCTTACAGCAGGAATGTTACCGTAAGGCGGTCCCGAAGCAGTACAGAATGCTCTTTGAAGCATCGGCTGTTATCATTCCCCTGCTGAAACAAAAGACAGATATACTGCATCCCGATAACATTTCTCATCTTAACGGATTTGCATCAATATGGTGCAGCATAGAAAATCTGTTCCTGGCGGCTGTAGCAGAAGGGTATGGCTGTAATCTCCGGATCCCTTTAGGTGAGGAGAGTGAATATGCCCGGGAAGTGCTGGGATATCCTGATGATTATTATATGCCGTGCTTTATAGGTATAGGTAAGCCAAAAGATAATGTTCCCCTGCCAAAGCAGAAAGACATTAATGTAAAAGACAGGATCCACTGGGACAGGTTCTGATAGAATACGGTTGTCATACATGACATTAAATCGGGGTATATGGAGAGATATCAGATAGGATAAAAATATATGATACGATTTCTTGTTTTTAGTGATCTGCACTATGATGAAGTAAGCGACGGAGACTCACGGATAGAGGAGATATTGGCAAACGCTCAAAAGAAGGATCTGGATTTTATTGTTTCATTGGGAGACTTATGCACTCCAATAGAGGAAAATCGGAGGGTATTGGAGCGATTTGAGTCCTTAAGCATACCTTTTTACAATGTTATAGGAAATCATGAAACAGACAAGTGCTCATTAAGTGAAATATCAGACTTCTATTCATTGAATGATCCGTACTATTCTGTAATCTATAACGGATACAAGCTGATTTTTTTAAACACATGCTATCTGAGCAAAGAAGGAAAGGAAGAAATATTCTATAAAAAGAATTTTAAAAGCGAAGATACGATATACCCTGTTGTTCCGGCAGAAGAAATTCAATGGTTACAGGAAGAGCTGGATGATGATATGAAGTGTATCATCTTTTCGCATCATAGCTTTATAAATGATTTTCCGAAAAGGGGAGTCTATAATCGTAAAGAGATCTGCAAGAACTTTGTGAGAAAGCAGGTGCTGCTTTGCCTGAATGGTCATGATCATGGAGATGATTATTCTATTGCAGACGGAATACCATACATGACGGTTAATTCTGCAAATTATGCATGGTTGGGCACTCAGATCGCAGGTTCCAAGGAATTGCAGGAAAAGTATTCGCATTTGAACGGCATGCTGCAATATAAACAGGCAATGAGCGCATACATAGAAGTTGGTGAAAGCGAGATTAAAATATGCGGCATGGATGGGGAATATTTATCAGTTACACCGGATGATATCGGATTATCTGATTATAGGTGGAATGGAGTATCGATCAGACCGCAGATAAGTTCACATTTAATAAAGATATAGCCGGGAGGAAAACATGAATCTGAGATTGATCAGGCTGACAAAAGAATACGAAACACAGTTGAAGGAAATGATCGAGGAATATGCCGGTGTTTGAGGGACTTCTTCACGATACGGATGATAAGGTAAGAATGGAAGCACCCGAGATATTTCGTGTTTTGGGCAAACGGAAACCGGAGCTTGTCAGACCGTATATAGAACTGCTGCAAAAGATATCAGAGACAGACGAGAATCAGGTGGTACGAATACACTGTCTGGGTGCTATCAAGGCGACGGGGAGATAATACGAAGTTATACATCAAAATGCTTCATTGTAACGGATTTAATGTGGAGAGAATGAAACGAGGATTGTAAATGAATAATGTTTGGTCGGAACATGTACAAGGGATTATGACTCTGTATTTAAGCAGAAAGCTTAGATTTGGTGATGTCTTCTTTGAGCAATATAACAGGGTGTTTCGCTTGGATACTGAGGCGAATCTCAAAATACTTGAGATAGGCTGTGGCCCCGGAGCACTTGCAGAATCACTTCACAGATGGTATCCGAAGGCGGAGATTACAGCCATTGACAGGGACAGCAACTTTATTTCTTTTGCGCAGGATAAAATAGCAGGAGTCACCTTTATGGAAGGTGATGCCACCAGACTTCCTTTCGCGGATAATTCGTTTGATGTAACTATTTCTAATACAGTTCAGGAGCATGTGGAACCGAGTGCTTTTTGGGGCGAGCAGAAACGAGTACTGAAACCCGATGGTGTCTGTTTATGTCTTTCTGCCAGAAAAGGATTGCATTGTCAGGCGCCATGTCTGGAAATGACTAAAGAAGAAAAAGAGTTTTGGGAAAACATTCCGGAGGCGGAGTCTGAATTGGAAAAATACGGAGTGTGTCAATACCCTATGACGGAGGCAGAATTGCCGGCATCTATGGAAGAAAACGGTTTTTCCGATGTTACCACAGGATATGCAGTTATTGATCTGACACCGGATGCCCGGAAGTATTCCTCACAGATGGCAGAGCTAATGATTGAAGCAAAACGGCAGAATGATCTGGAAGCAATAAAATCTTCTTATCATGAATATGATGAGAAAGTGATTAATGCCGTAAATGCAAAGTATGAAGAGAGACTTCGTTTGTATCACGAAGGGATAAATCAGTGGGACACTTCTGTTTCTTTGACAATGATCGTTCGAGGAAGTAAACGGGTGTATAAAGGATAAATGGCTGATGATTTATGTTTGCGCTTGTACCGGAATTTATAACAGGAAAACTGGTGAAGGAAGCATAGACCGGAGAAGCTCAGGAGTTATGAAAGAAGGATAGTTAAGATGGAAGATGTCAGGAAATTGCTTCCCAAAGATAAGTTTGACCTATCGACTACGGAAGAACTGATGCAGTTAGGAGGTAAATATGATAAAGATCTACGGAATGCCTACATGTCCCTATTGTGATTATGTTCACGAACAGATAGTGGGAAGAGAAGGTGAGTTCGAGTATATAAACATCGGAGAGAACATCCGCAATATGAGTGCATTTATGAGAATGCGTGATGAAAGCCCGGTATTTGATCACTGTAAGGAGACCGGTGATGTCGGGATCCCCGCATTCGTATTTGAGGATGGAACGATATCTATAGATCCGGCAGATGCAGGATTGATCGAATACGGATCGCCGGCGGCCTGCTCGATTGAAGATCACCGGAGTGGGAGAAAGGGATGTTAATCGGAGAAGAGCATCTGTGGTCGGGTGCTCTTCCCTGAATAGGTGTTTTGGCTGCTGTGGATTTATGAGAATATAGAGTTTCATTTTTGCAGGGATACAGATGCGATTCTGATAGAGAGTATTGGTAATCCGATATAGAAGGCAGTAATACAGTTGGTCATATAAAAAACAGAGGATATCATGGAAACATATCAGTGTGTAGTAGCAGATCTTGCATATAGAAAAATGATGATTTATCAATGAACAAATGCTATAATCTCCTTATCAATCGTGACAATATATAAATGACTATAAGGAGGAAATGATGAAAAAGAGATTTTGGGCGCTTGTCGGAGGCAGCTTATTATGCACAGCTGCTTTATGCGCATGCGGATCAGACACAGCGGAGGAGTCGCGCCGCGGAAAGATAGAAGAAGATATCGATGAAAGCGAAGATGATATCGAAGATGTTAATGAGCCTTTTGATGATCACGTGCCTGAGCCGGCTGAGTCTCCGGCTTTGATGCCTTTGTATGATGCTGATGAGGATTTTAACGTAGCATATGTTAAGCCGGCAGAAGGCTATACATACTACGGTGAGCCCGCCCCGACAGAAAGAATGACATTTGTTGATGAGAATGAAAACGCTGTAAAGATTGCTGTTGAGCTGGGATACAGTTATTGGGAAGAGATCCTGGAAAAAGGAACCCAGAGCGTACAGGGCGGTTTTACTTACTATACCACTGTGGATGAAAACAACTATGCCGAGATCATGGTCGATCTGCAGTATTCTTACAATTTTATGCCTGTTTATCTGATAATGGAAGGGACATGGGATTCCGATGCAGGCAGGTTTAAGGAGGACGGAGCTTTTACCCTTATGTTTAAAACATATGATGATACCTGCGTGGAAATAAGCCTGCCAAGGGATGTTGTGGAAAACTGGGATTTTTATGATTATCAGGAATTCATGAGGGAATGGTTCCAGGGGGATAGTGAATAAGACGGCTGAAGCAGCATAAAGACAAATGGACAGAGCTTATGTTGCAATTACCATATCCATGGTACCGTCGTTGTAGAATATGGCGAGCATGGGCAGCCATGAATACCATTCGGCTATTACAGAGTCTTTAAACTGATAACGGTCATACCGGTGATCGCGGTTCATAGTCCTGTGGTAGCGATCAGCGATATGGCGGAAATCGGAATTACTGAGTAAAAAACGCTCATCACCGTCACTGCGTGGCGGGATGAGTTTTTTTATATCGGGAAAGTATTTCCAGCTTTCAACCGGCGAAAGTCCGGAACAGTGGGCTTTTAATGCAGCATCGATAAAAGCTGTCTTTAAGCTGACATCATCTTCGAAATGCATTGAGCGATATTCACTCAGTGCTTCGGAGATCAGGTATCCGATGTATTCGCATATCGTATCATGCTCGGTATCTTTCCGGGAGACATCTCCGGCGTGACGACTGTGCCATTCTTCGAATGAGCATAGTCCGGCGGCAACCTTTTCCGGAGTATATATGATCTTTTTGAAGTATTTTTTATACAGAAGTCCGGACAGTATCAGGGTGATGATAATAATGACTACGATGGGGATCGCTTTTATGTGATTCTGGATAAGCCAAAGGGCAAAAGCAACAGAGGTAATAAGGACAGGGGGACCATAAATGAGAAGACGCCATATAAAAACATGGACAAAGGCATCTGCGAGTTTATCAAGCCCGCCGTCGGGACCATGTTTTACGCCGATAAAAGCATACAGCAGTATTCCTGAAACAAGCCAAAGAACAGACAGGACCAACGACCATATCATCTTTATATCCGTTATCTGAAAAAGGTTCATATAGTGCTCCCTTGTTATATAAGGAATGAGGTAAAATGATTATATCAAATATCACGATCTGCTAAAAGGTTTTAGAAGGCGGGGGTTCATTGAAAACAAGGGTTATTTATGGTAGGATAAATTTCGGGCTTTTTGTGTGAAAAACAAAAAGGACTGTGACAAAAATATCTGAGAAATTCCCGTGCATAAAACTTCAGGATATGATGCTCTGGAATCCTGATATCGTACGACATTTGTTGGCATTAAGAGATGAATAACTTATTCAAGGATTGGATGACTGATCAAGGAGCATGTGGGGGGAAAATGAATATGTGCTTAATATGTGACAGAATCGAAATGATAAAGAATGGAACTAATCCATATTTCGTAAAGGAATTGGAAACAGGCTATGTTGTGATCGGTGATAATCAGCATTTTGAAGGATATGCACTGTTCTTATATAAAAATCATAAATATACAGAATTGTTTCAGATGGATGTGGATGAGCGCACTAAGTTTTTACAGGAGATGTCTCTCGTTGCTGAAGCGGTTTACAGAGCATTTAAGCCTGAAAAAATTAATTATGAGTTACTTGGGATGGGTGACGCACACCTTCACTGGCATTTGTATCCACGACGCACTGGTGATATAGAAAACTATGGAAATAACGGGAAAGGCCCTGTTTGGTGGTATCCGATGGAAAAAATGTATTCTGATGAAAGCAGGCCTGATGAGGTTAGGCTTGAAGAAATGAAAAGATGTCTTCTTGAGCAACTTGAGCAGCTGACAGCGACGATTTGAACTGACCGAGACAGGTTAGCTTTATCTGAAGGCACATGCCGGGGGAATGGAAAAAGTATATGAATATTACCTGGATCCTAAGGAGATGAAATACTATCTGAAACCGGATCATAGCGGACAGGGAACCGCTATCAGTATTGAAAACGGGGTTATAAGAGAAAATGAAAAAGGTGAGATCCTCTTACAGAAAAGGTGTGATAACGGATGCTGGGCAATCATCGGTGGATCGATGGAAAGGTGACACAAAGTTCTATAAGGGAGGGGTTACAGACCCGGACTATTGTGTGTTAAAGTTTACAGCAGAAAGCGGAATCAATAGCAGAAGCACAAATCCATGGCTGATGCACTAAACTGCACTATGATGAAGTAAGCGACGGAGACGCACGGATAGAGGAGATATTGGCAAACGCTCAAAAGAGGGATCTGGATTTTATTGTTTCATTGGGAGACTTATTTCGGGATCAGAAAAATGCTTCATATGGACAGAGGATTATCTGAATGTATCAGAGTCACAAAGAGAGGTTAAGCTTATTATGAATATCGGTTTGGTTTTCAGCGGTGGTGGAACCTGCGGTGCATATCAGATCGGATTCTGGAGAGCGCTTAGGGAATCCGGTATGGAAAAACAGATAACAGCGATAAGCGGTTCATCTGCAGGTTCTCTTAATGCGCTTTTATTTGCCTATGGTGATCCGGATCTGGCGGAGGATATCTGGAGAGGATTACGGCAGTCAGATCTATTTAAACTGAGAGGATTTCTGGACCGGAAAGCTTTGTTTTCACAGATAGGATATGCCGGTCTCATTGACCGCTTTGAAGATTACTGGTCCGGGCTGCAGAAAGGTATGCCGATATACAGTTGTGTATCAGTATTAAACAGACAGGACGGTACTTTGGATAGGATAGATCTGAAACGGCGTGAAGCCGGAAGGCCTGGATATATCCTGTTGAATGATCTTTCTTATAAAGCTATGAAGAATGTGCTCCTGGCTTCATCAGCCATACCGTATGTTTATCCGCATAGACATGTGAAAGGCAAGACCTGTATAGACGGTGATTTTTCTGATAAAACGCCGTATCGTCCGCTTATCGATCAAGCTTGTGATGAAATAATAATACTTCATCTCAATACCAGGGAGGAAGCAAAGGAAAGAAGGCTTGAATCAGATGAGGATCACGATCCCGTAAGCCAAAGACGCTTGTATCACCTGTATCCTTCGGAAACGCTTGGCGCTTTCATGCTTGTGACGAAGGAACTGACAAAACGGCGTATCAGGATGGGATATGAGGATGGAAAAAGATTCCTTGAAGAAAAAAGAAGCTGTGATCAAAGCCTGCTTTAAGATAGTCAATGAAAACGAAGAAGATGAAGAGGGGTAATGAGTAAATGCGAACAGAGAAAGAAATGATGGAACTGATCCTGAGTACAGCAGAGGAAGATCTACGGATCCGTGCTGTTTATATGAACGGATCACGAACCAATCCCAATGCACCGAAGGATATCTTTCAGGATTATGACATTGTTTATGTTGTAGAAGAAACCGGATCATTTATCCGGGACAGAGAGTGGATCCGCCGATTCAGCGATATATTCTTTATGCAGTACCCGGATGAACACCCGGACTATCCAAGTGATAAAGAAAATTCATATGGCTGGCTTATGATATTTACGGATGGGAACAGGCTGGATCTTACCGTGAAAACGATATCGCATGCGAAGGAAAACGTTTTGGAAGACAGCTTGTGCAGGATACTGCTTGATAAGGATGGTATTCTTCCGGCGGTTCCGGAAGCTTCGGAAGAAACACATTTTGTTAAACGACCGTCAAAGGAACAGTATGCGGCTGTCTGCAATGAATTCTGGTGGTGCCTGAACAATATCGCAAAAGGTCTTTGGAGAAACGAAGTGACATATGCTCAGGATATGCTTAACTTTGTGGTCAGAAAGCAGCTTGAAACGATGCTCTCCTGGAAGATCGGTGAGATGACCGCTTATTCCGTCAGCGTAGGAAAATCGGGAAAGTATATGAATAAATGGCTGTCAGAGGAAGAATGGAAGAACTATCTGGATACTTATTGCAGTGCTGCAGCAGATGACATGTGGAAAGCCGTGGAGATCATGTGCAGATTGTTCTATGATACTTCAAAGTGGGTGGCAGAACACGGCGGCTTCGTTTTTGACAGGCAGGAAGCTGATAATAGTTTCAAATATTTCAATATTGTGAAAGAAATGGATGTAAACGCGGAAAGCATTCGTATACTATAGTTATACTCTGCAATGACTATGTTTCTGATCTGTGTTATAATTATCCGGCGTAATAATGCATTATGCCGGTTATGAGAGATACCATATAGTTTGGATTTTCGGAGGGTGCAATTGACTTTTTTACTGGTTGCGGTGAATGCAAAATATATACATTCAAATCCGGCGGTCTATTCGCTGTATGCCTATTCGGAAGATAAATATGCAGATGCCATGGAGATCGCGGAGTTTACCATCAATCAGCGGAGCGAGGATATCCTTGCACAGATCTATGAGCGCAGACCGGATGTGATCGGCTTGTCCTGCTATATATGGAACTGGGAGATGATCACAAAACTGCTGGATGACCTGCCCAAGATATTGCCGGATACAGACCTGTGGCTGGGAGGCCCGCAGGTCAGTTACCATCCGGAACGGATCTTTGAACAATATCCGCAGCTGACGGGGATCATGATCGGTGAAGGCGAATCTACTTTCCGGGAATTACTGGAGAAATATCAGAGCAGGGATACAGCAGACTTTACAACGGTGGCAGGATTGTATCTTTCCACAGGATTTACGGCACAGCGGGATATCACAGATCTGGATACTATCCCTTTTTTGTATAGCAGTACGGAAAACTTCCGCAACCGTATCATTTACTATGAAAGCAGCAGGGGCTGCCCTTACAGGTGCAGTTATTGTTTATCATCTATCGAGAAAAAGCTAAGGTTTCGGAGTCTTGAACTGGTAAAAAAAGAACTCGATTTCTTTTTGGAAAACAAGGTGCCGCAGGTAAAGTTTGTGGACAGGACGTTCAACTGCGTACACGAACATGCGATGGCGATCTGGCAGTATATCTGTGAGCATGACAACGGTATAACGAATTTCCATTTTGAGATATCGGCGGATATACTCAGGGAGGATGAGATCACATTACTTGCAAAGATGCGGCCGGGGCTGGTGCAGCTGGAGATCGGAGTGCAGTCTGCTAATCCGCAGACACTGGATGCGATCTGCCGCCGGATGGATCTTGCGCGTTTGGAAGAAGTGGTCGCATCGATAAAAAAGAATCACAATATCCATCAGCATCTGGATCTGATAGCCGGTCTTCCGTATGAAGACTATGAGAGTTTCAGAAGATCCTTTGATCGGGTATATGCGATGCAGCCGGATCAGCTGCAGCTGGGATTTTTGAAAGTACTGAGCGGTACACCCATATCGCAGCAGACAGAAGAGTTTGGCATCGCATATACAAAGAAGCCGCCCTACGAAGTATTATATACAAAGTGGCTTTCTTATGCAGATGTGATCCGTCTGAAAAAGATCGAAGAGATGGTGGAACTGTATTACAACAGCAATCAGTTTGTAAATACCCTGCGGTATCTGGCACGGGTTTTTGATTCGCCGTTTACGATGTTTGAGACGCTGGCGGAATACTATGAACAAAACGGCTACTTTCTGAACAGTCCCTCCAGAGCTTATCGTTATGAAGTGCTGTTAGCATTTGCGGAGAAGTATGATCCGGGAAAAAGCGTGTTGTATGCCGACGCATTAACCTGCGATCTGTATCTGCGGGAAAATATGAAAACACGCCCGGCGTTCTGCAGACCGCTGACGGCGGATACATATAAAACATTTAAACACGACTTTTACAGGAATGAAGAAAGGACAAGGAAATACCTGCCGGGATTGAGCGGTCATGATGCCAAAGCGCTGTCAGGGATGACGCATATCGAGCTGTTTTCCTATCCGGTATGGGAAGATCTGAAAGAAGAAGTGAAGGAAGCTGGAGAATACTATGTGTTGTTTGATTATTCACAAAGGGATCCTCTGACCGGGGATGCACGGATTATACCGGGGATCAGATCACATTGATTTATGTATCTGAAATATGCCCGGACTGTATCAGGGCTTCTGATATTGAGAAAGGATAAATAATGAAAAAAACAGCAGGTATTGTTATACTGATCTCAGGTATTGTTTTACTGGCCGCAGGTATCATATCGTCTGTTGCAGGAGTGGCAGCATTATTAAAGATCAGATCTAATGTACCATCAAACATATCGATCATTGGCGGGGCAGATGGCCCGACGGCTGTTTTTCTGGCCGGAAAGCTTGGGCTTCCGGTGTATGTATCAATAATTGCAGGCTTTATTTTGCTTGTGACAGGGATAATAATAATTGCCCGCAGAAAGGACAAAGAATGAGTTTAAAAAGAAATCTGTTCCGGACCTGATACAGACGAAGAAGGACTGCGTGATCTTGAAAAAGAAACCGGATATTATTAAACATGAAACAATGAGCTGAGGAGAACGATGATAGATATTGAAATCTATACTCAAAAGCTGATATCGGAGTGTAAGCGTATATACGGGGACAGATTAATATATGTTGGTCTGCAGGGAAGCTATATGCGTGGCGAAGCAGGTGAGAACAGTGATCTGGATATCATGATCATTATCGAAAACTTTTCGATACAGGATATGGATGCCTATCGTGAAATGCTCAAGCAGATCGGGGATTATGATAGATCCTGTCTATGGAAGAGCTGCCTGATGATTATGATTTTGACCGGGCTTATGAGCGTGTATTCAAATGGTGTCAGAATGCATTTGCACGTGTTTTAGCGCAGGGAAAATCCGGCGGGCAATGAAAAATCATATCATCTGTATACCGGAAAGAGAAAGAAGAGATAGAAAATAACAGTCATATAGCACAGAGGGATAATGCAGATGTGCAGAGAAATAACTATAGAGGAAATACCTGTTGAACGGATAGAAGAGTTTTGGAATATACATCTTAAGTATCTCGTTCGGGACGGGATCATAAGTGACGAAGAAGATAAAGAATACTTTTCCGGTGAAGAGTATCGTGGGATCATCAAGATGCATATGCAGCGGGCTGTTGACAGGCATCATATGGTCTATTTTGTTGAGGGAAGAAAGAAGATAGGCGCTGCCCAGTACAGCACATATGCCAGTAAAGACGGAAAGTGTTTTATCCTGGATTTTTGGCTGTTTCCTGAATTCAGAAATAAAGGTCTTGGGCATAAGTGTTTCCGGATATTGGAACAATATACAAAAGAAGACGGAGCAGTGTATTATGAGATCAACAGTACAAAAGAGGATTCTGTCCGATTCTGGAAGTCCCTTGGCTTCACTGAAAACGGAAAAGATGAATACGATATTCCGCTGTATATTAAGAAGGAAGCTCCATTTTCCGGCAAGGAAGGAAGAAATACCGGTTTCATTACAGCATAAGAAAGTTTAAAGTAAAGGGAAAGGGAACTATGGGAATACAGATAGTTGAAGATGATAAAGCACTCAGTGAGGGAATATCCATATCCCTGGCTGATGTGGATGATGTTTTTTACAGGGAACACACAATAGGAAACGCAAAGAAAGGATTTGATAAGTATGGGACTGAGTTAAGTCTTATCATACTCGATCTGAATCTTCCGGATGGGATAGGATACGATTATCTCAAATATGTACGTGAAAAAAGTGATGTGGCTGTGCTGATACTGACAGCCAACGATCTGGAGATAGATGAAGTAACAGGGCTGACCATCGGAGCGGATGATTTCCTTACCAAGCCATTCAGCCTTGCGGTTTTAAGAGCAAGGGTGAACGCATTGATAAGAAGAAGCAGGATCTCGCAGCAGCATGAAACACCGGCTGATAAGGAAGGATCTTCAAATGTATATAAGATAGAGGATATGATCTTTGATTTTGATAAGCTCTGCTTCAGTAAGGGCGATCAGGAAATATTCTTAAGCGTAAATGAGCAGAGACTTCTAAAGATCTTTTTAGATAACAGGGGACTTATCCTTACCAGAGATACGCTTATAGAAAGGCTATGGGGAGACAGCGGAGAATACGTAGAGGAAAATGCCCTGTCTGTTACCGTGAACAGACTGCGGAGCAAGATAGAAGCCAGATGTAAGGAAAAGCACATAAGTACTGTATATGGACAGGGTTATAAATTCGAATAAGAAAGCTGTATTGGTATAAATATGCTGGGAAACAGAACGATCGACAGACTTGAAAAGATGCTGGATGAAGCAATGGACGGCAGATTTGTAGAGAGTAACTATGATGAAACAAAGCTGTCCAGACTTGAATCCAAATGGAAAGAATTTCTTGGAACATCAGCGATCTCCGCTCAGAATCTGGAGGCCGAAAGGCACAGGCTTGAACAGTTCATTTCTGATATATCGCATCAGACGAAGACGCCGATGACAAATATAAAAATGTATACCGAGCTTCTACGTGAAGAGATAGATAAACTAAACGGTAATGCTTCCGGGGATATTCAGAAATCCCTGAACAGATTAAAAAAGTACGCGGATGAAATAAACCGGCAGGATCAGAGGCTTGAATTTCTTGTTGA
The DNA here is from genome assembly GCA_902779395.1 of uncultured Lachnospiraceae bacterium. GTDB lineage: Bacteria > Bacillota > Clostridia > Lachnospirales > Lachnospiraceae > NK4A136. The sequence goes on along the minus strand of CACZBK010000006.1, from coordinate 117,414 downwards.
TTCGTTGACCAAGCTCTCAAGGCTTGAAAGCGGCACGCTTGAGGTTAAGGCGCAGAGATCTCCGGTCGGTGAACTGCTTGAGGCGGCGATAGCGGCTGTAAAGCAGAAGGCTAAGATGAGAAACATTTCATTTGTGATCCCCGATCCTTCCGAAAGTATGACAGAAGCTGTATTTGATATGAAATGGACTACAGAAGCCCTGGTAAATGTTCTGGATAATGCCGTTAAATATTCGCCCGAGGGCGGGAAAATAGAAGTATATATTTCTGAAACGGATATGTATGTGCAGATACATGTTACTGACGAAGGAAACGGTATCACGGAAGAGGATGCAACAAGGATATTCGGAAGATTTTTCAGAACCGAAGAAGTTCAGCAGGAAGAGGGAGTGGGAATAGGGCTTTACCTGACTAGAGAGATCCTCTCCAAAGAAGACGGATACATAAAGGTTGTTCCAAACAACAAAAGAAAAGGCGGAGAATTCATTATATATTTAAGAAAGTAATGACAGGGCCGGATCCCCCGGGGAACCGGCTTTTTTCATGCTCAAGGTAGCATCCCGGTCCGAATCTTTCAAAAGTGAAAGAATTCAGAAATTATCTGGTAAGATTTCTATGTTACTATCCGTATTGTAAAAGAAAGATGCTTCGAAAAGGGAGTATTAAATATATAAAGATTGGAGAAAAAATAATGAGTATACTGATCGCAGAACATTTAAAAAAATATTACGGGGAGGGAGAAACTCTGGTAAAAGCTCTCGATGATGTGAGCATAGAGGTTGAGCGCGGTGAGTTTATGAGCATCATAGGAACCAGCGGAAGCGGAAAGTCAACATTGCTCCATATGCTCGGCGGGCTTGATAATCCTACAGAAGGCAGGGTCGTGATCGATGATAAAGATATTTCGACGCTTAAGGGCGATGCATTATGCATCTTCAGAAGAAGAAAGATCGGCTTCATATTCCAGAGCTTTAATCTGGTCCCTTCCATTTCGGTTTATGAAAACATAGTCCTGCCGATCCAGCTGGATGGAAAGAAAGTTGATAAGGAATATATAGATAATGTTATCGAAACACTTGGAATATCTAAGAAACTGAAAGTGCTCCCGTCAAAGCTTTCCGGTGGGCAGCAGCAGAGAGTTGCGATAGCCAGGGCTCTTGCTTCGAAGCCGGCCATAATCCTGGCAGATGAGCCTACCGGCAATCTGGATACCAAGACCAGTCAGGATGTTCTGGGGCTGCTTAAGACGAGCGGGAAAAAGTTCAATCAGACGATCGTAATGATAACCCATAATGACGAGATCGCGCAGATGGCGGACAGGACCATTCATATCGAAGACGGCCATATCGTATGATAAAAACCATAAAATAATAAAAATGATCAAACAGGGGAATGAAGATGAATAAAGTAAATAATAAAAATGCTGTAAACAATCTTGCATACAGCGGTATCAGATCAGGGATCAAAAAATATGTCATGCTTGTATTTGCGGTAATACTTACCAGCCTGCTTTTTTCAACCATGTTTTCGGTCGGAGGAAGCATGGTAAATGAGATACAGGAATCCACGATGAGACAGGTTGGCGGAACATATCATGCAGGTTTTAAGTATCTTATCAAAGACGAATACGATCAGATTAAGGATGATCCTAAGATCAAAGATGTTTCGTACAGGATCCTGGTCGGAACCGGAGATAATAAAGAGTTTTCCAAACTTTACTCCGAATGCTATTATGCAGAAGACGATAATGCTAAAAAGAGTTTCAGCTTCCCGGTGAAGGGTAAAATGCCTGCGCAGGAGAATGAGGTTGTAGTAAGTGACAGGATCCTTCAGGCGTTGGGAGAGCCGGCTGATATCGGAATGAATATCCGGCTTGATCTGGATATCAACGGGGAGGTTATATCCAATGATTTTACAGTAAGCGGTTATTATGAGGCAGATCCTGTATGCCCTGCGCAGATGATATATGTATCTAAAGCATTTCAGGAAAAGTATGCGCCCGAAGCCACGGTTCCTTATTCACAGGCAAAGAGCAGTGATCTGACCGGAAGATACTCGGTAGATTTCAATTTCAGCAACAGCATAAATATAGATAAAAAGGTGGAAGCCCTTATCGCAAGAACAGGACTCAGGGAAGATGTGAATTACGGGATCAACTGGGCATACGGCGCGAGCAGCCTTGATCCTTCGGTGGTGATCATATGCGGAGCGTTGGTGGTCATATTTATGTTTGCCGGATATCTGATCATTTATAATATCTTCGATATCAACATAGTTTCAGATATTCAGGAATTCGGTCTTTTGAAGACTATAGGCACTACAGAGAAACAGCTGAAAAAGATCGTCATGAAGAGAGCAAATCTGATCTCACTTATAGGAATACCTGTCGGAACGGGGCTGGGGATATTGGTTGCGGCATATCTTCTGCCGATCATTTCCGGACAGTTCAATACACTTACGGTAGGCAAGGGCAGTCTGCATCTGAATATATGGATACTTCTGGCTGCAATGGCATTCTCTTATCTGACGGTTCTGTTCAGTGCCGGAAAGCCCTGCCGTAAGGCTGCAAAGGTTTCACCGGTTGAAACAGTTAAGTATACAGAAGCATTTGATAAAAAAGGCAAGCCTAAAAAGAAGCTGGCAGTTGTGATCCTGTCCTTGTCCCTTGGTCTGGTAGTTTTAAACAGCGTATTCGGATTTGTCAGCGGATTCAGTATGGACAGCTATATTGAGAATCTTATAATAGCAGATTTCAGCATACAGGATGCAGAACTTGACAATCCCGGGGCAAGATATGTGAATACGGAAGCTGTAGACAAAGATCTGCTGGATGAGCTTAAGAGCCTTGACGGTGTGAACAGTGTAGGCGCAGTATATTTAAATGAAAGAGGTCAGGAATTCGATGAGGAAAACTGGGCTAAAATAGAAAAGAACGTACTGCAGAGTAAATTGATGGAGGAGAAGTTTACTAAACACGGATATACCGAAGATATGCGTAAAGATGATCTGGAATACTATGGTAAAAACCGCACACTTGACGGGAAGACCTACGGAATGGGGGAGCTTGCGCTTAATAAGTTAAAGGTTCTGGAATCAAAGGACGGCAGCGATAAGATAGACTGGAATGCATTTAATTCGGGAGAGTATGTACTGATCACGAGATTTGAAACGGATGATGATGAAGTGAATTTCCTTGATCCCGGAGATAAGATCACTATACGAAGTTACGATCCGCAGTACGGTGAAACAGAAAAATCTGTAAGTGAGTCGGGAGAGGAATTTGAGTATATCAGTTTTGAAAATGCTCCGGTAAAAGAGTATGAGATCTACGCGGTTGTTGAAATACCTTTAGCTTTAGGGATCAGACATTTCGGTTTATTCGATTGTAACTATATACTTCCTGAAGATAAGTTCCTTGCGCAAAACGGCGCCGACTGGAATGCAATGAGAGTTCTTCTGGATGTAGAGGATCAGAAGGAGGAATATGTAAATGAATGGCTGAAAGATTATACAGAAAATGCTGATCCTTCCATGGATTATGATTCCAAAGAGAGCATTATGGAAGAATATGCCTCCTTCGGCAGGATGTTCAAGGTCGTTGGCGCTGTGCTTGCAGCTGTTCTGGGACTTATAGGGATCATGAATTTTGCAAATACTATCATCACGTCCATCATCGTAAGGAGCAGAGAGCTGGCTATGCTTGAGGCTGTGGGAATGACCGGAAAGCAGCAGAGTATAAAGCTTATAAAGGAAGGGCTTATATACTATGTATGGTCGGTGCTGGTTTCGCTTGGAGCTTCATCAGTCTTAAGTGTTACCCTTATAAAGGCTCTTACGGATAATATCCCGATGTTTGACTGGAACTTCACTTTAGTACCCGAGCTGGTATGTCTTCCGCCTTTGGCAGTGCTTGTTATATGTATCCCGCTGATCGCATTAAAGAAGATCAGCAAAAAAAGCATTGTTGACAGGCTCAGGGTAGAATGACGGGGAGAGGTGCCGTGAACCGGAATTTACCTGTGGCTCTCCACAAAGAGTGCTGTATGTGGTAAAATATTATAGTAAGCGCAATAGATCATTGCGCTTATTATGGATGAACAAGGAAAAAAGGAGAGAACTTGAAAACACCCGGGACAGATAAGAGAAATATTATTCTGATATGAAAAGAAACCATGAGGACCGCTGTCAGATATGATACACTATAGCGGAGCTGATCAATAAAGAGGTAAGTATGAGATTTTATGTAGATTATGATGATTGTCTGTGTGAAACCGCAAGAGCATTCTCGGGGCTGGCAAAAAGACTGTTCGGTATAACTGTTCCGTATGATAAGATGTATTTTTTTAATCTTCAGGATTCATTTAAACTTACAGACGAAGAATACAGTCTGCTGATGAAAGAAGGTCACCGGCCGGAGGAGTTGTCTGCATATGAAGAAACACCGGGAGCAGGTCGTGTTCTGAATGAGTGGATCGATAAAGGGCATGAGATATGTGTCATTACGGGACGTCCCTTCAGTACTTATGAGGTGTCGCGATCCTGGCTTGATGAGCATGGATTAAAACGTGTAGATCTTTTTTGCCTGAACAAATATGGGAGGGAATCCTTTTATAAAAAAAATGATTTCAGTCTTGAACCGGATGATTATTACAGGATGAGATTTGATTATGCTATTGAGGATTCGCCATTGGCATTCAGGTTTTTCGATCATCTGCCTGATTTAAAAGTTATGATATATGACCGGCCATGGAACAGAGGATGTGAAGTGCCCGGAGATAATTATTTCAGATGTACTGACTGGGATGATATCAGTGAACGGATCCCGATCTGATATCAGCCGGATTCAGATCCTGATAAGAGCGCCTGTTTACGCAGGCGTTCTTTTATAAGTTCTATAAAGTGATCGTTTTCGATCACCCGGATCACAGGCCCAAAGGAAAGGATCTCTATCAGAAGCTCCGTTTCATCGTCTTTATCGTAAAAAATCTCGCAGCGGTAATTACTATCATCCAGGCGTACGGTGTTTTTTTGATAATCGGCAAACTGCAGCATTACCCGTTCAAGGGCATTACGCTTATCTGTTATCATTAATGTGATCTTTTCCGGCTTTTTCTCGGGACTGTGTACATGATCCGAACAAATACCGGTTTTCGGGATCGAAATACTTTTTATGCGGGATAAGCGAAGGATATGTTTTTGCGGCCGGTTTTGTCCCAAAACATCGCAAAGTAAACGAAAGCAGTCATTCTTAACGGAATACTCAAGATGATGAGGCAATACAGTAAGTTTGGTTATTCTTTCATTTCGTGTTTCGTAGCTTATCCGGATCGGGCTTTTTTGAAAGATCGTATTTTGTATCATACGGAAATTCATGCGGTAATTTGTATCGGAATAATCATCTCCATCTGAAAAACGGTCATAATAATAAAAATCTTCCTGATAAAAAAGAGGTGAAACATCCTTAAGGGCTTCATTCAGGATGTTGATGTTATCGGTGCTCAAAAACAAGCCGGCTCTGGGATCTCTCAAAACAGCCTTTAACCAGCGTTTTTGAAGGCGGCTGAGAGGAAGTGATATTCCGTTTGGGATCATTGAATGAAAGGATCCGTTTACATCCTCAAATAATTCCCACTCGTTTGCTGAGAGTCTTGGAAGAAGAAAGAGCAGGCTTTCTCCGAAGCCGTGCTTTTGAACGGTGTCCTTAATAAACTTCTGACTGATCGGTCCTCTTTTGGACAAAAGAAGATTTATGATCAGGAAATACCGGTTGTAGATTTCCGAAAAAAGTTTTTCCATATATTTTTCTAAATCCCATATAAAAGATATGATCTTTCCAGATCCGAAAAGAAGATCTTTTCCAGAGTTTTGTTCTCCTCAAGCAGGCGTTCTCCGTCTGTCGCATATATTTTCATATCTGCGATCCTGCCTGTAAAACTGCGTATCCACGGGAACATTTCCATAGCATCCTTCACGGTTTTTTCATACCGGAAGGTGTTTATATCCGTTTTGTTCACTGTACCGCCTTCACCTTCACGCAGCAGACGCTGTATTATATAAGCTTCTTTATTTTCATCTGCATGTATCGTAAGGATCACTTTCTGAAGTGGTGCACGTCCGGGGATCATAGGTGCAAATGATACGCCCCATACATATTGTTTGTATTCAGACAGCTGCTCATTGAAGTAACTATCTGCAGTTTTTTCATCCGAAAGTATCGTCACTTCCTTGATCTGATCGAGTCGCATACATGTGAAATGCGCTTTTTTCTTACCTGAGGTGTGCATACATATAAAACGTCGTCCGCTTCGTGTACTGACAAAGATCTGTAAGGGATATCCGGTTTTCAGACTGCTTTCTTCCGCAGTTCTCCTGTTGCTTTGAATACGTACTCTGACTTTGTATCTGTTATGGATAGCGTAAAGAAGAGACAGAAGTATCTCATCTTCAAGGGTAAATGCAGGAAAACCATGCTTGACACGATAGATGCTGTTATTCCTGTTCTGTCCGGCCATAATGGTATAGCCAATGATGCCAAGCGGCTGATACATCTGAAAACAGCATATCAGATCCAGCAGTTCTTTTGCACAGGGCAGTTCTGAAAAACAGACTTCCCTGCGATAGAGGGTTGTCTTTCCTTCTTTACGTACAGAAAGCAGACCTTCTTCCACATACTCGTTGCATTTCCTTCGTACGCTTTGCAGATCTGCCTCATAAGCGTATTCATTCATAAGTATATCGGTAAGTTCGGCTGCCGAAAACTCAGTATCAGCCTGTTCCAGTATTTTTAATATAAAGAAATGCAGGCTCAGATCCCTGGAAGTGAAACTTTTTGTCTGCCATATACTAAAGAGCGGATTTGTATCCAGTTTTTTCTGATCGATCTGAAGAGAAATATTCTTGGACTTGCCTCCTTCGGTAAAGTCTTCCCGTATATGGTCCGGCAGCCAGCTGACGATACGTCGCCGTTCATCATCATATGTGCGCGCGCTTTTCCCGCGGAAATCCCCCCGGCTCTTAAAGCCGTATACAAAGAAATCCCTTACATAATCACGGCATTTATCTATGTTTTTTATAAGTTCCTGAAAATCCGACATGTCATTATTGTAGTATGAGAATGAAGTCTTTTCAACAAAAAAAGACAAGATCAGGATATAAAGCACGTTCGCAGCTTTTTTGAAATGATTATTTTCCTGACTTCTGTTATCTTGTGAACATGCAGGGTAGCTCAAAGGGTAGAGCACGAAGAAACGGATCATGAGTAAGTGGTCTTTGCAGCAAATAAAATGCGATCAGACGCCGGTGTTGCCGGTTCGAATCCGGCCCCTGCTGATAGGTGACACATACAGCAGACTATTCCATGGTAAATATCATTTTGATAGAACCGGTTCGAATCCGGAATACAGGAATAATGTGTCATGAAGAAACAAAATGGGACGCATTCAGCAAACAAATGATCATTATGGATTATGATTCAGCGTCCTGGATCTAAGGAGGTAAAAAGAAATGAGTTTTGCAGAAATACTTAAGGAAGAAGCGGCATTTACACGAACTGAAAACGGTGCTGTGGCACTCAATACTACAAATGATGCATGCCTGGATCTTTTCGGCTGTATGGGTGCACTGCGTGAATCTGATGAAGGACGTATAGAGCGTCTCTTTGCCGATGCATATGAAGAAGATGCACTTTTTGCAACTAAGCTGGCTTTCTATGGCCGCGATGTGCGGGGAGGTCTTGGTGAACGGAGAACATTCCGTATCCTGTTACGATACATGGCTCAGGATCATCCCGAGAGCCTGCGCGCAAATCTTGATCTGATAGGTGTTTATGGCCGCTACGATGATCTTTACGAGCTGACAGGCACACAGCTCGAATCGGAAATGTGGGCGGCCATGAAGCTCCAATTTGAGGAAGACAGGCGTAACATGGAGGAAGGACATGCAATATCACTCCTTGCAAAATGGATAAAGACTGCCGATGCCAGTTCGGAAAAAACACGCAAGCTTGGTATACTTACTGCCCATAAGCTGGGATATTCGGTATATGAATTCAAGCGTATAGTCCGCCGCATGCGTAAACATATAGGTATAGTAGAAGCTCTTATGAGTGCAGGAGCGTGGGATCAGATAAGCTATTCATCCGTACCCTCCCGTGCAATGATGATATATCGTACGGCTTTTTATCGTCATGACGAAGAACGTTTTAAGACTTATGTGGAGAATGCGCTCAAAGGTGAAGAAAAGATACACTCAGCCACATTGTATCCTTATGATATAGTTGAAAAGTATCTGTCTCTTTCCTGGAATGCAACGATCGCGAAGCTTTCGAAAGAAGAGAACGGTGTTCTTGAAGCTCAGTGGAGAGCTCTTCCCGAATATGTGGATGAGGGGGTCAATGCCATAGTAATGGCGGATGTATCGGGTTCTATGATAGGACGTCCGATGGCCAGTTCTCTTGGATTGGCGCTGTACTTCGCGGAGCATAATAAGGGAGATTACCATAATCTTTTCATGACCTTTTCAAACGAGCCGCAGATCATATCGGTAAAAGGAGAAACACTGCAGCAGAAACTCTCATCGATAGCAAAGTCTAAATGGGGTATGAATACCGATCTGCAGGCTGCATTTTTAAAAGTGCTGGAACTGGCACAAAAGAACCATACACCCAAAGAAGATATGGTCAGATCCATCATTGTGATATCGGATATGGAGATAGACCGGTGCGGTAACAAAAAATGGACATTTTATGATAAGATGCGTGATAAGTACCGCAAGGCAGGATATGAGATACCGAATGTGATCTTCTGGAATGTGAACAGCCGTCATGATCTGTTTCATGCAGACAGCAGCAGAAAGGGGGTACAGCTTTGCTCCGGACAGTCGGCCGCAGTATTTAAGCAGATGTTAAGCTGCATAGGACTGACTCCTGTTGAGGCCATGAAGCAGGTAATAAACTGTGAACGTTATGAGGCTATAAGGATAAGCGCATAGACCGGTATTATCTGAAAAGCATTTTAAGGATTTCTTAAAGATTTGTTTTATACGGACATGCTACAATCTCTCCATCAGGATAGGAGAGGTTGCGGCATGTTTTTTAAGATGTTAAAAAATGACCTGAAAGCACATAAGGGTCTTAATATCATTCTTTTTATTTTTATCATCAGCGCATCGGTCATATCGGTGGTGGCTGCAAATCTTATGTACACGGAGCTGGCAGGTAGAGCCAGGACGGATAAGGTAAGCAATATCGCCAATGTAGTGTTTAATGTGAACACGGGCGCCGGCGGGCTTTATGAGAAAGAGGACGCGTTAAAAGCATGGATGGAAGAGAGCCCGAAGATAGATGAGGGCGAGCTGAAAGAGTATGTAAAGCTGGCGAATGATAATGTATGCATAAACGGAGTATATGCATGGGATGAGGCCTTTCCGGAGCATAAGACTTTTCATCTCACTACAGCATCATCAAGGGTCAATCTGCTTTATAATGATGCAGATGAACGCTTTTCGGTAGGGCGCGGATGCATAGCGCTCAGCTATAATATATCTGATATGGCCGGGCTTAAGCGGGGGGATGAGGTACGCATCACCACGCAGATGGGAACGGTATACAGTTTTACCTTATCAGAGATCTATAAAACTCCGTTTGATATGAACTGCGAGGAACTCATCATTTCCGCTGAGGACTTTGAGAGTCTTAAAGAAGAGAATCCGTTCAGGCTTGTCAAATTACTGCTGAGAGCCGGGAACCTGAGCTTTACCAATGGTTTGAGAGATGACATCTACGAGCTTAAGGAGGGCGGCAAAGAGGTGGTCCGCGCATGCTCGTCTTATGAATACACGCCTGAGATCGATCCGGAATATACTATCATCGTGGTGATATCGTACTTTCTGGTGGCGATGAGTATCATGATCCTTATAATCATGATGATAATGATACGCTATATGATGCTGGCTGCGATCAGGCGGGAAGAAAAAGAAATAGGAATGATGCGTGCTATCGGAGTTGATTCCTTCCGCTATCGCTGGATGTTTGCGGCAACTTATATCACTTTTGCAGTGATCGGAGGAGTGGCAGGTATTACGCTGGGAGAGCCGCTGGCGAGATATGTGGTCAGAAAATTCTGTAAGAATATCATTCTTAAAGATCCTTATATCATTCAAAAGATCGGATTGATAGTTTCACTGGGAATAGTTTTGCTCATCATTTCATTTGCTGCGATCATGATGAGACGTATCAAGAAGATATCCGTAGTAGAAGCGATGCGAGGGAATAACAACGGTGAACGTTTTACCGGCGTGAGCCGCGTGGATCTCTATCGTTCAAAGAAAACCAGGGTTCCGGCCTTTCTGGCAGTTTCTGATATGGCCAACAGCTTTGCAAAATACAGTTTTCTGATCATCAGTTATATGCTGGCAACGGTAATACTGCTTACCGTTTTTAATCTGAAAAGTACGATCTTAAGCCGGGCTTATCAGAAAAGCTTTCTGCAGCTTGAACGGGATTTTTGTTTCTTTTTCTATGATGAGCTTGCAGATTATTACTACCAGAAAGGCGGAGACCGCGAGGGTGCTACAAAGCTTTTTGTTGAGGATATGAACAGGGAAGGCGTGCCGGTAAGTGTACGCTATATGAAAGGCCAATCCGTAACGATCCTGCGTGATCAGGAGGAAAATATCGGTGCCACACTCTGGTTCGGGGATACATACAATGAAGCCATTCCGCTTAGAAAGGGAGGGAAGCTTCCGGTTTATGACAATGAGCTGCTCATAAGCTATTATACGGCAAAAGAAAAAGGATTAAAGATAGGAGATACCCTGCGGCTGCAGCTTCTTGAATATGATGATGACAGGATAGGAACACATGAGACCGAGAAGGATTTCATCATAACCGGATATATAGACATGATGGAAGAGGGCTATCCTGAAATGATAGCGGGGTACGAATATAAAGGCGCCTATGATCCTATGATGTGTATGACTAATATACATCTTGACGCGCCTGAGTCTGAACATCCGGCATTGATAAAACGTCTTCAGGACAGGTTCGGGGACAGGAATATCCGTATATTTGAGGAATACAGCAGACAGAATTTTTCTTATATCGTGGATCCGATCGATGCGCTTAAGGCAGTATTTACGGTGATGATCATACTGATCCTCGCGCTCAACACCATGCTTTATATGACTGTGGATCTGGTGGGAGAAACTCCGGCTATAGCCATATTAAAATGTGTGGGCTTTAGTGTAAAAGACGTGAGAAAATGGCAGATGATAAGAATGCTGATAATACTTGTGGTGGCTATAGCATTGGGATACTTTGCGGAATATATCCTGGTCGATCCAATCGCGGGAGCTGTATTTGAAACCTTCAGGAATACGGGTAAGCATTTCGTGCCGGATCTGTTTGAGAACCTGCTGGTGATCCCCGGGATCATAATCGTCATCGGAATGATCGTTATGAGGATATGCGTGATAAAGATCAAAGGTATCAATCTGTGGAACATACGGGAGGATTAAAGGATGGAAACTGTAATAGATGTAAAGGGACTGTGTAAGACTTATATAATAAAAAAGAACAGCAATAATGTGCTCCGGAATATTGACTTTACGCTTAAAGAAGGAGAGTTTGTAACTATCATGGGACCTTCGGGAAGCGGCAAGTCTACCATGCTGTACACGGTCAGCGGTATGGACAGGGCTACAGCAGGTGATATCTGCTTTCTGGGAAAAAGCTACGCGGATATGAATGACCGCGAGATGGCAAAGATAAGGCTTGTGAGCATGGGCTTTATCTTTCAGCAGATGTATATGATGAGGAAACTCTGCATACTCGATAACATTTTGCTGCCGGGATTTCACGCGGGACTGGCTGAACGGAAAAAGGTAAGGGAAGAAGCTGAAGTGCTTATGAGACGCCTGGGCATCATGGAGATCGCCGATAATGAGATAAATGAAGTATCGGGCGGCCAGCTCCAGAGAGCGTGTCTTTGCAGAGCGCTTATCAATCATCCCAAGGTGCTTTTTGCAGATGAACCTACCGGAGCGCTTAATTCCAAGGCGGCCGGAGAAGTGGTAAATGAGCTGGTAAAGGTAAACAGGGACGGAACAGCGATCATGATGGTCACCCATAGTGCAAGAGTCGCAGCGGCTAGCGATAAGGTTATATATCTGATAGACGGACATATCGTGGGCAGTATGGAACTTGGAAAGCTTAAGGATGAAGCTGACCTGAGCGGAAGAGAGCGACAGATAAACAAGTGGCTGATGGAACAGGGATGGTAAAAAAGAAGGGAATTGTGATGAAGAAGTATATTTTACTAATAATATTATCCACACTTCTCTGTGCCTGCAGCGCAGATGAACCGGACTATAATGTCCCTGCCGCGGTAAATGCCGCAGAAGGACTTAAAAAAGTTGATACAACACTGGTATATGACAGTTACGAAGGAGAAGAAGCGCAAGCTGAAGAGGCGCTTGAAACCTTTGCTTCAAAGGATGGGCTGTGTGTTATAGAAAAAAAGCCTTCGTATTATGAGGTGTGGCTGTATCACGATAAGGGCGATCCCAAAGATGTGGGATGCGCATATGCAGAAGCGATCCTTGAAACAGGAGTGGATTATGCCGGGGTACTGGAACCGTATCTGTATGAGAATATAGACAGCGCATTTCCGAATCTTGACGGGGAGTATGCGCCGGTGCTCGATCGTATAAATCTCTTAAAGCCTCAGATACCGCAGGAGTATGTGCAGGAGCTGGAAGGCTTTGCCACGGTATTGTCCGGTGGCTTAAGCGGTATGGCCGCAGACGGAAAGCTTAGTTATGAGGAAGCTTTTCTGGCAAGCATGGTACCGGATTGTCTAAGAGGTACAAATTGCAACGCGTTGTCGGTATGGGGTGAAAAGAGTGTGACAGGGGAAAGAATTATCAGCAGGACATTGGACTGGCCGATGGGGAGCACGAATCAGATGTGCACGGCGCAGGCGGTAATACATTTCGTTATGGGGGAAGGCAAAAACAGCTTTACTTCCGTTGCAGTCCTGGGCATGCTTGATGTGCTCACCGGATTGAATGATAAGGGCGTATTTGCGGCTATGCTCGATGCAGGCAGCGGCTATGATTATGTATGTGAAGGAAAGAAGTGCTACAGTTTTGAATTAAGGCGTGCTCTTGAGGACATGGATGATGCCCGCAGCCTGGGAGAGCATATGGTGGAAGAAAGCAAGAATTTTACTTATTCCCATAACATCGTAGTGACTGATAAGAACGACTGCTTTGTGGCAGAGGATTGCGTTGATACATCTGAATTCAGTACCGGAGTGTCTACGCTGCGTGATAAAGATACCCCTCTGTTGGACGGGATCACCTGGGATGATCCGGACAGTCTTTGCGTGGTAAACGCATTTTTATCCGAGGGGGCAGATGATTCTTTTACCATTTCCGGACATAATTATATACGCTTCTGTAAGTATAACGAGTGGGTGGGTGAGAAGGATAAGCTTTCGGTTTCCGATATAAAGAGTATTGTTACCAGAGAGAGTACACAAAGAGATTCGGGATGGCAGAATATATATTCATACCTGACTTATCATATCGTCATATATGATTATGCGACGGGTGAGCTGGATATAGCGTTTACCGGCCCTGAAGGAGTGGTGGATCATCCCGTATTTACAAAGGTTTCGCACTGAGTTGAAAAAAGTCCGTCGGGATGATATCCTAATGAATGATCCCGGGGACTGGGGCCCCGGATGATACAGATACAGGCTGATATTAAGGATAAACATAAGTATGACCGATGTCCTTATAATTGAAGATGATGATGAACTGCGCGGGCTTCTTGCGGATTTTCTGGAAGCCGAGGCGTATAAGAGCGTGGCTGTGGCTACAGCCGAAGAGGGGATGGCTTTCCTTGAGGAAGATCCGGTCAGGATCATCCTGCTCGATCTTATGCTTCCGGGGATTGATGGTTTTACTGCCTGCAGCGCTATAAGAGAGCATAAGGATATCCCCGTGATCATGATGAGTGCCAGGGATGATGATGAAAGCAAGCTTATGGGATATAAACTTGGCGCAGATGATTATATTGCCAAGCCTGTTTCTGTTGCTGTACTTACCGCGAAGATCAAGGCACTTCTGCACCGGAGTGAGAAGAATGCCGTTACGGGAGAACGCATGACTTGCGGCAGTATCTCGATAGATACCGGGAAAAGGCAGGTATATAAAAACGGTGAAGCCTGTGAGATCCGGGGGAAGATGTATGATCTGCTCCTGTTTATGATGAAAAACAGCGGAAGGCTTTTGCTTAAGGATGAGTTATATGATGCGGTATGGGGCGATGCTTTTGTTGAACCGTCCACGCTTAATGTTCATATCAGGTGGCTGCGTGAGCGTATAGAGGATGATGTGAATGAACCGCGTATTATAAAGACGGTATGGCGTAAAGGCTATATATTCGGTGACGGTAATTGAAAAGTACGGTCAGGATCATCTTATTTATGTCACTTTTTTTTCTGGCAGCTTTGCTGCTTATTTTTCCTGCTATAAACAAACACTATGATGATGAAAACGGTATGATGAATATCGTTATCAACCGTATTGTCATTGACGCACTAAGAACGATGGAAAAGGGTGGAAAGTACGAAGCAGATATAGCGAAGCTTCGTGATGAATACGGTAGCCGCTATGTCCCTGACAGAGTGGAATACATAGATGTGATGCGATACGATACTGCAGAAAAACAGCTATCACAGGATCCTTACGGTTATGAGATCATCTGTCCGGTAAGCGGCTCTGACGGAAAGATCACCGGCTTTCTGAAGATCACATATTTTTCGAGAGATAAGGAGTTTACAGTACATATGGTGGCTGTGATACTTCTTATATCTTATATTGCCGCGGTGACAGTGGTCATAATGCTGTACAGGCTTATGGTAAGACCTTTTAATGCGCTATCGGAATATCCGGAAAAAATAGCGAAGGGAAGGCTTACCGACGGCATGCCGCAGAACAGCTCCGGACTGTTTAAAAAGTATATCTGGGGCATGAACATGCTTAATGACGAGATGAATCTTAAGGATAAGAATATAAACGCCATGGAAAAGGAAAAGCAGACGATGATCATCTCAATAGCTCATGGCATAAAAACACCGCTCTCAAATATAAAACTCTATGCGGAAGCCATAGAAAGAGGCATATATCACGATAATAAAACACCTGACAAAAAAGATGCCGAGACGGCGGCTAAGATAAAGACAAATGTGGAGAAGGTTGAACTGCTTGTGAAGGAGATCATGAAAAGCAGTGCCGATGCCGGCAGTGCTCATACTCCGGTGATAAGCACATTTTATCTTAAGGAGCTGATGGATACCGTAAAGGCGGAATACTGCGGTCGCATGGAACTTCTGCATATCCCTTTTGAGACGGTATGTGAGAATGATCCTCTTATATGCAGCGATAAGGACGGCTTATTTAAGATAATATCCCAGCTGCTGGATAATGCCGTGAAATACGGGTCCGGTCTGGGGATAAGCCTGCATATGGGAAGACAGGATGAGGATGTGATAATAAGCGTTAAGAATAAGGGGAATGTGCTGTCGGAAGAGGAAACGGCATATGTGTTCAAAAGCTTCTGGCGCGGATCTAACGCTTCAGGGAAAGAAGGTCAGGGCATAGGTCTTTATGTATCTAAAAAGATCGCGGAAAAACTGGGCGGAGATATCTTCATGAAAAGCCTGGCTGAAGAAGATTCTATGGAAGTGACCCTGGTAATTCCCTGTGATATGAATTTCTGACCTGTATCCCGTATGGGAATTTTTTGTTTACCATAAAGCCCTCTGATGATAAAATACCATATGTCCGCTTACATATGCCAAAGAGGAGCCTGTAGTATGAAATGCTTGAAATGCGGGGCTGAGATAGGTCTTACGGATAAGCTGTTTCCGCATTGGTCAGCCCGTAAAGATGTTTTAAAAAATCCTGTGGAATACTCAGAAGAGATGAGGCGGTATCTTTCTGAAGGTGATTATACCGGCTTTGTTGCTTATAAAGAGCTTCATGTTATACCCGAATATGAAGAAGAGTATAAGGAATTCGAAAAAATATGGGATATGGCATATGAGTATAAAAAAGGTATCAATTCGATAGAGCAGGCTGTTTTGTTCGGATCTGAAGCCAGACGGTCACATGTGGAACTGGCCGCATTTATATACAGCCATGGAATACCTTTTGGTGAGGATGTATATCATAAGTATATTTCGGTAGATCACTGTGTATCAGATTATTATGAATGTATCAGACATATGGAAGCCATAGTTCTCCGCTCAAGGGATGAGGATTATTATGACTCACTGGAGCTTGAGATCTCTTCTTCCTGCAGATATCTCCGGGCTTTTATGGAGACTTATGAAGCGCAGCTGAAAATGGAAAAAGACAGTATATCTGGCATGTATTGAGGATATGTATCAGGATATAAGAGCCATGTTAAGAACCTATATGGAAATGAATGATGA
The DNA here is from genome assembly GCA_902779395.1 of uncultured Lachnospiraceae bacterium. Taxonomy (GTDB): domain Bacteria; phylum Bacillota; class Clostridia; order Lachnospirales; family Lachnospiraceae; genus NK4A136. The sequence continues at coordinate 100,910 of CACZBK010000006.1, read as the reverse complement.
AGAGACGGATGAATTCCTTAAGCTGTCAGAGACAGGTATGGCTGTCCGTATGGAGGAGGTGTTCGGAAGTGAAGCTGAATAAGATATTGAAGATCGTCCTGAATATTGCTATTGTTATTGCAGCTTTCATTTTTATAGTCGAAGCATCAGTGCTGAAACAATCCGGTGAATATGCCTATACTGCCGATGAGATCGATGAGATCGTTTTCGAGTAAGTAAGACAGCGGAAATTAATAATACAGGAAGGGGTTCGGAGCAGAAAATGGAAATGACAGTCACACTTTTTGACAGTATAATCAATACTTCGCAGGACTGTGTTTTCTGGAAGGATAAGGACAGGCGTTTTCTGGGAGTCAATCAGGCTTTTTTGGATTATTACGGCTTTGAATCTGCGGATATCCTGATAGGAAAGAATGACGAGGATATGGGATGGCATTCTGATCCCGAACCGTTTAAACAGGATGAACTCAAGGTCCTTTCGGGGATGAGTACTTATAAGGTTCAGGGCAAGTGTATCATCCGCGGCGAGGAAAGAGATATAATAGCATCCAAACGTCCTCTTTATGAAGGAAATGAGATAGTCGGACTGGTAGGTAGCTTTGTTGATATAACCGATGTCCTGCGCCGCAGGAACGGCTATGATAATTCACAGGTGGTATATACTATTGAAAAGCTGAGAAAATACAGTTTTTTTGACAGGATCATTGATGAGATAAGTCTTGACGAGATCCTTGATCCGTTAACGGGAATACTCTCACGCGCTTATGCGATAAAGTTCATACAAAGTCTTATAGATGAGAACAGGCCTTTTACATTTTCCATGCTTGATCTGGATAATTTTAAATTCTTTAATGATAATTTCGGGCATGGTGCGGGTGACAAGGTGCTCACTACCGTTTCAAAAGAACTGGCGGAGTATACGGAGGGCTTCGCTCTTGCAGGCCGTTTCGGAGGAGATGAGCTTCTGCTGATAGATCTGCACAACACAGAAATGGCTGATAAGCGTTCGTTTTTTGAGAGGCTTTATTCGGATTCAAATGTCTTCCGGATCAAGGTGGATTTTGATAACGGGTCGGCATATGTGACGGCAACTGCCGGTGCAGCCTCGTATCCTGCGGATGCAGGCAGTTTTGACGACATATTCAGTCTGACAGATAAGATGCTGTATCTGGGTAAGAGCAGCGGCCGTAATTGTTACACCATATACGATCGTGCCGAGCATAAGGATGTCGAGATCACCAAGCTGGCCAATCACGGAGTTTATACTGCCATGAGCAGGCTGAAAAACGATATGGAAAAAACGGAAGGTCCTCTTGAAAAACTCAGAGCTGTGATGCCTTATATTTCAGAGTTTCTTCAGGTTGAGGATCTTTATCATATCGGAGGAGACGGCAGGATGAGGGCAGTCATTGATAAGAACTTTGAGGAAGCTGCTGAAGATATATCGTTTCTTACGGATGATGACGTGTTTTCAGACCTCACTTTGGACCATATAGAGAAGAAGTCGCCTCTTTTTTATACGGCGCTTAAGAACAATGGTTTAGAATCGGTGATGACAGTACGGGTGAGGAAAAAAGAAAAGATATTCGGATATCTGATATGTGCCGTTAAGAGAAGCTATCGCATATGGCAGGAAAATGAATGTGCAGTATTATATTATCTGGCAGGGCTTCTGGCTGAATAAAACGCCGGAGCAGAAAATAACAAAACCGGAAAAAAATTGAAAGGAGTTTTGGTTTCATGGTAAGTAAAAAGATAAAGATCGATCCCGATAATAAAGTCATGTTCAATAATAATGTTGATTATTGCGTAGGGACAGGTCGTCTGGGCCTGGCTCTTACGGAGGAATATCTTAAAGAGCTCGCATTTGTACAGGAACATATAGGCTTTTCATATATCAGGGGACATGGACTCTTTTCTGATGATGTCTCAATATATCATGAATATGAAGAGAATGGAGAAACAAAGGTAGAGTATAATTATACTTATATTGACAGGATATTTGACAGTTATCTAAAGCTGGGTATAAGACCTTATCTGGAACTCGGATTCATGCCGGGGCAGCTTGCCAGCGGTACCCAGACCATCTTTTACTGGAAAGGAAATACCACACCGCCTAAGGATTACGGAAAATGGACAGATATGGTCATCGCACTTCTTAAACATCTGAAAGTGCGTTACGGTGACGAAGTATCCACCTGGCCGATAGAAGTATGGAACGAGCCCAACCTTCCGGGATTCTGGTTTAAAGCGGACATGGAAGAGTACTTTAAACTGTTTAAGGAAACCTTCCTGGCCATAAAGAAGTATGACGATCGTTTCAAGGTCGGAGGACCTGCAATATGCGGTGTGAGGGATGCTGAATGGACGAAAGCTTTTCTTGATTTCTGCCGTAAGGAAGGCATATATCCCGACCGTATCACCAGACATCATTATACGGTCGAATTTCCTGAGCGTACAGGCCATTATGATTATTCAAAACTGGAAGATCAGGTTATGCGTTTTGCCAACCTTCAGTCTACAAGAGATATAGTAGATTCATATGAGGAATTTAAGGGCACACCGATCCACCTTACCGAGTTCAGTACATCCTACACTCCTCATGGTGTTATCCATGATACTAATCTCAATGCGGCATATCTGGCAAGGCAGCTTTCCGGTCTTGGAGATGTTAATGAGGCATATTCATACTGGACTTTCGGTGATGTATTTGAAGAGCAGGGAGTTCCGGATTCACTCTTCCACGGAGGGTTTGGAATGGTCGCTCACGGAAATATACCCAAACCTACCTTCTGGACTTTTTATTTCTTTAAGCAGCTTAAGCTTTTCGGAGCAGACTGTGTATACAGGGATGATGAAGCGGTGATCGTTAAGAATGACAATGGTTATGCCGGTATTTTATGGAATATCGACGGGGAAGATGAGGAAAGAGAGTATTCATTCGGCTTCCCTGATGGAGGAGAATATACCCTTGTCTGCAAAACGGTTGATGAAACCTGCTGTAATCCTTTAAAACTCTGGCATGATATTGGTGAACCGGCATATCCCACCAAAGCGGAAACGGAACTGATAAAAAGCTCCGCTCAGCCTCTGGTGGAGAGTGCTGTCATTAAAACGGAAAATAAAAATGCTGCAGTAAACGTCAGGGTAAAAAAGAACGGTGTTGTATATTTTACCCTGACAAAGAGATCATTTACTCCTGACCGCGGCTATGATTATGATAAGGTGATATCTTTTCACTGAGGCATAAATATGAAACTGTTACGGAAGAACTGATCAGATGAAAATACAGAATAGAAAGATAAAGGAAATTCGGGTGTCATGATATATTTGGTATATCCTTTGGTAATAATTGTGTTTCTGCTTGGAAGTCACTTATACGGGAAAGGCAAATGGAATGATGATGCCTTTTCGCTGGGACAGATGAAAGCCCTGCAGGGGTTTATAGCATTTATCATCATGTTTCACCATTGCGGACAGAGGACCTGTGCATCCTGGATGGATAAAAGATACTATGTGGCAGGGCTGGAATTTTTCGTCCCGATAGGTTATGTACTGGTTGCATTTTTTACCTTTTGTTCAGGTTACGGCCTGTATAAAAGCTTAAAGAATAAAAAAGATTATCTCAGCGGGAAGTTCATCGTACATCGTATCCTTCCGATAATCATCACCGGATACGTGGTTTCGATGATCTTTCTGCTGGCAAGATATCTCCTGGGGCATAATATAAGCAGCAGACAATTGATCTATTACGTGAGCGGAGTACAGCTCTGTAACCCCAATGGCTGGTATGTGATAGTGATACCGTTTTTTTATCTGTGTTTCTTCCTGGCTTTTAAATTCATAAAAAATGAGAAGACCGCATTGCTCGCGGTTTTGCTGTTTACCGTTGCTTATCAGCTTTTCGGAGCCTCACTTGACCATAATGACTGGTGGGTCCGCGGAGAATGGTGGTATAATTCCATTCACCTTTTTGCGGTTGGTATCTTCTTTGCGATGAATGAAGAAAGGATAGTTGCACACCTCAAGAAATACTACACCATATATTTTATTGCGGGGCTTATCCTTATACCCGTGCTTTTCGGCTTAAGTGAATTCACAAAAGCGGTTTTTTCATATTACGGGGAATATTCCAATGCTTCACATAGAATGCTGAGGCGCCTTGTGTGTCTTCTGGCAGAGATACTGTTTTCATCTGATGTGGTATTCTGGTTCTTCCTTCTGGGGATGAAGATGAAGCTGGGGAATCCGTTTCTTAAACTGATGGGTACTGTCACCCTGGAGTTTTACCTTATACACGGGCTTTATGTAGAGATGTTTGCACATCATTTTGATGAAAAATACAGGAGTCTGTATTACATCCGGAATAATGCTGTTTTTGTGACAGTGGTATTTGCGCTTGGACTGGCTTCGGCGCTGATCATGAAGTATTGCGGCAATCTGGTCAGAAAGCTTATTTCAGGGAAAAAAGCTGAAAAGAGTATGGACCGGGCATAAACAGGAGGATGGAAAATGGGGATAATAAAAGCGGCATTTGCTTCGGCTGACAGTATGGCAAGGGATCAGTATAAAGAATACTTTTACTGTGATGCCATCCCGGCTGATATAATCATGAAAAGGGCATTCAAAATGTCCTCTGAACGTTCGGACAATAAAGGGAGCGATGACATTGTGACTGACGGCTCGATCATAGCCGTGGCTGACGGAGAATATGCCATAGTTGTGAGCAACGGTAAGGTAATAGCCGAATATAAGGAGTCCGGACCGCATACTTTTACTAGCGGTGATACAGGCAGTGTGTTTTCCGGCGGAAATCTCGGTACACTGGGGAAAGAATTCGGAAAACGTTTTTCATTTGGCGGTGATACACCCGGAGTAGTACATAGAGTTTATTATTTTAATACAAAAGAGATGCCGGGAGATTCTTTCAGCGGAGCCAATATACCTTTTCGCATCAAGGATGATAATACCGGACTTGATATAGACTGTACCCTTTCCGTATCCGGGGGGTATACATACCGCGTGGCAAACCCCAAGGTCATATATAAACAGATGATAGGAAATATAGAGGGGGTTTACAGAGCGTCATATCTGCTGAAAGTGATGACTGCCGAGGTGAAGGCTATTATCCTTGAGGCATTCGGAATGGTAAGCGCAGATGGGATGAGGGCTTCAAAGATAGCAGAAAAGCTGCCTGAGATAGAGAACAAGGTAAGGGAGCTTACGAAGGAAAAGCTGTATGAAAAAAGAGGCATAGAACTTGTATCCTTCTTTGTTACAGGTTTTTGTTTGACGGAAAAAGAATCGGGTATCATAAGAAATATCCAGCAGACGGCGGTTCTTAAGGATCCTGAGATGGCTAAAGCCGCTCTTGCAGCTGCTTCCGCGCATGCTCTGACTGCAGCTGCAGAGAATGGCGCCGGAGCTATGATGGGAGTGGCGGCTGTTTCTGCCGTTAATAATACTGTTTCTCAAAATACAGCAGACACTAAAGCCGTTGATACTGCTAAAATGATCCCGAAATTCTGTACTGAATGCGGGGCTGCACTTGATGGCGGGAAATTCTGCCGCGAATGCGGACATAAGGCATAATATCGTTCAAAAACCGCTTATACGGTGGTGTTTTCCTTAAAAATATGATATAATAATACGGTTATGGGTGGATTATACTGTCTTATGGGAAAAAGTGCCAGCGGTAAGGACAGCCTTTACCGGATGCTGTTTAAAACGGATAGGCTTGATATGAAGCCTCTGGTAACTTATACTACCCGTCCCATCAGGGAGGGAGAACATGAAGGCGCAGAGTATCACTTTACGGATATAGCAGGTATGAAGGCTCTGGAAGAAAAAGGGCTTATCATAGAATCCCGTGTATACCATACCGTTCACGGAGACTGGTATTATTTTACCGCTGATGACGGAAGTACGGATATCCGTAAGGAAAATTATCTGGTGATATCCACACCGGAGGCTTTTTCAAAACTTAAGGCATACTACGGCGCGGAGCATGTTCATCCGATATATATTGAAGTGGAGGACGGATTGAGGCTTTCACGTGCCCTTGAACGTGAAAGAGCCCAGAAAGAGCCAAAGTATAAGGAAATGTGCCGCCGTTTTCTGGCGGACTGTGATGATTTTTCGGAAGAAAAACTCCGGCTTGCCGGCATAGACAGGCGTTTTGTTAACATAGATATGGACACATGTCTTAAGGAGATCATTGAATGGATCCTATCCGCATAGCTCAGATAAATCAGGCCGTACCTGCAGAAGCTGCCGCTCCTGAACAGGCCAGGGATGACAGCTTCAGGTTTATTTTGACCAGCAATATCCAGGAGACAGAGCTTCAGGAAAAACTGACATCGCTCATGAGTGAGATCACCACTCAGGGAGAGCGTCTCAGCAAACGTAAGGATATCCGGGATATGAAGCGCTACCGCGGACTTATAAAAGAGTTTTTAAACGAGGTAGTGAACCGTTCGCATGAGTTCTCGAGAGAAAACTTTCTGGATAAGCGCGGACGTCACCGTGTTTACGGGATAGTTCGGCTTGTGGATGAAAACCTTGATGCACTGGCACAGGAGCTGTGCAAAGATGAAAAGGATAATATGGAGATACTGGCAAAGATAGGTGAGATAAGAGGCCTTCTTCTGGATCTGTTTACATGAGCTGATCACGGCAGAGTATCGTAACAGGGGGGTGGAGATATGGCATTTTCGGACATCGTAGGACAAAGCCTTATAAAAGAACAGCTGCAGGGGGCGATAAAAAGTAAAAAAGTCGGCCACGCCTATATAATATGCGGGGAGAGCAGGAGCGGAAAAGAATTTGTAGCCAAAACTTTTGCCCAGGCTCTTTTATGTGAGAAACCCGTTGAAACCCCGGAGGGCGGTATTGAAGCCTGCGGTGAGTGTCATTCATGCAGACAGGCCAGAGCCGTGACTCATCCTGATATCATATACGTGACACATGAAAAACCCAACACCATAGGTGTTGATGACGTGCGTCAGGGCATAGGTGAGACTGTGCAGATAAAACCGTACAGTTCCCAATATAAGATATATATCATAGAGGAAGCGGAAAAACTATCGCCGCAGGCGCAGAATGCGCTGCTTCGTACACTTGAGGAACCGCCCGCATATGTGGTCTTCATACTGCTTACTACCGGAACGGGGATGCTTCTTCCCACCATCATCAGCCGCTGCAATGTTTTGCAGATGCGTCCGGTACAGGATGATGACATGCGTCAGTACCTGATGAACAATCTTCACGTACCCGAGAGCCGGGCAGAGATATGTATCGCTTTTGCACGGGGCAATGTGGGACGGGCGAAGGCACTTGCATCGAGTGAAGATTTTGACAAGATACGTACGGGAGCCCTTTCACTGCTTAAAAACATTAAGGATATGGATACTTCCGAAGTAATGGAAGCATTGAAGCAGATAAGGGAATATGGCTTTGACATAAATGATTATCTGGATATAATGGCTGTGTGGTACAGGGATATACTGCTCTTTAAGGCCACGCATGATATGAACCATCTGATATTCAGGGATGAGATAACAAGTATTAAAAAAGCAGCACAGTACAGTGATTACGAAGGCATTGAGGAAGTTATACGGGCGCTTGAGGTGGCTAAGAACCGTCTCCGCTCCTCCGCCAATTATGAGCTTACCATGGAACTGCTGCTTTTAACCATACAGGAGAGTTGATTTATTATGAAGACCATTGCAGGAATACGTTTTCGTACCGGAGGCAAAGTATACTTCTTTGATCCGGGCGAGCACGATCTGAAAAGAGGCGGTCATGTTATCGTGGAGACTGCCAGAGGAGTTGAATACGGTACTGTTGTCGGTGATGTAAGGCAGATCGAGGATGATAAGTTTACACAGCCTTTAAAACCTATCATAAGAATAGCGACTCCCGAGGATGATGCCATCGATGAGGAGAACCGTGAGAAAGAGAAGCTGGCCATTCCCATAGCAAAGGAAAGGATCCGTGCACGCGGGCTGGATATGAAGCTGATCGATGTGGAATATACTTTTGACCGCAACAAAGTTGTTTTTTATTTTACGGCAGACGGACGTGTGGATTTCCGTGAACTTGTCAAAGATCTTGCAAGCCAGTTCAGGACCAGGATCGAGCTGAGACAGATAGGTGTGCGTGATGCGACAAAGCTTCTTGGCGGACTGGGCAGCTGCGGAAGAGTGCTTTGCTGCCATTCATATATGTCGGATTTTATACCTGTATCGATAAAGATGGCAAAGGAACAGGGGCTTTCCCTGAACCCCGGAAAGATAAGCGGCATGTGCGGCAGACTTATGTGCTGTCTGCAGTATGAGGCTGATACCTATGCATATCTTAACCGCAGGCTTCCCCGCATCGGTGATGAAGTAACTACTCCGTCCGGTGCAACAGGCACGGTCCAGAGTGTTGACGTACTTCATCAGAAGGTCCAGGTCATTGTTGATGTTAATGACGAAAAGGAAATGGAAGAATATCCCGTAGATGAGCTGAAGTTTACCAGACGGTCTCACGGAGGAAAGAAGGATAATAAGAATCAGGAAAAGCTTTCCAAAGAAGAACTCCAGGAGCTTAAGAAGCTGGAAAATCCGGAAGACTAGCTTATGGAAAGACTGGATGATCTGCAACTTTCGGGATTAAAGATACTGCAGGATACGGAACGTTTCTGCTTTGGCATGGATGCCGTGGTATTATCGGGTTTTGTTAAAGTAAAAAAGGGCGCGCGTCTTCTTGACATGGGTACTGGCACGGGAATACTGCCTCTGCTTTTATCCGCAAAGACAGAAGCTTCGGAGCTTGTGGGGCTTGAGATACAGGAAGAGAGTGCGGCCATGGCTTCAAGAAGCGTTGAATTAAACGGTCTTTCTGAAAAGATCAGGATAGTAAGAGGTGATATAAAGGAAGCAGGTAAGCTTTTCGGCCCTGCTTCTTTTTCGGTGGTATGTTCCAATCCGCCGTATATGGCAGCCGGACAGGGGCTTACCAATCCGGATGGCCCCCTTGCCATAGCAAGGCATGAGATACTTTGCTGCTTTGAGGATATCGTAAGACAGAGTTTTATCGTACTGCGTCAGGGGGGGAGTCTGTTTCTGGTACATAAACCGGAAAGGCTGTCTGAACTCTTCTGTACTCTTAGTGCCGGAAGGATGGAGCCTAAGAGACTCCGTATGGTACATCCTTTTGCCGACCGGGAGCCTTCTATGGTGCTTATTGAGGCGGTAAAGGACGGCAAGAAGGGAATGAAGGTTGAAAAACCGCTTATATTATATGAAGCTAAGGATATATACAGTGAAGAGATGAGGAGGGATTATGGCTTCTGAATGCGGAATGCTTTTCCTTTGTGCAACGCCCATAGGCAATCTGGGTGATATCACGGCAAGGGTGCTTGAGACACTGGAAAATGCGGATCTGATAGCAGCCGAAGATACCCGCGGAAGCCTTAAGCTGCTCAATCATTTCGGGATAAAGACTCCTCTTACCAGTTATCATGAATACAATAAATATGATAAGGCCAGAACCCTTATAGCCAAGATGAGGGAAGGGGCCGATATTGCGCTGATCACCGATGCGGGAACGCCATGCATATCCGATCCCGGAGAGACCCTGGTGGCCATGTGCATAGAAGAGGGAATAAGGGTAAGCAGCCTGCCCGGACCTGCTGCCTGTATAACGGCGCTGACTTTATCCGGGCTGCCTGCAAGGCGTTTTTGTTTTGAGGCATTTCTGCCATCAGATAAAAAAGAGAGGCGCCGTATCCTGGAAGAATTAAGGACCGAGACACGCACTATAATCTTATATGAAGCACCGCATCATCTGAAGAATACGCTCACTGAGCTGAATGAAGCTTTGGGCGCCCGTCGCATGGCGCTGTGCCGTGAGCTTACAAAGCGGTTTGAAGAAGTGCGGCATATGACGATCAGTGAAGCCGTTGGATATTATGAAGAAAACGAGCCAAGGGGTGAATATGTGCTGGTCATAGAAGGACGGGATGCCGGAGAGTTATTGCAGGAGCAGCAGGCTTCCTGGGACAGTATTTCCATACCCGATCATGTGGCAAAATATGAGCAGGAAGGGATGGATCATAAAGCAGCATTAAAACAGGTGGCTCTTGACCGCGGTATACCAAAGAGAGAAGTTTATGACGCAGTCCATCGTAACTGATGCAGGCATTTGTGTTTTTGTGGCTGAAGGCTGTAAAAATGCTGTTGACAAACAATAATACTATGCATATACTCTCTAATTAGAAACTTAGATAATACACTTCATCAGGAGGTTACCATGTTAGAAAAAGTAGCAGAAATGATAAGAGAGCAGCTTCATCTTTCGGATGGGGTAGAGATAAATGAAGATACTTCTTTTCAGGAGGATCTCAGAGCCGATTCACTTGAGCTTCTGGATCTTATCACTGCTGTAGAAGATGAGTACGGTATCAAGTTTGAGGACGAGGCGCTTGAGAACCTGAAGACTGTAGGCGATGTTATGGAATATATCAGAGCCCAGGGGATAGACATAGAATAAGTCCGGAAATGTTTTTTGAATGTGAATCTCCCTGATCACTCAGGGAGTTTTTCTTTTTTGGAGGTTTTATGGAAAGGATAATGACAAACAGACTGGACCGGGGATTCTTTAAGTATCAGGAGGAATTTGAAGCAGCGGCTGTCAGGGTTCTCCGAAGCGGCTGGTATATTCTTGGTGAGGAACTTAAGAGCTTTGAAGAAGCTTTTGCATCATATATAGGAAGCAAATACGCAGTGGGCTGCGGAAACGGTCTTGATGCGCTGACTTTAGCGTGCAGGGCAGCAGGCATCTCGGAAGGGGATGAGGTGATAGTTCAGGGCAACACTTTCATTGCAAGTGCCATGGGCATCAGCGCCGCCGGAGGAAAGCCGGTATTCGTTGAGCCTGATGAATATTATCAGCTGGATCCGACCCGGATAGAACCTCATATAACGGAGCGTACGAAGGCTGTCATGGCTGTGCATCTGTACGGACAAACGGCGAGGATGAAAGAGATAAAGTCATTGTGTGATAAGCACGGACTCAGGCTCATTGAGGACTGTGCCCAGTCACATGGAGCTTATGCCGGAGAGAAGATAAGCGGATCGATAGGGGATATCGGATGTTTTTCGTTTTATCCGTCTAAAAATCTCGGCTGCTTCGGTGACGGAGGAGCGGTAGTAACGGACAGTGAAGAGTACTGTGCACGTATCAGACAGCTGCGGAACTACGGCAGCAGTGTCCGTTACCATAATGAAGAGCTTGGTGTTAATTCCAGACTGGATGAGATACAGGCAGCTTTGCTGAAAGTAAGGCTTTCACATATAAAAGAACTTACTGGGGAAAGAAAAGCCGCTGCCGCATTGTATGATAAAGCTATAGATAATCCTAAAGTGATAAAGCCCGCCGTAAGGGATGGCGCGGATCATGTATATCATCAGTATGTGATACGCTGTAAGGAAAGGGATGCCCTGGCGGAACATCTGAAGAACAGAGGAGTGGATACCATAATCCACTATCCCATACCACCACATCTTTCAAAAGCGTATGCTTTCCTCGGATATAAGGAAGGGGACCTTCCGATCACTGAGGAATACGCAAAGACGGTTCTTTCCATCCCTATGTATAACGGGATAACAGAAGAAGAACAGGGAAGGGTGATCGAGGCAATAAATGAATTTTGATAATTTTGATGATAAGATACCGGCAGGGGCGCTTAAGATAATCGGGCTGCTGAATGATGCCGGATATGAAGCATATATAGTGGGCGGATGTGTCAGGGATCTTATCCTTGGCAGAACTCCCTGCGACTGGGATATCACGACTTCGGCTCTTCCCGAACAGGTGAAGGCCGTATTTAAGCGTACCGTGGATACCGGCATACAGCACGGAACGGTAACTGTTTTGATGCGGGAAAACCATGAACAGCAGGGCTTTGAGGTTACAACCTATCGTATCGACGGTGTATATGAGGACTGCAGACATCCGAAGGAAGTGGAGTTTACCGCCAGCCTTAAAGAGGACTTAAAGCGCAGGGATTTTACCGTTAATGCCATGGCTTATTCTCCCGGTGCGGGCATTGTGGATATGCATGGCGGTATAGACGATCTGAAAGCCGGTGTGATACGCTGTGTGGGAGATGCGAAGGAGCGTTTTACGGAGGATGCATTACGTATGATGCGCGCCATACGCTTTTCCGCCCAGCTGGATGCAGTGATAGAGGATGATACCTGGAATGCCATTAAGGAGCTGGCACCGAATATCAGATTTGTAAGTGCGGAGCGTATAAGAGTTGAGGCGGAAAAGCTGCTGATAAGTGAACATCCGTACAGGTTTAAGCTTTTTTACGAAAGCGGACTAACGAAATACATTCTTCCCGAATGGGATGTGACGATGACTGCTACCCAGGAAAATCCCCACCATATGTATACCGTAGGTGAGCATCTTCTTCATTCGCTGATGAGCATCAATACGGAGCTTCTGAAAAAAGAATTTGCCGGTGAGTATACGCGTGCATTACGGATACTGCGTCTTACGATGCTGTTTCATGATATAGCAAAGCCGGAATATAAGACTGTTGATGAAGACGGAGTGGCACATTTTAAAGGGCATCCTCACGGAAGTGCAAAGATGGCTGAGGAGATCCTTCGCCGTCTTAAATATGATAACGATACCATAAAAAAAGTGGTGCGCCTTGTGGAAAATCATGAGGACCGTTATGATACGGATGAAAGATCTGTGCGGCGTGCCATGAACAGAATGGGTGAAGAATGTTTTCCGTATATCTTTTATGTTCAGGAGGCTGACTGCCTGGCGCAGAGTACATTTATGCGGGAGGAAAAGCTGGCCCGTATAGCAAAGCTCAGGGAACAATACCCTCTGATACTGGCTAAAAAGCAATGTATAAGCATAAAGGATCTGGCTGTTGGCGGACATGACCTGATGGACGCGGGAATAAAACCGGGACCCGATATGGGGCGTATCCTGGCAGAAATGCTTGAGGATGTCCTGGATGAGCCGGAACACAATGACAGACAATATCTTCTGGAGCATTATGTTTATGAAAAGAAAGCTTAGGTATGTTATTTTCATAATTGGCCTTATGCTGGCTTTTTCAGGCTGCACCGTACCCGGTGCCGGCGGAGAAGTCCAGTCGGGTTATGAGGATACCGGCTTTATGCCTGCTACGCCCGGAAATTATGATTCGCTGGATACGGCTATATATGTGGGATGTGATAAAGAGCAGAAGACCATACGCTTTTATAATATGGAAGTGGGGAAATACTATACCCTTAATTATGACGGGGCAACTCCTTATCAAGATAAATATGCCCAGCCTATTGCCCTGGATCAGCTGAAACGCGGATCGCTTGTGGATATAAGTTTTATGAAGGGCCGGAAGCGTTTAAACAGCCTGCAGGTTAACGGAGAAGCCTTTGCATATAATGATGTGGAAAATCTTCTGGTAACGGACGGTTCCAGACAGATCTTCTTAATGGGTGAGAATTATACCATGGACCAGAATGCCGTGATACTCACTGCTGACGGACCTGGAGAAGCAATGGATCTTAATGCGGTGGATAAGCTTATGGTATGCGGTATGGGACATACGGTATATTCCATAAGCGTCCAGAACGGTCATGGTTACCTGCGGCTTGAGAATGATGAGTATTTTGTCGGCGGCTTTATAGAGATAGGTGATAATAAGGTATATCAGATCAGCCACGAAATGCTGCTTGCCGTACCTGTCGGTACATATGATGTAACGGTATCCAATAAGGGAAGTGCGGGTACATTCCAGATAAGCGTAGGAAAAGGGCAGGAAGTCAGCATGGATATCTCCAGGTATGTGAGTGCTCCCAAATATGGAAAGGTGCAGTTCGTATGTACTCCGGAGGATGCGCAGATACTTATCGACGGAACCGCGATCGATACGGCAAAAGATGTCAGCTTAAGTTACGGCATACACCGGATGATCGCCGGCGCAGACGGTTACAATACTGTGACACGCTATATACGTGTAGCCCAGGATGCGGCCAGATTATCGGTAGTTCTTGAAAAGGGCGGTCCTTCTTTAGCGGCTGCATCCGAAAACAGTGTACAGGAACCGTCTCCCTCACCAAGCCCTTCTCCAAGTCCTGCTCCCGAAGTTTCTCCCGCTGCCGTTTCAGGGGATTCTGCTTCGGAGAACGGATCATCAGGTAATACCTCTGATGGGACCGCTCCGGAGGGCGGAGATAACAGTGTATATGAAGACGGCAGGATGAGTTCAGATAACGGAAAAGGAGAAAACGGCGGCAGCAGCGGAAATGTCATTACTCCCGGAGAATACAGGGTGTATATCGATGCTCCCGAAGGAGTTGAGGTGTATAAGGATGGTGTTTATATTGGTCTTACTCCGATATCCTTTAAGAAAACTGAAGGAAGCTGTATAGTCACTCTTCGTAAGGAAGGTTTCCAGACCAGGAGTTACACCATTACCATGGACGGGGAACAGAAGGATGTGAATTACTCCTTCTCGGAGCTGATGCCTATAGGCTGATGAATTCGGGGATTTCAATATGCAAACTTAACAAAAATCCCCGTAAATACAGTATAAAACCACCATAGCTTGCGAAAAAAGCCCGTAAAATCACATTATGTTGTAGCAAAGTATTGACAAATAGGGTAAAAACTAATATAAAGGAATACGTACCTTTTGAGGAAGGATACATATAAACACATTTGTAGGAGGATTTAGTAAAATGAACAAGACAGAATTAGTAGCAGCCATCGCAGAGAAGGCCGGCATTTCAAAGAAGGATGCAGATGCAGTATTAGGAGCATTCACTGAGACTGTTACCAAGGAGCTTAAGAAGGGCGGCAAGGTTCAGCTTGTTGGCTTCGGTACTTTCGAAGTTACCAAGAGAAGCGCACGTACCGGACGTAATCCCCAGACCGGCGCTACCATGAAGATCGCTGCTTCCAAGGCACCCAAGTTCAAGGCAGGCAAGGCATTCAAGGATGCTATCGGCTGATAGATAATAGTAACGCTTTTTATGCAGGGTGCGCGTTTGGTGCACCCTGTTTTTATGCACAGAGTCTACGGAGATCATTATGAGACTGGACAAATATCTGAAAGTATCTAGACTTATCAAACGGCGTACGGTGGCTAACGAGGCCTGCGATGCAGGCCGTGTTATGATAAATGACAAAGTGGCCAGAGCCTCTGCTGAGGTAAAAGAAGGAGATGTGATATGCATAGCCTTCGGAAACAGGGAGACAAAGGTAAAGGTTTTAAGTATTCAGGAGAGTATCCGCAAGGAAGATGCGGATAATATGTTCGAATATATCACTTCCTGACCAGTTCCACATACTCTTTATACCGCAGCGCATGCAGTTTATGGGGCATATCCAGCATCTTGCCTGCAGGAAGGGAAAACAGACCGCACAGCAGTTCTACATGTGTTCCGGTGATGTCTTTTGCATAGCCGCTGACATATTCCAGACATTTAAGGGCCAGACGTTTCTTAAGGTAAGGATGCAGGTCTGAAAAAGCAGCCCTGTTTATTCTTATCCCGTCGGCGCAATCTTCGATACAGGAGCGGAAAGCTTCATCGAGCTGAATGGAGATGTAGTCTTCAGCCGATGAGAGGGTGGAAGCTGCCTTATGGATATGCAAAACAGCACCTTCGTTTATCTGTGAGACAGCCAGTGGCAGAAGATTGTGTCTGATGCGGTTTCTTGCATAATCATCACCCAGATTTGTCTCATCCGTACACCATGCAATGCCCTTATTTCTGAGAAATTCTTCGATATCGTTGCGGGGGATATCAAGCAGCGGGCGTATAAGCCTGTATTCCCCCTTATCCTGCATCGGACGTATCCCGCCTAAACCTTTAAGGCCGCTTCCGCGGAAAAGATTGTGCAGAACTGTCTCTGCGTCATCATTCATATTGTGTGCAACGGCAAGGCAGCGTTTTGAAGGCCTGCTCTCGAGCTCCTTTAGTTTATCCTCGAAAGCCCTGTAACGCAGTATCCTGGCAGCTTCCTCGGTTGAGCCGCGGATCTCACGGGCAAAGCTTTCGACATCCACATCTTTAAGGCTGAACGGTACTGACAGATCATTGCACATACAGCGGACAAAATCCGCGTCGGCATCGGCGCTTTCCCTTAAATGGTGGTGGATATGCATCACATGAAGAGAAACACTGCTGTCTTTGTATAATTCATGCAGTAAAATAAATAAGCAGAGGGAATCGGCACCGCCGGACACCCCGCATAAAACGGTATCGTCCGCTCCGATAAGCCCCTGCTCATCGATGAATCTTTGGACTCTATCCTTCAGATCCATTATCATTTATCCTTCTTAAAGATTATCTCGCCTTTGTAAACATAGCCCAGCTTTTCTTTGGCAACCTGTTCCGCATATTTTTTTGTGTGGGTATAGGTCTCGAATTCCGCCAGATAAATCTCGCGTTCTTTTTCGGAGTTCAGCTTCTCTTCGAGCAGAGCCATCTCGCGGTCAAGCTGTTTTTGCTGTTTTTCAAGGGTATAACTGTTATAGCTGAACATGGAAACGAAGGTACCGAAAATAAAAAGGGCCATCAGTATTCCCAGTCGTCCGCCTTTTTTTTCACGCCGGAAAGCGACATCATTCTTTTTTTTGCGGGATGAAGCCAAAGAATACCCTCCGTTTACATAATATACAGATATAATAAACCGTTTAAACTTGTACTGTCAACCACAGCATATAGTATGAAAACAGATAATAAAATCTATATATAAGAATTGCCCTGCACATGTCCGGTGAATCCTTTTGCACTTGCGAAAAATATCAATTACGTATATAATAGGCAATGTTTTTGTCGGTATTATAAGCATTTTCAGGAGTATATACAGGATAATGAAAAGATCTGGTTATAGTTTGATTTTCTTGTTTATCATTATTTTGCTGGCAGGTGCCATATGGATCAGTTTCTCTACCAAGAGAGGGAGTAATTATACCTATGATGACTATGTAAGATCTGTTAATGAAGGCAAAGTGATAAGTCTTACCATTGAGCAGAACAAAGAAGTTCCTACCGGTACGGTATATGTTCTCACCAGTGACTATGTTACGCGCAGCTTTAATGCTACGGACGTCCGGGAGATAGAAAAGGAGGCACGCAGCAAGGGTATCAACGTAAAGATAGAAGATGTACCGGAGGATAACTGGTTTGTGATGTATGTTCTTCCAAGCCTTATCGTTCTGATAATCTTTGTATTCTTCTTCAGTAACATGATGAGCAGTCAGAATGCCGGCGGTGGCGGAGCAAATGCAAGGATGATGAACTTCGGCAGGAGCCGTGCCCAGATGGTAACGGAATCAAAGGTTACTTTTGAAGATGTAGCGGGGCTGAAAGAAGAGAAAGATGACCTCGATGAGGTTGTGGATTTCTTAAAGGATCCGGGAAAATATACGGCTCTGGGAGCAAGGATACCAAAGGGAATTCTTTTGGAAGGGCGTCCGGGTACAGGTAAGACGCTTCTTGCCAAGGCTATCGCAGGTGAAGCAAAGGTACCGTTCTTTTCCATATCGGGATCCGATTTCGTTGAGATGTTTGTTGGTGTGGGTGCCAGCCGTGTAAGGGATCTGTTTGCCGATGCGAAGAAAAATGCACCCTGTATAGTGTTCATTGATGAAATAGATGCGGTAGCGCGCAGGCGTGGAGCCGGAATGGGTGGCGGCCATGATGAGCGTGAGCAGACGCTGAACCAGCTGCTTGTTGAGATGGACGGTTTTGAAGCTAATGAGGGCATTATAGTCATGGCGGCTACAAACCGTGTTGATATCCTTGATCCGGCCATCCTGCGTCCGGGACGTTTTGACCGTAAGATCACCGTCAGCCTGCCTGATGTGCAGGGACGTGAGGAGATACTTAAGGTTCATGCGAAGAACAAGCCCATAGGAGATGATATAGACCTTAAGCAGGTTGCAAGGAGCACCTCAGGTTTTTCCGGTGCCGATCTTGAGAATCTTCTTAATGAGGCTGCGATAAAAGCTGCAAGGGAGAACAGAGCCTTCTTAAATGATGAGGATGTAAAAAAGAGCTTTATAAAGGTAGGTATAGGAACTGAAAAGCGCAGTCACGTTATCACGGAGAGGGATAAAAAGATCACGGCTTATCATGAGTCGGGACATGCGATCCTTATGCATCTCCTGCCGCTGACCGGTGCCGTATATACCGTATCCGTGATCCCTACCGGTGAAGGTGCAGCGGGATATATGATGCCTGTACCTGATAATGACGATATGCATCAGACGAAGGAGCAGCTCCGCCAGCAGCTTATGGTATCCTTAGGCGGACGTATAGCTGAGGAGATCATCTTTAAAGATGTATCCACCGGTGCCTCGGCGGATATCAAGAAGGTTACAAAGATAGCCCGCAGCATGGTAACCCGCTTTGGTATGTCATCGCTTGGACCTATATGTTATGAGGATGATGATAATGAGGTCTTCATAGGCAGGGATCTTGCCCATGCCAAGACGACCAGCGAGAAAAAGGCTGCTGAGATAGATGCCGAAGTCAAGCGTATAGTTGATGAATGCTATACCGAAGCCAGACGCATACTTGAAGAGAATATGAATATACTCCATTCCTGTGCAGCGCTTCTTATAGAGAAGGAACGTATAAACAGGGAGGAATTCGAGGCGCTCTTTAAGGAGGCTTAAATGAGGCTTGATAAGTATCTTGCGGATGCATGTGTGGGAAGCCGCTCTCAGGTGAAGCAGCTGATAAGAAAAGGACTGGTAAGGGTAAACGGAAATAAAGCGTCCGATCCTTCTATGGCTGTAAATGATCACGATACGGTTGAATGTAACGGTGATCCCGTTACGTATCGGGATCATTTTTATTTTATGCTGAATAAGCCCGGAGGGCTTATCACTGCAACAGAGGATGATAAGCAGGAGACCGTACTGGATCTTTTTCCGGAAAAGATAAGGAAAAAGCTGTTTCCTGTGGGGAGGCTTGATAAGGATACCGTAGGTCTGCTGCTTATAACCGATGACGGTGCTCTGTGTCATGAACTTATGGCACCTTCGCATCATGTAGACAAACGATATCTTCTCTGTACGGATAAGCCGATGGATGAAGATGATGTAAAAGCTTTCGGAGAGGGACTTGTATTATCGGATGGTACGGCGTTTAAACCGGCGGTTTTAGAGATAGACCTGGATGATGTTTGTAAGGCCGTCATCACTATAAACGAGGGAAAATATCACCAGATAAAGAGAATGCTCCTTGCCCGCGGCAAGGAGGTAATATACTTGAAACGCCTGTCGGTAGGCGCTCTTGAGCTTGACGGAAGCCTGTCTGAAGGGGAGTACAGAGAACTTAGCGAAGAAGAATTGCAACTTTTACACAAAAAAAGGTCAAATCTATTGTAAAATTTGTGATTTTTGAGAATAGACTAAATCCTTATATTTGATATAATGCAACATGTAACCCCCAATACATTTTATAGTTTTTTGCTATAACCCCATTAGAAAGAAATACCTTCTCTGAAAATGACAGTTTAATCACTGTCATTTTTACTTTGTACGGCAGATAGTCTGCATACAAAAAAAGGTGCCTGATATTAGTGATCAGGCACCTTTTTTACAGGGACAGGGTCCCTTATTTATTTCTTTATAAGTAATGATTCTCCTGTCATCTCCTTGGGCTGGGGCAGATCCATGATCTGAAGCAGGGTGGGAGCTATGTCGCAGAGACGTCCGCCTTCACGAAGCGTATAAGCGGGATCGTAATTGTAAAGGATGAAAGGCACGGGGTTGGTTGTATGAGCCGTGTGAGGTTCACCAGTTTCGTAATTTATCATCTGTTCACAGTTTCCGTGATCCGCGCATATGAAGAGTACGCCGTCCATCTTCTTTACAGCTTCCACTGCAGCGCCTACACACTGATCGATACGTTCCACGGCTTTTACAGCAGCATCCAGAACGCCGGTGTGTCCTACCATGTCGGGGTTAGCGAAGTTTATGATGATCACATCGTATTTTCCGGAGGTGATCTGCTCATCCAGTTTTTCACTTACTTCGGGAGCGCTCATCTCGGGCTTTAAGTCATAAGTTGCCACAGCAGGGGAATTGACAAGAATACGGTCTTCATCCTTGTTGGGCTCCTCGATACCGCCGTTAAAGAAGAAGGTTACATGGGCATATTTTTCGGTTTCCGCGATACGCAGCTGCTTAAGACCGTTGTTTGCAAGGTATTCACCGAAGGTATTAACGATCTCTTCTTTCTTAAATGCGACATATTTGTTGGGGATGGTTTCATCATAATCCTTAAAGCATACATAGGTAAGGGGCATGAAGCCGTTTGCGCGCTTTAAGAACTTGATGCATTTTGTATCGGAAGCATCTCCGCTCTGGGCAGCGATATCGTCATCGGTAAAGCAGAAAGCTTTTGTGATCTCTCTTGCGCGGTCCGGACGGAAGTTGAAGAAGATCACGGAATCGTTGGCCTTTACCAGTGAAAGGGGCATTCCTGCCTCATCGGTGATAACCGTCGGCAGAACAAACTCGTCAGTCACGCCTTCATCATATGAAGCCTGCATGGCAGCCACGGGATCGGTAGCCTTTACGCCCTCTCCAAGTACAAGGCTGTCATAGGCTTTCTGGATACGATCCCAGTTGTTATCACGGTCCATTGCATAATAGCGGCCGGAAAGAGAAGCTACTTTTCCGACACCTATCTCTTTTGTCTTATCTACAAGTTCCTGGAGATAATCCTTTCCGGATGCCGGAGGGGTATCACGTCCGTCAAAGAAAGGATGAAGATAAACGCGCTCGAAACCTTCCTTTTTACAGAGCTCAAGTATGGCATAGAGATGTGTATTGTGGCTATGGACACCGCCGTCGGATAACAGACCCCATACATGCAGGTCGGAATTGTTCTTTTTGCAGTTATCGATCGCACGGAGCAGTTCCTCGTTCTTAAAGAATACGCCATCCTCGATATATTTGGTGATAAGGGTAAGGTCCTGATAGATGATGCGGCCGGAACCGATGTTCATGTGGCCTACTTCGGAATTACCCATCTGCCCGTCGGGAAGTCCGACTGCAAGGCCGGAAGCATAACCCTTGACAAAGGGGCATTCGGCTTCGAGCTTATCCATTACGGGAGTATTGGCGATGGCTATGGAATTGGCTTCTTTATTGTCGGAAAGTCCGTAGCCGTCGAGTACCATTAATACAACAGGTCTTTGTTTCATTTTTTTTCTCCTTAATTTTATTTGGTGATGAAGCGTTTGAGTGCCTCGTCATATGTATAGCCGATGGATGAAAGCTTCTCACTTATCTCTCCGGGATCGGTCCCGTACGCCGCTGCAAGGTCTTCAAGATTTTCATAATTATCCCGCAGCTGTGTGTTTACAAAGCTTAACAGCATGTTCGGATCCTTCGGCATAGTGCACCTCCATGTTTTGTTCACTGTATCACCGGTTCGTTAACGCTAACATTCTATATCGTATACGACGAATTTGCAAATGTTTTTTGTTTACACTTTTTGGGCAATTATGGTATGATAATCAAGGTGATTTTATCTTATATAAGATCAAAAGGAGGGGAACATGGCAGAAAATAAATTACAGGAATACCAGTGCCCGAATTGTACGGGACCTTTGGAATTCCGCGGGGATGTACAGAAGATGGTCTGCGTATACTGCGAGAGCGAGTTTGATATGTCGCAGTTTTCCGCAAACGACATGAAAAAAGAGGAGAAGACGGACTGGTCACAGGTCCAGGGACAGACTCTGGATGCGGGTGCCCAGGGAATGGCAGAGTGGGAATGCAAAGCCTGTGGTGCCGTGATGGTAAGTGACGGCCAGGTGGGAGCTACGGAATGCCCTTATTGCGGCAACCCTGCTATAGTCCAGTCTACGTTTGAGGGTATGAACCTTCCGGACGGTATCATACCGTTCTCTGTAAATAAAGATACCGCAATGAACAAGATGAAGGAATTCTACAGCGGCAAGCAGCTTATACCGGATGAATTTGTCAGCAACAACCGTATGGAAAAGATCCAGGGTGTCTATGTTCCTTTCTGGCTTTTCGACTGTGATGTACAGGGGAACGGTTTTTATAAGGCAACAAAAGTAAAAAGGACTTTCACAAAGAAAGTGAACGATAACGGGACCGAGAAGACCGAAAACTGGAAAGAAGTGGAAGAGTATGCGGTAAGCCGTTCTGCCAAGATGCGTTACGAAAAAGTACCTGCAGACGGTGCAAAGGAGATGAAGGATGAATACATGGATTCCATCGAACCCTTTGATTATTCCAAGATAACAAATTACAATTCGGCATATTTTTCGGGATATCTGGCTAACAAATATGATGAATCGCCGGATGATGTAAAAGAGAGGGTGGATAAACGTATCCGCAATACTACAGAGCAGGCGGTGCGTGAAACCGTCAAGAATTATGACAGTGTTAATACCGAGTCCTGCAATGTCCATATCAGTAACGGTAATATAAGCTACTGCATGCTTCCCGTATGGATGCTCACCACACGCTGGAACGGCGGACAGTATACCTTTGCCGTTAACGGACAGACCGGTAAGGTTACGGGCGATATGCCTGTGGATCAGGGCAAGGCATCCAAAATGTTCATGATCACACTGATCATTTCACTTATAATCACAGAGCTTGCGGCTGTATTTATCATGAGTTCCGATCCGGTATTCCTGATAGGCGCAGCTGTGTTATCGCTGATCATTGCATTTATCAGGGTATCATCCGCTAAATCATCTATGGTCGCACATAATAAGACCGAAGCAAAGCATTATATGGTACAGGGTTCGTTTAAGCTGACGGGACAGAATGACCGCTTCGTAAGGACTTATGAGGAGAGAGGATAACTGACGTGTCAATGATCGCTGAAGTAAAAAAGGAGCTTACAGACCACATAATCCCTTTCTGGAAAGGATTAAGAGATGATGAGTATGGCGGCTATTACGGCTGGCTTGACTTTGATCTGAACCTTGATAAGAAAGCGGTAAAGGGCTGTATACTTAATAACCGTATAACCTGGTTTTTTTCCAATGCTTATATGTGCTTAAAAGACGAATCGCTTCTGGATGAGGCACGCCACGGTTACGAGTTTCTCCGTGATCACTGCCTTGACAGAACAAATGGCGGTGTGTACTGGTCGATGAGCTACGACGGAAAACCGGTGGATACCACAAAGCATACATATAATCAGGCTTTTGCCATATATGCGCTTTCTTCCTATTATGATGCCTGCGGTGATGAACAGGCGCTTAAGGAAGCATACGGCTTATTTGATATAATAGAAAACAGATGCCGTGATGAGGGCGGTTATCTTGAAGCTTTTGATGAGTGCTTCAGACCTGCCGGCAATGATAAGCTTTCCGAAAACGGTGTTATGGCAGAACGTACCATGAATACGCTGCTCCATGTTTTTGAAGCCTATACGGAGCTGTACCGGGTAGATAAGAACGAAAAAGTGGCAGAGTGTCTGCGCCGGATCCTGGACTGTTTTGCCCGGAAGATCTAT
This sequence comes from uncultured Lachnospiraceae bacterium, assembly GCA_902779395.1. Taxonomy (GTDB): domain Bacteria; phylum Bacillota; class Clostridia; order Lachnospirales; family Lachnospiraceae; genus NK4A136. Next base: position 77,352 of record CACZBK010000006.1, on the reverse strand, counting down.
AACCCCGGGCTTCACAGACAGGAAGTGTTCTTTGATCATGAATACAATTCCCTGATAGATCTGTATTCATATGGTCATGATATAGAGACATCCTGGCTTATAGACAGGGGACTTGAGATACTTAATGACCGTGAGTATACGGATAAGCTGAGTCCCATCACGGAGGACCTTGCCCGTAATGTAAAGAAAACGGCATTTGACGGGCGTTCTCTGGCAAATGAATGTGACAGAGGTGTGGTCAATACCGATCGTATATGGTGGGTACAGGCGGAAACGCTTATCGGCTTTGTCAATGCATATCAGAAAGACAGTTCGCAGAGAGATTTTCTTGATGCGGCACTGGCTGAATGGGAATTCATAAAAACATATTCCATAGACCACAGACAGGGCAGTGAGTGGTTTTCGGCGGTGAGTCCGGACGGAGATCCCGACCCCGCAAAACGGCCTATAGTCGAGCCGTGGAAATGCCCTTATCATAACGGACGCATGTGCATAGAAATCATAAAAAGAGGTGTGGAATGAGTATAAAGGGAAGGATACATTCAACAGAGAGTTTCGGAACGGTTGACGGACCGGGTGTCCGTTTTGTGATATTTTTGCAGGGATGCCCGATGAGGTGTGCATATTGCCATAATCCCGATACCTGGGATCCTACGGGCGGAACGCCTACGGAAGCCTCGGAACTGATAGAACAGTATGAAAGGAACAAGGGCTTTTACGAAGGCGGAGGCATCACGGTTACGGGCGGGGAGCCTCTTATGCAGGTGGATTTTCTCCTGGAGCTTTTCACACTGGCAAAAGAAAAAGGCATACATACCTGCATCGATTCATCGGGTATAATGTATCATCCGGGGGATACGGAGTATAATAAAACTCTGGATAAGCTTATGGAGAAGACAGACCTGGTGATGCTCGATATCAAGCATATCGATCCTGAAAAGCATAAGTGGCTTACCGCACAGCCTAATGACGGGATACTTGCCTTTGCAGAATATCTTGATGAAAAACATGTTGATGTATGGATCCGTCATGTACTTGTACCGGGTATCACTGATGATGATAAGTATCTCTATGACCTTGGTTATTTTATCGGCGGTCTCAGCAATCTGAAAGCCCTGGATGTGCTCCCTTATCATACAATGGGTATTCCGAAGTACGAAAAACTGGGCATCGAGTACAGGCTTAAGGATGTTCCGGCGATGACACAGGCCGAAGCCATAGAGAAGAAAAAGGTAATACTGGACGGAGTGCGAAAGCGCCGTGAAGAGATAAATCCGGAGGGATGAACCGGTTAAAAACTGCTAACAATGATTTTGTACCACTAACCATAATGCTTATGATAGAATAGCAAATGTGATATATGACCGTATACAGCGGTGGATAATAAAAACAGGAGGTAAGAAAAATGGCTTTTGTGATCAATGACAGTTGCGTTTCCTGTGGTACCTGTGCAGGCGGATGCCCTGTAGGTGCTATCAATGAAGGAGACGGAAAGTATGAGATAGATCCCGATACCTGCATCAGTTGCGGCTCTTGCGCAGGTGTATGTCCTGTAGGGGCTATTTCCGAAGAGTAAGAAAACAGGAGATCAGATGAAGGCTCTCTCCTTAAAGGGGAGAGCTTTTTCTATGCTTACAATATGATCATGGGCTATGGTAACATATCTGTTTTTATTGGTGAAATTTTACAAAAATTTAAGAAAATCTTGACGATATGAGAAAAAAGCGTTATATTGTTACAGGTAATATGAGGGTGCCGGTAGTGCCATAGCACGGCGCATGAGGTTTTTTAAGGGAGGAAAAGTAGAAGACTATGACTTACGAAGAGATTGTGAGCTATGTTAGCAAGAAGGCCACAAAGTTAAAGGCCAAGAGTGAAGCCGCAGTTCAGGTAGATATTACCGGCGAAGGTGAAGGCGCATTTTATGTTGCAGTTAAGGAAGGCAAGATCGAAGTTGCTCCTTATGAGTATTTTGACCATGATGCAAAGGTAGTAGCTGACGGTAATGATTTCATTGCTTATCTGGATGGAAAAGCTGATGAGAGCGTTATCAATATCATCGGTGATGTTGAAAAAGCTGCAGTTATCAAGGAACTTGTAAGCAAAGCAGAAGCTAAGCCTGCTGAGAAGAAGGCTCCTGCAAAGGCAGCAGCTAAGCCTGCCGCAAAGAAGGCTCCTGCAAAGTCAGCAGCTAAACCTGCTGAGAAGAAGGCAGAGCCTGTAAAGGAAGCTCTCAAGGCAGAAGAGAAGAAAGCTGAACCTGTAAAGGCTGCTGAGAAGAAGGCAGAACCCGCAAAGACAGCAGCTAAACCCGCTGCAAAAAAGCCTGCTGCAAAGAAGCCCGCTGCAAAGAAAAAGTGATCTGATCATCCGGTTATTTCCGGAATGCAGTAAGTAAGCTGTCGATCTAACGTAAGTGTCATATATATGTATAGTATAAAAAAGCTGTATCGTAAGATACAGCTTTTATTATTCTGAAATCCTGTATTAAGATTAAAAAATGAAAAATGCTTTTACTCTTCTGCGGCTTCTTTATCCAGCCTGTTTACCGCCTCAAGGATATCGTCAACATCAAAGCCATGAACCATGGCAGCCTCTTCTATTGTCTCGCCCATGGATGCGGGACAGGAAAAGCAGTACATTCCTGCCTCCATGAGTACCGGAGCAAGATTCGGATTGAGCATCATGGCATCAGTAACGAGCATATCTTTTGTGATAACGACCTTTTCATCACCGGTTTTCTGATCGTCATTCTTCACTTCGTTTTCAACAGTTTTTTTCTCATTTTTTTTACCGAAACCGAACATATCATTAAATCCTTTCTTTATTCTGTATCTCAACGGAATCACATTCTAACATAAAGCTGTCTGTACTGCAAGATTGACAAGGTTTTTTCGCAAGCATATAATTATATGGACTATTGTATTTTGATGATTTACATATATTGTGGTCACCGGAGTCAAAAATTTTGGGAGGAGATGATCATGGAAAATTTTGAAGATCAGAATATGACCAATACACCGCAGGATCCGCTTGTGCCTGATGCACCGGACGTATCCGCAGCAACGGATATACCTGCCGTACCGGCAGCACCGGAGATGTCAGGTATTGCAGATCAGAGCATGACAGCGCCCGGGGGTGCAGTTACGGGACAGGGGGTAACGTCTGGGCCCATGGGAGCGCAGGATCAGGGAACGGCTCCGGTGAAGCCTTTGTTTTCAAATGATACGGGCGATCGTTCGGAGTATATGCAGCCTGTATTTATGCCGACTCCGCCGGCAGAGGAACCACCTAAGAAAAAGATAAAGATATGGCCTCTTGTGGTGGCTCTTGTTGTGCTGCTTCTTATAGCCGGGGGATTGATCACATTCCTGATGAGGGATGTTATCGCAAATAATATCGCCAAATCCAGCAAAACTCCTGAAGAGTATCTGAAATACGTAGTGGATAAACAGCCCTGGGATAAGGCTTTTGACGGTTACGAAGCTGCTTTTGAGCAGATGAATGAGCTTGGAGATATGAAGACGGAAGGCGAAATACGTCTTCAGATGTCTGAAGATATGCTTGAAGTGGCTGAAGACGGTATTACCGAGGCGATCAAATCAGCCAGAAGATATTCATATTACTGGGATGATGATGAGCTTGACGATATTCGTCTTGATGCATGGCGTGATATAGCACTTAAGTTTGAATTCCAGCAGGGGGATGGCGGATTAAGCGCTATGCAGGCAGTCCAGCTTAAGGATAAGGAGCCGATACTTACCATAGAGGAGATGTATGATACTGCCAAATCGACGGCTTATTTACGTATGCCGCAGGTCAATGAAGATTATGCATCGGTGAAGCTCAGCAATTTCCTTAAAGACGATGAACTTGATATGGTAAATCAGTTACTCGGCGGCGGGAATAAAACTGTGAATTCTCTCCCTTCACCAAAGGTTATGAAGAGCATGTATCACAGGTACATAGATGCCATGCTCGACCAGATAGAAGATGTGGATATGAGCAATGACACCTTTACTGTAAACGGGGAGAGCATTAAATGTACAGTGCTGAGTTTTACTATGGATGAGGAGCTTCAGAAAGCAATAACATTAGCTCTCATCGATGAGATCAGGAATGACGATGATCTTGAAGATATGTTCTACAATTTCGTGAAAGAGGCTTCCATGGGACAGGATGTCGATCCTGATGAAATGTGGGATGAGATGATAGAATCTCTGGAAAATGCAGAGCAGAAACTGGATGATTTTGAAGCTGATGCTGAACCTGATCTGTATATCTATGTGGATAATAAGGGCAATATCATAGGTATCAGTGCAGTAGAGTCTAAAGATGAACTATTAGCAGGGTATATACGGAAAGGTACCAAGGTATGGTTTGAGTTCAGCGGTACGTCCGGCAAAAAAGATCTTTTTGCATTTACCGGTACAGGCAAAGCAGGAGTGTCCGGCATAAGCATGGAAGGTACCATCATGATAAATGATGACGAAGAGATAGAAGTGCCTTTTTCAGTCGAGAATATCAGTGACAAGGGCGGTACTTTCCGTATGGATATGGAACCTGTCTGCGACTTTATCCGTGATAAAGCAAATGATGATGTGGCAGATGATATCATGGACATTCTGGAAGGAGACCTTGTTATCAGCACTCAAAGAAACGATCTTGATGTAAAGAATGAGATGTATATAGAGAAAAAAGGAGACAGGCAGATAGGGATCAGCTATAATATCAAGCTTTCGAAAGCCGGTGATATAGAATTCCCTACCAACAAGCAGAGCGTGAAGATCAACAGTACAATGGAAATACTTCCTTATCTTGGAGACTGTGATCTCAATAAATTAGTTGATGCGCTTGAGACACTGGGACTTCCGGATGAAAGCGCTGAAGAGATGAGAAGTACTTTTGATATGCTGGATATGTATTAAAGCAATACAGGCAGGGAAAGGGGCGATATTATGAGCAGGTTTGTTGTAGCGGGCATAACGCAGGTCGAAACGATAGTCAATGTTGATAAGATCCCCGTGGGGTATGTTCCGATGACGAGCGCGCCTAATTCCATTCATATCTCTGCGGGCGGAGATGCTTATAATGAAGCCCTTGCGCTTACCTGGCTGGGGGATGATGTAAAGCTGATGTCTGTTGTGGGCAGACATCAGGATATGAGCCTGATCAATCCTGAAGAACGTAAGTTCAGTATATCTACGGATTATATCCTGCCTTTGGTTGAACATATCCCCATGCAGGTTATTCTGTGCGACAGGGAAAGAAAACAGCAGATCTTTGAGGATATAAAGGATCTGAGAGAGATCAGCTATGATATGTCGATGGTGCCTCCCTGCGTTGCGCAGAGTGATATGGTAATGCTTTCCAATGCGAATTTCTGCCGTCCGTTCATAGAAGTGGCATCACGTTTTAGTAAACCGCTGACTGTGAACATCCATGAGTTCAGACGTGAAAAAGAACAGTATAATGAAGATTTTCTGAATGCGGCATCAGTGCTCTACTTCAGTGATGATACGATAACCGAGGATCCTTTCACTTTTGTCAGGAGCATAGCGGATAAATACGGTACCGAGATAATAATACTCGGACAGGGTGCAAAGGGTCTTGTCCTTTATGACAGGAAGAGAAATATAAATGTTCACTATAATACCGTAAAAACAAATGAAGTTGTTAATACCGCAGGCGCCGGAAATGCCCTTCTGGCCTGCTTCATGCATTTTTATATGGAAACCGGGGATTCTACATCCGCGATAAAGGATGCGATGCTGTTTGCTTCATACAAGATTGGCTATGTAGGGACATCAATGGGTTTTTTGACAGTAGAGCAGCTTGAGCAGTGGAGAAATCTGATATGGGGACCTAGTCCTTTGATATGAGTGCGGTCAGGCTTCGGACTATGGGATCGGATAAGGGGGAGTTGAGCGCCCGTGCTTTAGAGATCAGTCCTTCGATCTTATCGCTTTGATCCTCTTTCATGTAGAGTTTACCGAGTAGTCTGTATGATGCGCTTACATCACTTTTTATCTTTACTGCATATTCAAGAACCGATATGGCTTCCTTATAGTATCCTGCTTCATTAAGATATGCCGCATACATCTGCAGGGCACGTACCAGAGAGGTAAAGTTCTGGTCAAAGTTCATAAGATCGGGGAGATTTGCCACCCCATAGCGGAGTTTCAGATCAGTATTGCTTATTCCCGTAAGGTTAACGATCTTCTCTTCCCTTAGAGTTTCGAGAATACGCCGTGCTTCTGCTGCATCGCGCGACGAATCATCTGTGGGAAGATCGAAGAATTCTTCGGGTATTGAAAGATAATCCAGATCATCTATGGGCTGCCTTCGTACTTCATTGGCGGCGCGTTCCCGTTCCTGAAATTTTTCAAGCTTGTCTTTCATACTTTGCTCGCCTTTTTTGCCTGCAATGGCGATGGCGATCACAAGTATAAAACAGCTTGCTAAAACCGGCATAAACATTTAAAATATACTCCGAAATGCGAGGTGAATAAAATGTTCAATAACAAAAACCGTAAAGTTTTTACCACGATCATCATAATCATACTTACTCTGGCCATGGTGCTGCCTACGATCGCAGCGGCTCTCGGCTCATGATAGTTTAAATCATTTTCGGACAGGATGCAAGGTGTCGAAATGAGGACAGAGAAAAGTAAGCGGGTCGCTCCGGAATATGATCCTGAGCGTATGAGTAACATCGTTGTTGCAATTGTCATGGCATCGCTGTGTCTGGGGCTGATCATCTGGTATGCCATACGAACACACGTTAAGGAGGTGGATACATCCCGCCGTGTTGAAAATGCGATGGCAGAAGATGCCGTCGATGATATGCTTTTGTTTGATAATACCAGAGTCGGTGATATAGATGTTTCGGATCTGACCGTGGCAGAGGCAAAAGCAAAAGTCACGGAGCATCTGGATAAGATCTTTGATACTCCTTTTATGCTGTGTGTGGCGCAGGATAAAAAAGTACAGACCAGTTTGAGAGAACTTTCTGCATACTGGGTAAATCCGGAAGCTATAGAGGAGGCAGCTCATTTAAGAGACGGACGTGATGTGGTAGCAAGTTACACCCTGGATAAGGATATTGAACTGAGCGGCCTTGATATACCGCTTGAGATCAGCCTTGATAAGGAAGCGGCCATGAACTGGCTGCAGTTAAACTGCAGTATTTATGATATAGAGATGACGGGATCGGAGCTGGTCACGGAAGGCGGCATCACGAAAGTTAAGCTTGGCAGGGTAGGACAGACACTGAATCTTTCTGAAGCGGCAGCCTGGCTTATGAATGGCGGATATGATTTTGTAAATAACGGGGAGAGCGTGTTTAATCTGCCTCTTGAGGCGCTTTACCCGGCGTCTGTACCGGAAGGCTATGAGGATTATCCGGGGATCAATGAGCTAGTAACGGCTGCAGAGGCTGAGGCGGCAGCTGCCGCAGAGGAGGCTGTGACGGAGTGATTTATGATCTGGTGGTGAGCGGGTGTATAGCAGCCGCATCAGCGGCTCTTATGGCAAAGGAGTGCAGAGAAGAGCTCCTTAAGAGATATGCTCCCGCATATATAGATAAGGCTGAAAAAAGGACAGCTGATAAGCTTAAGCTTCCGACGATAAACGGAGCGGTGCTGGTCAGGGAACTGGGTGAAGGCGGGATAAATGCGGCACTCTGGGATACAGCCGAAGAGTTAAAATGCGGACTCAGGATAGGGCTGTATGATATCCCGGTATTTCAGGATACGATAGAGATATGCAATACTCTTGATAAAGATCCGTATATACTTGATTCAAAAGGTGTGTATCTGATATATGCGGAATGCGGACTGGCCGTGGTAAGCGAGCTTAAGACAGCAGGTTTTAAAGATGCAGCCCTTATCGGGCATACGAGCAGCGATAAGAAAAGGCTTATCACATACGGGGAAGTAGAACGCTTTCTTACCCGGAGCGGTAAAGATAATTCGTCGCTTCATTCATAAGGATTCTATAATTAACAGGAGGTATAAACTATGTTACGTGAAGAAATTCTGAAAAATATAGAAAGGGACAGCCGTGTTGATGTACATGAGCTGGCGGTACGCCTTGGAGCGGCGGATGAGGAAGTGGCCTCTTCGATGAAGGAGATGGAGGAAGAAGGCATTATCTGCGGTTATCATACAATGATAGACTGGGAGAAGACTTCGATGGAGAGTGTTACGGCACTTATCGAGGTGAGATGTACGCTTCAGAGAGGACAGGGATTCGACCGCATAGCAGAGCGTATCTATATGTATCCCGAGGTAAAGAGTGTTTATCTTATCAGTGGCGGGTATGACCTTCTGGTTACGCTTGAAGGAAAGTCTATCAAGGAAGTGAGCAGTTTTGTGTCGGATAAGCTCTCCACTCTTGAGAATGTACTCAGCACCGCTACACATTTTATACTTAAAAAGTATAAAGACCATGGTACCATCATGGCTAAGAAGGCAGCTGATGAGAGGCAGGTGATCACGCCGTGAGAGATCCCTTATCAAATGTTATAAAGGGCATCAAGCCCTCAGGCATAAGAAAATTCTTTGATATAGCAAGCGAGATGAAGGATGTTATCTCACTTGGTGTTGGTGAGCCGGATTTCGATACTCCCTGGCATATCAGGGATGAGGGTATATATTCCCTTGAAAGAGGACGTACTTTTTATACTTCGAATACCGGACTTAAGGAACTGCGTACGGAGATCAATAATTATCTGACCAGGCGTATAGGAGTATCCTACGATCCCGATAACGAGATCATGGTGACTGTAGGCGGATCGGAAGGTATCGACGTAGCAATGCGTGCGATGCTGGATCCGGGAGATGAAGTGCTCATCCCGCAGCCGTCCTATGTTTCGTATGAGCCCTGCTGTCTGCTTGCAGGCGGTAAGCCCGTGATAATAAATCTTAAGGAAGAAAACGAATTCAGACTTACTGCCGAAGAACTTGAAGAAGCCATCACCGATAAAACGAAGCTTCTGGTACTGCCTTTTCCCAATAACCCGACAGGGGCGATAATGGAAAAACATGATCTGGAAGCGATCGCTGCAGTCATCGAGAAGCATGATCTGTATGTCATAAGTGATGAGATCTATTCCGAGCTGTCCTATAAAGGCGATCATGTATCCATAACACAGCTTCCGGGTATGCGGGACAGGACGGTTTTGATCAATGGTTTTTCAAAAGCATATGCGATGACAGGATGGAGGCTTGGATATGCCTGTGCTCCTGCGCTGATATTAAAGCAGATGTTAAAGATCCACCAGTTTGCGATCATGTGTGCACCTACTACGAGCCAGTATGCGGCCATAGAGGCACTGAAGAACGGCGATGATGATGTGGCTCAGATGCGGGATGCCTATAACCAGCGCAGACGCTTCCTTATGGAACGCTTTAAGGAGATGGGCCTTCAGTGTTTTGAACCGTACGGAGCATTTTATGTGTTCCCCTGCATAAAGGAATTCGGTCTTAGTTCGGATGATTTCGCAATGCGTTTTGTACAGGAAGAACACGTGGCTGTTGTGCCGGGCACAGCTTTCGGTGACTGCGGCGAAGGATATCTGCGTATATCATATGCTTATTCCATAGAGGCGCTTAAAGCCGCTCTGGAACGCATGGAGAAGTTTATAAAAAAATTACGTGCATGAGAAATACTCATCCTGCGATCTGTTTGTGAAGATGGCAGGATGAGCTTTCTGTTTTGGGAGGAAAAATGGAGATTTTACTTCAGGTATTGCTTCTGGTGATCGGTTTTGTAATGCTAATCAAGGGCGCGGACTGGTTCGTGGAGGGAGCATCAAAAGTCGCGGACCGGTTTGGGATCCCGCAGATAGTAATAGGTCTTACGATATGTGCCATGGGAACTTCGCTTCCCGAGGCATCGGTAAGTATTTCGGCTGCTTTAAAAGGTGCGGCTGATATAACCATAGGTAATGTTGTGGGAAGCAATATCGCAAACGTGCTTCTGATCCTTGGGATCACTTCTCTCATACGCCCTATACCTGTTAAGAAGAACACCATACGTTATGAGATACCCTTCACTATAGCTATCACAGTGTTGATAGCTGTGCTGGGACTTCTGGATGAAAAGGTAAACCGTCTTGAAGGCGTGATACTCTGGGCGTTCATGATCGTTTATCTGATATATCTTTTCGTGATATCAAAAACCGACAAGGATGCGGTTGAGGAAGGCAAGACAGCAGGTGAGAACGAATCGGTGATCAAGATGATCGTTATGATCATTGTGGGGGCCGTGCTTATAGTGCTGGGCGGTAATTTCACCGTTGATGCCGCAAGCAGGATAGCGCTGGCATTCGGAATGTCGGAGAGGCTTGTAGGCCTGACTATCGTAGCCTTCGGTACATCGCTTCCCGAGCTGGTTACCAGTGCTACAGCGGCGTTAAAGGGCAAATCGGATATCGCGATCGGAAATATCGTGGGAAGCAATATATTCAATATCCTTTTTGTTGCCGGCACTACAGCCCTGATAACTCCTGTACCGTACAGCGCCGGCTTTATGGTAGATACGATAGTGGCCATTATCGCTATTGTACTTCTGTTTGTATGTGTGCTGCCGAAAAAGAAACTCGGCCGTCTGGGCGGAGCGGTCATGCTGCTTGGGTATGCCGGATATTTTGTATATCTGTTTTTCGGTAATTAAAAAAATATTGACATCTAAAAAATGCAGTGATAGAATTCAACACAGCTTGATAAACCATTGATGCGGAAGTAAAGGCGATGATGCCTCCACAGAGAGTCCGGGAAGGTGAGAGCCGGATGGGAAACAATTCGTCATAATGGGCCGCGGAGGGTGCAGGGAAAGGCTATATGCTTAGTATTCTGCAACGTGTAGGCATACGTCAGTTGCCGGGGATATGCTGGTATCCCGCAAAGAGTATGGCAGTATTGTCATAAAACAGGGTGGCACCGCGGATATTATAAGAGTATTCGTCCCTGGCAGAAATGTATTTTTCTGTCAGGGATTTTTTATTATCGCAGAGCCGTTTTCAGTACTGAATCGGGAAAGGAGACCGAACATGAACATTACACCGGACATTGAAGAGGTAAGGCGTTATGCGAAGGAAGGCAAGTTCGATGTGCTGCCTTTGAGCACAGAGATACTCTCCGATTTTACCACACCTATTGAAACGTTAAGGATCCTTAAGGGTGTATCAAAGCACTGCTACCTTCTGGAATCCGCCCAGTCGGTTGACAGGTGGGGACGCTATTCGTTCCTCGGCTACGAACCCAGGCTGGCTGTGAGCTGCAGGGATTCTAAGGGCATGGTCGAGCACATAAACGGAGATAAAGAGGAGATCGACATGCCTGATCCTTCGGCTTATTTAAGAGAACTCCTTTCACATTATAAAAGTCCTAAGTTTGAAGGGCTGCCTGCGTTTACCGGTGGCCTTGTAGGATACTTTGCATTTGATTATCTCAACTACAGCGAACCCACAACGCGCTGCAATGCGAAGGACAGCGAAGGTTTTCAGGATATGGACCTGATGCTTTTTGATAAGGTGATAGCATTTGATAACGTAAGGCAGAAGCTGATCCTTATCGTGAATATAAAGCTTGACGATGCGGAAGAGTCTTACAGCAGAGGCTGTGAGGAATTAAAGAACATGGTACAGCTTCTGAAAAGCGGTGAAAGGAAGCCGGAAAAGCCCGGTAAGCTCCTGGGAGAGGTAGAGCCGCTTTTTGATAAAGAGCAGTTCTGCGATATGGTAGAACGCGGAAAGAGTTATATCCGTGAAGGAGACATCTTCCAGATAGTACTTTCCAACAGATTAAGCGCTCCGTTTGAGGGAAGTTTATTGAACACATACCGCTGCCTGCGTACCATCAATCCTTCACCGTATATGTTCTATTTTTCCGGGACTGATGTGGAGGTGGCAGGGGCTTCACCGGAAACGCTTGTTAAGCTTGAGGACGGCATACTCCATACCTTCCCGCTTGCAGGAACCCGCCCCCGCGGAAAGGATGATGCAGAAGATAAGGCTCTTGAGGAAGAACTTCTGGCCGATGAGAAAGAGCTTGCGGAGCATAATATGCTTGTAGATCTGGGACGTAACGATCTGGGCAGGATAAGCAGGTTCGGTACCGTAGAGGTAGAGAAGTTTCATTCCATAGAGAGATACTCCCACGTAATGCATATAGGTTCTACCGTACGCGGTGAGATAAGGGAAGATAAGGATGCCTTAGATGCCATAGAAGCGGTACTTCCGGCAGGGACACTTTCAGGCGCACCCAAGATAAGGGCCTGCCAGCTGATAGGTGAGCTTGAGAACAACAAGCGCGGTATCTACGGAGGTGCCATAGGTTATATAGATTTCGGAGGAAACATGGATACCTGTATTGCGATCCGCATCGCATATAAGAAAAACGGCAGGGTATTCATAAGAAGCGGCGCCGGTATAGTGGCCGATTCCGTACCTGAGAAAGAATACGAAGAAAGCATCAATAAGGCAGGAGCAGTGGTAAAGGCACTTAAGACTGCGGAAAGTGAGGTGCTGTGATGATACTTCTGATAGATAATTATGACAGTTTTTCATATAACCTTTATCAGCTGGTGGGTGAGATAAACCCTGACATAAAGGTGATAAGAAATGATGATATGACAGTGGAAGAGATCAGGGCATTAAAACCTGAACGCATCATATTATCGCCGGGTCCCGGAAGGCCTGAGGATGCAGGCGTTATAATCGACTGTGTAAAGAAACTGGGCGGTGAGATCCCGATCCTCGGCGTGTGCCTTGGGCATCAGGCTATCTGCGCAGCTTTCGGCGCTACGGTAACCTATGCAAAGCAGCTTATGCACGGCAAGCAGTCGGTGGCAGAGCTTGATACGGACAGCCTTCTGTTTAAGGGCTGTTCCGGGAAGAGTCCGGTGGCACGTTACCATTCGCTGGCAGCTGATCCCGCCACCATGCCGGAATGCCTTAAGGTAACAGCGCGCACAGAGGACGGTGAGGTGATGGCCGTAGAGCATAAGGAAAAAGCCGTATACGGGGTGCAGTTCCATCCGGAATCCATAATGACCCCCGAAGGAAAGCAGATGCTTAAGAACTTTTTATCTTAAAATATATAGGATCATTCAGGAGGAAAAAACAATGATCAAAGAAGCAATAGTAAAGATCGTAAACAAAGAAGACCTGACTTATGATGAAGCTTATGCGGTAATGAATGAGATAATGAGCGGTGAGACTTCCGCGACACAGAATGCCGCATTTCTTTCCGCACTTTCCACCAAGAGCGCAAGAGCAGAGACCACCGATGAGATAGCAGGCTGCGCCGCTGCAATGCGTGAGCATGCTACAAGAGTTGATACCGGAATGGATATCTTTGAGATAGTAGGTACCGGCGGTGATAATGCAGGCAGCTTTAACATTTCCACTACTTCTGCTCTGGTGGCGGCAGCTGGCGGAATGAAAGTAGCAAAGCACGGAAACCGTGCAGCCTCTTCGCTCTGCGGTACCGCAGACTGTCTTGAAGCACTGGGTGTGAATATACAGCAGGAGCCGGAAAAATGCATCGAGCTCCTTAAGGAAGCAGGCATGTGCTTCTTCTTTGCACAGAAATATCATACCTCGATGAAGTATGTAGGTGCTATCCGCAAGGAGCTTGGATTCCGTACCGTTTTCAATATCTTAGGGCCTCTTACCAATCCGGGAAGACCTTCGATGCAGCTTTTAGGCGTTTATGATGAATATCTGGTAATGCCTCTTACACAGGTGCTCATAAGCCTTGGCATAAAACGCGGTATGGTCGTGTACGGACAGGATAAGCTGGATGAGATATCAATGAGCGCTCCTACCACAATAAGCGAGATCAGGGACGGATGGTATAAATCCTATGTTATCAAACCTGAAGATTTCGGCTTTACCAGATGCACACGCGAAGACTTAAAGGGCGGTACTCCTGAAGAGAATGCAGAGATAACAAAGGCTATACTTAGAGGTGAGAAGGGACCCAAGCGTGATGCCGTTCTCATGAATGCAGGCGCATCATTCTATATAGGCGGCAAAGCCGGCAGTATGGTTGACGGTATCAGGCTGGCAGCAGAGATCATCGACAGCGGCAAAGCATATGAAACACTTGAGAAAGTGATAGAAGTAAGTAATCGCTGAGGACATGGGGACGGTCCTGCTGTCCTCATGAGCGAAGCAAAAAGTGAGGACAACAGGACCGTCCCCGTGTCCTCACATCAGAGGAATATAAAAATGACGATATTAGATGAATTAGCTGACCACGCCCGCAGGCGCGGGGCAGCAGCTAAAATGAATATAAGTCTTAAAGAGCTTCGCCGCAGGGCAGAGTCTCTTCCCAAAGGAGAGTTTGCTTTCGAGCAGGCGCTCAGAAAGCCGGGCATCAGCTTTATCTGCGAATGCAAGAAAGCATCACCTTCAAAAGGACTGATAGCACCGGACTTTCCCTACCTTCAGATAGCTAAGGATTATGAGGCCGCAGGTGCCGATGCGATATCCGTCCTCACCGAGCCTAAGTGGTTCCTTGGCAGTGATGAGTACCTGAAGGAGATAGCGCAGGCAGTATCCCTTCCCTGCATCAGAAAAGATTTTACCGTAGATGAGTATATGATCTACGAGGCAAAGACTTTGGGAGCCGCAGCAGTCCTTCTTATCTGTTCCATTCTTGATAAAGAGCAGATAAAAGAGTATATTGCGATAAGTGATTCACTGGGACTTTCGGCACTTGTGGAGACCCATGATGAGACGGAGGCGGAAATGGCCCTGGATGCGGGTGGACGCATAATAGGTGTCAACAACCGTAATTTAAAGGATTTTTCCGTGGATACATCTAACAGCAGGAGGCTTCGCAGTCTGATACCTTCCGACAGGATATTTGTATCGGAAAGCGGTGTAAGTACGGCAGAAGATGTGGCCGCGCTGAAAGCAGCAGGCGTTGATGCCGTACTGGTAGGAGAGGCGCTAATGCGTGCAGAAGATAAAACAAAGAAGCTTGCCGAATTAAAAAACCATGGGGACGGTCCCCGTGGTCTGGGTGAGCGCTCATGAGCCGGATCAAACTCTGCGGCATGAGCCGCCCTGAGGACATTGCCGCGGTGAACGAACTTAAGCCTGATTATATCGGGTTCGTGATCTGGGAGCCGTCAAAGCGTTACGTATCAGGCAAAGAGGCAAAAGAGCTGAAAAAAATGCTCGATCCCGGAATCAAAGCTGTGGGAGTATTCGTAAATGAAATACCCGAAACCGTCGCAGAGCTGGCAAACACAGATGTGATCGATCTGATCCAGCTGCATGGCGATGAAGATGACGGCTACATAAGCCGGCTGCGTAAACTGACGGATAAGCCCGTCATTCAGGCGATACGGATAATGACTGAAGAGGATATCATAAGGGCCGAAAACAGTCTTGCCGACCACATCCTTCTGGATTCCGGGAAGGGCGGCGGAAAGACGATCGACTGGGAGCTGGCTGCACTGATAAGCCGTCCTTATTTTCTGGCGGGCGGTTTAAATACGGAAAATGTGGGTGAGGCCGTCAAAAAGCTTCATCCGTATGCTGTGGATGTAAGCAGCGGCATAGAAACAGACGGACATAAAGATCCCGCCAGGATGCGGGAATTTATTACAGCGGTACATAAGAGCGGAGTTTGATCATAAGCAAACGATCTGTAGTCGCTCTGAGCGATGATCATATAATAACGGAGGAATAGAAATGAGCAACGAGAAAGGACGCTTTGGCATACACGGCGGGCAGTACATACCCGAAACTCTGATGAATGCCGTGATAGAGCTGGAAGAAGCATACAACAGGTTTAAGGAAGATCCCGGATTTAACAGGGAGCTTACCGGACTTTTTAATGAATACGCAGGCAGGCCTTCGCGTCTGTACTTTGCTGAGAAGATGACAAAGGATCTGGGCGGAGCAAAGATCTATCTTAAGCGTGAGGATCTGAACCATACCGGATCGCATAAGATAAACAACGTTCTTGGCCAGGCACTGCTTGCTAAGAAGATGGGAAAGACCAGACTGATAGCGGAGACCGGCGCGGGACAGCATGGTGTGGCTACAGCTACGGCAGCAGCCCTGATGGGCATGGAATGTGTTGTGTTTATGGGTGAGGAGGATACTAAGCGCCAGGCGCTCAATGTATACCGTATGCGCCTTTTGGGAGCTGAAGTCATCCCAGTAAAGAGCGGGACTGCGACCCTTAAGGATGCGGTGAGCGAGGCTATGAGAGAATGGACCAGCCGCATCAGCGACACCCATTACTGTCTGGGCTCGGTAATGGGACCTCATCCCTTCCCTACGATAGTAAGGGATTTCCAGGCTGTTATTTCACGCGAGATAAAGCAGCAGATGATGGAAAAGGAAGGCAGACTTCCCGATGCGGTGATAGCATGTGTGGGCGGTGGCTCAAATGCGATGGGAAGCTTTTATAACTTCATCAAAGATGAGAGTGTGGCATTGATCGGCTGCGAGGCAGCAGGCCGCGGTATTGACGGGTTTGAGACGGCAGCTACCATCAATACAGGCCGCCTGGGCATCTTCCACGGCATGAAAAGTTACTTCTGCCAGGATGAGTATGGCCAGATCGCTCCCGTTTATTCTATAAGTGCCGGTCTTGATTATCCCGGTATCGGACCGGAGCATGCATGGCTGCATGATACCGGCCGTGCACAGTATGTGCCGGTGACCGATGATGAGGCTGTTGAAGCGTTCGAGTACCTGTCACGCACGGAGGGCATCATACCCGCTATAGAGTCCGCACATGCAGTAGCTCATGCAAGAAAGATCGCAGCTTCAATGGACAAGGACAAGATCATAGTGATAACGATATCCGGCCGCGGTGATAAAGACTGTGCAGCCATAGCAAGATACAGAGGAGAGGAAATCAATGAGTAGGATAGCAGAGGCATTTAAAAACAAAAAAGCTTTTATTCCGTTCATAACCTGCGGGGATCCGGATTTAGAGACAACGAAGGCCGCAGTACATGCAATGGTTGAAAACGGAGCCGATATGATAGAACTGGGCATACCTTTTTCGGATCCTACGGCTGAAGGTCCTGTTATACAGGGAGCCAACGTACGTGCACTTTCGGGTGGCGTTACTACGGATAAGGTATTTGACATGGTCAGGGATCTGAGGAAGGACATCTCCATCCCCCTGCTTTTTATGACTTATGCTAACGTAGTTTATTCCTACGGTGCGGAAAAGTTCATATCTCTCTGCAAAGAAACCGGGATCGATGGCCTGATACTGCCGGATGTACCATTTGAAGAAAAGGAAGAATTCTCCGGCTTATGCGACAAGTATGATGTGGCCCTGGTGAGTTTCATAGCTCCCACATCGGAAAACCGTATCGCCATGATAGCAAGGGAAGCTAAGGGCTTTATCTATGTTGTTTCCAGTCTGGGCGTGACCGGTGTAAGAAGCGAGATAAAGACCGACCTGGGATCGATAGTAAAACTGATCAGGGAAAATACGGATGTACCCTGTGCTATCGGCTTTGGTATCTCTACTCCGGAGCAGGCCGCAAAGATGAGCAGTGTTGCCGATGGTGTGATCATAGGCAGTGCCATCATCCGCCTTCTGGAAAAATACGGCATGGAAGCTCCGAAATATATTGGTGAGTATGTGAAAAGTATAAAGGACGCTATATGATCGAATTAACAGGATGATTATTTTTAGAAATACCATTTGACAAGACCAGAAGCATATGATATAGTTTTATTTTGTGACGGGCCACTAGCTCAGTCGGTAGAGCACTTGACTTTTAATCAAGTTGTCGGGGGTTCGATTCCCCCGTGGCTCATGGTCATTAAAAGATGTGATTTTATCACATCTTTTTTTTGTCTTATATTCCTTTCGCACCCATAGTCATATAGCTTGCGTACTTATATAGTTAGATGGTAAAATTACTTCGTAACAAAGGAATATGCGGAGATGAATCATGAAAAGATATGTATATTTTACAGCTTTATTGATCATTATCTTAATTTCGGGAATGCGTGTATATGCGGCTGGTAACGGTAGATCGGGTGGCCCTGATACCGGCGGGGATAATAACGACGGTAGCATAGAAGACACAAGGATAGGAAGAAAAGTCAAGAGCTATTCAGAGGCGCTGGAGGATCTGTTTGATGTTCCGCTTAAGACTGAGCTGCCCGAAGAAGAGCTTGAAAATATACATAAGACATATTTGAAGCTGTATAAGCGGAGTTTTGACGGTTTTCTGATCAATCTTAAAGAACGTTTTTCAACTGTGATAGCCAGATATGGAGCAGAGACGAAGGGAACCGGGATAATAATAGTGATCGCATTCCTGGTAACTTCTTTTGTTCAGGGGATGAACAATAAGGTTTTTATAGGGAGGCATCAGCCAAGGTTCAAAGGGAAGGTAATGGCACGTTACAGATATGATGACGGGCATCTTGAAGAATCGGGGCTGGTAGGTAAACTGGTCAGATTTGTAATAATCCTGGAAGGACTGATGCTTGCGGCTATCGTTTTCAGAAGCGACGGGGTATTGTTTAAACAGCTTTTTAAACTGAGCTTTAATGAGACGCTGTGGCGTGTAGTGGCATATGGCTGCATACGGCTTCTTATAAGCTTTCTGCTTATGTTCCTTCCCTTTATACTGGCGTATCTTATCGCACTGCCCATAGCGGTGATAAAAGACTACTTTTCGGAGAATACATATGAACGCGGTCCCACATTTCACGCTATGGCACTCAGTATGCTGGAAAATAAGATCATACTGGGCTTACTGGGCGTTTTTGCGGGTATTGTATTTATACTGGTCAATTATGTTTCCTGGTTTATATATCTGGAAGCGGCGGGAATGTTTAAATGATAAAAAACGATATAGAACTTGTAAAAGATATTAATCTGATACTTCAGTACCTTCAGGCAATGCGCGACACACAGGATAAAAAGGAGCTTAACAGATATAATGCGCTTTGCAGGAAAAAGCTGGAACAGATATATAAGGATAAGAAAGAGCTGCTGAAGGAGATGAAAGAAGAAAGCAGGGATAAAAAACCGGCAAAGAAAGCGAAGAAGTGACGTTGTCCCCTTTGACTGATTTGCAATTCCGCTGTCATGATGATAAAATGAAATCCGGATTTCAGACTATAATTAAGCGGAGGTAGATCAAAAATGTCGGAAAGAGGTTTAGGTACTAAGTGCGTGCAGGCGGGTTATACCCCCGGAAACGGAGAACCCCGTCAGATACCTGTCATACAGTCTACTACATTCAAATATAATACCAGTGAAGACATGGGTAAACTGTTCGATCTGGAAGCAAGCGGGTACTTCTATACCCGTCTTCAGAACCCCACTAATGATCATGTTGCGGCAAAGATAACAGAGCTCGAAGGAGGTGCGGCAGGAATGCTTACCTCATCCGGACAGGCTGCTAATTTCTTTGCTCTTTTTAATATATGTGAGTGCGGCAGCCATATTGTATCATCTTCTTCGATATACGGCGGCACATTTAATCTGATAGATGTTACTATGAGAAAGATGGGAATAGATGTTACGTTTGTCAGTCCCGACTGTACGGAAGAAGAGCTTAATGCGGCATTTAAGGACAATACCCGTGCCGTATTCGGAGAAACGATAGCCAATCCCGCACTTACTGTTCTTGATATAGAAAAGTTCGCCCGCGCTGCACATGCTCATGGTGTGCCGCTTATCGTCGACAATACCTTCCCTACGCCTGTAGGCTGCAGGCCCATCGAATGGGGTGCTGATATTGTTACGCATTCAACAACCAAGTATATGGACGGCCATGGCGTAGCTGTGGGCGGTGCTATCGTGGATTCCGGTAATTTTGACTGGATGGCTCATAAGGATAAATTCCCCGGACTGACAACGCCTGATGAATCTTATCATGGTATCACATATGCCGAAAAGTTCGGTAAGGGAGCTTTCATTACCAAGGCAACTGCCCAGCTGATGAGGGATTTCGGAAGTATACAGTCACCCCAGAATGCATTCTATTTAAATCTTGGACTGGAGTCACTGCATGTACGTATGCCCAGGCACGTGGAAAACGGTCAGGCGGTTGCGGAATTTCTGGAAAAGCATCCTAAGGTAAAAAAAGTGAACTATCCAGGTCTTAAGAGTGATCCTTATTATGAGACGGCGCAGAAGTATATGGGGCACGGAGGCTGCGGTGTTGTATCTTTTGAGCTTGAGGGAGGAAGAGCGGCAGCAGAGCTGTTTATGAAGAATCTTAAGCTTGCCGCTATAGAGACGCATGTAGCAGATGCAAGAACCTGCTGTTTAAATCCTGCCAGCTCCACTCACCGTCAGATGTCGGATGAGCAGCTTGCGGCAGCAGGAATCCCCGCAGGACTTGTCCGTATGTCATGCGGACTGGAAGACAGTGCAGACCTTATAGCGGATATCTCACAGGCACTTGATTTTTTGAAATAATGTGATAATATATATGTAAGCGCTTACAAGAATGGCTGTCTTGATATTGAATCTGATGTTTTGGAGGGTGAAGAGATGTTTGGATTTGGCGCAATGATAGAAAAACTTAAGGAAAATCCCAAGACGATCGTACTTACCGAGGGTGAAGATCCGCGTGTCCTTGAAGCAGCATCCCGTCTTCTCGCCAGTAATTTCCTGACGCCCATACTTCTGGGAGACGAGAAAGAGGTGGCCGATGCAGCGGAGAAAGCAGGCTTTAATATTCGTGGTGCATCTATCATAAATCCCGTAAATTATGACCGTCTTGATGAAGTGGCAAATGAATTTTATGAGATACGTAAAGAAAAAGGAATGACTCCGGAAAAGGCGCAGAAAATGATGCTTCAGCGCAATTATTTCGGGACTATGCTTGTAAAGATGGGTATTGCGGACTGCCTTTTGGGTGGAGCGACATATTCAACGGCTGATACCGTCCGTCCCGCACTTCAGATAATAAAGACCAAGCCGGGAAATTCTGTTGTTTCATCATGTTTTATACTGGTACGTCCCGGTGCCACCGGTGAGAATGAGGTGCTGGCAATGGCCGATTGTGCCATCAATATCTCGCCTTCGGAAAATGAGCTGGTCGAGATATGCGGTGAGACAATAAAGTGTGCACGTATATTCGGTGTGGATCCTAAAGTGGCATTCTTAAGCTATTCTACTTTCGGTTCAGGTAAGGGTGATTCCGTAGATAAGATGAGAAATGCCGCATTAAAGGCTCAGGAGGAATTTCCTGATGTTCCTATCGACGGAGAGTTTCAGTTTGACACCGCCGTATCGCCCCGTGTTGCAAAACAGAAAGCACCCGGCAGTACGGTTGCGGGCTATGCAAACACTTTTATCTTCCCTGATATCAACGCGGGTAATCTGGGGTATAAGATAGCACAGCGTATGGGGAATTTTGAGGCATACGGACCTATCCTTCTGGGGCTTAACGCTCAGGTAAACGATCTGTCACGCGGATGTAATGCTCTGGAAGTATACTCAATGGCTATCATTACAGCTGCATTGACCTGATATGTCCCATGTCAAAAAATGATAAATGAAATGACAAAAAGCAAAAGGCATGTTATGCCGTAATAAGATATATTAAGTACAACAAAGAAATCAGCAAACTGAGAAGTGCTGATTCCCTTCTCCCCCCTTATAAACTCCCTGCATCTTGCACGGGAGTTTTTCTTTATGGTAATGAGGTTTTTGTAATAAAAGGAATAGATTGTTTTTTGCTACTGTTTCTGCTATAAATGAATTATGAAGCTGACGATCGCAGACAACAGAACGGAGCAAAAGAGATTTCTTGAATTTCGCAGGGAGATATACAGAGGCAGCATGCGATATATTGACGGTAATTATTTCATGCTCTGTGAGATCTTTTCCGGAAAGCTCCATTTTACCGAGAATCTGAAGTATTATCCCATATATGTAAGCGATGATAAAAACAGGATCCTGTGTCAGGGATTGGTGGTATATGCCCCCGGACTTCCCGACTGTATACAGCTGTGCTTTTTTGAAGCAAGACCGCATCAGCAGGAAGCTGTAAAGATGCTTACTGATATAACCGCGGAATACGGAAGAAGGTTTGGCTGTAAATGCCTGGTCGCCGGTCTGTGCGGCCATGTAAACTATGGGCTTGGTTTTCTGGATTCACATTTTGAGGAGCGAAACTCTTTTTCTTCACCCGGTAATCCCATGTATTATACCGAATATTTCAGAAAGGCAGGATTTGAAGAAGTCGGGCTTAATTCATATGTGGTAAACAGCTATGATGACAGGCTCGAAAAGTTCAGACGTGCCATAGAGCGCATTGATAAGAATTACACCTTCCGTTTCTTTGATAAAGACAAGTTTGACATATATTCGAAGATATATACCGATCTTAACAATCTGTGTTTTTGTGAACACCGCTATTATTATGAGAGGGATTATGAGGATGATAAGGAGATGCTGAAGGAGCTGTTCCTTTTCATGAAGGAGGATTCCCTGATATTTGCATTTAAGGATGAAGAACCTGTCGGCTTTATCATGTGGTATCCTGATTTTAATGAGCTGGCGGCCAGAGGGGAAAGTTTCGGTACAAAGCATTTCTTTAAGAATCTGCTTGCAGGTAATAAGATAAGGACCGCGAAAGTGATGGAATACGGAGTGCTTAAGGAATACCGCGGGCGCGGGCTGCCTGCGGCACTTATATATAAAGCATTTAATCTGATCAAAGATCAGGGATATACCAGGATAGAGACATCATGGGTTCTTGAGGAAAATGACGATTCCAACAGCTTCTGCCGCGCAAGCTGCGACGGTCTGTATAAGAAGTACGTTGTGTTTGAAAAAAAGCTTTGATGATAAGCGGAGAATATATTTTAAATGAAAGTCTTGCTGTTTCGTCCAAAACCGCATAAAGAAACGATAGGCTTACAGAACGTTATGATCTGCGAGCCTCTGGAGCTTGAATATATCGCATCCAATATTGAAGCATTGGGTCATAAGTGCATCATTATCGATATGATACTCGAAAAGAGACCGGTGCGTTATTTTGTAGAGAGGCTTAAACCGGATGTGGTAGGTATAACAGGATACATCTCTCATGTTAATATTATAAAGGATTATGCAAGACAGACGAAAGCTGCTGATAAAAAGATCGTCACCATAGTCGGCGGAGTTCATGCAGAAGTTAATCCGGGTGATTTTGAATCAGAATATATCGATTATATAATCCGTGCCAACGGGATACGTACTTTCATAGATATATTGAACAAACTTGAAGGAAAGGATAACAAAGAGCCTGAGTGTGTGTACCACAACGGAGGAAAACCTCCGAAAAAAGATACTACATTTTCCTATCTTTATCCTGACAGGGGCAAAGTAAAGAGATACAGGTCAAAGTATTATTACATGTTTCACCGGAACTGCAGTCTGATCAAAACGTCCTTTGGCTGCCCCTATAACTGTAAGTTCTGTTTCTGCAGGCAGATAACGGATGATCAGTATTTTGCCAGATCTCTTGAAGATATAATCTGCGAGCTTAAGCAGATAAGGGAGAGCGAGATCTATATAGTGGATGACGATTTTCTGGTGGGACGTGAACGTATCCTTAAGTTCTGCGATATGCTGGAGAAGGAACATATCCGGAAAAAGTATCTTATATACGGAAGAGCAGACTTTATAGCTGCAAACGAAGATGTGATAAAACGTTTTAAAGAGGTTGGCTTAAGAGCGGTTATAGTAGGTCTCGAATCCTGTGACAGCCGGCAGCTTGATGATTATAATAAGCGTACCAATGTAGCGATAAACGAAAAAGCAGCCGGAATACTGAAGAAATATGACGTAGAATGTTACGGGACATTTATACTCGGTCTGGATTGGACCAGGAAGGATTTCGATGCGCTCTATCGCTGGATAAAAAAGCTCGGGCTGGTATTTGTAAACCTGCAGCCTTTGACACCTCTCAGAGGGACGGATATATATGAAAAATACAGACCCCGTTTTATCGTGAGGGAAGATGAATATGAAAAGTGGGATCTGGCTCATCTGGTAGTTAAGCCGGACAATATATCGGTAAGGATGTATTACTGGTACACGATACTTTTATATTATAAGGTGACTGTCAATCCTGTGAGTGCCTGGTATATGATAAAGAAATACGGGCTTCATGATACTCTTAAATTAAGTGTGGGCGCATTTAAAGTAAATCTGCAGTATTTTAAGAAACTGATCGGAGGCAGATGATGACAGTAAAAAAACCAAGAGTATTACTGATAAGACCGAAGTATACGTCATTGGTGGCTAATCTTGAGCCGCTGGGTCTTGAATATCTTGCCGGTCTGGCAAAAGATCTGAAAATTAAATGCAGTATTCATGATGAATTTCAATATCCGTGGGCTTTTCGTTTTCAGAGAATATGCAAACGTATAGAAAACGGAAGATATGATTTTGTCGGGTTTAATGCAAATGCAAATACTGTGGATATAATCATAAAACGAGCCAGACAGCTTAAAGAGAGATATCCGGACATTACTATCATGGTAGGCGGTCCGGAGGCGGAGCTTAACTACAGGGAGTTCTGTACAGATGACATTGATCTCGTTTATTTCGATAATGGGCTTGCCACATTAAAAAAGATGTGGAGATACGGCTGTACTCCCGATAAACTGAAAGATCTTTCAGGTATATGTTATAAGGATAACGGGAAGTGGATCGAAAAAGAAAAGGGCGCCCCGGTATGCGGGTTTATCACGAAACCTGACAGGACAGCATTTTACAGAGGGCTTAAGAACAACTATATCTTCATGAAAGGAAAGTTTGCGCTGAGTAAGGCATCGTTTTCATGCCCGTATAACTGCACGTTCTGTTATTGTACCAAGATGAACAGCGGTGAATACACGGAGCGGAATCTTTCTGAAGTGGTGGATGAACTTGAAGAGCTTAAACATGACAAAGTATGGTTTGTAGATGATACGTTCTTCTTTGATAAGGAAAGAGTAAGGGCATTCTGCAATGAGGTGATAAAGCGGGGGATTAAGAAGCAGTATATGGCATATGCCAGGGCTGATTTTCTTGCGGCCAATCCGGATATACTGCCGCTTGCCTATAAAGCCGGCTTCAGGGATATAATGGTAGGGCTTGAAGCCATATCCGATGAGACTCTGGATGAGTATAATAAACAGACCTCACGTGATGAAAATATCATGGCTATTAAAAATCTGCAGGATGCCGGCCTTGTGTGCAACGGGCTTTTCGTTGTGAATTATACGGCCACAAGAGAGGATTTCAGAAAGCTTCTGAAGTTTGTAAAGGATACGAACCTTTTGTGGGTGGTTTTCGGGATATTTACTCCCTATAAGGGAACCGATGCTTATGATGAATACAGGGATCAGCTGGTACATTTTAAATCCTGGAGACTTGACGGAACACATCTTACCTTAAAACCTACAAACATGTCATCGATCGAATTTATGCTCAGGTATTACTGGCTGCATGTGGTAACTTATCCTAAGATAATGGTAAGAGCACTTCTTGGTACAGCATATGATACTAAAAAGAAGGGCTGGTTTTAGCGTATGAAGAAAAAAATACTTCTTATACAGCCGACTCCCTATGATCAGTACGGAAAACTTGTAAAGAAAAAACGCCTGTATTTTGTCGGGCTGGCGCTCCCTCTTCTGGCTGCTCTTACACCGGATGATTTTGAAGTGGAGCTTTGCTATGAGACTATAGAGGATGTCCCTTTTGATACCGATGCAGAGCTTATCGGCATAAGCAGTATGGGACATGCTGTCATGCGTACGATAGATATCGCAAAAAAGTTTAAAGAGCTGGGAAAGACCGTGATCCTTGGCGGATATATGGTGTCACTTATGCCGGAAGAGGCAAAAAAATACGGCGACAGTGTGATGATAGGTGATGCTGAAGAAACCTGGGGCGAGATGATAAATGATTATCTTAACGGTACCCTTAAAGATTTCTATAAAAAACAGCTTACAAAGCTTGAAACCCCGCTTCCCAGATATGAACTCATACTTGATAAGAAGATAGGGAATTTTCTTCCGGTACAGGCCGGTCGCGGCTGCACAAAAACCTGCAGTTTCTGTTCTATTTACTGTCTGTATAAAGGACAGTACTTAAAGCGCAGCATCCCGGATGTTATGAGGGATATAAAGAGAGTAAAAGAACTTGGGTTTAAGCAGTTCCTTTTATTGGATGATAATCTTTTTTCTGACAGGGATTATGCTCTTGAAATGTGCAGGGAGATAAAGAAACTTAAGATGCATTGGATGACGCAATGTTCGGTAGACATAGCAAAGGATGAAGAGCTCCTTACCGCAGTGGCGGAGAGCGGATGTTACGTGATGAGTTTCGGCCTTGAGAGCATAAGCCGTGAGAGTCTTTTGGGAATGCAGAAGGGCTGGGCACATCCTGACGAATACAGCAGGCAGCTTGCCATCATCAGAAAGCATGGCATAGATATATCTACAGAGATGGTTGTAGGAGCTGAAGGCGATACACTTGAATCCATAAGGGATACAGCAAAGTTTATTGAAGATAATAAGATAGTTGTTCCGCGTTTCTATATACTTACACCTATACCGGGTACACAGTATTATGAAGAGATGAAAAAACAGGACCGCATATACAACACGGATATGTATTCATATAATTCCTGCGAAGCAGTTCATTATCCAAAGAATATGACACCACAGGAACTTACAAAGGCTTATTGGGAGCTGTACAATAAAGTGTACTCGATACCGTGTATCTTAAAGCGTACTATATTTAACAGCAGTTTTATAAAAAGGCCGTTCACTGCCCTGTTTTATTTCGGAGTAAATATTTTTTACAGAGGCCATATAAAGCATGGCATAGTGCCGAATATAATATAAGCTTCTTTTATTTTTCAAGGAGATTCTATAGTGAAAAACAGATATATGTTCGTCCGGGTACATTACGATAAACGCGTAGCCAGTCTTGAACCGTTGGGGCTTGAATATCTTGTGGCATGCGTAAAAGCGGAAAAGCATAAGGCATTCATTTATGATGAAAGTATTACAAGCCCTTTTATGCGCTTTAAACAGCTTTTGAATAAAGTGGATAAAAACGGAGTGACCATAGTCGGATTTACCGTAATGTCAAATATGGCCTGGTATATACTGGAGCTTATACATAAGCTGAAAAAAGCACGTCCCGGGATAAAAGTGATCGTAGGAGGCCCCGAAGTTAATATCAACTACAGGGATTTTTGCGTTGATGATATTGATTTCGTAAGCTACGATAACGGTCTTGACTCATTTCGTACTGCGGTAAGGAATGAATTTGATATCGAAACAATGAAAAACTGTACCGGCTTTGCTTTTCGATGCAAAGGTGAATGGATCATAAACGAAAAGGGTGCGCCAATAAGTAATTACGGAATAAGGCCCGACCGTACGCAGTTTTATAAGAACAGATCAAAATACCGCGTGATAGCAAAGGGCTGTTTTTCTGTTCTGAAAACATCATTTTCATGTCCGCAGCAATGCAAGTTCTGTATATCAAGACAGTTTAATTCATGTACATATAAGGAACGGCCGATCGATGATGTTGTGGACGAGATAATAACGTTAAAGAATGATAAGATATTCATTATAGATGATGATTTTCTGTTAAACCGTGAGCGCGTAAAGGAAATATGCAAAAGACTGTTAAAGGCCGGATGCAGGAAAACATTTATGGTCTTCTCGCGTGCTGACAGTATTGTAAGATGCGAGGATATAATGCCTCTTATTTATAAGGCGGGGTTCAGGGATTTTCTTGTGGGACTCGAAGCGGTGGAAGATACTACACTTGATAAGTATAATAAGCATTCAAGTGTAGAGCTTAACAAGAAAGCTATCGCGATACTTCGTAAGTATGATATGCTGTGCGTTGGTCTTTTTGTTATCAATTACGATTTCGGACATGAGGATTTCATGAAGATCAACCGTTTCATAAAAAAAGAAGGGATCATCTGGGTGCTCTTCAGCATACTGATCCCTTTTAAAGGGACAGCGGTATATGAAGAGAATAAGGACAGGCTGTACAGGTACAAGTACAGAAGGACGGACGGGACCCATGTGCTGATGCGTCCTTCAAAACTCCCGAAATGGCTTTTTGAAATGGAATTCCGTTTCCTCTATTATGTGAATTATCCCCGTATTTACTGGGCAGGTCTCACGGGATATTTTAACAGGAAGTATAAGAACAAATGAGTGCACGTGTAAGAAATAATATCCGTGAGCAGATCTCTGATGACCCGGAGAGTATATTTGCGGTACTTAAAGAAAGCAGATTTTATGAAGATATCCTAAATGAAGGAAGTATGCCGTTTCCTTTCAGTGTGGAGATGCTGAAGCTTCTTAAACGGTCCAATCCGTTATCACAAAAATACTATTATATTGAAGATGATGAAAGATATGCTTTTTTTACAATGTATGAAAACCGGATGAATCTTTTTACCTTCGGTAAGGCAGAGCTGTTCATCAATATCTCGACTATAGGATTTCCATGTTCATTAAGCTGCAGCGGTATCCTTACAAATGATCTTGTCTGGGTCCTTGATTATATTAAAACTATCAGGGGCTGTAAACTTGTTCTGAATCTGGATGACAGACCGGATGCGGAAGGAATGGCTTCCGGGGAAACTCTGCCAAGCTGCGTTTTGAGACTTAAGAAAGATCATACATCTATAGAAGCTTATATAGCTTCATTGAGAAGCACATACAGAAGAAGGGTAAGACTTGCGGCTGAGCGGTGTAAGGACATAAAGATAGTAAATGATCATGAGGATAAAATAGATATACATTCTTTATATCTTCAGACATATGAAAGATCCGATTATAAACTGGAGTGTCTGCAAAAGGAATTCTTTGACCGGACCGAGGGTGATAAACTGGTCTTTATAAAAGACGGAAAACCGATCGGATTTGTTTTGCTGAAAGAAAACCATGGTGAGCTCATCTTTATGCTCTGTGGTATGGAATACGAAGACGGGGTGTGTAATGCCGATCTGTATTATTATATGCTCCTTAATATAGTAGAGTATGCCATAGAGCATAAATGCATGAGCATAGATTTCGGACAGACATCGGAGAAAACCAAACTGAAATTCGGAGCAACACTTAAAAAGAAATATTTTTATGCCCACCACAGCAATCCGTTGATCAACCTGATCGCCATGGCGGGCAGACATATGCTTGAATATAAGTATTCTTTTCCGCGATACCGCGTCTTCAGGGAGTGATCACAGCTCCTTATCGCTTTTTATCTTCTTTATCCATTTTCCGCTTCGCAGCCTGCTGACGCACCATATGGCTTTGAGTACCTGGTCTGCTTTTAAGCAGAAGTATATCCAGAAGGCAGGCAGATGAAGGACAAGACCTGCAAGTATTCCGAGAGGCAGAGACACTACCCACAAAAACAGATTGTCTGCAAGCATAAGTATCTTGGTATCACCGCCTCCACGAAGCACACCCTTGGTCATTATACTGTTTGTGGATTGGAAAAGGATGATGATACTTATTGATATCATGAGCTGAGTAGCTATTTCTCTGGTCTCGGGAAGCAGCTCGTATGCGTTTATCATAGGCTGGGAGATCAGCAGTACTATTCCTCCGGCTATGAGACCGAAAAGGAAGCCGAGTCCCAGAAATGCATAGCCCCTTTCCTGAGCTTTTTCTTTATCGCCTTCTCCAAGAGTCTGCCCGGTTACTATACAGCCTGCCTGCGAGAAACCCTGTATCACGACGGAAGAGAGCTGCTGTGTCACGGTAGTGACTGCATTTGCAGCAACGAAGTTTTCTCCGAGCCTGCCTATGACCATGGCAACGGAATTGTTGCCAAGAGCAAGGATACCGTCACTTACCAGAACAGGTATACTTATACGGATGTATTCGTTCCAGAGTTTTCCGACTTTGGCGGTAAGATCTTTTATTCGGATGTTTATCTTATCATCTTTTATGAACAGATAACCGCATATGATCACGAATTCGAATATCCTGGCGATAAGGGTTCCAAGGGCAGCTCCGGCCTCTTCCATCCTGGGTGCTCCGAACTTGCCGAAGATGAATACATAATTGGCACCGACATTGATAAAGAAAGCTGCGATAGACGTATACAGCGGTATACGCATCATGCCGACATTCCTGAGGATTATGGTGCAGGTAAGGGACAGCGATAAAAGATAATATGTTATTATGGACCAGTTAAGGTAGTTTATACCGCATTTGATTATTGCTTCCGCATCTTCTTTATCACCGGTATAGATACGCATTATCTGTTCCGGAAAAAGAAAGGTACCGACACAGAATAGCGTAGACAGAGCCAGACAGAGTCTGATCATTATCACAACGGTATTTTTGAGTGATTTTTTATCCTGCATCCCGAAGTATCGTGATACCAGTACGGAGGCTCCCATTCCTATGCCCATGCAGAATATCTGGAAAACAGCTATGAACTGATTGGCAAGAGAGACTGCGGAAAGCTGTGTCTGCCCTATTTTACCTATCATTATGGTATCCATCATATTCACACCCGTGGTTATGAACCCCTGCAGTGTGATGGGAATACTTATGGTTGCCACATTCCTATAGAACTGTTTATCATTGATTATAAGTTTTCCTTTAAGCATGATACGGCCTTTCATATATAATTCAGTTAACAAAACTTTAATATTGTACCATATTTCAAGGCTTTTAGAAAGCTTAAAAAATTAGTTCCTTGACCACGGCATATCACAGCTGTAGAATTAAATATCATATTTCAGATATGAAGATATAACGGAGGATATGTGATGAAGAACGAGATAAAATTCATGGTTGCGGATATTACTACTCTTGAGGTAGATGCCATAGTGAATGCTGCAAATAAAACTCTGCTCGGAGGCGGTGGAGTGGACGGGGCGATACATGCTGCAGCCGGTCCGAAGCTTCTTGAAGAGTGTAAAAAACTTGGCGGCTGTGAGACCGGACAGGCTAAGATAACCGGAGGATATGATCTGCCGGCTAAATATATCATTCATACAGTCGGTCCCGTATATACAGGCAGCAGCAGGGATGCGGCAGAGCTGTACAGCTGCTATTACGGGTCGCTGGATCTGGCTGCGGAAAATGATGTACACAGTATAGCCTTTCCCGGTATATCAACCGGGGTATATGGCTATCCCAAGCCTGAAGCGGCCACTATAGCCGTTAAGGCCGTTGTAAACTGGCTTGATGCACATAAAGATTACGGTATGCAGGTGAATATCGTATGTTTTTCAAATGACGATTATAAAATATATGAACAGGTGGTCAGGGGGAAAAGATGATCTCCGGATCCGGGACCTGAGGCAATATCGAAAGGAGCGGACAGTTTGGGAGCTGTCTATATCGCTATAGATCTAAAATCGTTCTATGCTTCGGTAGAATGCGTGGAGAGGGGACTTGATCCAATAGACACCAATCTGGTCGTCGCAGATAAAGAACGTACCGAAAAAACAATTTGTCTGGCAGTATCGGCAGGATTGAAATCATTCGGACTGCCGGGACGGCCCAGACTTTTTGAGGTGGTTCAGGAAGTAAAGCACATAAATGCACTCAGGCGCGGTGCGGCTGCCGGCGGTTCTTTTTCGGGAAGTTCATATAAGGTTTCGGAACTGAACAAAGATCCTTCGCTTGAACTGGATTATATAACTGCTACTCCCAGAATGGGACTGTATATGCAGTACAGTACCAGGATATACAGTATATATCTGAAATACGTTGCTCCCGAAGACATACATGTTTACTCATGCGATGAGGTGTTTATAGATGCTTCGCGGTATCTGGAATTATACAGACTCGACGCACATGAATTTGCGCGGCGTATGATACGCGAGATAATGGATGAGACCGGGATAACCGCAACAGCCGGTATTGGTACGAATCTTTTTTTATGTAAGGTTGCGATGGATATCGTTGCCAAGCACATATCTCCCGATAAGGATGGTGTGCGTATAGCAGAGCTGGATGAGAGAAGGTTCAGAGAGGAGCTGTGGAGTCATAAACCCATAACCGATTTCTGGCGTGTGGGCCGTGGGACGGCAAAAAAGCTTTACAGTCTGGGACTGGAAACAATGGGCGATGTGGCCAGATATTCCGAGATAGGGGAAAAGCAGCTTTATAAGATATTTGGCGTAAATGCGGAACTTATTATAGATCACGCATGGGGATGGGAACCCTGTACCATAGCTGATATCAGGAGTTTCAGACCTGTAACTAACAGCCTCTCGTCCGGACAGGTGCTGTCAAGACCGTATGATAATGAAGAAGGACTGATCATCGTAAAGGAAATGACAGAGCTGTTATCCCTGGATCTGGTACGGAAATCAGTACTTACGGATCAGCTGACACTTACCATAAACTATGAGGCTTTTACCGATCCGAAAACTGCGGACGGATTCAAGGGCGAGATCAGGGCAGACCGTTATGGCAGGCCGGCGCCGGTACATGCACACGGTACCGCAAATCTTCCGTGTTATACTGCCTCCACGCGCCTGATGACAGATGCGATAAGCAGCCTGTATAAAAGGATAACCGATCCCGGACTGAAGATACGACGTGTTAATGTATGCGCCTGCCGTATCATGAATGAGGGGGAGGCAGAAAAAGAGAATGAAACAGAGTATGAACAGCTTGATCTTTTTACTGATTACGAAGCATTGAAAAAGCAGCATGAAGAAGAGGATATGCTTTTAAAGAAAGAAAAAGCATTGCAGCTGGCGACTCTTAAGATAAAAGACAAATTCGGAAGGAATGCGATCATCAAAGGTACGGATCTGATGGAGGGAGCGACTACCATCGAGCGTAACCGCTTTATAGGAGGCCATAAAGCATAGGATAAAATATCCTGCTATATCTGAACTTTTGTATGATCCCGGGAGGAAAGCTGCATGAAAGAAAAAAAGACGGGGAGTATCTGGACAATAAAGTATACTTTGCTCAATGTGGCATATTTTGTCGCATTCTGCACGATACATGCTTATGCTGCAGTTTATCTGCTGGCAAATGGTTTCAGCAACACCGAGGTGGGGATACTGCTCGCGGTTGCCAATATCGTATCTGCCCTTTTTCAGCCGCTGATAGCTGCTGTGATCGACAGGCAGGGTTTTTTGTCAAACAAGCGTTTTATTCTTATTTCCGTGATCATCATATTTACCGGTTCGCTGGTATTGATGTTCGTTCCGGGAAATAAGGCAGTCATATTTGCTGTGTATGCATTGATATATATGATCCAGTTTGCCTATCAGCCGGTAATGACTGCGTTGTGTTTCGAATATCAGAAAGCCGGATACGATATTTTTTATGGGCTGGCACGCGGATTGGGATCGGCAAGCTTTGCCGTTACATCCATGTTTATAGGAGGGATAGTTGAAAGATCCGGGGTATCGGTGCTTTTATGGGTCAATCTGGCGGCAATGCTTGTTTCTGCCGCAATAATCTTTACATTCAATAAAAAGAAAAGTGAAGCAGCCGGGGCTGTATCTGTGGTAAAGAATAAGGGGACGGCTCATAATACATTTTCCGGATTTGTCCGTACCTATCCGGCGTTTGCGGTTTTCCTGCTGGCTACGGTCTGTTTCTTTTTTGCGCATAATATGATAAATGATTTCATGATACAGATAATAAGGGAACTTGGAGGAAAGGAGACCGAGCTTGGATATGCCAATTTCCTTCAGGCTATTCTGGAGCTTCCGGTCATGGCTCTTATTGGTCTGGTCCTGAAAAAAATATCGGCTGATAAGCTTTTAGTCTTCTCCGGGGTGGCTTTTTTAGTGAAGACTCTTATACTTGTATTTGCAAAGAGCATGCCCCAGATGTATCTCAGCCAGTCATTTCAGATATTTGCATATGCAGTGTTCATACCGGCAGGTGCCTATTATGTCAGCAAGACTATGGAGGAACTTGATCAGGTAAAAGGACAGGCCTTTATCACCAGCGCGATAACCATAGGAGGAGTTTTCTCGAATCTTATAAGCGGTATTATCCTGGATCACTCAAATATACGTACAATGCTCATGACAGGAAGCATCGTATGCGCAGCAGGTGCGATAATCGCTTTTATCGCCATGAATTCACTTCCACACCATAAAGAGATAAAAAATTAAAAAACCCTCTTTACAAGCGTAGGGTTTTCTGTTAATCTTTGGACAGATACACTTGTATACAAGTGTACAAGTGTATCTGCTGAGTTGTTAACATTGCAACAGAGAGGGTGGGATGAAAATACATAGAAAACTGGCTCGTGAGAGTGCCAGGGATTTCGCGCTGAGGGTTCTTAAGGAAAACATCATCTCCCTTGAACTCAAGCCCGGAACGGTAATATCGGAAAATGAGCTTGCAACGGAACTTGGGATCTCACGTACACCTATCAGGGAAGCGATAATAGAACTGAGTAAGGCATATCTGATCGAGATCTATCCGCAAAGAGGAAGCTTCATATCACTTATCGATCCTAAGATGGTTGATGAAGCCAGATTTTTAAGAAGGATCACCGATACGGCGGTTATAGAGGCTGCCTGTGATGAGATCGATGAAAAAGGCATAGCTCTGCTGGAGGATAATGTTTCGCTTCAGGAGTTTTATCTTTCCAAGGGTATGACGGAGAAGATATTCGATCTTGATAATCAGTTCCATAAGGATATATATGAGATAGCGAAGAAAGATATTATATACGAGATCCACTCTACGCTTATGATCCACTTTGACAGGGTGCGTAATCTGTCGGTGGAAACGGTGAAAGACTTTAAGGTGGTAGGCGATCACCGGAATATGCTTGAGGCTCTGAAAGCTGGGGATAAAAAAACTGCAGCTGAGCTGGTTAATAAGCATTTAAACAGATATCAGATCGATGAAAAAGAGATAAGAAATCAGAGACCTGAATATTTTAAATCATAAGGAGACCGATATGATCAAGGTAAATCGAACAGAAACACTGGAAACGAGGAAAAAGGGGCCGACGAGAGATATCGGCCTGTATTTGAGGAAGTACTGGCAGCTGTATCTTCTGCTGCTCCTTCCCCTGATATATCTTGCAGTATTTAAATACAGCCCTATGTACTATGTACTGATCGCATTTAAGAAATACAGTATCGTACAAAGCGTTGCAGAGATGCCCTGGGCTAAGAATTACGGATTTGAGCATTTTATCAAAGCATTCAGGAATAAGGATTTCATCTATGCGCTCAGAAATACCATTACTCTGAATCTGCTGGACATAATCATCGGATTCCCTGTACCTATCATATTTGCACTTCTTTTAAATGAGCTGCGTTTCAAGTTCTTTAAAAAGTCGGTACAGACCATAGCTTACATGCCCCACTTCCTTTCATGGGTCATCATCTACGGACTTGCACTTCAGCTCTTTACACCTTCAAGCGGTCTGGTAAACATGTTTATCCAGAAGCTGGGACTTCCCGCTGTTCATTTCCTTGATGATGGGAATAACTGGGTAAAAACGTATATAGGACTGGGAGTATGGCAATCGTTCGGATGGAACTCCATCATATATCTGGCGGCGATATCGGGTATCTCTCCTGAACTTTATGAAGCTGCTTCGGTTGACGGAGCGAACAGGTGGCAGAAGATGTGGCATATAACACTCCCGGGTATAAGACCTACCATCATAGTGCTTTTGATCCTTGCTTTAGGTAATATACTGGGTTCAAACTTTGACAGACCTTTCGCACTACAGAACAACCTGGTTCTTCAGAACGCAGAAGTTATATCGACCTTCGTGTATAAAAACGGTATCAAGGGACTGCAGTTCTCACTTACCACTGCAGTCGGTCTGTTCCAGTCTATCGTTAATGTAATATTCTTAGTGCTTGCCAACTGGTTCTCACGTAAGATGGGCGAGCGCGGAATAATGTAGGAGGTTGTGTGTCATGAGTAAAGAAGTAGAAGAAACAAGCAGAGAGATACATTCGTTTAAAACGAAGATAGGAGACTGGGTAATAGTATTTGTATGTGTGATCATTGCACTGATATGTCTCCTGCCCATGATAAACCTTCTTGCAAGATCACTTTCCGGCACGGATTATCTTGTAAAGCATGAAGTATATCTGTGGCCTAAGGGATTGAATTTTGATGCGTATACTACAGTACTTAAGGATGCAAAGTACATTAAAGCTTTCGGCTGGACTGCACTGCTCACCCTTATCTGTACTTTATTGAGCCTTGCCATGAGTACGCTTTGCGCATTCCCTCTTATCTTTTCACAGTTAAAGGGAAGAAAACTCATAAATGTCTTTATAACCGTAACAATGTTCTTTAATGCAGGTACCATCCCTAATTACCTGCTTATGCAGAGACTTCACCTGCTGGATAATCCGCTGGTACTTATCATTCCCGGGTGTCTGAGCGTATATAATATGATAATCTTACGAAGCTTCTTCTATGGAGTGCCTGAATCCTTAAGGGAGTCGGCAGAGATGGACGGAGCAAGTTATTTCACCATACTTTTGAAGATCTATATACCTCTTTCCAAACCTGTTCTTGCAACACTGGCACTTTTCTACGCGGTAGGAAGATGGAACGGATATTCAGATGCTCTTATGTACATGAAGAACAAAGATTTTTATCCTCTTCAGCTCCTTCTGTACAATATCCTGAATAATATCAATCAGGTTGAAGTGGCAACACAGGAAGGCTTCTCGCAGCCCGGTCTTCAGGAGTCATTAAAGGCCGCGATAGTCATGTTTTCAACTATCCCCATCCTGTGCATCTATCCCGGATTGCAGAAGTACTTTATTCAGGGCGTTACACTTGGTGCAGTGAAGGAATAATAAGGTGTTTTTTGGCGATTTATCGCCGCAAATATATAAAACAAATAAGGAGGAAGAAATGAAAAAGAGAATCATATCAATCATTCTCGCAGGCACAATGGTAATGTCTATGGCAGCCTGTACAAGTTCAGGCGGTGATGCAGAGCCCACAGGCGTAGGCACACCCGATCCTGAAACACCTGTAACACAGGACACCTATGAGGGTGATCATAATGAGATCGAAGGCGGAAATGCAGCTGAACTGGAGAACGGCAAATTTGCCGAGACCAGAAAGATCACTGTAGAAGTTTATGACCGTGGAAATGACGGTGGAACAGATCCCACCAACAACATGTATACTGACTATATCAAGAAGGGTATGCTGGAAGATCACAATGTAGAAGTTGAGTTCGTATCAGTTCCCCGTTGGACTGAGGTTGATGAGATCAACAACCTGCTTGCTGCAGGTACAGCTCCTGATATCTGCTTAACCTATTCTTATCCTACCATCCAGACTTATGCAGACATGGGCGGTGTTCTGGATCTTCAGAATCTGGTAGTTGATAATAAGAATGATATCCCTCATCTCTGGGACTGGCTTGGAACCACCAATATGTATTGGGATAAGAGCGTTACCGACGGAACCCTCTGGGCTATCGAAGGAAAGCGTGCTAACAACAACCGTATCGTTACCTATGTTCGTAAGGACTGGCTTGATACTTTAGGCCTTGCAGAGCCTACCACTACCGAAGAGTTCCATGATATGCTTGTAGCATTCAAGGACAATGCAAGCACTCTGCTTGGAGCTGATGCTGATAAGATCGTTCCTTTCTCATGCTCAGTTGACGTAGGCTGGAGAGCTGCTCTTCTTATAGAGTCAAAGATTGACCCTAACATCTCTGATAAAGAGCTCTATGTAAACGGATTTGATGACAGAAAGCTTACAGAGAACGGAACCAAGGATGCTCTTAAGATCCTTAACGGATGGTACAACGAAGGCCTTATGTGGGATGAATTCGTTCTTCATGACGGTGATACCGTAGAAGACGATAATATGAAGGCAGGTTATGTTGGCGCATTCATGCATAACTGGGATTATCCTTTCCGTGGCGGTGAGGATTCCATCAACGCTAACCTTAAGAGACTTGTAGGTGAAGATGCGAAGTTCGTAGCAGTTGACTGCTTCGAAGCTTCTAACGGCGAGTATATCAAGTACTGCGATTCAACGGCAGGTGACAGAAAGATATTCTTCCCTACCACCAATGACGAGCCTCTTGCTTCTCTGCTTTACCTTGACTGGATCTCTGATCCCGTACATATCGAGTATCTGCAGTGCGGTGACGAAGGTGTTACACATACAGTTAACGCTGACGGTTCATATTCCTTCATGACTGCAACCGGCGATCCTATAATGAACTCCGGTCAGAACATTGATATGACCATTACATGTAACGGACTTAATCTTTCAACTCCCGAGCTTACACTTAAGTCTATGTACAATAACTATCCTCCCTGCGATCCCGAGGATGTTAAGAAGGCTAATGATGTAGCTAACAACGGCAAGAAACCTGCTAAGAACTCCAAGATCACTACCATTGAAGCAGAGACAGGTATGGGCGAAGCTCTTAACTCTAAGAGAAACGTTCTTTATGATACCGTTCTTTCCTGCAAGCCCGAAGAGTTCGATGCTAAGTGGGATGAGCTTATGAATGATTACCTCACCTCAGGTGGACAGGATATCATCGACGAGCGTACCGCTGCATGGGAGAAGCTTTACGGAGATAAGGTTACCCTTGAATGATCCGCTATAATAAAGGATAAGTATTGAGATCAAAGATCCCGGTGTAAAGAGAGTGTTGCACCGGGATCTTTTTATGCACAGGGCCTAAGGCGTGATTGACCTTGATAGCCGTAAAAGGTATAATAAATAATATTGTTTACTGAAGATGATATTATGCATTATTTTGGAGTTTAAGCATGAATAAGGCGGAATTTCTCGGGGAGCTGGCGGGAAGGCTTACCGGGTTGAAACCCGAAGAGATAGCGCCGCGCCTGGCATATTATGACGAGATGATCGATGCCAGAGTGGCGTATGGCATGACTGAAGAAGAAGCGGTTAATGAGATCGGTACTGTGGACAGTGTTGTGGATCTGATCATGTCCGAGATACCGCTTTCAAGGCTTGTTACCGGAGAGGTGATGCCGGGAGGAAAGAAAAGCAGCGGAAAGCTGATACTGTTATTATTGACATTTCCGATATGGCTGCCGCTTATAATCGTATTATTTACCCTTATAATAACGTTTTATATTGTGATCTGGACACTTGTGATCATATTGTTTACCGTGGTGCTGGCCTTTGCTGTTGCTGCTCTGGGAAGCTTATTGTTATCCGTACCTTTCTTTGCAGGCGGCAGTTTTTCCGGAGGGGGATTTATGATAGGGCTCGCTTTTATTATGCTGGGCCTGACGATACTGATGTTTAATATAAGCGCTCTGTTAACAAGGGGCCTGATAAAACTGTCAAAGCTGATCATACTTGGGATCAAAAACTGTTTTGTTGGAAAGAAGGACAGGTGAGCGGAATGGGAAGACGTATAAAGGGAATTCTGACAGGCTTGCTTTTTATCATAGTGGGTGCTGTGATATGCGGAGTGTGTGTGATGTCTATGGGGTTTGATCTGAGTGGACTGCGTTACGGAACATATAAGAATGTTCAGTATGATGCGGAGGGCGTCTTTAAAAATATCCGTATAGTCGGAAAAACAGAAGATGTCATTTTCAGGCCATCGGAAGACGGAAACTGCAGCGTGATATGTTATGAAGAGGAAAAATCCCCGCATAGCGTGAGTGTTATTGATGATACTCTGGTTATCAATACGGTCAGCGAGCGGAACTGGCTGGAATTTTTCGCGTTCTGGGGTGATGATCCTAAGATAACAGTCTGTCTTCCGGAAGTGAGCTATGAGGGATTAAATATCATATTAAATACCGGAGATACAGTTGTACCCGCTGATTTTTCGTTTACGGATATCAGTATCAGATCGGATACAGGGGATATAAAGTGTCATGCTTCGAAGGCTGATAATGTAAGCCTGGCTGTAGAAACAGGTGATGTGGAGATCTCCACACTTGTTAAAGATGATCTTTCTGTTTCCACATCTACCGGAGATGTGAGGCTTAATTCCTGTGATGCGTCCACGATATATATAAAGACCAAGACCGGTGATGTCAGCGGAACGATCCTGTCGGATAAGAGTTTTGAAGCCGGGTCAGAAACGGGAGATGTACATGTACCAGATACTTCGGGGGGGAAATGCAGTATTTCGACTGCTACAGGGGATATCGATATAAAGATAAGTGATCTCAGATAGATCGGCATAAATGTAAGGACATCGGAAAGGAGGGAAAAATTTTGGCACTGATATATTACGGCAGCTTATTAGCAGCATCCCTTATATTGTCCGGTATCTACATTTATATGTGGCATAAGCATTTTGATGTGAATTTTACCATAGTATTTACCATGGTTCCCATTTCCTGTCTTGGTTATTTTCTTTATGGGATCTCAGGAGCCATAGGTGAAGCTGTCAATGCCATGAAGATCTGTTATTTGGGCGGCAGTTTCCTGCAGATATTTATTCTATTCAGTATCTTTAATCTGTGTGCCATAGAGATAAGCAGGTTACTCAGGATACTGATGTTTTCCATATGTGTGATAATGTACAGCAGTGTTCTTACCATCGGGTATTCGGATGTTTTCTACAGCAGTATGTCATATAAGATCGTGGAGGGCATACCGGTACTGTACAGGGAATATGGTTACATGCACACATTGTTCTTCGTGTTTTCGGTTCTGTTTTTCTTAATAGGACTTATCGCGGTTATATACGCCAGGTTCGTGAAAAGTCAGGTTCCCAGAACGGTAGTTATGCTGTTGATCCTTCCGGATCTCATCTGTCTTGTGACATTCTTCTTAGGAAGAAGGATCATACAGAATATCGATCTGATACCGTTGGGATACGTGATAGCCCAACTTGTATATATTCTTATAATATACAGGGTCAATCTGTATGATGTTGCCAATACCGTGATAGATTCCATGGTGAAAGAAAATGCCATGGGTTTTGTGACTTTTGATTTTCATTATTGCTATATCGGAAGTAATGATTCGGCTAAACAGATCATTCCGGAACTTGCTGAACTTGCGATCGATGAGGTGCTTGGATATGGCCAATCTGAAAGAAAATTAAGACATTATCTTGACAGTTTTAAACGTAATCCTTCAAATAACCAGTATGTATATATTTTACATAATGACGAGGAGGATAAGGAAGATGACAGGATCTATAATGTAAATGTTGCCTATCTGTATGAGGGAAACCGCAAGCGTGGTTATATCGTAAGCTTTACCGATGATACCGAAAAACAGAAATATATACGCCTGCTGGATAACTATAATGAAAAATTAAAGGAAGAGGTAGAGGAAAAAACCAGGCATATAGTGGATATGCACGACAATCTTATCATGAGTCTTGCAGTAATGGTTGAAAGCCGTGACAATTCCACAGGAGGGCATATAAAGCGTACCAGTCAGGGTGTTAAGATACTTATCGATGAAATACTGAATGAAGGGCAGATGTCGCTATCTGAGGAATTCTGCAGGGATGTGATCAAAGCCGCTCCAATGCACGATCTTGGAAAGATAGCCGTTGATGATGCCGTGTTGAGAAAACCCGGGAAATTTACCCCGGAAGAATATGAGATAATGAAAAAGCATGCAGCCGAAGGGGCGCGTGTGATACATGATGTGCTTTATAATACAGATGATGAATCCTTTAAAAGTATTGCGGAGAACGTTGCGCACTATCATCATGAACGCTGGGACGGTTCAGGATACCCGGAAGGGCTTGTCGGAGAGGCAATACCTATTGAAGCAAGGATCATGGCTGTTGCCGATGTATATGATGCACTTGTAAGTAAAAGAGTTTATAAGGAAGCTTTCGATTTTGAAAAAGCAGATAAGATAATAATGGAAGGGATGGGGAGCCAGTTTGATCCGGCTATGAAGAGTATTTATGAAAAAGCACGTCCCAGACTTGAAGAATACTACAAGACGCTTTAAAAGGTATTATTGAGGATCTATCGGAAATGAGTGAAGATGTAAGATACAATGCATTTATCAGTTACCGCCATTGTGAGCCGGATAAGACTATAGCAAAAGCATTGCATAAAAAGCTTGAAAACTATCGTATCCCCAAAGAACTCAGAGAAAAGCTCTCACGAAATGTTCTGGGCAGAGTGTTTCGTGATGAAGCAGAGCTGCCGGTAACTGACAGCCTGTCCGATGCTATTCTTGATGCTCTGAGGAATTCCGAGTATCTTATAGTTATATGTTCTCCCAGGCTTAAAGATTCCGAATGGTGCATGAAAGAGATCGAGATCTTTACAAAGCTTCACGGTAAGAAAAACATCCTTCCCGTTCTTATTGAGGGAGAGCCGGAAGATTCTTTTCCGGAGAGTTTTTTTTATGAAGATGTAACAGAAAAGGATCCTGAGGGAAATGAAGTTTTAGTCAGGATCGAAAAAGAACCTCTGGCGGCCGATGCCAGGGGTGGAAGACGTTCGCTCCGTGATTGTGTGATCAAGCTTTCGGCAGCAATATTGAAGCTTAATTATGACGATCTTAAACAGAGGCACCGCCTTGAGCAACTGAAGAGGAGAACTTTTTTTTCAGGGATCATATTAGGAATAATCCTGCTCTTTTTATTTCAGAGTCTGTACTTTATCAGTACTATACGTGAACAGAAAAATGAAATAGAAAAAAAATATGCAGACAGTATGGCTCAGAATGCAGCTGAACTGTTTGATCTTGGGTATAGAATGGATGCGCTGTATGCAGCAAGGAGTGTACTGCCTGATGTGAAAGATGATAATATCTCCGGTGATGCATTCAGGGCACTTGTTAAAGCATCGGAGATTTACAGTAAAGAATACTATGTACCGGTGGATATGCTTACAGCTCCCGTTCTTTCGGATACATCGATACTTGCACCGGGCGGTAAAAAGATCATTGTCGGAAACGAAAGAATAAACAGATATTATATTCTTGATATAGATAGTAAGAATATTTATGCTGCTGTCAATTCTAACGATAAGGTGTTTGCTTTTTACAAAGATGAGGGACTTTTCTATAGTAATAATGGTGAGATTTTTTATCTTAGCATAGATAATAATGAGGTGACGGCTCTGGATGATGTGACATATTGTTTTCAGTCGCCCACAGGAGAAGAGGTTATCTGTACTACGGATGAAGGTTTTTCTATTTACAGAGGGAAGGAAGCCGTATATAAGATAAGCTATGATGAGCTGGGGATCGATTTTAAACCGGAGTGGTATGAAATGCTGACGGAATTCAGTGAAGACGGAGATCAGTCCCTCATAAGAGTAAGAAATTACACTGATACAGGTACTACAGAATGGGTGATACTCCTGGACTTAAAAAACGGAAAAGCTGTCAATTCGGTCAAAGCTCCTGTTAGCGGAATGGTAGATGCGATGGCTGTAAATGATAAGGGTATCAGTCTGTTATATTCAACATTTGATGCGTATGGAGGATTTGGAGATACATATATATGCAATTATGATATTTTGAATGGAAAGATAATAAAGGAAATAAATATGGGAACAGAGTATTTCGGTCTGATGGAACGCTATGATGATGAGCTGATAATCGGAACCGAGGACAGGATGGTCGTCTATGATACAGATCTTAATTATCTGAGCGGATTCGGGATTTCCGAATATCCGTTAAAGGTTTTCAGATTTGAAGGGAACATTGTGGTGGTTGATGCAGACGGCGAGATCTATGCATTGTCAGATGATCAGATCGGGTACGAACTTACTAAAGATGTGTTCGGTGACAAAGAAAAGAACAGGGTGATATCTTTTGATTACTGCAACGGAAATATATATATGAATTATGCTAAAACTGATGGTGTGGCGATATATCGGCGATCGGAAGGGATAGCTTTTAGCGAGACGGAACCATTGGATGAAGAAGAAGTGTTCAGTGAAGTGATCGAGGATGTGACTATAAAGGATGCGTTTAAGAGCCTGGATGATTTTGATATGTTTATGTATGATCATGGAATAATGTCA
The DNA here is from genome assembly GCA_902779395.1 of uncultured Lachnospiraceae bacterium. Lineage (GTDB taxonomy): Bacteria > Bacillota > Clostridia > Lachnospirales > Lachnospiraceae > NK4A136. Next base: position 33,414 of record CACZBK010000006.1, on the reverse strand, counting down.
GAAGATGGAGCATATTATGCAATAACCATGCTGGATGGTTCGGTACATATATATGACAGTGAGAGCCTGGAAGAAGTCAGGGTGTTTTATGGATTTGGCGGATACACATCGCAGTTTACTTATCTGGAAGAAATAGACTGTTATGCTATGGTAAACGGAAATATGGAATTGTTTGACAGAAATTTTCAGCATATAGCAAGCATAGACGGTATATGGTATATAGAAGAGGATCAGGGGAAGATAATAGTTATGAGAAATGATTTTAAGTATTATACGGTAAGGCTTTTCAGTTATGAAGAGATCTTGGAATATGCCGATAATATCCTTGGTGATTATGTACCCTCCGGGAGGATGCGTGAAAAATACGGCTTGTGATCTGTAAAAAGCTTAACAAAAAATGATACGATATAAGTCAAATAATAAGGAGAAAAAAATCCGGTACATAAGTATCATTCATTTAGTGGACCGGGTGACGGTATTATGATAATGGAGGTGGGTTATGGCTTATACGAGGATTTCCGATGCGAATGAGATAACGCAAAAGTATATGGATTCAATTCTTTTTGAAGAGCGTCTTATTGACTCGGTGGTCGCGGATATTTCCACATCTTTATTCGGAGTTAAATTTGATATGCCTGTTATGATGCCGGCTTTTTCGCATCTGAAAAATTATGCCGGAAGAAAATATACCGGGCTTGAGGAATACTCTATAGCCGCAAAGGAAACAAATATCCTGAACTTTGTGGGGATGATGGAAAATGAACAGTTTAAGGAAATAGCTGATACCGGCGCTAAAACCGTAAGGATAGTTAAACCTTATGCAGATAACGCTAAAGTCAGAGATCAGATGCAGTATGCGGAAAGTGTAGGCGCTTTCGGCATAGGAATGGATATAGACCATATTTTCGGAGAAAACGGATGTGACATATGTGTTGGCGAACTGATGGATGTACAGACTCAGGACATGCTGCGATCATATATAGAGATGACAGGACTGCCTTTTGTGGTAAAAGGTGTTCTGAGTGTACAGGATGCTCTTAAGTGCGCCGAAGCAGGTGCAAAGGCGATCATAGTCAGCCATCATCATGGACGTCTTCCTTACGCAGTACCTCCTATGCTGGTATTGCCGAAGATCAGGGAAGCTTTAGCCGGAAGAGATGTGAAGATAATCGTAGATTGCGGAATAGAGAGCGGAGCTGATGTCTTTAAAGCCCTGGCACTCGGAGCAGATGCATGTGCTGTGGGAAGATCTATGATGCCATCCCTTGAAAAGGATGGTACAGAGGGTGTAAAAAGATTTATCGAACATATTGGTAATGAGCTTCGGTATATCATGAGCTTTACGGGATTTGCCAAAGTTGAGGATATAGATGACAGTGTTTTGCATTATACACAGCAATGGAGGTAATGTCATATGAGACTTGGGACATCATCACCGTTAAAGCATTCCACTGCGGAAGAATGGGCTGAGAATCAGATAAAACTTGGATGCAAAACAGTTGTTTTTCCTGTACAGAGCAATGAACCTGAACAGAAGATAATCGAGTATAAGGATGCTGCCGTAAAAGCCGGACTCACCATAGCTGAAGTGGGAATATGGCGCAATGCGCTGGCGGCCGATCCGAAGGAGCGGGCAGCAAATACCGATTATTGTGTGGAACAGCTCAGACTGGCGGATTTTCTGGGAGCAAGATGTGCCGTCAATGTTGCCGGTGCCTTTGGTCCGATATGGGATGGCGGATATAAGGAAAATTATTCTGAAGAAGCATGGAAACAGACTGTGTCTATGGTCAAAAGCATTATTGACAGGGCTGATGTAAAGAAAACATATTTTACGCTTGAACCCATGCCATGGATGATACCTACCGGTCCGCGCGAATACGTAAAACTTCTGGAAGCTGTAGACAGGGACCGTTTTGCGGTGCATATGGATATCATTAATATGACAAGTTCCGCAGAAAGATATTTTCATGCCAAAGAGCTTGTTGATGAGTGCGTTCAGCTTCTGGGTAAAAGGATCAGGAGCTGTCATATAAAGGATGTACATTTAGACCGAAGATATACTCTGCGGCTTCAGGAGTGCGGACCGGGAGACGGAGAATTTCCGCTGAAGTATTATGTTACGAAAATGAATGAATTGGATCCTGAAATGCCGGTCATACTTGAGCATCTTACGACTGATGATGAGTATATAAAATATATGGAGATGTTAAAAAGGATCTTTAAGGAGTGATACTGATGTATCATTCCTTTTTTTCATAGAAATACTGTAAAAGAAGAAGCACTACTCCGTTATAGGAGTTATCCTGCAGGATCTCACCCTGAATCTTCCAGCCCTGGGCAGCGGTATCGGATATCATTTCATCTACTGCGGGCATGCTGTCTATCACATGTTCATCTTCATCATAGAGTTCCTGTTGAATATCCATACCGGCATCATATATATAATATACCCGGTCACTTAACTCCGGTTCTTTTCCAAGGATGGCCTCTCTTTGCTGCAGGGCGTGCAGAAAATCTTCCTCCGAGCTTATTTTACCCGTCGGTTCCAGTTCACCTGCGGCTATCATCTGATCAAGGATATTATCGCCGGCTTCAAGATAAGGGAAGTACATATAGTCATACATCTCATAGTATCCGGACAGCCTTAAGTAAGGATCGCTGCTTTTACTGAGGGCCAGATAACTTAGGAGGTTGGCCTCATTTTCTTTATAGTATCCTTTATGATGGGCATATTCATGGGCATCCAGAGCCAGCTGGTATAAAGGAGATATATAGCGGTTGTGTGTGGGTTCCATGGTATAGGGATAATTATATCCGCCTATATTCATACGGTCCAATATATCCGAGCATATAGCGGTCTTGACCGGAGGATAATAACCACGCAGCCGGCAGAATTCGTCTCCCAGATCTTCCATTGCTTTTGCTGCCATGGCCGAATTTGTTTCGGGAGAATAGAATTCGACGCTTCCGTCTTCTGCTATGTATATCTCTTCAGCAGCTGCATTGGCCTGATCGGCGAAATAGCTAAGAAGGGAGTATATTTCTTCGTATGTATATTCGGTGCGGAGCACGGGATCGCCATGCCCCAGGACGGTTCCGCAGAAAGGAACAAACCATGTGGGGATATAGATCAGTATTATGCTTAAAAGTATTATGGAAAAGCTTTTAAAATATCCGGCTATAAATTTCCTGTAAGCTGTTTTCCTGTGAAAGAAAATAAACAGCAGCAGGAGAATAACGGCTGTTATGAGCATCAGTATACCGGCATACATCAGTATCTCGCCTACGGCAAAAGGAAAAAGCGCCGTAATATGGCTGATAGTATCGCAAAGGATGGGATAACACTTGTCGGTATACATGTCACATAAATGCGGAGAGAGTGCGGGAAGTGACAGTATGATGATAAGTGTGGTCATGATCAATACTGTTTTTAAATAAGCTGAGATATGTTTTTTTTCTTTCGTATCATTCATGATCTGAAATTATATCATATTAAAAGGATTTATACAAAGAAAAGCAGATCGGGGAATATATTCCGGGATCTGCTTTTCCTTGTATAGATAAGAGTGTCGTGTATTTTATTACTGTATATCTTCAACGAGAAGATGCATTGTTTCATCATCAAGACCGTAAGTATCGGATTCATCTCCCTGACCCATGACATTAACGCTGTAGCTGAAGTTGTCGGATAACCAGACAGCCTTCATGGTCTTTCCTTTTTCGTTTCCGTAGCAGTTTACAACAAAACCGTCTTCAGTATTAAAAGTCCAGTTATAAGCGTATGTGTTGTAATCACCGGAAACATCATCACTTTCCTGTTTTAATCCCTTGCGTATCGTTAGTTCGGCTGCACCTATAGAACCTCTTGCTTCTGCAAGGTGTTCCATGTATCTGAATTCAGTAATGTAAACCAAATGATCATTATATGTTGCCTTGCTTTCGGGAACCATAAAGTAGCCTACTTCAGCGCCCTGTGCGGCAGTATCTGCGCTGTCGGTATCAGTCCAGGGGTTTGCCATTCCCAGGTTTTCCGGCAGTCTCTCAAAGAAGGTATCTCCGGTAATGCCGTCGATATCGCTGTTGGCACTTCTCCAGCCCAGGCTGCCGTCTTCCGCGAACCAGAACTCGCCGGCACCGTCGGTATACTGTACATCATCGGTATAAGTTGTATCATCGGTATAGGTCCGGATATAGTACTTGGCATTCGTATATTCAAGCAGGCCTGTAGATTCGTAATAAGTAGCAGTCATTTCCCAGTTTGAAGACTCAAATGCGCTGCTTGCCCAGCGAACGTTTACTTTATGGTCATCTCCGCTTAAGTATTCGATCTCGATGGAGCATCTTCCGGATATGGGCTCGGTATATGTGCCGGTAAAATCAGGTTTGTCTACTACATCGTCTTCTATATATTCATCCTCAACAATATCTTCGGTTATTTCAGCTGTTTCGGGAGCAGTCTCCGGGGGTGTTTCTGTTTCTTCGGCCGGAACCTCTTCCTGTACTTCGGGTTCTGAAGGGGCTGTCTCGGGTGCAGTTGTGCCGCAGGCTGTTAAAGATAAAATCATGGTGCCGATCAAAGCGGATATAAATCTCTTTTTCATCATTTTCCTCCTTGGATGTCATTTACATGTTATCATGATCCGTTATTATTATGTTATCTGATCGTGTTTCAAAGTATATAGCCACAGCGATTTCAAAACAATATGCTTTATATACAAAATATCTAAAATATGGGCGGTGTATTCATGCATAATGCATAATGCATAATGCATAGAGGCTTGACTTTTGCCCCATGAAGGAATAACCCTGCGGGACATAAGCTCCGAGAGTAACGGAAATAAATGATATACAATCTGATATAAATGGGTTATAATAGCGCGTCGGAGGTCAAAATTATGAAAAGAAAAGATTTATTAAAAAAGGTACTGATGTATTCATCGTTACTTGCAATGGTAATGGCAGGCGGCTGCGGCAAACAGGGATCACCCAAAGAGCCGGACAGGGATGTTGTAATGATAGATCCTGCCGATACGTCGGAGTCTGTTATAGCTGTTGATCCTGTCGGAACAAGTGAGCCGGAAGAGAGTGCTGACCCTGTCGGAGAGCAGGAAGCAAATACCGATCCTGCCGGGGAAACAGAAACGGCAGAACCTGCTGAAGCAGCAGAAACGGCGGCACCTGCTGAAGCAGCAGAGACCGGAAGTGTAAGAAAAGATGGCGAGCGTTTTGAAGACACTATCATACTTGAAGGTATGGAAGAAACAGTCAGATATGAGCATATCATAAATGAAACGATCGGATTTGAGATCGACTATGACTATGAAATGCTCGTGAGGAGTACCGGATCGGACAGTGAAAGATTTATTTCAATATATGATGATCAGAATAAACCTGAGAATTATATTGAAGTTACATATTGTCCTGATGATGCCGATACCGCTGCAACTGCTGTCAGCGGGGAACTTTCAAAAGAATATACCATAAACAGCGCACCATATGATCTTAAGAATTCAGGTGAATGCATACGGATCGATGCTTCGGAAACCAAAGAAGGCGGTTATATGCCGGAGCAGCTCCAGATGGTATATATCATCCCTGCGGATGACGGCTGTCGTATTGTTACAGCACACTATGCCATTGAAGCTGCTGAGGGCTTTGGAAGACGATTCTCCAATATCATAAATACCCTTGTGGTAATTGAAAAATGATATCAGCAGCTTTCCGATGATCATCGATCAGGTATCTGCGCAGTAAAGGGGCCGGCAACAGTTGTTGCCGGTCTTTTTGTCCTTGGGGGATTATTTTTTGCACAGTGCATCTTACCGCATAAAAATGCATCTTGGATCCGGTGATATTGTACGGACAGGGAAAAATGCTTATAGTCATTTCAGAAGCGGAATAACTGTATGCTTTTTTATCGCAGGTATTATCCGCAGGAATGGAGGAAATTGAAATGAATAAGATCTATCGGAAAAATGAAGTGACATTTGCGATCATCTGTATCATGATCTATGTAGTGGGAACAAGCCTGTGCGAAGCGCTGGCGCAGAGTATAGGGATCATCAAGCTGCCGGCGATGATATTTCATCTGGTTCTTACGATACTGATATTGTTTTGGATCGGGAAGAACGGCTTGTCCGAAAAATACGGACTCAAAAAGCCGGCATACGGGATTTACAGAGCCTGGTTTTATCTGCCGCTCTTGCTTATAGGATTGTCGGGCATATTCTTCGGCGTGAAATTGAAGTATTCCGCAGCGGAGACGGCTTTTTATATCATAAGCATGCTCTGTGTCGGCTTTCTGGAAGAGATCATCTTCCGCGGCTTCCTCTTTGTGGGGATGGCGAAGAAAAATGTGAAAAGTGCAGTCATCGTCTCTTCGGTCACATTTGGGATCGGGCATATAGTAAACCTGCTGAACGGTCAGGATCTTGTGGAAACGCTTTTGCAGATCGTATTCGCGCTCGCCGTGGGCTTTACGCTCGTGACGCTCTTTTATAAGGGGAAGAGTCTTATGCCGTGCATCATATTTCACGGGGTCAACAACGCCTGCTCGGCCGTAAGCGATGAAGAGGCGTCGCTGGGATTTTTCGGAAGCGCTGAGCGGGAAATGATGGTCTCACTTGTTATTTCGCTCGTGCTCTGTGCCGTATACAGTCTTATCATGTGGAAGACGCTTAAAGCGGAACAGCGCCGCTTGTAAAATATCGGCCTGCTTGGTATACTTCGGATTATGGGGTATCGACAGGCAGGAGAATAAGGGGCGTGGAATTAAAGATAAAAAAGATCCCTCCGGAGGAAGCCGAAGTTCTGGAGATCCGCTGTCATAAGCTGACGGATGATGTGGCGGAGATCATTTCTTTTGTGAAGTCCAGACAGGGACAGCTGAGCACGGAATGTGACGGCCGGAGAATGGAAATACCGATCGTGGATGTATTTTATGCCGAGTCGGTGGATAACAGGCTGTTCATCTATACCGCGAAAGAAAGCTATGAAGTGAGGCTCAGACTGTATGAACTGGAAGAAATGCTGAAAGGCAGGACTTTTCTGAGAGTACAGAAAGGTGTGCTGCTGAACCTGATGAAGATACGTTCGATCCGGCCGGCTCTGGGAGGAAGATATACGGCGCTTCTGAAGAATGAGGAGGAGGTCGTGATATCAAGGAAATATGTTGCGGATCTGAAGAACGCGTTGAAAGGCGGTGAGTCGTGATGAGGATAAAAGAAAGACTCGGGGAAGCATTCCGCTTATATTTTATCCTTGTGACCCTGATCACCGCTCTTTTGATGGTCCTGGGGCTTTTGTTCGACAGTGACAGGACCTTCGGTTATGAAGTGTTTGTATCGCCGCTGGTCTATGCAGCGGTAGGTGTGATACCTGTTTTCTTTTTTAATCCGGATAAAGAGATCAGTATGAAACAATTGATCATCAGACGCATTATACAGGAATTGAGCGTTGAGGCGCTGATACTCCTGATCGTTTTTAACGCGCCCAATATCCCGTCCGAGAGGCCGGAAGTTGTGCTCGCGATTGCCGCAGGCGTGCTGGTCGTTTTTATCCTGTCGATGGTCGTTGAATATATCTTTGAGCTTACACAGGCAAACGAGATGAATGGATATCTTGAGGAATACCGTAACAGAAATAAGGAGTGATCATGGTCTTAAATATACTGGTAAAACAGATGGGGAAGAAAGGGCGGCATATAAAGCCGCTGGCACTGGAATATGCGAAGTGCCCGGAAAATGCACAGCAGCTCATTGAAGAAACGGTGCGCATGATGGTGGCGGATTGTATACGCCGTCAGCAGGAGGCGAAAGAAGGATGCATCCCCGAGTCACTGTCGGAAGAAAATATGCAGAATATGGCGGAGGTCGGAAAGATCGCCTTTGGCGATATCTATAACGATAAGGAGCCTGATGAAGAGAAGGCGGTGCAGACTGCGTGGCAGGCGTATGCGGATGGTATCGTCCGTGTGTTTATCGGAGGAGAGGAGGCGGAGTATAGCGAAAACGGTACGCCGCTCGCGTTAAAAGAAGGGGATGAGGTCACGTTTGTACGGCTGGCAATGCTGGCCGGCAGGATGTTCTGACGGATATTAAAGCACCAAAGAGAAATAAAACAGTCGGGAAAAACAGGAGAATAACAATAGTATAAGGGGGTAAGCTATGGACGAACAGGAACGCAGCAGGATCTCTGGCGAGGTATACAGACAACTTCAGGAGGCAGACGAAAAATGCATCATGTCGCTGGATGGCGAGATCCGGGATTATGTGCATACCTGTCTGGATCTCGGCAGCTATTCGCCGAAATATCCGGATGTTGATATCGCAAACAATGCATTCCGTAACGGACTGATCAGACATTTACAGGAAAATAAAAAACCGTCTTTGTATTTCAAAGAGCATATCAAAAGGTTCAAAGATTATATTTTAAAAGAACTGATCCCTTATTTCTATAAAAGTATCGACAGCATCTGTGAATGGCAGTCGGATCATAACAGCTACGCCCGCCGCTCTTACCGTAGCAGGAGTAATCTTTTGCGCGGTTTATCACGGATCGGAGAGATCATGGTGCAGTACCGGAAACTATCGGATTATGGCTGCGACCTTTGTACGCTGATAACATTTAAGGGGATGGATGAGCGGCTGCAGGCCCATCTGGGAAGGCAGTATGCGAAATTTGAAGGGGAATACTATCTGGCTGCAAAGCTCGATGAAGGCGATGCAAAAGTGGAAGACGTATTGGAAGGCATCTTTTATCGTGATGAGGGCATGATGAAGACGGAGTATATCCGTGCCATCATGATGAGCCATAACGAAAAGATGTTTAAGATGGTAGGAAAGACACTGGTAGCGGCCAGGCTTTCCGAAGGTCTTAGGCAGTCCATCTGTGAAAACATGGATTACGGAACGGAAGAAGCTTTCCGTTATATGTTAAATGTGGTCGTGGAGAATGATCTGATCCGCTTCTCTTCCGTAAAGCGTGCATTCTATGTATTTACCGGCCTGGGCTATGCAGAAGATAAAGATATGGACAGGATATCGGGAAAGCATCTGGAACTGATAAGGCAGGCACTTTCGGATGATAAAAAGATCGAAGAGATGCTCGCGACCGAAGACAGTATGCAGATATATCTGGCGCTGTGGGCGATCGGACTGCATGATATCGATCCGGCGCTGGATCGCGCCGAAAGACTGTGTCTGGAAGGCAGTCATCATCAGCGGCTTACAGCGTGTTATTTCCTGGCATATACCAATGTGCCCTATGATAATAAAAACGCGCTGGTCAACCGCATGTTTAAGGAATATAAGGATGACAAAGAGATCCTTGCACTGCTCATGCATATCTTCATGCGCGGCTTTGCGGAAAAAGAGAGGAGCGCGATCTATCCCGGCAGGAGCAGCCGCTACAACAGTAAGGACAAGTACCGTAAGAAAGGTTATGTGGAATGGAAAGATTTCTTTACGGGCGCAGAGGAATGCAGAGAGTATCATGATCTGCTGAAAGAGCTGCTCGCTGAAACACCTAAGAAGGGCTTCGAGTTCAGTCCCTGTGTCTTCCCCTGGAATACGGAGGTACTTACACGCTCGGATATCGTCTGCAGGATCGTCTACTGCGTGAGCGCACTGCGGGATGCAAAGCTTATGGCAGAAGCGGCAGGTATGCTCAAAGAGATCTCCGTAGCCGGATATAATAATTACCGTGTAAACTCCATGGAACTGCTCCTTCGTGAGCCGGATACGCCGGAACTTTTGGATGCGCTTACGGACGAGATAGCAGATGCGGAAACGATCACCAGAGAGGAAGCATATGGATTGCTTAAGCAGGAACTGGAAGCGGACCGTAGTAACCTGCCGGCAGAGATCGCATCCGGCGCAGGACAGCTTCCGGAGCGCTGTTACATGCGGCTGGAAGATATGCTGCGTCTTAAGAAAGAGGATCTTCGAAATAATGTTATCGGCTTTTTGAAGAGCAGAGAAGCCGGTAAAAAGCAGGAGATGTTAAAGAGACTTTTATCGGACAGTAAAGAGGAGAAGGTAACTGCCGCGCTGGATATCATTTTGCAGATGAGAGAAGAAAAGGATGCGCAGTTTGACCGGGCAAAGGAACTGGTAAGCCTGGTGAAGGATCCGACTTCCAAAGAAACGATACTGATCCACGAGATCTGCGGGACTGCAGCAGAGGCAAAGACGGAAGCAAAAGATTTTTATGATGAGAGCGCAGAGTATACGCCGGTGTTTGATGAAGAATATCTGCGTGAATGTGCCGAAGCCTATATGCAGATATTCCCGGAGGCAAAAGTAACGGATGTTCTGCCGGGGGCAAAGAAAGGACTTAAGGCTCTTGCCGAAGGAGTAAAGAATGCGATCGCAGGCGGAGCCACGGAAAAGTCAGACGTGGAGGTGATCAAAAAACTGGATGATCTGATCGAGGCAAATAAGGACAGGGAATATCAGAATTATAACGGACCGGTACTTCTTAAAAACGGACTGGGCAGTGAGTGGAAAGACGGAAAGGTAGGAGATCTGGCCTGCAGTGATCTGTGGGACGATTTCTATGAGAAGAATATGTCTCCGGAGCAGGCTATTCGTATCGATCTGATGTATACGTCTTATTACGCATACAGACCTACGGTGATGGGGCTGGCAGAGCATTTTCAGCCGCTGATGTCCAAAGTGCTTGGAGGAGCGGATCCGAAATATCGCGGACTGAAACTTAAATACCCCGATCATATAAGAAGGATACTGCCGCATTGCTGCGGACTTGCATTAAAAGCAGGCAGTGTAACAAGACAGAAAATAGCGGCATTTTTTGCTTATTATATCTGCAACTGTAAGGACAGCCTGGTTTATGAATACAAGTCCGATAAAGAGACTCAGGAGTGGACCAGAAGAAATATGGAAAAGGATAAGACTTACTATATTCCTTTTACAAAGCTGCCTTTTGTGAGCAATCTTCTTACAGGTCTGTCCTCTGATGTGAGAAACTTTCCCATCATGTATGAATTCAGCGAGAAGATCTATAAAAAAATGACCGGTCTTCAGACTACGGAAGCTTCATATTATGCGAGAAACAGCAGGCTTTTATATACTCCGCTGCTTGGAGACTATATCAGTGCCGTGACAGCAGGATATATATCCAAAGATTTTATGTACAAAAAGATACTGGATGCGCAGCTTCTGGAAGATACCCTTGACAGGGTATCTTCACTGATCTGCTGTGTGAGGGAAGCAGACCGGAGTATATCGACCAGAGGATGGTCCGGCAATACGGGATACAAACAGCGTAACGCTTTAGAGAATCTTTTTAAGAGAAAACACGATGATATCGATCTGAAAGATCTGTCCGATGAAGACCGCAAGAAGCTTGAGCTGGCAGGCGAATGTTATGAGAATATCGCTCCTCTGGTACTGGACCGTGAACTGGTGCGCGGGGATACGGAAACCGAATATTCAAGGGCACTGCTCTCCATGAAAAGGATCTATGGGCTTAAATACTTTGTGCGTATATTGCTCGCACTTGGGAATGATGCGCTGGATCGTTCGATATATTATTATTACTACAGTTATCGTACCAATGCGATATCTAAAAAAGAAAGTCTTTCCCACCTGCTGTGCGTATGTATCCCGGATCCTAAGGACGGTGATGCAAAGGAGCAGGCGAAGGAACTTAAAAAACTGATCAAAGGAACGGATATCAAAGAGTCCCGTCTGATCGAAGCAGGACTGTATTCACCGGAGTGGCTGCCGGTGATCAATGAGTATCTGGGATGGGACGGCTTTACCTCCGGCTGCTATTATTTCATGGCACATATGAACGAAAAGTTCGACGACAAGAAAGCAGCTATGATCGCGAAGTATACGCCGCTTACGGAAGAAGAATTAAATATCGGAGCTTTTGATATCGACTGGTTTAAGGAAGTATATGAATTGCTCGGAGAAAAACGCTTTAATGAGATCTATAAAGCGGCCAAGTATATCTCGGACGGCGCGAAGCACACCAGAGCCAGAAAGTATTCCGATGCTGCAAGCGGAAAGATGGATGCAGCGGAAACAGAGAAACTGATCGCGGATAAACGCAATAAGGATCTGATAATGGCATATGCACTGATCCCGGCGGAGAGTAAAGAGATAAAAAAGCGCTATGCATTCATTCAGAAGTTTTTAAAGGAATCCAAGCAGTTCGGCGCACAGAGACGTGCCAGTGAAAAAGCGGCATCGGAGATGGCGGTCAAGAATCTGGCAAAAGCATCCGGTTATGATGATGATACCAGGTTTACACTGAAAATGGAAAGGGAGATCTCTTCGGAACTGCTGGGCTTCTTTACGCCGCACGAAGTGGGCGAATACACACTGTATCTGGAAGCGGACGAAGAAGGCAAGGTGAACGTGGCTGCAGAGAAAGCAGGCAAGAAGCTGAAATCACTGCCTTCTGCGATAAAGAAGGACGAATATGTTCTTGATATACAGGAAGCAAAGAAGACTTTCACCGAGCAATACCGCAGGACCAAAAAGATGCTGGAAGAGGCGATGGAGAATGAGACGCAGTATCTGGCAGAGGAGATCCTGGATCTGAGCAGCGATCCGGTCTCCGGCGCGATCGTAAACCGACTGCTCTACAAGAGTGCGGATGGCGATTTCTTCGGCTTTGCTGCGGATATCAAAGATGCGGGACTAAAGGCGGATGAGAGACTTGTGGCAGCGCACCCTTATCATCTCTTTAAAGCCGGCAGATGGCATGAATTCCAGAAGATCTGCTTTGATAAGCAGATCCGTCAGCCGTTTAAGCAGATCTTCCGTGAGCTGTATATAAAGACCGATGACGAGATGCAGCAGGTAAGAAGCGAGCGTTACGCGGGCAACCAGATCAATCCTAAGATCACTGTTGGAGCGCTGCGCGGCCGCAGATGGGTTGCTGATGCGGAGGAAGGACTGCAGAAGGTATATTATAAAGAGAATCTGATCGCCACGATATATGCGCTGGCAGATTGGTTTTCACCCAGCGATATCGAAGCGCCCACGCTGGAGTGGGTGGCGTTCTATGACCGCAAGACCTTTAAGGAAAAGCCCATCAGTGAGATACCGGATATAATCTTTTCGGAAGTGATGCGTGATGTAGACATGGCCGTGAGCGTGGCGCACGCCGGCGAGATCGATCCTGAGATGTCGCACTCAACGATAGAGATGAGAAAGGCTATCGCGGAATTCGTGATCCCGATGTTTAAGCTTAAGAATGTGACGTTTACGGATTCGCATGCACTGATCAAAGGAGAGCGCGCAAACTACAGCGTTCATCTGGGCAGCGGCGTGATCCATCAGGAAGGCGGCCCGATGATCAATGTGCTTCCGGTACATTCGCAGCACCGCGGGCGTATCTTCCTGCCTTTTGTGGATGATGATCCCAAGACCGCAGAAGTGCTGTCAAAGATAATATTTTTCGCAGAGGATCAGAAGATAAAGGATCCGTATATCCTGCAGCAGCTGGTATAAGGGGAGATTTATGATGATGAAGAGCAAAGCAGAAATAAAACTGACCGGAGACGAATACGCAGGTTTTTATTCCTGCGGGTTAACGATGCTGGGAAGCTCAACGATGCGGCGTTTTACAAAAGTGAACGAAACAGATGAGCTGTATGAAGCACTGTCGGATGACGGCCTTAAACTGTCTGTAAGTACTGTTAAGAGTGCTGCATGCGATGCGTATGAAGTAAGAACTTTTTTTGAGAATGCTTCCCCTCAGGAGCTTGAGCTTGAGATGATCACATCTTTTCTTTTACCTGATATCAAAGCAGACAGGATACATCGCATACTTTCTTTCTGGAGTGCGGAAGGAAGGGTAAAGACGGATGATATAGTAAGCCTTAACATGGAGCATTCATGGAACAATATGGCATACCGTGTAGAAAAATTCGGTAATGTGGGAACCATGCCCGTAAGAAAGTATTTTCCCTTTATTGCATTGGAAGACAGCAAGGAGCATGTTTTTACAGCGGTTCAGCTGTATTCACCTGCGTCATGGCAGATCGAGCTCGTTGTAAGGGCGGGAGATGTGGTGACTCTCTCCGGTGGAATAGCGGACAGGGACTTCGGCGCATGGACTAAGAAGATACTTCCCGGTGAAAGATTTGAAGCGCCCATGGCAGTGGTAGCACAGGGAAGCACGCTGGAAGAAGTATGTGATAAGCTGGTCAAAGCGCAGCAGAGCGATATCAGTCCTGTTGATGAAGATATGGGCATCACCTTCAATGAGTATTGCACGACCTGGGGCAATCCCGATATAGACAAGCTTAAGAGGCTTGCTGATAAGATAGAGGGAAAAGGCATTAAATACCTGGTGATGGATTCCGGCTGGTATTCCGAATGCGGTAACTGGTGGGAATACCGCGGTGACTGGAGCATAAACAAAAAGCGTTTTCCGAACGGCTTAAAGGAACTGGTCGATCATGTAAGAGCTAAGGGAATGATACCCGGTATATGGTTTGAGTTTGAGACCGTAGGTTATAAAGCAAAGCAGTTTGAGGATACAGATCATCTGATCAAAAAAGACGGTGTCCCCCTGACAATAGGCGGTGCACGTTTCTGGGATATGGAAGATCCTTATGTGCAGGATTATCTGAAAAAAAGCGTTATCGACAGATTAAAGGAAGACGGCTTCGGATATATAAAAGTTGATTACAATGATACTTTAGGCATAGGCTGTGACGGTGACGGATCCTTAGGCGAAAACTTAAGGAAAAAGGTACTGGCTACGCAGGAGTTCTTCCGCAGGATGAGAAGGGAGATCCCGGAGCTTGTGATCGAGAACTGTTCAAGCGGTGGACACCGTCTGGAACCTTCATTTATGCAGCTGGCTTCACAGGCAAGCTTTTCGGATGCTCATGAGATAGCATCGCTGCCGGTTATAGCGGCAAATGTACAGCGTGTGATAAAACCTCAGCAGAGTCAGATCTGGGCGGTGCTGCGCGCAAAGGATACGCGTGAGAGGATCTTTTATTCTCTGTGTGCTACCTTCCTTGGGCGCATGGGACTAAGCGGTGATATATACGATCTGGATGATGAACAGTGGGAGCTTTTGGACAGGGCCATTTTATTTTACAGGAAGGCTGCGCCCATCATCAAAAACGGTTTTACGGACAGGATAATAAACAATGTGGGGAGCTACAATTCACCAAAAGGCTCCCAGCTTGTTACGCGATGCTTTGAAGATAAGATACTTTATGTTTATCATCGTTTTGAGGATTCGTGCAGCTTTGAGGAATTCTGCAGCAAGAATAACGTGAATCTGAGCGGGTATAAAGTTACAGATTCATATGGAGATGCTGCCTGCGACTTTTCGGCACAGGCAGCCATATTGTCTTAAGTTACAGCATGATACCGTTTATCACCGTACGTACTCTGTGATGGTGATACAGTTCATCATTAGGGAACATATTATGCATGTATGCAAAGATACGGAATTTGAGCATGAAAATATCTGTATGTGATGATGAACCGAAGATACTGGATGATATAGAAAATATCATCTGCAGGGAGTATCCTGACAGCGTAGTCAGGAAGTTTTTAAGTGGGGAAGAGCTCCTTAAAGAGACCGGCGATACGGATGTGTTGCTTCTGGATATAGACATGCCGGGCCTAAGCGGGATGGATGTTGCGGAACGTCTGGCAGATATGGACGCTAAGATACTGATAGTATTTGTTACCGCTCATGATGAACTGGTTTATGACAGCTTTAAATACCATCCGTTTGCTTTTGTCAGGAAGAAGTTTCTTGAGGAGGAATTGTTGAGTGTATTGAAGGATTGTGAAAAAAAGACCGGGAGCAGGGAGCGGCATTTTACTTTCAGATCTGCCAACGAGACACTCAGTATTCCCATGGATGCGATCCTGTATTTTGAAAGCCTTGCGAATTATCTTCTGATCCATACACAGACTAAAGAGTTTAAGATACGATCAACAATATCAGGCGTGGAAAGCGATCTTAAAAACAGCGATTTTCTGAGGATACACAAAGGCTTTCTTGTTAATATGGAACATATAAGGACCATGAGGAGTGATGAGCTTACGCTTGATAATGAAGAAGTGCTGCCAATAGGAAAGGCATACTCTGATGAAGCTAAAAAACAGATATTAAGGTTTATGAGAAGATGATGCGTACGGATAAAAAGAAAATCGAAGAACTGACAGACAGGATCCTTGAGCTGGAGGCAGCCAACATGGATCTTAAGTATGAGCTCGATTCGTACAAATGGCAGATGGAGGAGATCAATAAACAGGAAGAAGAAATACGAAGGCTGCATCAGAATACGAGGAAACTGAAGCATGATATGCGTAATCATCTGATGGTGATGGCATCTTATTTAAACAGCGGTGATCCGGACAGTGCAAAGGATTATATATCGGAGATACTTGAAAAACTTAATGCGGTAAGAAGCTACGTTGAGACCGGAAACCTGCTGCTTAACCATATATTGAATGATAAGCTCCGTATATGTACCGATGAGGGGATAGATGTAAAAGTGCAGATAGGTAAAGCCGATTTTGAACGTATGAAAGGTATAGATTTTTCGGCCGTCTTTGCCAATGCAATGGATAATGCAATAGAGCATGAAAGAAAAGAAGAAAGGAAAGAGATAGTAATAAATGTCAGTGAAAAAAAGGGATATGATGTTATCACGGTAAAAAACAGGATCAGCGGATCCGTCCTTTCGGAAAATCCCGATCTGATATCAACGAAAGATGATAATGAAAAGCATGGCCTTGGAGTAAAACAGATAAAAGATATCGTTGCTTCTTATGAAGGGATGACTGATTTTTATGAAGAGGATGACTTCTTTATCGTCAGTATTTTTATCCCCGCATAGGACAGTTCATCCCTGATATAGGGTCGTTTATCCCATACCCCTTGCACCGTTAAAGTGCAGGGGGTATTTTAGTATCGCAGAACCGCCGAAAGAGAGAGGCCTTTTTATCCGGAGGAGAAATATGATCATCTGCAAAGACGTTAACAAGTTCATATTAAAAGGGATCGAACTGCATGTCCCGAAGGGTGTCACGCTTGGCGTGATAGGAGCATCGGGAGCAGGAAAGACTACTTTCCTGAAGCTTATCAGCGGACTTCTGTCTCCCGGGTGTGGAAGCATATATACGTTCAGAAAAGATCCGGTAGAAAAGAGAAGAGAGATACTTAAGGATATTGCGGTATTGTTTGCCGATATCCCGGTCTTTAACGATGAGCTGTCTGTGATCGACAGTTTAAATGAGATGAAGACGATATACGGCATAGAGAAAACGCGTTTTACCGAAAGAACAGAATATGTGGCGGATATCCTTGGATTTAAGGATATACTTGATACACGCGTAAGGGCGTTATCTCTTGGACAGAAAAGGAGAGCCGAACTGGGCATGAGCTTTATAAGGGATGCCGGGCTATATATTTTTGATGAACCATGTATAGGGCTGGATCAGAATGCGAAGGAAGCTTTTTACACTCTTGTAAAAGAAAAGAAGCAGGAAGGTGCTACGATTCTGATAAGTTCTCATGATATGGAGGATATTTCGGAGGTGGCTGAGCGTGTACTCCTTCTTGATGACGGAGAGGCAGTGTTCTACGGTTCAAAAGATGAGCTTGTAAAAAAGCTGATCCCAATGGAAGAGTGCAGCATAAAGCTTGATGGCGCTATCCCTGATATATCGGATCTGGAAGTAGAGAAGCTGATCATAGATAACGACATGATGAAGATATACTACAATTCAAATCATGTTTCTTCAAAAGAAGTGATAGAGCGGATATGCGCCGGTACCATGGTCAAGTCTCTTAATTTCCGCAGATCGGGTCTGGAAGAAAGCATAATAATATCTCATTTTGGGAGGGTGTAAAAGTGAGCTTTATCGAGGTGAAAGAAGTTTCCAAAACCTTTAAAGTCAATAAGAGAAGCGCGGGCATACCGGGAATGATAGCCAATATGTTCGTACCTAAATTTGAAAACAAAAAAGCGGTGGACGGGATAAGCTTTGATATAGAAAGCGGAGAGATGGTCGGATTCATAGGACCTAACGGGGCCGGTAAATCCACAACCATAAAAATGCTTTCCGGGATCCTCTGCCCCGACAGCGGTTCAATAAGCGTAAATTCTTATGTTCCATACAGGCAGAGAAAGGAATATGTGGCGGGAATAGGAGTGGTTTTCGGCCAGAAATCCCAGCTGCAGTGGGATCTTCCCGTGATAGACAGTTTCGAACTGCTTAAGGCGATATACAGGATACCGGAAGAGATGTATAAAAAGAATTTTAAGCGTTATACGGATATGCTGGATATGTGTGGTTTTATCAACCAGCCTGTAAGACAGCTTTCGCTTGGGCAGAGGATGCGTTCGGATATAGTGGCATCGCTGTTACATTCACCAAAGATCGTATTTTTTGATGAGCCCACCATTGGAGTGGATGTTATAGGTAAAGAAACGATACGCTCATTTATCAGGGAGCTTAATGAAAAGGACAAGATCACGATGATCTTTACCACGCATGATATGCAGGACATTGAGCAGACGTGTAAAAGGATACTGATCATTGATAAGGGGTCGCTTTTATATGACGGTTCACTGCAGGAAATAAGGAATAAATACGGGACTACAAGACAGCTGATAGCGGAGTTTAACGAAGATACGGAAGTGACGCCTATAGAGAACGTTATGATAGGTGATCCAAAGGACAGAAAAAGGAGTTTTACTTTTGATAACAGTGTGGTTGATGTGAACGCCCTGATGCATGAGATCCTGGGTAAATACAGTATACGCGATATTACCGTTACGGAACCGGAGATAGAGACTATCATCAGGAAAATATATAACAAAGAGGTATTTGCATGAAGATGACGGCCTATATGGCATTTGCCAAAAAGAGTTTTTTGCAAAAGAGCGCATACCGCATGGAACACTGGATGGGAATACTGAACACGCTGATAAGACTTGTGATCTATGTGGAGATATACAGGGCATTGTATGGCGCTCGTGAAGCTGTTGACGGTATCACGATGAGTATGGTGACCACTAATTTCATCTTATCACTCGGAATGGAATCATTCTTTGTGGTGGATGATTTTTATCTGTCATACAGGATAGGTAACGGCAGTATAGCTTCGGAAATGCTCTTGCCTGTAAGCTTTCACGGAAGAATGCTGGCCGACAATCTGGGGACGGCTGCGTTTAAGCTTATCTTTCATTTTATTCCGGCAATGCTGGTAGCGGTATTGTTTATAGGTATTTCCGCTCCGGCCGGTGCCGCTTCGATGGGATTGTTTGTACTGAGTGTATTGTTCGGTTACGGAGTGCTGTGGAGTATCAGCTTTATGTTCCAGATGTTTTCCTTCTGGCTGATAAATGTATGGGCGATCATGACGATAAAAAATGTATTTATCAATGTTTTATCAGGGGCAATGATACCTTTATGGTTCATGCCGGAAAGTATGAAGAACGTGATAAAGTTTACGCCTTTTGAATCGATCTATTTTACTCCGGTACAGATTTATCTGGGGAAGATAACGGGGGCCGAGATAGCCGGCGGGTTCATTAAACAGATAATATGGATAGTCTGCCTGCTTGGTATCGGGATGATATTATGGCATAAGGGACAGAAAAAACTTGTGGTACAGGGAGGTTGATATGAGGTCGGACGCATTAAAACTGTCTGCGGTATATACAAAGATGATATTCCGGTCGTGGTTTCAGTACAGGGTGGATGCCATATTGAGATCGCTTGCAGTATTCATGAGGGAGGCTACGAGTATCATAGTGATATACTTCACGCTCCTTAAGTTTGACAGCTTAAACGGATGGAATATATATGAAATGCTATTTCTGTTCAGTCTGGTATATGTTACTTACGGGATAATGATCATATTCTTTACCGGACTGCGAGATTTCGGAAAGACGGTAAGGACAGGCGGCTTCGACCGTTATATATTAAGGCCGAGGGGGCTTTTGTTCCAGCTGATATTTGCAAATGCCGACTGGTTTGCCGCTGTAGGGCACGGGTGCCTGGGGATATTGCTCTTTGTTCTTTCGGCTGCAAAGATAGGTGTTGTATGGACGCCGGCAAGAGTTATCTACTATATATTTTCAATCGCAGGAGGAGTTTTGATACAGGGAGCGATCTTTCTTTTCCTGGCAACCTTGAATATATATCTTTTTGAAACGAATGCACTTAAGGAAGTGTTTTACTGGAACGGAAGGAAGTTTGCGGGATATCCGATCAGTATATTCCATAAGGCCATACAGTTTTGTATGACTTTTGTGGTGCCCTTTGCTTTTGTAAATTATTTCCCTTCACAGTTTTTGCTGCGGAAGGATGATATGGCCATGTATCCTGAAATATTTATGTATATAACCCCGCTTGTCGGGATAGTGATGTATTTACTGGCTTATCTGTTCTGGAGGGTCAGCATAAAGTACTATAAGAGCTCCGGGAATTGACGGATGCCGTTCCCGTCAGGCCGGTATACATGAGCCTCTTTATATGATAGAATAAAACAGCTGGCGTTTCTTCACATAAAAAGTTTGAGGAAAAATACGGACTGCCTTTTACACTTCTTTCGGAGACAGAGTTAAATGCTATCATGGCATATGATGTATGGAAAGAAAAGAAGAATTACGGAAAGGTCAGCATGGGTGTGGTGAGGACTACATATCTGATCGATGAGGATGGGATCATCATGAAGGCTATGGATAAAGTGAAGGCAGCAGATGATCCTCAGGAAATGCTGGAAGCACTGGATTAAAAAGTAAGGTTATTAGGTGAAGCAGAGATACAGGAGTGATCGGGTTCATGATGTTAAACATAATATCCATTGTTATCAACGTGGTGTTTTTTATTATTTTGAATCTTGATCTCTATACCGATCAAGTGTATTTACCTGACGGGATAAAAAGAGAATGGCATGGAAGTCCGATCGACCGGCTCTATGCAGCTGATAAAAACGTGCTTTTATATCTGTATATCTTTTTAGCTGCTGTCAGTATACTTACAGGTATTCTTTTATTGGCCGGAATCAGGAATAATGTCGTTAAAACGGTTCAGCTTGTCGCTGCGATCGCATCTGTGCTCATGTTTATTATAATCATGGCAGTAGCCGGCAATACTCATCCGACGTACTGAATATCTGTATTATCTGTCGGGAAGCTTTATCCCGCATTCACCGCAATAGTTGCGCCCTGTATCGTGGGTTTTCCGCATCTGGGACAGATCATAAAACTGATACCTCCATAAATAATGATCTTTGAGATATTGTACCAAATGTCTTCCCAAATTCGCCTTTTGGACTCCCGGATTGTGAAATGTCACTTAAAAAGAAGCCGGTATTTATACTATCATGACTATCATTCCCGACAAGTCGGTATACATGAGGCTCTTTATATGGTAAAATAAAATAGCTGGCGTTTCTTCACATAAAGGAGGTATCTATGAAAAGATCTTATCGTTTTCTCGGTCTGATAATGACAGCGATCCTTATTTTCATGTGTATTCCGTGGGAAGCATATGCAGGTGGTTCTTCCGGCGCGATAAATCAGGCAAAGGTGCAGAATCTGGCTTCAAAGATCAACTGCAGCGGAACCCCGATAGGCGTATATGATTATGATGCGTTTAGCAGGAGTGTATCTCTTAATAAGACAGCTACACTTTCAAAGCTGGCAGCAAAGCCCGGTGAGGTCTGCCTTATCGGAAAAAACAAAAATGTGATCCCGCAGGAATACTATGATCTGGAGCTTTCGGGGGATACCGGCAGACCCGGAACTCTCACGCTTACATTTACAGGCATAGAGGAGAAGGGGACAAGCGGAAAGCTGGTCAGGAAGATAAAAGTGGTACCCAGACCACTGGTCAAAGAAGAGATACAGTATGGATTTGCCGAAGGGACAGATCCGGATAATGTGCCTTATTCAAAGACAGGCGCCAGACCCGCGCTGGATATACAATGCACCATATCGGGAAACGGGGCACAGCCTGTTGTGCTCAAACTTGTTGAGGGAAGCGACTACAGCGTAACTTATTCGAATAATAAAAAAGTCGGAGCTAAAGCTGTTGTTTCTGTAAAGGGAAAAGGCAGCTTTAAAGGCAAGCTCAATAAGATATTGTATTTTACGGTTGGCAAGGCGCCGTTGGATAACGGAGCGATCACTACAGCTTCACAGGATAAAAAGTATAAGAATAAAGCCGGATATTTCAGATCGGTCCCTGTTATGTATGATAACGGGAAAAAGCTTAAGTATGGCCGTGATTACAAATATGCCGAAGGGGGAGAACCCAGATATACTTTTGTAAAAAGCGTCGAGTTAGATGAGATAGCATATTCGGCCGGTGATGCCATACCGGATGAAGCGGTGCTGCCTGCCAATACCGATATCTGTGTCAGTTTTAACGCCGTTCCCGTACAGAACGGTAATTACTGTCTGGGCGCGGATCAGGAAGCTGTTCTCTGCAAAGTTTATTACAGGATAGGCCAGACTCCCATATCCAGAGCTAAGGTTGTGATAGAGGATCAGCTGTTCAGGGGAGAAGGCAAAAATGTTACGCCGGGAAAGAGCGCTGTAAAGAGTATCAGTATCAGAGGGACCGGACTCACCTGTGAAGATTTTGAGATAGTGTCTTTTTCTGCAAATGATAAGCCCGGGAAAGCTGTGATGATGATACATGGCATAGGAAATTATTACGGCACAAAAAAATGCAGTTTTAAGATAGTAAAAGCTAAGGCAGACGGAGCTGTACAGATAGATTCCGCAGCAGATCTTGAGGAGAAGGTGGAAGTTATAAAAGACGAGGAGAGCGGAGAAATAACTAATGAGGAAACAAGCTTAGGAAGCATAGATGATAACGGTTTTGTATTCACTGTCGGAGAAGGTGCGCTTAAAGAAGATGCAAAGTTCAGCTTTGCTTCCTTGAGCAGAGAACAGCTTGAATCGATAGGAGCGATCGATCAGACAGCCGAAAGGATCATATCGCCGATGAGCATAGAGTGTGACGCCTACGATGGTGCTGTATTTGCTGATGGTGAGATGATGCTTACGCTGCCGATCACGGATACTGAGGATCCGGCTGCATTTGTTTTCTGCTGCTACGACGAAAGACTGGGAGAAATCAGATATCTGTATCCGGAAAGCTATGATCTGGAAAAGGGGACGATGTCCGTTTCGCTGCCGCATTTTTCCTGGTGGTGGAATAAAAAGATGACAAAAGAGGAGCAGATAGAAGCTTTTCTGGATCGGTATAGTAATAAGCTGGCTGTGGAGAAAGGCAATTACAAACAGGCAGCCGCCGTTATGGAACCTTATATGAAACAGAAGATAGAGGCGCTGGGGCTTACAAAAAAAGCGGCGGCGGATCTGTTGCAGTTCAGTATGGTCAGATGGGCGGCTTCCTTTGATGGGGATGCCAAAGGCAGCGGATTCTTTGAGCAGGACGCCAAGGTAGTAACGGCAATGACCAGGGCGATATACGAAAATGATCAGGATGCCATTTTGCAATGTCTAGGGGATTCGGCGAATGAAGCGGTAAAGAAAAGCTGGGAACTGATGGAATACAGTCAGCGCATATCTGAAAAGATTGATTCCAAGATCTTTGACGGAACGGGCGGCGCCGTTATCGGCAGTTCAAACGCTCTTTCGCGCATGGCGGCATATTTCATCGAAGGTGGTGAGGATAATTATAAAGCGGGCATGGAGGAACTGGGAAACATACTTCAGGGTATCAATCCCGTCGTTGAAAAGGTGACTAAGATCACTGCATTCGTCGGAAGCTGCGTGAATCTGGGCTTTACTTATTGGAAAGCCGATAAGGTAGAAGAGTTATATCAGATCTATAAAAACGGTCTGGATTCCAAATGGTTCGGAAACTATGTTATAGCCGGCGACAGGGAATCCTTTACGGAATATATTAATTACGCCAGCGGTCTTACCATGAGCAAGGGGATAGCGCGTTTCTACAATATGGATAAGATGTCGGAACGCATAGTTGAGCTTGGCTGGGATGTCAGGTATGGGACTAAGGACTATACTGAGCTTCCGTTGAACGCGCAGAATACCCTCTCCCGATACGCCATCGATTCCCTTTTAAATTATTTTGATACCAGACTCGCACAGGAGAAGGATGCAGCAAAGATAAAGGAAGTCGAGCGTGAGACCATTGAAACCATGTTAAGCTTTGGAGCGCTTGATCCAAGGATGTATAATAATTTCTTTGGCGAGTATTCCGCAGATGATTATGATCTTAATGCAAGACTTGAAAGACTGTGCAGGGTTCGCAGCATGATATCAATGTATGTTGACGAACCGGCGCTGGAAAGACTGCGCAAGGCCCAAAGCTATAATTACGGTGATGTTCTCAACTATTGGGTCATGTATATCTCGGACAAGAATGAGACCAGGGAGTCTGCTATAGAGAAATTTAAGGCCACACTTTATGAGTGGGGCGTGCTTAATAAGAATTTTGTGGTCAGAAAAACAGTTGACGGGATAGATCTCAATTACAGCAGAATTTCATTGAAGACCGGAGATACTGCCGTGCTGAAGGCAAAAATATCACCGGATGATGCATATGATAAAACTGTGATATGGTCTGTTGACGAAACCAAAGCGCTGGAGCTTATTCCCGGAGGAACTGAAGGGAGCGCATCTCTCAGTTGTAAGATAAAAGCGCATGACGGAGCGCGTCGGGCCGTGGTCACAGCCACCACCAGGGACGGTGAATATACTGTTTCATGTGTTGTAAAGATAAAGATTCCCGGGCAGGCCGACGCTCTTGAACTGGATATAGAAAGCAATGAGATCTGGCTGGGGGTAGGTGAAACATTTACATTTAAGGTACTGGAGGGGGATATGGGAGAAGTAACATCATCCAACCCCCAGGTGGCAAAGGTGGATGGAAGTACCATAACGGCTCTGGACTACGGGGAAGCGGATATCACAATAAAGGATTCTAATTACAAAGACAATGAATATGTTATTCATGTATATGTGCCTGTACCGGATGACCACTTATACTTTGGAATATATGAGAGCTGGCTGTCACGTGTGTATACTATAAACCATTCGGGGGAAAACATAGAAGATTATATTAAAGATGATGCAGTGCTTTCTTACAGTTCTGTATACATCACATATAAGAGTGGGAGTGATGAGGAAGATTTAGGGGAATTTGAGTATCCCGGCTCGATCCAGATCAATACACGCCTCAAAAACGGAAGTTATTTTTCCAGGATTTATAAAGCTAAAGACGGAGCTTTTGGCGAAGCGGGCGGTATCGACAGAAAACTGTATTTGTGGAGAGAGGATATTCTATATGATGATGATGGAGTTCCGGTTTACGATGAGGAAGGAAATCCGGTTATGGTGGAGTATTTTGACGGTAATAATTATATAATTGCGCCGACCGGCATTCATCCGGGATCGTTTATCCTGTATTCCGTAGAAGGAAGCCTTGATGATGATCATTCGGATCCCATGAACATATATCGTGAGGTACAATATACCTTTGACCTGACGGAATACACATCAATACCGGTAATTGAACAGAAGGAGCAGGGCTAAACAGCCCTGCTCTGTGTTTCTGATCATTTTTCTTTCACGGGGACAAGTTCTATATATCCACGTTTTCCTCTGGGCTCCAGCTGGATCCGCGGGTTATCTTTATCCCATTCATAGCCGATAAATGCAGGATCATACTTCTTTTCGGCTTCCCAGATCTCTACGATCGCCTGTTCATAATCTTCATCTGCAAACGGCTCTCCCCGGAACAAAAGATACTTTGCTGCCGGCAGATCTATGATCTCAAAGCCTTCCGGTATACTACCGCTGAAATCGCTCTCAACTTCCACGCCCTGTACATATTCATTTGTCACAGGCTTTCTTAAGTGTTTGGGCAGCCACATACATACCGGCTCCCCGCTGATGGATTTTATGCTTGTCAGCAGACCCCACACATCACAGCCGACTTCTTCGCAGTAACTGAAGTATTCATCTGCCTTGATCCCTCTTTTGATGATCACTTTTCTTGCCGGTTTTTCGATCACCTGGATAAAGATATTCCGGATCTCTTTGTTTTCACTCATTTTGCTCACATTCCTTTCTTTGGCTGACTTGTTTTCGATCAGGTAAGGAGTAAACAGCCAGACCGGAACCGGACTCGAGGAATATTCTTTAGGGTTGCATCCGAATTCTTTTCGGAATGCCCGCTGGTATCCATCCACACTTCCGAACCCCAGATCCATGGCGACATCCAGAACGGTCACCTGTTCATCCCGCAGTCTCAACGCAGACTTTGACAGTTTCAGGCGCCTGATATAAACTGCCGGTGACATATTCAGATACTTCTGGAACAATCGTCTTGCATGCCATGTTGAAAAAGACGATACTTCTGCAAGGTCTTCGATCGTGATATCTTCCTGAATATGTTCGCGGATATAGTCCTGCATTTTTCTGACCGCTTCTCTTTGTTCGTCCATCTGCTTAACTCCTTGTGAGCCTATAATACTCTGTCACAGGGTTTTATTTCTCGACTTTTTTTGCTCTCTTAAGAATTGCTCATAACAAAGCATTTGTTTCAGTAAACGTAAATATATATGCCTTTCTTGAAATATCCGGGATCTGTGCTTTGATCATGTGCTTCATTATTTAAAAATCCGGGTTATATCGTCTATAATGGACTGCAGGCTGTCGCCGGCTGCTTTAGCTGCCATATCCATTTCCTTTTCTCCTTTCTTTAATATAGTATGAACGTCCATGGTTTCCATGGGAAGCTTTATCCCGCATTCACCGCAATAGCTTGCGCCCTGTATCGTGGGTTTTCCGCATCTGGGACAGATCATAAAACTGATACCTCCATAAATAATGATCTTTGAGATATTATAACATAGATCAGACACTAAAAAGCTGATAACATGATATAATGCAATACGAAAAAACTTTACGCAATGTCACCTTTCGGCAGTCTCCGGCGTTCTTAATAATACAGGCGCCTAAAGAAAGGATAAGGAGGCAGATATGGCTGCAAAGTTAAAAAGTGAAGACATAGAGCCGGTTGTAAGGCAATACAGCAATATGCTTTACCGTGTATGTTTTTTCATACTTAAAAATGAACAGGATGTAAAGGATGTCCTGCAGGAAACATTCGTAAAGTATATTGAGAAAAGACCGGTCTTTGAGTCGGAAGAGCAAAGAAAGTTATGGCTTATCAAGGTATCCCAGAATAAATGTAAAGAATTTCTGAGATTTCATAAAAGACACAGCTACATCCCTCTTGATGAGGTAGAAAACAGCGTGATGATCACGGGCGGTCTGGATTTTGATACAAAGGAAACCATAGCTTTTATTTGGGATCTGGATTATAAGCTTAAGAGTGCTGTTATCCTTTATTATGTTGAAGGCTACTCCGTAAAGGAAGTAGCTCAGATGCTTTCCGTAACGGAGGCTGCGGTAAAGAAGAGACTGCAGCGTGCCAGGGAAAAGATGAAAGAAATGGATAAAGAATACTCAGGAGGAATGATATATGAGACGAAATGATCTTAATCAGGATGTATATACCAATATTAATATTCCGGATGAAATGGTTGAAGGCCTTGTATCGGATCTGAAAAAAGGCAGAAGGCGCGCAGATATACGTTTCAGATATTCAACCGCTATAATGGCACTGATCATACTGGGGGTTGTGGGGCTGGGCAGCTTTGGAGTAAGCGCAGCATATATGACTTATAAAAACCGTATCCAGGATATGAGCGAAGAGGAAAAGGCGGATTACGAGCAGGAACTTTCCAACGACGTATATGACACGACAAGCGAGGCAAGAGTCAGGGATCTGACACAGTCTGAATATGAGAGATACCTTAAACTGGAGGATGCTTATTATAAGGAAGGTGTTTTCCCTCAAAACATCTTAAAACATGTAAAGACTCTGGATGAAATATCACCGGATGAGCTGGCGTTTGTTGAGGAGATCAATAAGATCAACATGCCCGCGGGAGAACTTACGGATGAGCAGCTGCTGCAGCTTATCGATCATGAGGCAAAATATATCTATACCATAGAGCAGAATGCGGAAAAAGAAACTGTGGCTGCCCAAAACGAAGATCCCAGCGGGGCCGTTGATACAGAAGCGTCCGGGGAGGACGATACAGAATGGCCTGAGGACTGGGGCGAGCCTTTCATGGATGACATCATATTTGAAGTGACTCCCGAAGAAGAGGCTTCAGCTAAGGAACTTGCATTTGGTCTTCTTAAGGATATGTATGGCGAGACCATCACCGACAGCTGGAACTGCAGTGTGACCGGTAACGATTTCTCTTCCTTCTACGGTGGCGACGAAGCCTGGATAGGTTATGATGTTGAGATATATGAAAGCGATGCTCCACATGCAACAACCTATCAGATAACCATACCCAGGAAGGCTTCGGGTATAATGATGGTCAACTGCTGCGGTAAGAAGTATTATTCGGATCCTACTGAATATACAAGACAGGAAGCTGAGGCGTATGTGGACGAAGGCAAAAATGCAGTATGCGGATTCTTAAAGGAATGGTTTGGCCTGGGAGAGCCTGACAGTTATGATATAGGCGGCTTTAAGAACGGGCTTGACGAAGATATTACATCTTCGACGATATGCTTCATCCTGACCTATGGCGGTGAAGACATAACTGTAGACTGGAATATCAATTCCAAACAGATAATTTCATTTGCAGGCCGGGGACTGCTGGATAGAATGCACTGACCCGCAGAAATGATTTAAAGAGCTGCCATGATGACAGCTCTTTTTATATACTTTTGGAGGGTGTTGTGATATGCTGATATATGTTTTGGGGACTTTTATTCGTACTCGCCCCCTTTTGTGAAAATTGCACAATGGTTTTGGGGACGAAAATCGGGCCTATAGTATCACTTTTTTACTACAACTTTTTGAGGATTTTAGCCCTATGGATTTCAAATTACACTCCGAATATAAGCCTACAGGCGACCAGCCTGAGGCCATAAAACAGCTTGTCGAAGGATTCAAAAAAGGCAATCAATTCCAGACTTTACTAGGGGTTACGGGCTCGGGTAAGACCTTCACCATGGCCAACGTGATCGAGCAGCTGAACAAGCCGACACTGGTCCTGGCACACAATAAAACCTTGGCGGCCCAACTCTACTCCGAGTTTCGAGAATTCTTCCCCGAGAATGCGGTTGAGTATTTCGTATCCTATTACGATTATTATCAGCCGGAAGCATATGTGCCGTCAACGGATACCTACATTGAGAAGGATTCCGATGTTAATGATGAGATAGATAAGCTGCGTCTGTCGGCGACGGCATCGTTAACGGAGAGGCGGGATGTTATCGTTGTCGCGTCGGTATCCTGTATCTATGGCCTGGGCAGCCCGGAGGAATTTACCGATCTGACTGTATCCTTGAGGCCTGGGCAGCAGAAGGACAGAGATGACGTTATCCGAGAGCTGGTAGCCATACAGTATGACAGAAATGATATGGATCTTAACCGCGGGTGTTTCCGGGTAAGGGGAGATGTGCTTGAGATAAATCCTGCGGAGCAGGGAGATAAGATATACCGTGTGGAATTCTTCGGGGATGAGATAGACCGTATCACGCAGGTTGATAATGTGACCATGCGTCCGGTGTGCACGCTTGAGCATGTAAGCATATTTCCTGCGTCTCATTATGTCGTGGCTCAGGATAAGCTTCTTAAGGCGTGTGATGCCATTGAAGAGGAAGCACGCGAAAGAGTTGCATATTTTAAAAGAGAGGACAAGCTGATAGAAGCGCAGCGTATTTTTGAACGCACCAGCTTTGATGTGGAGATGCTTCGTGAGACGGGAGTCTGTTCGGGCATAGAGAATTATTCCAGACATCTGACGGGACTGCCGGCAGGTCAGCATCCATTCTGCCTTCTGGATTTCTTTAAAGATGATTTCCTTATGATAGTGGATGAGTCGCATATGACCATACCGCAGGTGCGGGGAATGTATAACGGTGACAGATCCAGAAAGACCACACTTGTGGATTACGGTTTCCGTCTGCCGTCGGCGCTGGATAACAGGCCGCTGAATTTTTCTGAGTTTGAAGGCTATATCGATCAGATGATGTTTGTTTCCGCAACGCCCGCACAGTATGAGGAAGAACATGAGCTTTTGCGTGCGGAGCAGATAATAAGGCCTACGGGACTATTGGATCCGGAGATAAGCGTGCGTCCTGTAGAAGGACAGATCGACGATCTT
The DNA here is from genome assembly GCA_902779395.1 of uncultured Lachnospiraceae bacterium. Taxonomy (GTDB): domain Bacteria; phylum Bacillota; class Clostridia; order Lachnospirales; family Lachnospiraceae; genus NK4A136. Next base: position 3,168 of record CACZBK010000006.1, on the reverse strand, counting down.
CTGGCAGAGATAAAGAAAGAGACCGCAAAGAAGAATAAGGTTATGATAACCACTCTCACCAAGCGCATGGCGGAGGATCTTACGGATTATCTGCATGATGTGGGTATACGTGTAAAATATCTTCATTCGGATGTGGATACTCTGGAGCGTGCCGAGATAATACGTGATCTTCGTCTGGATGTATTTGATGTACTGGTCGGAATAAATCTTTTGCGTGAGGGCCTGGATATACCTGAAGTTACCCTGGTTGCGATCCTGGATGCGGATAAAGAAGGGTTCCTGCGAAGCGCTACGGCTCTAATACAGACTGTCGGACGTGCCGCACGTAACAGTGACGGACATGTCATCATGTATGCCGATAATATGACTGATTCGATGAAGGTTTGTATCGATGAAACGAACCGGCGCCGCAGTATACAGATGAAATATAATGATGAGCATGGCATTACACCGACTACCATAAAGAAAGCGGTGCGTGATGTTATCGCCATTAGCAAGTCGATCGCAAGTACACAGAAGGCTCTGGAAAAAGATCCTGAATCCATGGATGAGAAAGAGCTTAAGAAAGTTATAGCCGATACGGAGAAGCAGATGCGCAAAGCTGCTGCGGAACTGAATTTTGAGGTCGCAGCAGAATTGAGAGACAGACTTATTGAACTTAAGAGGTATCTGAATTCATGATCACTTATATACTTACGGGCGGAACAATAGGAAGTACTGTAGGGGAAGACGGAGTCGCGAGACCTGATGCTGATGTGAGCGGGCTTTTCTATAAAGATGCAAAGATCCGTGTGCCATATACTATATTAAGTGAAAATCTTGATGCAAAGCATCTTAATCTGCTTATAGAAGAAACGGCGGATTCTATCAGGGAAGACGGCTGTGAAGGGATCATCATAACCCATGGCAGCGATACGCTTCAGTATTCCGCAGCATTGCTTGATATAGTTTTCGGAGGAGCGGATATTCCTGTTGTACTGGTGGCTGCGAATTATGTTTTGTCAGATCCGCGGTCAAACGGAAAAGCAAACCTGTATTTTGCACAGAGATTTATAAAAGAAAAACGGGGAAGAGGGGTATTTGTCTGTTATAAAAATCCGGGAGAAGAAGTGAAGATCCACAGCGGCAGAAAACTCATGCCGCATGAGGCGTTTTCGGATATGATCAGGAGCGTTGGCGACAGGATCTTTGGTTACTACAATGACAGTGAAGATATGTTTTCTGCTGAATATATGCAGGTCGGAAGCGCAGATGAAAAAGAACACTGCGATGGAAACATCCCGCACCTTGATGAGGAACCCGGCAGTGTATTAAAGATCGAACCTTTCCCGGGGATGAGTTATCCGGAAATAGGAGCCGGAGTAAAGGCGGTTCTTTTGGGCAGCTATCATTCGGGGACAATAGCCGTTAATGATTCATTAAAGGTATTTACAGATAAAGCGGCAAGGCGCGGGATAACAGTATGGCTGTGCGGCATATCCCGTAACGGTACGGAATATGAGACTATCAGCTGTTACGAGAGGCTGGGGATCCATCCCGTCTATGATGTCTCCCCGATATATGCTTATTGCATGTTATGGCTGAAAGGGACTTTCTGATGGGTTATCATGGTTTTGCGTTGGTTTGAAATATATGAGGATCTGTGATATTCTGTAAAACAGAACGATTTTTGGAAGAGGGAGAGACTCGTTTGATCACTAACCTGTATTTGCAGTCTTTGGTACAGATTAATTTTATTCCGGTGCTGATCACCGTTTTTTTGCTGTTTTTTATTAACGTCAATTTTAAATTCGAACGGCACCTTGCCATACGCATGATCCCATGCGTTATTCTTCTTCTTATACTTATCATAATGGATAATCTGGATTATTATGCCTATGATGCTTTGCTGCCGGATAAGCTGCACAGGTTTTTTGCGATGATAGGTTATGATACACGAATCTTTATAATGGTAGGTCTGATCAATATAGCTTATTCAAGGCAGATAAGCAATAAGATCCTGACTAAGATCACATATATCCCTGCCGTGATAAGTGCATTTATGATACTGCCATGTATGTTTTCAGACATAGTTTTTCATTATAATGCTAACGGTGAATTTATACGTGGGGCACTCGTCTTTACGCCTCATATAACATCCGCACTTTATATGTTATTTCTTTTTTATCTTGCCTTTAACAGTATGCGTTTGGGACGCTATACGGAAGCGGTGATACTGACGCTTTGCGGGATATGTACTATCATGGCTGTTTTGGTGGAGATGATCTTCAGTTTGAGGGGGATCCTGATAGGTGTAATAGCTTTGGATATTACATTTTATTATCTTTATCTTCATATCGAACATTTCCGTTTTGATAATCTTACAAAGGTGATGAACCGTGAAAGCTTTTATGCCGATGCAAAGACTTATGGCGATGAGAAGATAACCCAGGTATTGAGCATAGATCTTAATGATCTTAAGCGTGTAAATGATACGCAGGGGCACGCCGCAGGTGATAAGCTGATAAAGAATGCGGCCGATATTCTGAGAAATGAGCTGGATAATTCATGTTTTCTTTATCGCGTGGGCGGTGATGAATTTGTTGTGCTGTGTTTGCTTAGGTCAAATGATGAGGTTGAGAGCATGGTAGAACGCATGTATAAAAAAATAGAAGAGGCCGGATATTCTCTGGCTATAGGATGGAAGACGGTAACCTCTGATGTCAGCGTTGATGAAGCTTATCTGCAGGCTGATAAGATGATGTATGAAGTAAAAGCAAAGATCAAAGCAGAACGTAATAACAAGTAGTTTTCAGTTCTTTTTTTCGGTCGAAAATAATTTTTCAAAAAAATCAAAAAAGTTGTTGACATCGAATTTGAAAGGTGGTAGTATATGTAAGTCGCCCAAGGAAAGGGTAAATAAATAAAGCCTTTCAAAGCGACAGGAACCTTGATAAATAAACAGCTATCCAACCCCGAACATTCCAATAGCAATGAGACGAACGTTTGAGGAAAAAAACAGGTTACGCGTGCTTGCACGCAGGAACATGTTTTTTGACGAAAACACTCGGCGAATGCCGAGGAGCGAAAAATGCGAAGCATTTTGAGCTTCGGATCATTGCGAAGGTTTTATTCGGAAATTTATTAGTAAATCATGGATTTTTAGCCAGTTAAGACTGGTTAGGAAAA
>CACZBK010000005.1 GCA_902779395.1 uncultured Lachnospiraceae bacterium | reverse complement strand
GAGAACCCTTCAGGTGATATGATCAGGCCAGCTGGGCCTTCTGCATATTATAGTAAATTCCTTTCTTTTCCATGAGCTGATCATGTGTGCCGCTTTCAGCGATCATACCTTCATGGATCACAAGTATAAGATCGGCATTCATTATGGTGGAGAGGCGGTGTGCGATGGCGATGATCGTGCGTTTTCCTGCCAGTTCACCGATCGCTTTCTGTATCTGCTGTTCCGTTCGTACATCAACAGATGCTGTGGCTTCATCCAACACAATAATGGGACTGTTTCTTAAAATGGCGCGGGCTATGGCTACGCGCTGTTTTTGTCCTCCGGAAAGACGAAGTCCGCGTTCACCGACCTGCGTTTCATATTTATCCGGCATATGCAGTATATCCTCATGAATGTTGGCTGCCTTTGCTGCCGATTCTATCTCTTCGCGTGTAGCGTCGGGGCGGGCATAGCCAATGTTTTCGGCGATGCTGCCGTTAAACAGAAAGGTATCCTGAAGAACGGGGGAAATATTGTGGCGAAGGCTTTCAAGTGTGACAGTTTTGATATCCTGTCCGTCGATCAGGATACGGCCTTCCACGGGATCATAAAATCTGGAGATAAGCTGTGTAGCGGTTGTTTTGCCGACACCCGTTGGACCGACAAGTGCAACCATCATGCCGGGTTCGCAGGAGAAGGAAACATCTTTGAGCACCGGGATCGCATTTTCATAATGGAAAGTAACATGATCAAAGCAAAGAGCGCCTTTTACATTTTCCAGAGGTTTGGCGTCTTCTGCGTTCTGTATCGTTGATGGTGTGTCAAGAATAAGCGTTACACGCTCTGCGCCTGCTAAAGATTGCTGCAGATTTTCCAAAAGGTTTGCAAGCCCGGATACAGGCGCGTAAAACAGCGAAAGATAGAGGACAAAGGCTACAATGTCCGCTACGGAGATCTGCTTTTGATAAGCCATGTATCCACCGAAAAATACCACAAGTACGGTACCCAAAGAGGACAATAGCTCTACACAGGGATGGAAGATCGCGCTTGCTTTTAAGGCTTTTAGCATTGCTATTACCTGGTCCAGACTCTTCATCCGGACACGTTCCCCTTCGTATGCTTCCTGGCCAAAGGCCTGGATCTCGTGCAGACCGGAGAGGCTGTCCTGCAGCTGCGCGTTGAGTTCGCCCATGACTTTTTGCGAGGCCTTAAAATACGGGCGGATGATCTTTGCAAAAATAACGCCGGATATAAGGATCAGCGGTATGGGGCAGCAGGTGATAAGAGCAAGTTTCCAATTGATAGAAAGCAGGATCGCCAATACGCCGATAAAAGTAACGAGATTTGTGATGATATCGGGGATCATATGTGCATAAAGCAGTTCAAAATCTCTGGTGTCATTGATCACGCGGCTCATAAGATCGCCGGTCTGTTTGTCGTGAAAAAATCCAAGATCTAGGCTTTGAAGCTTTTCATACAGGCGGCTGCGCAGGTCGCCGACAAGATACCAGGCTGCTCTGTGAGCCAGATAATTGCTTAAGAAACGGAACAGTACCCGCAGCAGGTACAGCGCCAGTAATATGGCGGCTAAGCGTATGATGGATGTAAGAGCGGTATCATCCACGCCCTTTTCCACAAGGCCGGTCATTGCGGAGAGGACCTTGGGAGCGATAAGATTTACAATTGTCAGTCCGAAGGTAGATAGTATTGCGATAACATATAAGCCTTTATAGCGGGCGGCTTCTTTCGTGAGTTTCCACAGTGTTTTCATAAGTGTGCTCCTTACAGAATGGTTACCTTTCAGCGGCTGATCGGATACTGAATGTAACACAGTTTGATAATATGCCCGTCTGAGTCAGAAATAATGTTTTAACAATATCATATAATGCAGGGATGCACAATGAAAAAACCATGAGGACCGTCCCCGTGGTTCAATTAATGGTTGACAAGAACGCCATGCGGTAGTAAAGTGTCAATATATTTTTTAAGGAGCATTGTTAAGTGTTTGTTTTGAATTCCTCATATTCACATATTACCATGATAGAGACTATGACCAAGCGTTATGGTCATATTTTGGTATTTGGAAGAGGATGAGGAAGAAGCGAAAAGACAGTTAAAGACTTATTTTTAAAACCGCTTATCCGAATCCGGGTAAGCGGTTTTTTTAATCACAGAGCCGCCGAAAGGAAGATGTCAGCTAAAGCTGACCGGCGGCTCGCGTCCGAGCAGGGAGCGACTTCGTCTTCCCTGCCCGATCAAAAAAAGGAGGAGTGAAAAATGGATCTGATAATAATCCTGGGCAGTGGCGCAGTAGGGAAGATGACAGTGGGACAGGAGCTGATGAAGATCACGGATTTTAGGCTGTTTCATAATCATATTGCGATAGAGCCGGTACTTGAGCTTTTTGGCCGCTTTGAAGCATCGCTTGTTGAGAAGATCAGAGAGGATTGTTTTGAAGCATTTTTAAAAACTGATTACCAGGGAATGATCTTTACATATATGATGGCTTTTGATCTGCCGTCGGAATGGGAGTATATAAAAAGAGTTGCAGAGCGTTTTGAGGCTACCGGAGGAACGGTATATTATGTGGAGCTTGTAGCTGACCGGGAAGTAAGGCTTAAGCGGAACAAGACCGAAAACCGTCTGCTGCATAAGGCTTCCAAGAGAGATACAGTAATCTCTGATGACCGCATGACGCGCGAGGAAACCAAATACCGCTTAGAAAGCCGTGAGGGAGAGGTACCTTTTGAAAATTACATCAAGATCGATAATACAAATCTTGAGCCTTCTGAAGCAGCAAAGATGATAAAAGATCGTTTTGCGCTGCCGGATATGAGGGCAGACAGACTGATGCAGCAGATCTATCTGGAAGAGGTAAGAGAAGATGAACTGGAACAGCTGCACGCAATGCAGGTAGAAAGTTTTATGCCGTTGTACGAGATCTACCGGGACGAAGGATCGCCGGCGCTTGAATCGATCGAGCGGATACGAAAGCGGGCGAAGGCCACAAACAGGAAGTATTACTTTATCTGTGTGTCTGGCGCCAGGGTTGGTGTGATAAATATAGGACACAAAGACCCGAATGAGCATGAGGTTTCATTTGTAAGTCCTATCTTTATACTGCCGCGTTATCAGAACAGAGGGTACGGTTATGCGGCATTGCAAAAAGCATTTTCCATGCATCCCGAGATAAAGACATGGAAACTCGATACGATCAAGCAGGAGCCGCGAAACTGTCATCTGTATGAAAAATGCGGCTTTGTCCGTACCGGGCAGGAAGAGGTCGTGAATGAACGCCTGACTCTGGTATTCTATGAAAAACATGTGGGAGGGAACGATGAAAATGAATAATAATAATACGGTCTTACTTGTTGTTGATATACAAAAGGGGATAACGGATGAGCGGCTGTATGAATTTGATAAATTTGTTTCAAATGTGACAGCATTGATCGAAGCAGGAAGAAATAATAATACGGAAGTAATCTATGTCCGGCACGATGACGGGGAGGGCTCCGGCTTTTCTGCAGGGGATGATGCATTCGAAATATATGAAGCGATCGCGCCGCTTCCCGGGGAAAAGATCTTTGATAAGAAGGTTAACAGTGCGCTGCATGAAAATACCGGCTTGCTGACGTATCTGGAAAATCAAAATGTAAGGCGTCTGATCATTACCGGACTGCAGACGGATTTCTGCATTGATGCGACGGTAAAGAGTGCTTTTGAACATGGATTTGAAGTGTTCGTGCCGCAGGGATGCAACAGTACGAAGGAAAACCGTTATGTCGATGCGAAAACGGCATATGAATTTTATAACCGCTTTATGTGGCCGGGGCGTTATGCAAAGTGTTTGCCTGTGGAAGAGACTATCGAAATGCTTAAGAACGAGTCGGAAAAGGATGCGGAAAACCGACATTCGGCGCAGACAAAAAGATCGATCAAAGCATGCGGGACAGAAAGTATCGATACCGGCAGATTATTGCTTCGACGATTTGAATACAGTGATACGGATTCGATGCTTAAGAACTGGGTGGCCGATGAAGAAAATCAGTGGATGTACGGGGAACCGCCCTATCCCACCAAAGAAGCGGTAAAAGGCCTGCTGGATTCTTATATCGGCAGATACCAGAGCGGCTACTATTACCGATGGGCCGTCACTCTGAAAGAGACGGGAGAGTGTATCGGACAGGCAGCGTATTTTCTGGTAGATGCCGAAAATCATTTCGGGGAGATCGAGTACTGCATCGGAAAGGTCTTTCAGGGAAAAGGTTATGCTACGGAAGCAGCTAAGGCGCTGATCGAATATGGTTTTGACAGGATCGGTTTTCATAAAGTGCAGATCTGTGTAAGACCGTCCAACAAGGCATCGAAAAAAGTGATCGAAAAATGCGCCTTTGAGTTTGACGGGGCACTGAAGGATTATTTCTACAGAGACGGAGCCTATGAAGACCGGCTGTATTATTCGCTTATAGCAAAAGACGGAGAATAAAGGAGGCGCATATGCGGTTTTACAGAGTGCATACGGATGAGACGGCATGGATCACCAAACAGCCAAGAGGTCTTTTTACGGCAGTCGGCAAACTGGTGGATGCCGGGATGTTATCCGAAAAAGAAGAAAAAGATTATTGGAAGAACAGGGAATATTTTGAGAGGATCCTTCCGGTACCGCCATATTATGAACAGGGTAATCCGGAGGGCGCCATTACCTGGTATAAGGATACAAAGGAAGCGAACCGGATCTTTCATGAGATGTCTTTTTACCGCAGGATGGCCGGAAAATACGGAAAGAAACTGTATTTATCGGAATGTGATGAGGTGCCCGGAAAGATCATCTACGAAGATGATACACAGATCGCAGTAACGCAGCAAAAAGATGATGTGAAGATCACGGTCAGTGAACTTGTGTGGCCGATTCGGGAGATCAATGAAAATGATATACAGGAATGCGTTGAACTCATTAAGAAAAGCTTCAAAACCGTGGCAGATCAATACGGCTTCACAGAAGAAAATGCACCAAGGTTTACGGCTTTTGCGACGAATGTGGAAAGACTCTGGTGGCAGCTTAACAGAGAGCATCGCCCTATGTATGGATATTACAGGGACTGCAGATTGGTCGGATATTATTCATTGTTGCTTAAGGATAACGGAGAATGTGAGCTGAACAATCTCTGTGTGGATCCTGCGTATCGTCATCAGAGTATCGGAGAAGAAGCGCTGCTGGATGCATTTGTGAGAGCAAGAGAGCTTGACTGCACAAAGATGAATATCGGGATCGTAGAAGAAAACACGATCCTTAGAAAGTGGTATGAGAGTTATGGTTTTGTACATACCGGGGCAGAAAAATTTGATTTCTTTCCGTTTACCTGTGGGTATATGGAGAAAGAACTGTTATAATGAGTGTGCAGATAAAGCAAAGGGATCACCCGTTTGCCGGGTAGCCGCCGGAAGTGAGGACGGATGAACAATCCGTTTGCGTATATAACAGGAGATGAAGATGGTAAATCTAAGACCGGTCACAAAAGAAAACCTTGATGATATTCTTGAACTGCGGGTAAACGAAGAACAGCAGAGTTTTGTATCTCCGAATGCGGAATCGCTGGCGCAGGCGTATGTATATTCTGAAACAGCCTGGCCTTTTGGCGTATATGAAGATGATATGCTCGTGGGATTTATCATGATGGGATATTACGAGGCAAAGCATTATTATACTCTTTGGAAATTCATGATCGATCAAAGATATCAGCACAAAGGATACGGCCGGCAGGCGCTCAAACTGGGGCTTGAATTCATAAAAGAAAAGTTTGGTCCGGATGAGATCTATACCGGTGTAGCGCCGGGGAATAGGGTGGCAAAAGGATTGTATGAGTCTGCCGGATTTGCCGATACAGGATTCAGGGAATTCGGCATGGAAGAGATGTGTCTGAAATATTAAAGAGCAGATGAGAGGATATTGAACATGCAGATCGTAATGGCTGCAAAACAGGATAAAGATGAAATACTGAAATTGTATAAAGAGCAGTTCGGAAGAGAGTTCTGCCCGTGGACAGAGGGCTATCCAAGTGAAGAAACCATAGATATAGATCTGTCAAGGGATGCGTTATTTGTTATGAAAGAGGATGACAGGATCGTTGCGGCAATATCCTTAGAAGAAGATGAGGATGTTGACAGGCTGGAATGCTGGGATAAAGATCTGTCTCCGGCAGGTGAACCGGCGCGCCTTGCAGTGCTGCCCGAAATGCAGAACAGAGGACTGGCCAGACAGATGCTGCAGCATGTAATGAAGATCCTGAAGGAAAGGGGATTTCAAAGCATTCGTTTTCTGGTGAACAAACATAACAAAAAGGCTATCGCATCCTATGCTGTCTTTGGTTTTTCGATAGTCGGAAAGTGCCATATGTACGAGCAGGATTTCCTTTGTTACGAAAAGGCGCTTGATCAAATACATGGAGAAAAAATATGAAGATCGTTAATCTTATCGAGAACACGGAAGGAAATCCTGACTGCGTAAGCGCTCACGGGCTTTCTTTTTATGTTGAGACAAAAAATCATAAACTGCTGTTGGATTTGGGGCCATCGGAAGATACGCTTAAGAATGCAGCGGCATTAGGTATAAAACTATCTGATGTGGATACCGTGATATTGAGTCACGGACATTATGATCATTCGGGTGGGATCATGCCGTTTACAAAGATAAATGACAAAGCGGCCATATATATGCAGGCAGCAGCAGCAGATGCATATTTTGCCGATGACGGAAATGATGCGCCTGAGAGGTATCGTTACATAGGTATCGATCCTGATATTGAAAAACTGCCACAGCTGAGATTTATAAGCGGTGATACCGTGATCGATGATGAACTGGAACTGTTTACGATACAAAAAAGAAGCCATGAATTGCCCTTTACAAATAAGAGGCTTTTAGTGCGCAAAGGAAATGAATATATACGGGATGATTTCAGACATGAACACTATCTTGTGATACGGCAGGACGGAAAGTCGGTATTGATGTCGGGATGCGCGCATAACGGGATCCTGAGCATAATGGATGCCTATATGGAAAAATACGGAAAAGCGCCGGATGCCGTGATCAGCGGTTTTCATCTGATGAAGAAAACACCCTACCGGGAGGAAGAGATCCGGGAAATAGAGGATATCGCGAGGGAGCTGAATAAGTATCCCACAAAATTTTTTACCTGTCATTGTACGGGGGTAGATGCATTTGATATCATGAAAACGATCATGGGTGAGAGACTTTCCTATGTGCATTCGGGAGAAGAAATATAATATCGAATGGAGATGGAGGTATATGTATGAGTGCAAAAGGTCAGTCGCCCACTCTTCAGAGCAGAAGCGGGATCCTGACATATGGATTATCTTTTCCGGATACCTATCAGGAGGCGCCTTTTCATGATCAGAACTGGCAGCTGGTGCGGGTCCGCCCGGGTAAGAAGGCATTTCTCTGGACCTATGAGATGGAAGGGCAGCTTTGGATCAATGTAAAGGTAGATCCGGAGTGGGGGCGCTTTTGGAGACAGAAATACAGATCTGTGATCCCCGGATATCATCAGAACAAGGATCACTGGAATACCATAATCCTGGATGGAAGTGTTCCGGATGAGGATGTAAAGCGGATGATCGCGGAGAGCTATGATCTGGTGACGGATACGCCGACGAAGCGGATCTATGAGGCTGTAAAGAAGATACCGCGCGGTAAGGTTGCCACGTATGCGCAGATCGCAGAGATGGCCGGTAATCCAAGGATGTGCCGTGCTGTGGGCAATGCTCTGCATCGGAATCCCGATCCCGATAATATACCCTGTTATCGTGTGGTTAATTCAAAAGGGGCGCTGGCGGATGAATTTGTTTTCGGCGGTGCAGGCGTGCAAAAACGCCTTTTGGAAGAAGACGGGATCGAAGTGAAGGAAGATCGTGTGGATCTTAAGAAATATGGTATATGAATCATAGAAGTCTGTTGACCGTGTTGTGGTCATCATGTAAAATTATACTGTCAGTATAAAAAATAATATCCCAATAGTAAGCGCAGTGTGTGGATATCTTTATTCCCCCGGAGTATGCTGTATACATAAATAATACGACGGAGGTGCGGGGTATGAAGCATACAAACAGTTTATTCAGACAATTAAGCGGACAATTGTTTTCACACAACAGGATCAGATTTGTCCTGGCATGCGTAGCAGCACTTTATTCGGGCTTCGGCGGGATAATAGTATCCTGGCTGCTTAAACAACTGATCGATACTGCTTCCGGTGCCGAGGGAGCATTGTCTTTTAAAACGATCCTCTTACTTACCGGAGCAGATCTGCTGCTGTTTATCCTGTTTTTCCTGCTGGATCTGTATACACGGCCGGAATTCATCAGAAGGGCTGTTACCGCTTATAAGAACATGGCATATGAAAAACTAACGCAGAAAGGGATCGCAAGTTTCAGGGACGAGAGTACCGCAGCATACATATCGGCGCTGAGCAATGATGTCACAAGTATAGAAGCAAATTATCTTTCGCAGTTATTTTCACTTGTCAGCAAACTGGTCATGTTTTTCGGTTCGGTAATACTGATGGTGCTGTATTCACCGATCCTTACATTGATATCCGTTCTTGTTACGATATTGCCGCTGGCAGCATCTCTTCTGACGGGAGACAGGCTTGTAAAGGCCGAGAAAACAGTATCCGATCAAAACAGCAGCTTTATGGCGATGCTTAGTGATACGCTTGCCGGATATTCCGTGATAAAGAGCTTTAAAGCGGAAAAAGAGATATACGGTATATTTGCAAAAGAAAACCGCAGGCTGGAAAATGCAAGGTTTTCGCGTGAAAGGCTGAGAACGACTGTAGGCATGATAGGGGCACTGGCGGGGATGCTGGCGCAGATGGGAGTATTTATTGCGGGAACATATCTTATTCTGACGGGACATGATATTACTACCGGAACCGTGATGATGTTTGTGAATCTTATGAATTTTATGATACAGCCGGTTGCTGCTCTGCCGGGTATCCTGGCCGGAAGGCAAGCAGGCAGGGAACTGATCAGAAAGCTGGCTGATTCACTGGAGCACAACACTAAGCTTTCAGGCGATGCTGATATCAGCTGTTTAAAGAACGGCATAAGTCTGAAAAATGTATCCTTCGGATATGAGGAAGGAAAAGAGATACTGCATGATATAAATGCTGAGTTTGCTGCAGGAAGATCATATGCCATTGTCGGTGGCAGCGGCAGCGGAAAGTCTACTTTACTTAATCTGTTAATGAATCCCGGTGCAGATTACAGCGGACAGATCTGTATGGACGGAAGAGAGCTCAGAACGATCGATCCGGATGCAATATTTGGCATAATATCTCTTATCCAGCAGAATGTGTTCGTGTTTAATGCTTCGATCAGGGACAATGTGACGATGTTTCGGGATTTTTCACAGGAAGAGCTGGACCTGGCTGTAAGACAGGCGCATCTGGATGAGCTGATCAACGAAAGAGGCGGAGACACCCTCTGCGGTGAAAACGGATGCGCCTTATCCGGAGGGGAGAAACAGAGAATATCGATCGCCAGGAGTCTTTTGAAGAATTCCTCCGTCCTGCTGGCTGATGAAGCAACATCGGCACTCGATCCCCAGACGGCGTGGCAGGTTTCTGAAGATATACTCGATCAGTCGGGAATGACACGCATAGTAGTAACACATTCATTAGAGGAAGAGCTGTTAAAACGCTATGACGGGATCATGGTATTAAAGGATGGAAGAATAGAAGAAACGGGAACTTTTAATGAACTGATGGAAAGAAAAGGATATTTTTACGCATTGTTTACTGTATCACAATAATACGGACAGGATATAAACGGAGGATGATATGGAATTATCTTTATCAGAAAATATTAAAAAATTCAGAAAGCAAAACCATCTGACGCAGGAGCAGCTGGCAGAAGTTATGGGAGTAAGTACCGGAGCTGTGCATAAATGGGAAGCTGCAATGTCGGTACCGGAGCTGGATATGATACTGAAACTGGCGGATTTTTTTGAAATCTCTGTGGATGTGCTTGTTGGCTATAAGGTGAAGGATAATACACTTAATTCCATGGTAGATCGTATCGCCGCTCTTGCCAAGGTGAAGGATCCTGAAGCGCTGACGGAAATGGAAAAGGCATTAAAAAAGTACCCGAATTCTTTTTGGCTGGTGCATTACTGCGCATCACTGTATTCTTTTTTCGGAGTAGGGAACAGGAATACAGCGGTATCCCAAAGAGCGCTGGAACTGTACGGACAGGCGCTTATGCTGATAAAACAGAATGATGATCCGGGGATAAGCGAGGATACCGTGCGCAGTGAAATGGCAAATGTATATTATACAATGGGAGAATATGAGAAAGCTCTTGATATACTGAAAAACAATAATCCGGGCGGCGCGTACAGTGATTTTATCGGAACAGTGATGGCAATGGAGCTTAACAAGACGAAAGAGGCGGAGCCGTATTTGCTCCAGTCACTGATAAACAGTGCAGCAAAACTGTTGACATCGCTTATGAGCTATGCCTTTATCCTTTCAAAAAGAAAAGAGTATAAGAAAGCAGCGGAACTGTTGGAAACAGGGCTTGATATGATCAGAAGTTTTCATATGGGTAAAGAGATCGATATCGCTTATAAGCTGAGTGCTGTGTATTATGTGCTTTTGGCATATACCCGGCTTCATACGGGAAAGAAAGAAGAAGCCGGGGCTTTGTTAAAGAAAGCGGCAGCTATGTCAGTCAGATTTGATGAGTCGCCTGATTACGGGATCAGGGATTTCATCGTTGATCTGTCAGACAAAGTGATAGTGTACGATCTGCTGCTGGGATCAACGGCAAGAGAGAGCATAGATGCTATGGTAAAGCGTATAGGAGACCGTGAGCTTAACAGGCTTTGGAAACAGGCTGTTTCGTAAAAACACGGGTAAAACCACGGGGACGAAAACCACGGGGGGACAGACCTGGTGGTTTTCTTATGAGAGAACTGCTATAATAAAAAATTGATATTTGTGCATGTAAAACAGGAGATCCGTCGGTGCGGTGATCTATTCTGATAGCAGGTGAATGGTTTGAAGAAGCTGTTCGGGAGCTGATATGATAATCATTTTTGATCTTTTTGAAACGATCCTTGATAATGTGACGATCGATTTTAATGTCGGATTATTATCCCTTTGGGAAAAATACTATCAGGATAAGTGTTCATTCGATGAGATCAAAGCATACGGGGAAGAGCTTTTCGAATACATGATGGAACTTCATGCTAAGGGAAAAGAATTTCCTTTTGTAAAAGATGAATTGCCGTTATATGCAAAAAAGTTCGGCGGAGATGTAGTGAAGATGGACGTCACGGAAGAAGCCGATTTTCTGATGAGATGCAACCGCGTAAAAGTACCGGAAGGATTAGCGGAAATGCTGGGAGCTTATCGGAAAAAGAGTATCCCGATGTATGTACTGTCAAACAGCGGGTTTACTGCAGGGGCGCTATTGCGTATGCTTAATGATAACGGAATAGGCAGCTATTTTGAAAAAGTATGGTCCAGTGCCGATTTCGGAAGACCTAAGCCCGATAAGGGATTTTTCAAAATGGCAGTAAATGAGGCGCTAAGAGAGCACCCGAGAAATACCATAGCTGATATCATGTTTGTCGGAGATACATACCGGACCGACATTTGCGGAGCTTATCAGGCAGGACTTAAGGCGGTATGGATCAACAGGGAAAATGAAACAGATGTTAACGGCTTTGCCGCATATCAGATCTGTGACATAACGGAATTGCATAAATTAATAGGATCATGAGAAAGAGTTTCCGTTATTATATTTTTAAGAGGCCGGTAGTTCGGACGTTAATGGATATGAGAAAGCAACAATTGAAAATATATGATAGCTCAGCTGAATTACTGTCAGCATACATATCCGGCCGCTTTGATCTTGATAGATGGAAAGCGTATATGGATCAGTGCATTCCGGCCGCGAAGGAACTGTGCATTAATGATATGCAGGAGTGTATAGCTGCCGGGTTTTCGTGGGAAAAAGATTTTTTACCTGTTTTGAATGCTGTTTCGGAGGATGAGGAGAAACGAAGGAAAGCCATCGATACGTTTCATGCACTTACGGAAAAACTGGAGGAGAGAATACCGGAAGTTTTCCATAGAACTGTGGATGCTGATATTATCCTGTATCTTGGTTTATGCAACGGTGCGGGCTGGGTGTGCGATCTTTCCGGAAGGACAAGCGTGCTTTTAGGTATCGAAAAGATCATGGAGCTTGGCTGGTATGATAAGAGATCCATTACCGGCCTTCTGTTTCATGAATTGGGACATGTTTATCAGGCGCAGTACGGAAGATTCAGATTTGATACAGACAGCATGAAAGACCATTTCCTTTGGAAGCTGTTTACGGAAGGTGTTGCCATGGTCTTTGAGCAGGAACTGATCGGAGACAGTGACTTCTATCAGCAGGATGTGAACGGCTGGAAAGACTGGTGCGAAGAAAACTGCGCTAACATTCTTGCTTCGTTTGTCCGTGATCTGCAGACCATGACCCCTGATGATCAGAGGTATTTCGGCGACTGGGTGAGTTTTGAGGGACGTGGAGATACAGCGTATTTTCTGGGGACGAAGTTTGTTAGATACATGCAAAAAAGTGATGAATTTGATCATATCATAGCCTATGATATAGATACGGTAAAAGAAAAGTTTAAGAGTTTTTGTGATGAGGTGTTTAGATGATAACTGAGTTTTTAGATAAGATAGACAGTGTAATGTATTATCCGATATTGATCATTGTGATGTCACTGGCCGGTTTATATTTTACAGCGCTTACCAGGGGAGTACAGATCCGGCTGTTTCCGGAATCCTTACGATTATTGAAGGAACCACCGGAGGATAAAAAGAATGTATCCTCGCTTCAGGCTATGCTGGTCTCAACGGCATCGCGTGTAGGAACTGGAAATATCATAGGCGTATCTACTGCGATATGTCTGGGAGGCCCGGGCGCCTGCTTCTGGATGTGGGTGATGTGTATTATCGGAGCGTCTTCGGCATTTATCGAGAGTACTCTTGCGCAGATCTATAAAAGAAAGAATGCAGACGGTGAATGCTACGGCGGGCCGGCCTACTATATTGAAAGAGCCCTGCATGCGCCGCATCTTGCTGCAGTATTCTGTGTATTTCTGATCGCAACATATGCGGTCGGTTTTAACCTGCTCTGCTCTTATAATCTGCAGTCGACCTTTGCGGCATATTCTTTTTATGATGAAAAGATCACACCGCTCGTGATAGGCGGGATACTGGCGGTGTTGACCGCTTATTGTCTTCTGGGAGGTGGAAAGAGGATCGTAAAGATAACCGGCTTGATAGTTCCGATAATGGGACTGGCATATGTGGTGATCTCAATGATCGTTATAGTAGTGAATATAAAAAATATTCCGGAGATGTTTGCGATGATATTCAGAGATGCGTTTGACTTTAAAGCAATATTTTCGGGTATTGCAGGATCATGCGTGATATATGGTATCAAGAGAGGTTTGTATTCCAACGAAGCAGGTGTGGGTTCAGCACCGAATGCATCTGCGTCTGCCAAGGTTTCACATCCGGTAAAGCAGGGGCTGGTGCAGACTTTATCTGTATATATCGATACCCTGCTGCTTTGTACCGCTACGGCGCTCATGTGTCTGTCAAGCGGAGTGGAAAGAAGTGAAGCTGTTTCCGGTGCCCCTTATGTACAGAATGCCATATCCACGGTTTTTGGGAAGATCGGGCCGACGTTTATCACGGTTGCAATGGTGCTCTTTGCGTTTACAACGCTTTTGGGAAATCTTTATTATGTTGATAATGCCCTGATCTTTCTGAATAAAAAGAAACAGCCCTCAAAAAATTTTTTGAGATGCTTTCATATTGCCTGCGCATTGATCGTACTGCTGGGTGCGCTGATACCGATGAATGCGGCATGGGCAGCGGCAGATATTACGATGGGAGGGATGACCATCATAAACCTTCCGATCTGTATGCTTCTTGGGAAAGTTGCGATCGATGCTCTGAAGGATTATGAGAAACAGAAGAAGGAGGGGAAAAATCCCGTTTTCAAAGCAAAAGATATAGGATTAAACACTGAGGAACTGGATTACTGGGATTAAATGAAGCTGAAGCACTTAAAAGATAAGGGGTACAATATTGAGTAAAAAGGAGGATGAGTAATGAGCATACTTATCAAGGATACAACAAGGCAGGAGCGTGAACGCATCGTAGCCGAATCCATAGGGAATATAAACGGTGCCTGTGACGGATGTGCAAGTGGTCTGGCCGACATGTATCAGGATTACATTGACGGAAAGCGTGAGATCAGGGATATCAATATGTCTTTTAAGGCGAATTATGAATCCGGTGAGGAAAGCCCCGTCAGGAGTACATGCGGATTTGTTCGCGGATAAAAAAGAAAACCATGGGGATGGACCTCGTGTTTTTTTTTGAAGCCGGAAAAAAGATTTTATGTTGACAGACAAAAAAGTTTCGGCTATACTCACAAATCAGAGACAGGCACGAGTCTCTTTGTAACTATCAAACCATGCTGCAGAAAGGAGGACAACATGCTGCATTTATATATGAATAACAGAATGATGAGAACAGCAGAGGCAACAGTTGTCCCAGGTGTATTTTTGCGGTAGTTTCCATATAGGATTTCCCAATTAAAAATATAACGCAGGGATGACAGACACCTCGGCTCGTCAGGCAGACGGCGAAGGTGTTTTTTTGTTGTATAAATATGCGACCGGCACTAGCGTTTTGCAAAAGGAACGCTTGTTAATGTATGAATTTTGGAGGGTAACGAGATGAAAGACAGAATGAATCCCTGCATTCACTATGTATGCAAAGGTGAAGATTGTAATAAAGGATTTGTAAAAGTTGATATGAAGAAGTGTAAGAACTGTCCGAAATATGAGCCGCGAAGGAGCGCGAAGAAAACGGAATCCGTAAAAGCGCGCAGGCAGAAGGACAGGGACAGACATGACGATTGGAGATGATTTATTATGATAACGATATACGGAAAATATGCAAACGCACTGGTTTATACAGTCGCGAACGAACAGTATGCGCTGGATGAATATGCGCGCGCGCAGATACAGATGATCTGCAATCATCCAAGTGCTGAGGGCAGTAAGATCCGCGTGATGCCGGATGTGCATCCAGGAAAGGTTGCAACCGTGGGGCTCACGATGACAGTCGGTGACAGTATACTGCCAAGTCTTGTGGGGGTAGATATCGGATGCGGCATGACTCTGGCTAAAGTAAAAACTAAGGGGCTGGAGTTTCAGAAGCTTGACAGTGTGATACGGGAAGACGTTCCGGTGGGACCGAGGATAAGAGTTGCTTCGCATCGTTTTGCCGCGCGTATCGATCTGTCAGAGCTGCATTGTTATAAGCATATCAACGCAGGAAAGGCGATGTGCAGTATCGGTACGCTGGGCGGCGGTAATCATTTTATCGAGCTCGATAAAGACGAAGAAGGAGATGTTTATCTGATAATCCATTCCGGCAGCAGGCATCTGGGAATGGAAGTTGCGGAGTATTATCTGCATGCCGGACAGAAGGAAGCGCAGATGAAAAAAGAAGGTGGCTATGCCTCTTATGAGATGACCTGTATTCGCGGAGCGCTGATGGAAGATTATCTTCACGATCTGGAAGTGATGCAGAAGTTTGCAGAGCTTAACCGCGAAGCTATTTGCGATGCAATCGTGCAGGGAATGAAATGGAAGATTGAAGACAGCTTTACCTGCATTCACAACTATGTGGATTTCAGCGATGCTCATACGCCAATTCTGCGCAAGGGTTCTATCAGTGCAAAAGAGGGAGAGAAGGTGATTATTCCGATCAATATGAAGGACGGCGTGATACTGGGCGTTGGCCTCGGGAATGAAGACTGGAACTGCTCTGCACCGCACGGTGCCGGCAGGATATGCAAAAGGACGGAGGTTGATTCGCTGCATACGGTATCCGAGTTTAAGAAAGTGATGAGCGGGATCTACTCAAGCTGCATAAATAAAGATACGCTGGATGAGGCGCCGTTTGCATACCGCGGGATGGAAGATATAAAAAATGCCATCGGGGATACGGTGGAGATCACGAAGGTGATAAAGCCTGTTTATAATTATAAAGCAGGGGGAGAGTGAAATGAATTTAGCATTTACCGTAACACAAAAGGAATTGTTTGAGATACTTTTAAATATTGCGCCGGTAAGGCCGGTGTTCATCTGGGGAGCGCCGGGAATCGGGAAATCCGCTCTGGTGCAGAAGTTTGCGGATGAAGTGGGCATGGAGTGCGTATCACTTCTGGGAAGCCAGCTGGCACCGGAGGATATCATAGGCATCCCCAGGATCAGCGGAGAAACATCGGAATTTCTTCCGCCCAAGATGATCGCGAAGAAAGAGCCTTATGTGCTTTTTCTGGATGAACTCAACGCCTGCAGCCAGGAAGTGCAGAAAGCGTTTTACAGCCTGATCCACGAACACAGGATAGGCGAATACCACCTGCCGGAAGGGAGTGTGGTGATCGGCGCCGGGAATCGTTCACAGGACGGAGCTATCGTAAAGACGATGTCTTCCGCACTGGTAAACCGGATGTTTCATGTGCAGCTGGTGGCGGATACGGCGCAGTGGCTGGAATGGGCATACGAAAACGCTCTGCATCCCTGGGTAACCGATTATATAAGCCAGCGTCCCGATCATCTTTTCAGCGAACCGCCCAAGAGCGAGGAACCTTATTCTACGCCCAGAAGCTGGCATATGTTAAGTGATGCGCTTAAGGAATATCATGCAGGCGAAGAAGGACATGAGATATCGCAGGAACTCTTGCGGGTACTGGCATACGGAAGTGTGAGCCCTCAGCATGCAGGGATGTTTGTTGCCTACAGCAGGACGCTGGATGATAAGAACATCCTGAATGCGATCATTAAAGGAAACGCGCGTTGGCCTGCAGATCCGAAGGATCGGGATATTTTGTATTTTCTGGCGCAGTCTTTCCGCGCAAGGCTTATGATGGAACTGCCGCAGAACAAGGAAAAGCTGAATAAGGATACGCAGTTTTTTACGCACAGGGCAAAGGCGATGATCAAGGAGCTCAGCAGCATAAATTATGAGCTGGCGCAGATGGTGGTATCGGCAGAGGATAATGAGGTACTGCCGGACTGGTTTATGATGGAGATCGTACGTGATCTGCCCAGGCTTGTAAACAACAGGAAGGAATGAGATGGGAAAGAATCAGCAGCATATCAGTCCGAATGAAGAAGCTTTATTGGAAGGTCTGGAGATCATAAAGGAAAGTTCGCTGTTTTCACGTTTGTATGGTGAGATGCTGATCTGCAAGAAAGATAAACTGCAGAAGGCTTCTGCTATAGCAGATGCGAGTGGACATATCATTCTTAATAAAGATGTCACCCATGATCCGCAGGAATGGGCTTTTCTGATCGCGCATTGTCAGCTGCATTTTGCTTTCGGCCATTTTGACGCGGATAAAGTGCCGGCGGTGGAATGGATCGGCGATAACGGGAAAATAAGCAGGCAGATACAGTTTGACAAAATGATATGGAATGTGGCGTGTGATATTTATATTACGCGTTTTTTGGAGGAGATCAAATTCGGTAGAAACCCGCTGAATGATACAACTGTGTTTTCACAGCTCGGAAAGGACGAGAATTCGATCTATCAGCAGCTGATGGAGAGAGGAGCTCCGGAAGGATGCTGGTGGGGGACTTCAATTGCGGGGCAGCCGGATATGAGGGGCTTAGATGAGCCGCGCACGTATGAAAACATCTACAGGTGGAACAGGCGTCCGACCGAGATCTTTGCGGGGGCATTGGCATATTCTGTATCCGCGGCAGTGAGTACGGCAGGAGGTCATAACCCGGATGCAGTAAACAAAAAAGGGCGTGGCGCAAGGGCTGCAGAGTGGTTTATAAATCATTACCCGCTCCTTGGCGGCATGGCAGCAGGATTTAAGATAATCGAAGATGCCGAACTCTGCAGAAAAGAGGAGATATCGGTGGCAGCAGTAGATGCTGCCAGCGGTGAGATATATATTAATCCTGCGGCGCGGCTTAACGAAGAGGAGCTTAAGTTTGTATTGGCGCATGAGTATCTGCATGCCGGTCTTGGGCATCATACACGCTGTAACGGAAGGGATAAATATCTTTGGAATGTTGCCTGTGATTATGTGATAAACGGCTGGCTGAATGAACTGCATGTGGGATCCATGCCACAGGACGGACTGTTGTATGATGCGGAACTGAAAGGAATGTCTGCTGAGGAGATTTATGACCGTATTGTTACCGATCTTCGGAAGTACAGGAAACTGGCGACTTTTCGTGGTAACGGTATGGGAGATGTGATCGGAGACGGTGAGCGGATATCAGCAGGAAAAGCCATGGATCTGGATGAGTTCTGCCGAAGAGCGATGCAGCAGGGGCTGGAATATCATCTGAAATACGGAAGGGGAACGGTTCCGGCCGGGCTGGTACAGGAGATAAGAGCTCTTGCAATGCCGCCGATCCCATGGGATGTGGAACTGGGAAGATGGTTCGATGCTCATTTTCTTCCGTTAGAGGCGAAGCGTACTTATGCCAGACCCAGCCGCAGACAGGGCAGCACGCCTGATATACCAAGACCCAGGTATGTGACAGCAGATGTACCGGAATACAACAGGACCTTTGGCGTGGTGGTAGATACTTCCGGTTCGATGAACGCGGAAATGATAGGATATGCACTGGGTGCGATCGCCAGTTACAGCGCGGCAAAGGAAGTTCCATATGCCAGAGTAGTATTCTGCGATGCGGATGCTTATGACGCGGGATATCTGGCACCGGATGATATCGCAGGGCGTGTGGAAGTGAGAGGGCGCGGCGGTACCATACTGCAGCCGGGCGTGGATATTTTACAGGAGGCAAAGGATTTCCCGAAGGATGCTCCAATACTTATCATCACAGATGGGATGATAGAAGATGATCTGCATGTGAAAAGAGAGCACGCTTTTCTGATACCTGTTGGCGCCAGACTGCCATTCAGGGCAAAGGGAGAGGTGTTCAGGTTCAGCAAATAGTAAAACCACGAGGACGGACCTCGTGGTTTTGCCTGATTACTTCAGGCCCAGTGATATTTCTGCATTAGCCAGCCAGGCAGGTTTGCCTGTTTCATATCTGATATCGCCTCCCAGAGGAGAGTTAACAAGATAATAATGCAGTGTATCTTCCGCAGCACCGTTTATTATAAAGGGCGCCAGGCAGACGGTATAGCCGTTATCGTTATAAATAAACTCTGCGCACTCGGGGACGCCATCGTTACATCCGATCACGATAACATGACGGATATTGCTTTCATCATAGTATTCATGAGAAAAATAACCATCGCCTGTACAGACATCGGTGATATCCTCTTTAATGTCTCCAAAAACAAAGAATAGTCTTCCGGCCTCCTGTACATAATAATCAACATCTTCACTGTCAGGAAATTCCGCAGAGATAAGTGAAACGTCGTTTATCTCATCTGATGAATATTCTTCAAGGGAGATCTCACCGTTGTCAGTCTTTAAATTCACGGCATAGGATAACCAGCTTTCCCCGTTCATGGCATAGGTCACGGCGTTTGAGCCGATAAACAATACCGCGCATGCTGCGAAGGCATATATTGCCTGCTGTAATCGCCGTTTTTGCTGGGCATTCTTTCTTTTTTCAAGAGAATCGACAGTGATAACAGCCGGGCTCCCTATCATATCAAAAGCTTTTTTGTAGTTTTCATTTTCATACATATGCTTCTACCTCCAGAATCTCTTTTTTCAGCATATTCCGGGCACGTGACAGCCGTGTTTTGACATTGCTTACACTTAGGCCCAGGACATTTGCGATCTCCTCGACGGAATAGTCTTCATAATAGAACAGATGTATCACAATGCGGTATTTGGTCGGAAGCTTCATGACTTCTTCCAGGATTTCTTTCCCTTCGTCCTTTTGTGTAAGAGGTAATTCTTCATTATCCGGCGAAGCCATCATAAGCTCTTCAATTGATATTGTGTTCTTTTTCCAAAAGCTTCTTGTATGATCTTTGGCTTTATTGATCGCTACACGCAGCAGCCAGGCTTTGGTATGCTCGTTCGATGAAAATTCTTTTTTTGAACTGTGATACTTTAAGAAGGTATCCTGTACAACATCATCTGCATCCTCAATATTCTGACATACGCTGAAAGCTGCTGCAAAAATGTGCTTCTGGTACTGTTCTATCAGTTTTTCGACAGGTTCTCTCATAATAAATGTCCCCGAAATATTATATTCAGAAAGGCCTTTCACATATAATACGATCCAAGAGGCAAAAAGGTTACAAGGAATCGGAATTATTCATCTACAAAAGTTTAGTATTCTTTCTTATGCATGATAGAGTTGCTTATTATCATGGAAATGAACATTATGATAAGAGCAACAGCTGCTAATCCGGCGGCGATAATGAAAGGCGAAATACTTTCGATGGAGCTTATAAATGCTTTCACATCGAAGCCGATATTGAGATCATTTGATTGCTTAAGTTTGATGCCGGCGAAAACTATAAGCGCCGCTATGCCAAAGATGATTATCATTATGATGCGGCCTTTTTCTGCGCCGTATTTAAGAACTACAGGGATGATAATGCTGCTGACGATAAGGAAGATC
The DNA here is from genome assembly GCA_902779395.1 of uncultured Lachnospiraceae bacterium. Classification (GTDB taxonomy): domain Bacteria; phylum Bacillota; class Clostridia; order Lachnospirales; family Lachnospiraceae; genus NK4A136. Next base: position 162,528 of record CACZBK010000005.1, on the reverse strand, counting down.
GGCACATAAAGCATATCCTGTCCCAGCAGATCAAAGGTATCAAAAGCTTCTTTCTTTATTATTAAAGTGGCAAACTGCATCACTAATGCAGCGATCCAGCTGGCCGTGATTATGATGAAGGAAAGAAGATATTTTGAATTGGCGTAATTCTTCCGCGCTCCGGGCATGGTCATGATAAAAGCCATTCCGTTATCAAAACTGTCATAGGTGATGGTGGAAAAGGCCAGCAGAGTTGCTATCATCGGGAAATAGCTTATTATAAATGAACTTTCCATCGTATAGCTCATAAATGCCATAAGAAATATATATAATATAAACAGTTTTTTCTGTCCTGCAAGCAGGCAGAAATCTTTTACCAGAAATCCTTTCATCTCTCATTACCTCCCAGTGTAAGAACGATGATATCATCGATACTGCTGTTTTCTATGACCATTTTAGGATAGTTATCAAGATAGAATTGTTTTTCGTTTGTCAGACAGGTTACATTCATACGATCTTTTTGAGTGATGGTTATGTATTGTTTGTCTATCTCTTCATATTCTTTTTCGGACATCTTAAGTATTCCGTAGCGGCCAAGCAGGGTATCGGTATCTTCATGCATTATGATACGGCCGCGGTCTATCATGTAGATATCGTCACATAAGCCCTCCAGATCCGAGGAAATATGTGAGCTAATCAGAATTGAACGCTCAGGTGCTTCTGCCATATAATCGCGAAGCAGATCAAGCACGTCGTTTCTCGCCAGAACATCAAGCCCTGTAGTAGGTTCGTCAAGTATGAGCAGCTTTGCATTATGGCTTATTGCAGAGATAACTTTAAGCTTTGCTTTCATACCGCTGGAAAACTCTTTGATGGGTTTGTCCATGGGCAGTGATTGTCTGCTGCAGAATTCACAAAATCGCTTTTCTTCAAAATCTTTATAACTGGCGCGCAGGATCCAGATAACATCCTTTATGGTAAGCATCATGGAAAAACCGGAGTCGGAAAGGACAACGCCTATGGATTCCATATTTTTCCCCGGAGCATCCGAAAGGACCTTTATACTGCCTCCGTCAGGTTTTACCAGCCCCAGTATTGATTTGATGGTTGTACTTTTCCCGGCACCGTTTTTTCCGATAAGGCCTGTAACAGTACCTTCGGGTATAGTGAGGGAAACATTCAGTTCAAAACCTTTATATTTCTTTTGCAGATCATTTATCTGTATCATTTCTTGACTCCTTCTTATTCGGCCAGGATGATCTCTAAGATATCGCGGATCTCTTCATCCGTGAGCCCTAAAGCTCTGGCATGCTCTACCGTAAGGGCAAAAGAATCTTCTATGGATTTTTTCCTGGCTTCGGCTGCAAGCTGCATATCCGTAGCGGTAACGAAGCTGCCCTTGCCGTGAACGGTTAGTATATAGCCGTCTTCCTCAAGCTTATCATAGGCTTTTTTCACCGTAAGGGCGCTGATCTTAAGATCGTTGGCCAGGCTTCTTACGGAAGGAAGGGCTTCGCCTTCTTTAATACCTCCGTTTATGATCTCCTGTTTGATGCGGTCCATAAGCTGCTCATATACAGGTATCATGGACGAATTGTTTATTATTATCTGCATGCTGATTTCCTTTCTGCAGAGCCGGTACATGCGCATTGCACCGGAATGAAAGACCTTCTGCAGTTGTCTTTCCCCTCTGCCCAAAAACAGTATATAACAGTATATGACAGTTGTCAACAGTTATATAACAGCATTGAAGAAAAAAAGCGAGGTCCGTCCCCCCGGTCTTGCCTGATAAACTGAATGCGGGTATAATCTGTGATATTATTTGGTGAGAACGGAGGTTACTGATGCTGAATCAGTTTTCGAGAACACAGTTATTATATGGAGCGGAGACCATGGAAAGGTTTGCTGCTGCGCGTGTCGCGGTATTCGGGATAGGCGGAGTGGGCGGCTATGTGGTTGAAGCGCTCGCAAGAAGCGGGATAGGAGCTCTGGATATCATAGATGATGACAGGGTATGCCTTACAAATATAAACCGGCAGATATTGGCTACCAGAAAAACAGTAGGTAAATACAAGGTGGATGTAGCGGCGGAGCGTATTCATGAGATCAATCCCGACTGCGAGGTCAGGGCGTATAAGACTTTCTTTCTGCCGGAGACGCAGGATCAGTTTGATTTTCGTGAGTATGATTATGTTGTAGATGCGATCGATACGGTCACCGGAAAGCTTGCGATAATAGAAAAGGCGAAAAATGAGGGAACGCCGGTCATTTCTTCCATGGGCGCAGGAAATAAGCTGAACGCTTCTCTTTTCGAAGTGGCCGATCTGTATCAGACTTCCATATGTCCTCTTGCAAGGGTGATGCGGCGTGAGTGTAAAAAGAGAGGGATTGATTCGCTCAAGGTAGTATATTCAAAGGAAAAGCCCATAAAACCGCTGGAAGATATGTCCATAAGCTGCAGACAGCATTGTATATGTCCCCCGGGGACAGCAAGGAAATGCACGGAGCGCAGGGACATCCCCGGCTCAACCGCCTTTGTTCCGTCGGTAGCGGGACTGATCATAGCCGGCGAAGTGATAAATGATCTGGCCGCAACCCGGACAAGAGGTTAATGACCGGCGCAGTAAACAATGGCAGAATAAGACGGTATCGTCTGATGGAAAACAAAAAGGAGGCAGAGATGGATAAGAAACTACGAGTTCTTTTATTGAACGGAAGCCCTAAGACCAACGGTAATACGATGGTTGCAGTAAATGAGATGGTCAGGGTCTTTGAAGATGAAGGGGTTGAGGCTGAAGTGGTCCATGTCGGAAACAGGGATATCCGCGGATGCGTTTCATGCAACAGCTGTTCAAAAAGCGGAAAATGTGTTTTTGATGACATCGTAAATGAACTGGCTCCGAAGTTTGAGGCGGCTGACGGCATGGTAGTGGCATCGCCGGTTTATTATGCATCAGCAAATGCCACGCTGATCGCCTGCCTGGACAGACTGTTTTACAGCAGCCACTTTGACAGGACAATGAAGGTAGGAGCAAGTATTGTTGTAGCCAGAAGAGGCGGATGCTCGGCTACTTTTGATGAGCTGAATAAGTATTTTACAATCTCCGGAATGCCTGTAGCTTCAAGTCAGTACTGGAACAGCATACACGGAAGGACGCCCGGACAGGCTTCTAAGGACCTGGAAGGGCTGCAGACTATGAGGGTACTTGCACGTAATATGACATTCCTGATGAAGAGTATCGCACTTGGCAAAGAGCAGTTTGGCCTGCCGCAGCAGGAAGAGCATGAGTGGACACACTTCATAAATGATTAAGCTGTCTGATAAAGCATTCATTTAAAAACCACGGGTCCGTCCAAGTCACAAAGTCACAAGAAGGGGCCCGCCTTTTGGCATTAGGAGGGACCCGCATCGCGGGAGGTACCTGATGCCGCTTAAAAGGTGGGAAGATCGTCTTGTGACCCCGTGGTTTTTTGATAACGAAATCAAGATGTGGTCGCTTTTGGCGACAATATGTTGAAAACAGGGCGTATATATGATAATAATAGAGCATAAACGGTCGCTATTGGATGGCGGGCCGGGGAATGGAGATACACTTTAGTATGAAAGAGAAAAAGGATAAGCCAAAAAAGAAAAGCGCTCTCAGAGTATTTTTGACCGTTATAGGATCGATATTGATAATCGTGCTGGGCTTTATCGCCTGGTACATTCCGCATATGCATTACGATATCGAGCAGCATGAATTCTATGATATCGCGTCACTGGAAGCCGGAAACAGAAGTTATGATGATCATTCCGTAGTTTACATGACAAACGATATCAGCCCCGAAGCTTTGATGAAGATCTATGAAACACTGGATGTACATCCGCAGGGAAAGGTGGCGATAAAGCTTTCTACCGGAGAGGCCGGCAATCCCAATTATCTGGATCCGGATCTGATAAAGGATCTGGTTCAGAGTGTGGACGGAACGATCATCGAATGCAATACGGCATATTCGGGATCTAAGAGAACTGATACGCAGATGCATATGCAGGTTGCTAAGGATCACGGATTTACGGAGATCGCTGATGTGGATATCATGGACCGCGACGGATATATGGTCATTCCGGTTGAGGGCGGCGTGAATCTTAAGGAAAACTGGGTTGGACAGAATCTTGCAAACTATGATTATGTGATAGTGCTTTCGCATTTTAAGGGGCATCCGATGGGCGGATTCGGAGGAGCGCTTAAGAATATCTCCATAGGTATAGGTTCAAGAGAAGGCAAGGTCAGGATACATACGGGCGGCGTGTTTTCGAAGCCTCCGATAGATATCGGATCCATGCTCACCAATCAGGATACCTTTACCGAATCCATGGCGGAAGCGGCAAAGTCGGTTTCGGATTATGAAGGACACGGGCAGAAGATAATATATATCAGCGTGATGAACCATATGTCGATAGACTGTGACTGTGTGTCGACTCCGACGGAAGTTGACATGCACGATATAGGGATCCTTGCATCGACAGATCCTGTTGCGCTGGATCAGGCATGCATCGATCTGGTGTTTAAGGCAGAAGACGGACAGTCGCTTCAGAACAGGATACTGGAAAAGAACGGTTTGCACATACTGACTCATTGCGAGAAGATCGGTTTTGGCAACAGAGCATATGAGATCATTAATATTGACTCAGCGGAAACAGGGGAAACAGATTAAGTGATCGAGATCATAAAAAGAGAGATCATTTATATATGGTACTATTTCTCCGTGCAGCTGGGGCAGATCTTCTGGTACTGGGTTGCCGGCATGGTGATCGGATCGGTCATATCCGTTTTCTTTAAGGACAGGATCCATAATCTGATGCGGAATATGAAGGGAGACGGCAGCAGCTTAGTGGGGATCATCTTTGCATCTGTTCTGGGTGTGGCTTCGCCTTTATGCATGTACGGAACGATACCCATCGCAGCTTCTTTTTCAAAGGGCGGCATACGTGATGAATGGCTGGCTTCGTTTATGATGAGCTCGATACTGTTGAATCCGCAGCTGATAATCTACAGCGCAGCTTTGGGGATGAAAGTTTTGATCGTCAGGATAGTGAGCTGTTTTTTGTGCGGGATCGCAGCAGGACTTCTGATACGGATATTCTATAAAGAAAAGCAGTTCTTTCGTTTTGACGGATTTAATGAGCCGAAAAACAAGGATACCGATCCGAATCTTTTTATAAGGCTTTTAAAGAACATATTCAGGAATTTTAAAGCAACCGGACTTTACTTCTTTATAGGGATCCTTTTGTCTGCGGTGTTTCAAAGATATGTCCCTCAGGAAGCGGTTACTTTTATGTTTGGAGGGAACGAAGCCTGGGGCGTACTGATGGCGTCCACAGTGGGAGTGCCGCTTTATGTATGCGGTGGCGGGACAATACCGATACTAAAGACATGGCTGGCAAACGGAATGAGCCTGGGGAGTGCGGCAGCATTTATGATCACAGGACCGGCCACCAAGATCACAAACCTGGGGGCGCTCAAAGTAGTACTGGGTATTAAGCATTTCCTGCTATACTGGGCATTTATCATTCTGTTTGCGTGTGTGTCGGGGGTCCTGATCAATATTATCGGATTTTGAGCGGTTTATTCATGCGGCGTTCGGAAGCTCATTGGAATATGAAGGGAAGAGAATGCAGACCAAAAAAGAAGATATCAGAAACAGGATACTTACGGTTTCGGAAAAATCATTTATTAAAAACGGATACAGCGATACATCCCTGAATATGATCGCCGGTGCGTGCAGCATCAGTAAGAGTAATATCTACAGATATTTTCGTTCAAAAGAAGAGATCTACGAGACGATAGTCGGCCCGGCCAGACAAAGCATCATGAAGCTGATCCGCCGTTTCGGCAGTAAGGAATATTCGGGCAATTATACGGAAGATAAGATAAATGAAGTATCCGATGTGCTTGCAAAGGTTATGAGCGAATATCGCTCCGGCATACTTATAATGCTTAAATCCGGAGAAAGGAAGGAACAGGAAGCTATCCGTGCGGCGATGAGTGATTTTTTTGTTGCCGGGTGTCCTCTCAGGGATAAAGAGTTTAAAAAGCAGGTGGCATCGCTTATGATGACCGCCTATATTGATATTCTGTTAAACTGCAGGGAAGAAGATGAGATGAGGCACAGGCTTTGGATGCTGCATTCCTATCATTATCTGGGATTGACCGGTATCAAAAGGCGCGAAATATAGGGAGGGTTTGTATGACAGAAAACATAACGGTTTTTAAGCATAACAGCATACGGATAAAGGCAGCATGCGGAAATATCTATATCGATCCGTTTCAGCTGAAGGAGACGCCGAAAGATGCGGCGTATATATTTATAACCCATGATCATTACGATCATTTTTCGCCGGAGGATATTGAAAAGGCTGCCGGGGAGAATACCGTGCTGGTGGTTCCTAAGAAGATGGAGAACAAGGCGAAAAAGCTTATGGGAACGGTAGCACGTATCATAAGCGTGAACCCCGGGGCAGCATATGAAGCAGATGCTCTGGAGTTTGAGACGGTGCCGATGTATAACATCTTAAAACCTTTTCATCCAAAGAGCGCCCTCTGGTGCGGATATATACTGAAGATCGACGGAACACGTATCTATATAGCCGGGGATATAGATGCGATAAAAGAAGCCAAAGCAGTAAAATGCGATATAGCGCTGATCCCCATCGGAGGCTTCTACACAATGGATGCGAAGCAGGCAGCAGAGCTGGTAAATACAATGAAACCGTCAGTCGCGATCCCTGTCCATTACGGAGAGCTGACCGGCAAGCCGGAAGACGGCAGGATTTTTGCGGAAAACGTGAAGGAACCGGTCAGGGTTGAGGTAAAGATAACGTTTTAAGGTAATGGGGTTACAGGAAGGTTTCCTATGCCCCCTTGATTTCATATCATGCTTCATAGTTTTTTATTGACAAAATACATTTTATAAAATATAATATGACAAAACATAAAGGGCTGTTTTTTTCCAAACGATCTATAGAGTCGAAAGGAAAGGATGATATGAATAAAGAATTCGATATGCAGGAATATATGACAAAAGGTGTGGAACGTGTCGTTTCTGATGCAGTAAAAGCAACTCTAAAGAATCCAAGAGAGAGTGCTTTTATGCTGTCTTTTGCCGGGGCATCTGCAGCAGCTTCCGCTAAGCGCAAGAAGGCAGAAAAGAACGGTGAACATATACCTCCTTTTCTGATAGCCAGTATCACGAGCAAATGTAATCTTCACTGTGCCGGCTGTTATTCCAGATGTAATCATGCAACTGTGGATACCGAGCCTGTAACGCAGCTTACTGATGAGGATTGGTTTAATGTTTTTGAGGAAGCGGATGGACTGGGGATCAGTTTTATCCTGCTGGCCGGAGGTGAGCCTATGCTTCGCAGGGGAGTAATAGAGGCGGCAGGCAAAAAGAAGAATATCCTGTTCCCGATCTTTACAAACGGTACATTTATGGATGAACGTTATTTTGAACTGTTTGATAAATGCCGTAATCTTATCCCCATCATGAGTATAGAGGGAAAGAAGGAGTTAACGGATGCCAGAAGGGGAAGCGGGATATATGAGCGTCTGATCAAAAATATGGATGAATTGAATAAGCGCGGTCTTATCTTCGGAACATCCGTTACGGTCACAAGCGAGAATATCAGTGAGGTCACTTCAGACGGATTTCTGGATGAACTGTCACTAAGGGGCTGCAGGGCGGTGATCTTTGTTGAATTTGTTCCTGTGACAGAAGAGAGTAAAGAACTTGCCCCGCAGGATGCAGAGAGGGAATACCTGAAAGAGCGGATCATACATTTAAGAGAAGAAAGGCCGGAGATTGTGTATATTTCATTCCCCGGGGATGAAAAAAGTTCCGGCGGCTGCGTGGCAGCGGGCAGAGGCTTTTTCCATATAAATTCCCATGGCGGTGCTGAGCCGTGCCCGTTTTCACCTTATTCGGATGTGAATATAAAGAATACATCCTTAAGAGAGGCTATGCATTCACCCCTGTTTATGGCGCTGCGCAGCGGTGATATCCTTAAGGATGATCATGACGGGGGCTGCGTATTGTATGAAAAGCGTGAACTGGTAGAACAGCTTATGAAAGGCGCAATGGCTGTATAGATCTTAGTTTTGGCCGATCAAGAAGAAGGGGGCAACGGCCAATAAAAGAGATACTGCACCTATAACGATCAGGATGATCCCGACCAGGTTCTTTTTCAGCTTCTCCTTGTATTTGCGCTGCAGGATCTGCAGGCGCTCGGTTGTATACAGTATGCTGGCGGATAATGCCAGGTATATCAGGAGTGTGCACAGTTTTTTTATCCAGAATACGGCCGGAATGTTTTCGGAGGCAAAATTTGCAAGTGTCACATTCAATATAACAGCTACAAGCCCGGCTATGGCATAAAGACGGGTTTTTGCTGCCATTTTTTCCTTATCGGAATCTGCATATTCGGCGACTTCCGTTAAAGCAGCCGTATCATCCGCTGCGCCGGAGGTATTTTTTTCTTCTGCAGGAGGACGTCGCTCTCCGTTTAATATCTCACTTACATCCAGTCCGTAATACTCGGCCATTTCTAGCAGCAGACTGATGTCCGGCATATTGCTTCCGGTCTCCCATCTGGAGACGGTACGGTTGCTTACCGAAAATACTTCGGCCAGCTGTTCCTGGGTAAGATTTTTCTCTTTTCTGAGCTCTCTTAGAAAGTTTCCTATCTTAACGGTATCCATAAATTCCTCCCATAGTATGTCTGCTCACTTGCAAACAGGAGTATTCTATCATAAATCCCGGAAATTTAACAGAGCGGGGCAAAGGGCTAAAAAGCTTGAAAATAAAGGATTTTTGCCACAGGACAAGACATGTCCGGGGCTTTTTTTGACCTTTTCCCGCACTGTGTCGTGTGATTTTCTGACCCGGAGAGGTAATATCATCGCATAAGCCGCGCAGATGGACGCGGCAGATGATCAAAAGGAGGAAAAAGGAAATGAAGAAAATTTTAATCGGAGCTCTTATTACGGTGGCAGTGGTAGTGATATTCTTTCTGATAATATCAATTGCGCTTGTTAAATTGTGATATAATAAAATGACGCACTGATACGGAGGAGAGCGGAAATGGAAAAGAATATGAAAAACAAAATTACGGGAACGAAGATAAGGGCATTTGTATTTATTATTTTAACAGTAATGATCGGGATAGGAAGCACTATGGTGATATCCCGCTTGTTCGGGGAAGGTTTAGAGGCCCTTTTTCCCGATTATTATGCACTGCAGTTTGTGTATCAGGCAATATCTGTTGCGGTAGGATTGATACTGGTTTTTGTATTTCATAAGAAAAGCGCGTTAAAGATCAGGGCAGAGGGGATGAAAGAAGGGTTTATCTGCGGCTTGCCCTGGATAGTCATGATTTTACTTACAGTGGTACATTTTATCAGCAGCTTAAAGGATCATGTCTCAGATAATATGATCAGTCCGTGGCAGATCCTGCTGTTTATGGCTCAGTGTATTCTGATAGGTGTATCCGAGGAATTGATATTCAGGGGAAGTGCCACTGAGCTGGCTTTTGATATCTTCGGCGCAGATACGCTTAAAAGTGCAAAGCTTTCCATAGCATTTACTTCATTTATATTCGGTGCAATGCATCTGGTAAATGCCATAAATCCGGAGATCAGCTTTTTTGCGGCTGCAATGCAGGCTGTATCAGCCTTTTGCGTGGGACTGGTATTCGGAGCGCTCTATTATCGCTCCGGCAGGAGTATCTGGCCGAGCGTGGTGTACCATGCCCTGCAGGATGCCTGTGCATTTATCATATCCGGGGCGCTATACGGGGTAAGCCAGGAAAGTCACAAGAAGGGGCCCGCCTTTTGGCATTAGGAGGGACCCGCATCGCGGGAGGTACCTGATGCCGCTTAAAAGGTGGGAAGATCGTCTTGTGACCCAATGGTTCTGCCGTGGCGCTATTTCAACAAAAAGGCCATAAGTATAGAGACTACCAGGGCGATGACAGCGAAGGCGAGCATCAGCAGGATCTTCTGATAGGGCCGCTTGGCCTCTTCGCGGACTGTTTCGATCTCATCTAACGTCTTTCCTTCCAGAAATGCTGTTATTTCCCTGTAGGTCTGGATATTTAAGACAGACTTTTTCTTTTCGACCGTCAGAGCTACACACATGGTTACCGCGGCCAGAATGGCCCATATACCGAGCCCTGCCCATTTCAGGAATCTGGCCAGCGGGACCGGGGTTATGAGAGTCATAAAGAACAGTACCGTAAATATCCGGCTCCATTTTTGAAAATCATCTATATCAGCCTCATTTATGATCTTTTTCATCTCTTCAACGTCTCCCTTGAGCAGCACATCTACGGAAACGCCGAATATCTCGCTCATCCGCAGCAGACTGTTTATATCGGGATAATTTTTGCCGGTCTCCCAGTTTGATATGGTCTGCCTGGAAACATAGACCTTTTCCGCAAATGCTTCCTGTGAGAGCTTAAGCTCTCCCCTGTATTTTTTTATCTGTTCTCCTACTTCCATGGCGATGCTCCTTTCAACAGACGTATTGTCGCATAAAACGGAAAGTTTGAAAAGAGCCTGTTCGGGCATTACTCCATTGCGCAGACGAGTACGGTATATTTGGAGGCTTTAGCCTTAAGGGGGGCGGCCTCAAGACGGATCCTTTCCATTGCGGCTTCGTCTTTACGGCCTTTTGCGTTCAGAAAGCTGTAGAACAGCCCGTAGTACTTAAGATCGACATCGTCGGAGTATTTAAGGATATCAAGCTTCTCCTCTTCAAATACAGCCTTATCACCATAAAGCATTGATTTGATGACTATGGAGAGTAACGCGTTTTCTTCATCTCGTTCCTTTCCGCCTTTAACTATCCTTTTAAATCTGCTGCCGTCATTATAGAGTATACCGGTCTTGATGTTCATGGGGAGTATGCAGGCTATCCCTTCTGCGATGCCTATCATCCCGATCATTAATGTAAGCTCGCTTTTTGAGAATGCAAAGATTATCATAAAGACCACTCCAAGTATGAATGATGCCAGAGGACCGGCCAGCAGTATCTTCGCAAAGGTTTCTATTGCGATTTCATCTTCCTTTTCGGGAAAAGTTCCGCCGCAGCCGCCCCACAGAGTCAGATCTTTTTCCAGACCGAATCTTATTTTTGAATTCATATCTTCCCGATAAAGCTTAAAGGGACCGACTACCAGCAGCCAAAACCTCCATTTATTAAGAAGCCCGCAGGTCACATGTCCCATTTCGTGGACGATGGTTGAAATAAAGTAAGCGATGATAGCGTATACCAATACTTTTAAGATTTCTGTTGCCATTTTTATATCTCCTTTTTTATGTTTGCTTTCCAGCCGTGTGTCTGCCGGCTGCGTTTTTGTTTACAGGCTCATCCTAAAAAACTTTTTCGCTTTCGTCTATCCAAGGTGTTTGACATAGGGGGTTTTAGGTGGTGGCAGTATTGTCCAAATGATCGGACATGAGGGAAAAACGTGTGAAATAAGTATGTCAAAAGCCTTTGGCATGCAGTCAAAATAAACGATTTACGGATATGTTATATCAGGATTTAACACGAGAGGCTTGTGACCCGTGGTTGCAATCGATGTCTTGTATCTTTATAATATCATCATGAAGACGCCGGGGAGTGAATACAATGCGCTCCCGGCATGGCAGCTGAAAACGGAGGTGGGGAATAGTGCACAGACTGTATGAGTATGGGGATATTGCGGTATTCTGGAATTCGGAAAAGTGCTTTCATGCCAAACGCTGCGTGAGCGGCAGCCCTGAAACATTTGAATTCGGAAGAAGGCCCTGGATAGATCTGACTAAGGCGCCTGCAAAAGAGATATGGCAGACTATAGAGAAGTGCCCCAGCGGAGCACTGGGGTGCGTATATACGCATGAAGTTGATATCAGATTCGAAGCGGAAAATAACAGGAGCGCAGCCTACAAAGGCGAAGAGCTGATAGGGGAATGCGATTTCGAAAAGACTGCAGACGGATGGAATATCTATCATACCGAAGTTTCTCCGGCATACGGCGGAAAAGGCATAGCAAAGCGTCTGGTCTATAAGCTGATCGAGGCAGCCGAACGCGCCGGAGAAAACATCATACCGAGCTGTTCTTATGCAGCAAAAGTCCTGGGAGAGTAGGCGTTACTTCATGTTACTGCCAAGCCATATGCGGCATACCAGATCTACAACAAACAGCACAGCGATGACTGCAAAGATAATATTATGAACTTTTGAATCCCGTATCTTTCCCTGCAGTCTGATGATGGCCGGCTGTATAAGACATACTGCCGCGCAGATCAAAAGGCCGAACATCAAAGAAGGTTCCAGGGCGATGCGTCCGTCAAAGTTCATGAAATATCCGTGGTAATCCCAAAGAGCTTTGCCTATGACCATATCTATCACATAGCTTGCGCTCAGTTCTGCAAGAGTAGCTACAGCCGTACCTATAAGAAAAACGGGTATGGCTTTTTTTACCTTTAACAATTTGAAGATGCCCCAGATAGCAAAGAATACAAAACCATAAATGGGGAGCCAGGGCCCGAAAAGGACGCCGCGGTTGATAAAGCCCCTCTTGTGATATATCATGCAGCACCATATGGATTCATATATCCAGCCAAAGAAGGCATAGATCAGGAAATATTCCATATAGTCGCGGAAAGTATTCCATATTTTGAGTCTGTCTGTATCTTTTTCCATGATCATAGATTCTACCATATTTAATGTTTTTTCGAAAGAGAGTTTTCAAGGATTGCGATCTGTGGCATAATACCCCTTGATGAAAAAATACAACAGGACAAAGATCGCCTGTTATCTGGGCTTCATAACACAGGCTATAACGGCAAATTTCGTGCCGCTTTTATTTTTGAGCTTTCACAGGGATTACGGCATATCCCTTGAGAGACTGGCAATGATATCGGCTGTATTTTTTATTACCCAGCTTATAGTGGATCTTCTGTGTGTAAAGCTTGCGGACAAGCTGGGCTACAGACGCAGCATCATCATAGCCGAAGTGGCGGCGGGGGCCGGGCTTATACTGCTGTCTTTCCTGCCGGATATCCTGCCGGACCGGTATGCGGGGATACTCATCTGTACCATAATATATGCGATAGGCAGCGGCCTGATCGAAGTGCTCTGCAGTCCGATCATCGAGGCCTGCCCTTTTGAGAATAAAGCGGGCATGATGAGCCTGCTGCATTCCTTTTACTGCTGGGGGTCTGTAGCGGTAGTCCTGATCTCCACTGTATTCTTTAATCTTGCCGGGATAGGCAGATGGAGGATAATGGCGGTGCTGTGGGCGCTGGTACCGCTCTGTAATGTGATAAACTTTGCGGTGTGCCCCATTCTGCCTATTAATGAAGAAGGCAGTGAGGGCATGAAGCTTACCGCACTTTTAAAGAATAAGCTTTTCTGGCTCTTTGTGGTACTTATGATATGCGCGGGAGCCTGCGAGATAGCGATGGCGCAGTGGGCTTCCACCTTTGTGGAGTCCGCTCTGGGAGTGGCAAAGAGCATAGGGGATCTGGCAGGACCCTGTCTCTTTGCGGTATTTATGGGTATCAGCAGGATATTTTACAGTAAATACGGGGAAAAGTGGGACCTGACGCTCTTTATGCTCATTTCCGGTGTATTATGCCTTATAAGCTATCTGCTGGCGGCTCTGTCAGACTTAAGTATCTTGGGGCTTGCCGGCTGCGTACTCTGCGGCTTTTCGGTAGGCATTATGTGGCCGGGATCCATAAGTATCTCGTCTAAAAAGCTGGAAGGAGCAGGGACAGCGCTGTTTGCTTTCCTGGCGCTGGCAGGAGACTGCGGCGGTGCGGCAGGGCCGGCTCTGGTTGGCGCAGTATCACAGAGATGCGCGGATGACCTCAGAATGGGCATACTTGCCGGGGCTGTATTTCCGGTGATCCTTATCATCTGCTCATTTATACTGCTGAAATATAAGACACGCTCAGAGGGTAAAGCTTAAATGCGATGAAAGAGTCAGAGGCTAAAAAAGACGAAACATAATGGAGGACGGATTCAGGAAATGAATGATCCCGACAGACAGGTTTTATTAATAATAATCGCCGTACTGATACTGGGACTTATATTTGTTATTTGTCTGTACAGGCGTCAGCAAAGGAACTTAAGATATAAAAGGGAAGCGGAAAGGGAAGTTTCGTCCAGGAGGCGGATATCGCCAAAGATGAAACAGTATATACTTGAGCGGGACGACTATACCTGCCAGATCTGCGGGATATCTAAGGATTATCTTGACGACTTCTGCCCGGGACTGGGGGACTATCTGCTTTTGGAGATAGATCATATCGACTCCGTAGCCAATGGGGGCAGCGGCGACGACGAGGATAATCTGCAGGTATTATGCTGGAGATGCAACCGTAAAAAAGGCGGGATGCTTACTAATGAAGAGGTTGCAGAGACCATAGATTACGGTATAGATCTGCTGGATGAATGAGGCGGTGATCATGTTAAATATAGCAATATGTGATGATGAACAGGAGATGGTGGACAGTCACAGGCAGGTGGTGGAAGAGTGCCTGCGTGAATGCTCCGAGATCGGACAGATAAGCGAATACACTGTCCCGGAAAATCTGCTATGCGATATAAGCGATGACGATATGTATTACGATCTGATCCTTCTGGATATAGAGATGCCGGGCTTTTCCGGCATGGATGTGGCCGGAAAGATCAAGCCATATCTTCCTGATGTTAAGATAATCTTTATAACTTCGCATATCGAGTATGCGATAGATGCTTTTGAACTGTCCATATTCAGATATGTGCCTAAGGATAAGCGGCAGATCAAGCTACCCGCGGCAGTGAAGGATGCGATAAAGCTGCTTACGCTCGAGGGCGGCAAAGTATACGCCATACAGAGTGCAGGCAGGCTGGAAAAAGTCCCGTACAAGGATATACTCTATATCCGTAAAGAGGGCAAAAATGCGGAGCTGATCGACGAAAAGGGAAATGTCACAAAGGTGCGAAAGAGCCTGCAGCAGGTCTTTGATGAGCTGGGGAGTGAAGAATTCATCTTTACGGACAGGGGCTGCATAGTTAATATCATCCATGTCATGCAGATAAAGGATTCCGAAGCCGTCATGAAAAACGGTGAGCGCCTTCCGGTGAGCAGGTCGCATCTGCAGGATGTAAAGCTAAAGCTCAATACATACTGGGGGGAGCACATATGATCCCTGTCATTGTTATCTATACGTTGGCGGTATTTTTCAATATCATCGGAGGCCTGTTCGCCTCTGACCGCTGGCTGTCAAAGAGCAGGATTGTCAAAGCTGAACCGGTCGCGGCAGCAGCTGCAGCGGCGGCTGTCAGCGCATTTACCTTCCTGGTAAACAAAGGCAATAATGATACGGCCTGCATGGTATGGGGCGGAGTCGTATGCATGCTGCTTACCGTTATTGTATTTAAGAATGCGGATAAAAGAATAGCGCTTCTTTTTTTTATGATATACGAAGCGTCTGCGGCGCTTATCTATAAGATGTCCGGGACTGCCGTTATCATGCTTGGCGGCAAAAAGGAGTTTATGGAGCCGGCGACTTTAGCCGGCGGCCTGCTTTTACTGGTGCTTTCGCTTATCATAAGCGCTGTATCGCTGGCGGCATATCTCAAACGGGACATTTCTTCAAAGCTTTTTCTCAGGATCATGGCGGCAGTATCCATCACATCCATAGTGATCGTAAACAGCGCCACGCTCAGGGAGAATGAACTGATAGATAAGGATGAGCTGGATTCTTATATCTACTATGCCCTGTTTGTACTGATCTCGGCTCTGATACTTCAGATGCGTAAGCTTTATGAAGCGGAGCATAAACTGTCGCAGGCAAAAGCTCTGGAAGCACAGATGCTCGAGCGTGAATATCAGTCATTAAGCCGCTCTTACGAAACAAATGCAAAGCTTTTCCATGATTTCAGGAATCATCTGGGGGTAATAAAGAATTACCTGATGAAGGATAAAAGCGCCGAGGCACTGGATTACATTGAGGAGCTGACAGGAGGCGACAGCGGATTAAACACAGGCGTCTGGACCGGAGACGATACCGTCGATTATCTGATAGGAAGCAAGATGGACGCAGCTCAAAAGAAGGGGATAAGCTTTGAGGCAGAGGTGGAGTTTCCGAGAAATACCGATTTAAGGAGCAGTGATCTGTGCGCCGTGCTGGCAAACCTTCTGGATAATGCAATAGAGGCGTCGTCAAAATGCAAGGATCCTTCCGGAAGAAAGCTAAGGCTTGTAATACGCAGGATACGTCAGATGCTGGTGATAAAGGTGGAGAATACTTATGAATATGAGCCTCAGGGATCGGGTGACGGGCATTTTAAGAGCTCAAAGACCGACGGCGGACTGCACGGCTGGGGCATAAAGAGCGCGGAAGCGGCAGCGCAGAGATATGACGGGACCGTTCAGAGCCATTTTGACGGAAAGCTCTTTACTACCGTAGTTACCCTGTCTTTTTCGGGAGTTACGGCCTCTTAAGGACATCAAAATACCGTTTACGGACAAAAAAGGACCATTCGCGGACATTCGGGCACGGATGGTTTTTTTATTGTATCATCACATCATCAGGAGATAACAAAGATCCGGATACGGATCATAAGCCAAAAGGAGGAAACGGATATGAGACATATGATAATAAGAGCGCTTGGAACATTAGCATGGATGGCGTCAGGGATCGTCTGCCTCACACAGGGAAAGACGGATGTTGCGATAATCTCACTGGCATTAGGCGCTGTATACGGCTTAAGCTGCTACAGGCTGATAAAGCAGAGTAATGAAGGGAAAAAATGATCGTGGGAGCAGAGGATATGAGTGCAGAACTTCTGAGCATAAAAGGGCTTAACGCTTGGTATAAGGAAGATAAGAAAGTATTAAAGGATTTTTCGTTAAGTCTTGATAAGAATGAGGTCGTAGGCCTTATAGGTTTAAACGGCGCGGGAAAGACCACTTTCATGAAGGTGCTTACCGGTCTTCTTAAGACTTATGAGGCGGCTGATAAAAAGTTTGAAGATGCAGAGCTTGACTTCAGGGATGATGCATTTAAGAAAAGCCGTTATGCGGTATTTGCCGAGGATGATTCGTTTAAGTATTTTACCTTCCGAGAATATATGGAATACGTAAGCAGGGCGTACGGCGTAAAAATGCAGGATGTGGCTGATATGGTAAGGGGCTTTCATTTTGAGGAATTTGAAAATACCCTGCTTAAGGATCTCTCCACTGGAAACAGGAAAAAGGCGTTCCTTATCACGGCATTCGCGCTGCGTCCGAAGCTGCTGCTTTTAGATGAGCCTGTTAACGGGCTGGATTTTCAGAGTACGGAATATCTGTACGGACTGATCGCGGGATATAAGGAATACGGCACGCTTTTATTTTCATCACATATACTGGAAAGCATAACGCTCACTTCGGACAGGGTACTGGTACTGGAAAACGGCGCGATAGCTCAAAAGTTCGAAGGAGAGGAGATAACGGCTGAATCTGTCAGGGAGGCGCTTAGATATGAAGATGCTATTTAATGCATTCGCTAAAAAAGTATTCGGTGTAAAGTATGAAGGGCTTATAAAGGCTGTTTTTATAAGTGCGGTCATGTTTATGGGGCTCAAAGGGGCAGGCATAAATATCAGTGTTTCGCCGGCCGTACTGTATCTGACTGCGGCGGTATTCAGCGCTGGAGTGATGTGGAAAGCGCTTAATTCCAATGATTTTTCGCAGAGCTTCGGCAATATGATAATGATGCCTTTTCCTGAAAAAGCCTTAGTGTTCACTTATATCAGTGTATTGGGGATCTATACCATATTCACCAAGCTTATAGTTGTTATGGCGCTGTTCTTTGCGGTGCATGTCTTTGATGTGCCGCAGATCATATGCTCTGTGCTTGCGGCATTTTGTGCAGTTTATATGAGCGCGGCATTTTTTGTGAGCCGCAGGGCAAAGGCTGTTGTGCTGCTGTGGGCGGCAGCAGTCGCAGCATCGATATTTCTGCTTAAGGATATGGGAGCATATCCTATGATCGCAGTATTCGGCGTCAGCCTGCTGACAGCTCTCATCATCACATTAAACAGCGATGCTTATGTATTTTATGACCTTGCCGTTAAGAACGAGAGTATCAGATCAGGTGTAAAGAGTCATGCTCATGCGCTTGTATGGGTATACCTGTTAAGATACATAGGCACCCATAAGAATTATATCGCCAATTCCTTTATTATGTGGGGGATCGCATGTGCCCTGCCTCTGTATCTTAAACTCATCGATATGCAGGATATGACTGGGGCCTTCCTGTATATAGGATATGCCGTTGTGCTTATGAATACGCCTATTGCTATACTTATTTCCTGCGATCCGGATCTTGAGCGCAGCATAAAGGAAATGCCCGGAGCCTGCAGATTCTTTATACCTTACGGTCTGTTTGTATTTGTATACAACATCATATCCGTAACTATCTATCTTGGCAGCTGGCAGCTGCAGCAGGGCGGAATAGCTGTGAGCCACATAGTTCTGGGAGCTATACTTGCCGCAGCCGGTGCGGTACTCACTATACTGCTTGAGTATTTTATGCCTGTAAGGAACTGGAAGATAGAGAGTGATCTGTGGCATAATCCCAGGAAATACATAGTTCCATGCGTGATAGTTCTGCTGGCAGCAGGATGGGGGGTATTGAGCGGAGGAGTGTTTTAAGTTTACTGTAAATAATTTATTGTAAATCGTTTCCGGATGGTTTATACTTTGAAATATATCCCGTATCAGGGGGATCAATAAAAAGGAGGGGTTTTACAATGAAGAAGTATGTAGCGGAATTCTTTGGTACCTTTGTCCTTGTATTCATAGGCTGCGGTACCGCAATGCTGGTAGGCTGTGATGCAAAAAACGGCAGCGGCTATCTTTTGACGGCACTGGCTTTCGGTCTTGCGATCGTGGCTATGGCTTACGGATTCGGTAATATCTCCGGTGGTCATGTCAATCCTGCGGTTTCGCTGGCAGTATTGATAAACGGAGGCATGAATACTACCGATTTCTTTGGCTACGTGGTAGCACAGGTATTGGGTGCAACTTTTGGTTCAGGCCTGCTGGCAGCGATCTTCGGAGCGGGCGGGATCACAGATATGACCGGAGGTATGGCTTGCAACGGTCTGCCTGCAGATGCTGCATCACCCATGCTGGCCGCTATCCTGGTCGAGATAATCACTACCTGTATTTTTATCGTGACTATTCTGGGAGTAACATCCAAGAAGCAGACTCACGGATCTTTCGGCGGTCTTGTTATCGGTCTTACACTGGTAGCACTGCATATCGTATCCATAGGGATAACAGGAACTTCCGTTAACCCTGCCAGATCTTTAGGACCCGCTATCGTATCTGCATTATGCGGTGATACAAAAGGGATCTCAAATATTCTGGCATTTATAGTCGGTCCTCTTATCGGAGCCGCTGTCGGAGCAGGCCTTTATAAGTGGCTTGAGGACGGCAGTGCAGCCGAGACGTCTTCATCAAAGTCCAGGAAAAAGAAATAAATGTCTTTTTAACGGGGCGGTATCGTTAAGGATACCGCCTTTTTTTGTGTCAAAAACTGATATATCCACATCCGTAATATGAGAAGTATTGCAAAGTCTGCGGTGATAAAGTAAAGTCATACTCGGAAGAATACGTATTGGGAGGGAAAGGCTTTGAACGTTGCAAAAGAACAGCGGATAGAGGCTGAGCTTAGAAAAGAAGCGCAGGAATCCACGGTAAGACCCGGACGTATCGCCTGGCTGTGGATGAATATGAAAGGTGTGAGGGGTATCTATATCATAGCCATTTTAGGGACTGTGGTATATAATGCCATGCAGCTTGTTGTGCCTCATTTTTCGCAGAAGATAGTTGATGAATTCCTGACAGGGGAAAATGCTGCAGATAATCTTGTAAATCACAAAGATGTTTTCATAAATCTGCTTATAGCTATGGTGGCGCTTACCATCATAAGGGTAGTGGTCGTATATTGTGACTGCATGACTTACGAATACGTATCCCAGAAAGTGCTCTACCGTGTACGTAATATCCTTTTTGATAAGATACAGCGTCAGGATATGAAGTTCTACAATACCTACCGTACCGGCGATCTGATGACCAGGGTAACCGGCGATCTGGATGCCGTGCGTCATATGCTGGCGTGGGTCATCAGGATGATAGTGGAAGCTGCCGTGCTTGTCGGTTCGGTATCGATCTATTTCTTCTATATGGACTGGCGTCTGGCACTCTCGCTTTTGGCTGTTGCACCTTTCATACTGGGGATAATCGTTCTCTTTAAAAACCGTGTTGCGCCCCAGCACAGGCTGCTTCGTGAAAAGCTGGCGAATATGAACACCATAGCCCAGGAAAATATCTCGGGTAACAGGGTCGTAAAGGCTTTTGCGCGGGAAGATTATGAGATAGCACAGTTTGACAAGAGTAATGCAGATTACCGTGAGACCAATATACAGACAGCTTTTACCTGGCTTCGTTATTATCCCTATATTGAATCATTTGCAAACTTACTGGGCCTGATCCTTCTGGTGATGGGCGGTGCTTTCCTTATAGCCGGTGAGATAACGATGGGACAGTATGTGGCTTTTTCCGGCCTTACATGGGCTATAGCCAATCCGATGAGACAGTTGGGAAATATAATGAATGAATTTCAGCGTTTTGCTGCAGCCTCCGCAAAGGTTATGGATATCTATTATGCAAAGGCGGACATAATGGATAAGGAGGATGCCATTGATCATCCCGAAAGGTTTAAGGGTAAGGTTGAGTTTAAGAACGTGAGCTTTCAGTATGAAGACGGAAATCTTCCGGTCCTTAAGCATATCTCGTTTACGGCCATGCCCGGACAGACCATAGCCATCATGGGTGAGACCGGATGCGGCAAGACTTCGCTGATACACCTTATCCCGCGTTTTTATGAACCGACGGAAGGTGAAGTCCTTGTGGATGATATCAACGTGGCTGATCTGCATCTGAAAGAGCTTCGAGGATCCATAGGCCTTGCCACTCAGGATGTGCTGCTCTATTCGGATACCATTGACGGAAATATCGCTTATGGTGACGGAAATATTACAAGGGAAGAAGTGGTACGCTTTGCAAGGTATTCCGCTGCGGATGAGTTCATAGCAAGGATGCCGGAAGGCTACGAGACTATAGTAGGTGAGCGCGGTGTGGGCTTATCGGGCGGTCAGAAGCAGCGTATCTCACTTGCACGCGCACTGGCAGTAAAGCCTTCCATCCTGATACTTGACGATACCACTTCGGCTGTGGACCTGGAGACGGAAAAGCAGATACAGCACAGCTTAAAAGAGCTTGATTTTGAATGCACGAAGATAATCATTGCCCAGCGTATATCCACTACCAAGGATGCGGATAATATCATAATCCTTAAGAACGGTGAGATAGCCGAGCAGGGTACGCATGAGGAGCTTATCGGAAAGGGCGGGTATTACGCCGAACTTGTTAAGCTGCAGATGGGAAGTGAGGTCGCATAATGAGAAGGAATACATACAGGGAAGATGAAGTACTGGAAACGCCCTTTAATATAAAGCATCTTCTCAGGGCGTTTGTCTACATAAAAAAATATGCGGCACAGATGATACTGGCGCTCATCCTATCGGCTCTGGGCGGTATCACCATGCTGCTGGCACCCATGATCACAAAGCAGGCGCTGGACGTAGCGGTGCCGCAGAAAGATATGAATCAGCTGTATATGCTGGCGCTCATGCTTTTTGGCGCATACCTCTTAAGCGTGATCTTTACCACCATACGTTCACGTGTGATGACAAAGGTGAGCCAGAACATAATATACAATATACGTGGCGATATCTTTGAACATCTGCAGAAACTGCCCTTCCAGTATTACGATGACAGGCCGCATGGCAAGATACTGATAAGGGTGGTCAACTATGTCAATTCCGTATCTGATATGTTAAGCAACGGATTGATCAATGTTATTCTGGAGATATTGAACCTGATATTTATCGTGGTATTTATGTTCCTTGTGGATGTCAAACTGTCTCTTGTGGTGCTGGCAGGCGTGCCTGTACTGGCAGTGTTCATGTTCTGGATAAAGAACAAGCAGCGCAAGGCATGGCAGGATGTGTCAAACAAGAACTCAAACCTGAACGCGTATCTGCAGGAAAACATAGTAGGCGCGCGTATCACCCAGATATTTGCCAGAGAGGATGAGAATGCGGAGATATTCCGTGAGCTTTCCGAACGCTGCCGGAGCTCATGGTTTAAGGCGGTCAGCTACATCACGCTGGTATGGCCCGGGATAGATACCATTTCCGTACTGGTGCGTGCAGCCATATTCCTTTTCGGTCTGCTTATCTTCGGGCAGGGACATGAAACGCTGGGTACCATAGTGGCTATTTCGGGATATGCATCACGTTTCTGGCAGCCCATAATGAACCTTGGTAATATCTTTAATAACTTTATCAATAATATCGCGTATCTTGAGCGTATCTTTGAGACCATGGATGAGCCTGTTACCGTTGACGATGCTCCCGATGCGATAGAAATGAAAGATATGCGCAAGGATAAGAACAGCGGCAGAGTGGAATTTAAGAATGTATCCTTCTCCTATGAAAAGGGCAAGGAAGTGCTGCACAATGTTTCGTTTAAGGTTGAACCGGGTGAGAGCGTGGCACTGGTAGGTCCTACCGGAGCCGGAAAGAGTACGATAGTGAGCCTTATCTCACGCTTCTATAATGTGGATAAAGGGCAGATACTTATAGACGGACAGGATATATCGAAGGTAAAGCTTAAATCCCTGCGTTCCCAGATGGGAATAATGCTTCAGGACTCGTTTATCTTTTCGGGCACCATAGCGGACAATATACGTTACGGACGGCTGGATGCCACTGATGAGGAGATAAGAAAGGCTGCAGCTACGGTATGTGCCGAGGATTTTATAAAAAATATGAAAGACGGTTATGATACCGAAGTTAAGGAGCGCGGATCGCTTTTATCCCAGGGGCAGAAACAGCTGATATCCTTTGCCAGGACCCTGCTTTCCGATCCGGCCATACTGGTACTTGATGAGGCTACATCCAGTATAGACGTGCAGACGGAGAAAGCTCTGCAGACAGGCCTTAATGCGATGTTAAAAGGCCGGACCAGTTTTATCATTGCCCACAGGCTTTCTACAATAATAGGCTGCGATAAGATAATGTATATTGATGACGGCGGTATAGTTGAGGCCGGCAGTCATAAAGAACTGATAGAAAAGAAAGGTGCATATTACAAGCTCTATACCGCCCAGATGCAGGATCTGGGACAGTAAAGAAAGAAAAACAAGGGGAAAACCAGGTCCATCCCCTTGTTTTTCAGATTATCCCGACCCATGTTAAAAGAAAGAACAGTCCTATAATGGCTAAGACGGCAAAGATAATCCCTGCAGTGCGTATTTTTGCATCGGATGAATTCTGAGTTCTGCCGTCTTTATCAAATTCGGGATGATTGCGGCAGAATTCTCTTACCGATTCGGGATTGACTGCATACCATCCTCCCATGAGTATAACCAGTATCAATCCTCCGATCAGTGCTATAAGTTTTATACTCATTTTTCTGCACCTTTTCTTAAATTATGTATCGCTCACGGTCTGTGCCTGCCGGCATATGGGCCGGTTTATCTTACGGCCGGTTTTTCTCCGGAGCGCGTATTTCAGCTGACAAAGCATAATTATATATCGTTCATCTTGGATTTCAAGCAGGAAATATCAGGCGGGAGCGGGATGGCCTCCGTTTTTTTATAAATAATGCTTGACATCTGTGTGCATATGCTGTATATATGCACATATACAGTTGATAAACGGTGCATATACAGTCGACCGAGGTGAGCTGATGATAAGTTTTAAGGAAGTAAACAGGAAATTAGGCAGGTTTGAAGTGAAGGTGGCATCCTTTGATATCCCGGAGGGCTGTATATGCGGCCTGGTGGGCAGGAACGGCGCAGGAAAGACAACATTGATCAACCTGCTGCTTGGTCTCATTAAGCCGGATTCCGGAGAGATAGTTATAGACGGCATGGATTATGAAAATAATGAGAAGGATATAAGGAAGCTTCTGGGATTTGTGCTGGTGGACGAACTGTTCATGCAGCATCTAACGCCGGAGGACAACGGCGATCACTTCGGCAGCTTTTATGAAGCTTATGATAAAGAGGAATACAGACACTTCCTTGAAAAGTTTAACATAGCCGGCAGAAAGCGTTTTAAGGATCTGTCAAGAGGACAGAAGCTTAAATGCCAGTTCGCTTTTGCTCTGGCAATCAGACCGAAGTATCTGATACTTGATGAGCCGACGGCCAATTTCGATCCTGAGTTTCGTGAAGACTTCTGGAAGAGCATCCGGCAGTTTACTTCAAACGGTATCAACTCGGTCCTGCTGGCCACGCATCTGACGGATGATCTGGACCGCATGGCGGATATGCTGATATTTATGGATGAAGGAAAGATTATCTGCAATGGCGATATGGAGAACTTCAGGCAGCAATACCGCATACTTTCCGGAGAAAAATACCTGCTAAAAAACATACCCAAAGAGTATGTGATAAATATTGAAGAAGGTAAGTATTCATCCAAAGCGCTGGTGATAAATAAGCATGGCTTTCCCGATGGGCTTACGGATCAGCCGGCAAGCATCGAAGAATTTATGTACCATTACAGTAAAAGAGGTGAAGGGAAATGATCGGAAAACTGATAAACGATTATATAATGACAGGCAGGAGCACTCCGTTGAAAGATAATCCTGGGGGAGTTGGTGATGTTGCCATGTTTCCGCTTGTAATGCAGATCGTGATCATATTAAGGGGGATAATTACAGGCGGAAGCGCTTATCTGTGGTCAGACGCTTTAAGGGACAGCATATTTACCATTGTATACCTTATCATATGGATATCGCAGATCAAGCATCCGTTGAAGATGAGCAGGATGTATTACCTTTGTCCCATGAAAAGAGAAGAAAGGGTGGTTTATCTTAAGAATGCATACCTTTTCCGCAGCATTTTTCACTCCCTTTTGATCGTTATTTCATGCATAGCGCTGTATGTGGTAAGTGACACCGGTATTTATCCCTTACTGTATATACTTCCCTGTGGATTGATGTATTCGTTCCTGAGTAATGTACGGGATAATAAGAAGGACTTTGTACGCGCGGTTATTTTAAAACCTGCAATGTATATCAGCTCTTATATACAGTTTACACTGCCTGCTTCCGGCTTTAAGACCGGTGATCTGGTTTTTATCGCCTGTTCCTTCGCATTTATGCTTCTGATCGAGTTGCCGATCTTTATTTCTCTGATGCGGACTGTGAAAGAGGATATAAAGCATATAGCCATATGTGAGGAGGGATGCTTAGGATGCTGAAGATAAACCTTATGCAACAGGGGACCCTGGCGATATACGAACAGATAGTCAATCAGATGAAAAGTGCCATAGTGAGCGGTGAGATGAAAGCGGGAGAAGCGCTTCCGTCCATACGAAGCCTGGCGGCAGATTTGGCGGTGAGCGTGATCACCACCAAGCGCGCTTATGAAGAGCTTGAAAAGGAGGGGCTGATACGCTCCGTAGCCGGCAAAGGCTTTTACGTATGTGAATACAATACGGATTATCTTATGGAAAAGCAGCTGATGATGATAGAAAAAAGACTTGGAGAGATCATATTTGAAGTTAAAAATGCGGGCATCAGTAAAGAGGATTTTCTGGAAATGGCGGAAACTCTTTACGATACGAATACGGAGGGAAAGAAATGAGTGTATTGGAATTTAAAAATGTGAACGGAAGGAGCAGGAAGTTTGGGCTTAAGGATGTGAGCTTTTCGCTTGATCCCGGCTTCATTTATGCCATAGCCGGTGAGAACGGCGCAGGCAAGACTACGCTGATGAGATATATACTTAGCGAAAAAAAGCTCTATAGCGGCAGTATATATTTCGAAGGTGAAGATATAGAGGGCAGGCACGAGCGCATCATGAATTCTATAGGCTTCATATCCGAGGATAATAATTTTTTTAACGAGCGCAGCGCTTTGCAGAATGCGCAGCTTCTGGGCGGCTTCTATGACAGCTTTGATATGGATCTGTATAAGGAAAGCCTTAAGGCTATGGATATCAGGGAGGAGAGCACATATTTTAAGATGTCCCGCGGGGAAAAGATAAAGATGCAGCTGGCATTTGCGATAGCACATAAAAGCTCTTTGCTGCTTATGGATGAAGCAACGGCCGGACTGGATCCGGTATACAGGATAGAGCTTTTCAACATGCTGCGAAGACTGCTGGCAGATGAAAATGTCACGGTGCTGATGAGCAGCCACAATATGACGGAGATAGAGAGAAACACTGATTATACAGCCATTATAGAAGATGGCAGAATGGGAGGTTTTCATGAAAGCATTTAAAGAAGACAGATCGCAGCAGGAGAAGATAGCGGCTTTTTTTAAGGAGGAGACAACATATTTTCCTGATCATGTGCTGGGTAAGGCGGCAGCGTGTATTTTGGTGGGTATTTCTTCCATACTGCTTATCATTCCATTCGCCGAATATGAAAATGACATGCGTATGGTGATAGTATACGGTTTTATGCTCTATGCTATGGGAATGTTTTCCTATGGGACAAAATATGCATCCTATACCGAGCCTCTTACAAAGAAAGTATACAGTATATCCGGCCTGACTAAGTACCTGCCGGTCAGCCGCATGCAGCTTACGATATTCAGGATAAAGAAGATATTGAACCCCTGCGTGATAGTGACGGCGGTCGTTGTGGGGATAAGGTGTCTGTATTCCGTAGCGGTATCGGGGGGCGTATCGGTATGGGATTTCGTACTCCCGGCAGCGTTTATGATAGGGCTGCCTGTGATCGTGGAGCTTACCCGGGGATGAGAGCAGAACGCTGCTATTATTAAAAGTATACTTGAGGTGACTGACTGAATGGAAAACGGTGTATCACGTAATGTGACAAGGTTTAACCGGATAATCGGGAATCTGTGTGTTTGATCAGGTGTTTGTCGGTACTCATAAAGGCATATGAAAAGACAGAAAAATATTTTTGTCTTTTTTTATGCGTTTTGATAGGATCAGGATATTACGAGCGTATATAATTACAGATGAATTCATTGAAGAGTTTTCGTTATAACGGTCAAAAATGAAAAAGGAGCAGGAATGTGTTTGGAAAAAAGATAAATGATGACAATTATATAGAAGGGCTGCGTTGTAAAGATGAACGGGCGATGGAGTATGTGGTGAAGAAGTACGCGGGACTGATATATTCCATACTGCGTAACAGGCTGGCTCTGATCCCGGACGAAGTAGATGAGTGTTTTGATGATGTGCTTATGAAGGTTTGGGAGCATTCAGACGAATATGATGAGTCACGCTGTGAATTTAAAACGTGGATCGCCGCGATCGCCAGGTACAGGGCTATTGATCATCTGAGAAAAGCAAAGCGTGAAGAGGAAAGGTTTGCCGCCGGATCCATTGATGAGATGCTTGTGGAACCCGGGGCATACGATGAAAGGATCACAGCGATAGAAGAGGCGATAGAGAGTGAAACGCAGAGTATGCTCTCATGCTTATCACCAAAAGACCGTGAGATAATGCGGCGCATATATCTTGAGGGGGAAAGCGTAGATACGGTGAGCAGGGCGATGAACATCACAAAGGAGCAGATCTACAATCACACTTCAAGAAGCAAAAGCAAGCTTCGTAAGGCATTTGCACCGGGCAGGGTAGTATGATAAGTAAAAAGAAAAGGAGATTTTATATGAACAGTGTATACAGCATTTTAAATGATATAGATACGGATCTTGATGAATTTGAAGAGGAACAGCTTTCGGATACAGAGATAAAAAAGATAAATGCCAGACTTAAGAATAAGCTGGGATCAGGTACAGGCGGCAGTACGGCTAAAGCACTGAGCACGCTTGGCAAGGCGGCTGTCATCGTTATAGGATTTATGGCTGTGGGAGGCGGAGTATACGCGGCAGCGCAGTATCGGAAGAACCTAAAAGATGATATGCGCGTCAGGGCTACGCAGACCAGGGTGGTCGCGGAAGAAGGAGATACCGTGACCAAAGAGATGTATGATGATGTTACCGGAGCCACAGCCACATATGAAGTGCAGTACGACGGCGCAGTTGCCGGAGATGTCACGGACGGAAAGCTTATTGAAAGAGTTGTAAAAAACGGATATGCGGATGCAGAGATCACGGCTATCAGCATGGATCACAGCAATATGAAGGTGGGCGTAAGATTTGACTTTAATGATGAAAAGAACCTGGCCGAACTGGCAAAGACGCTTAAGAGCGCATCTGAGCAGGGCGCATGCTGGAATGCAACGGAAGCTACCGGCATATCCCTCGAGACAAAGCTTGATGATACGGCGTTCTTTAACTGGGGAAATAAATATACTGTGGAAGGCAATTCTCTTTATCTTGACCTGTTTATGGATACGACTATGACAATGGCTTATCTGGATGAGATAGACAGAAGATATGAGGAGAGGGCTGCATATTTAAGGGAACACCCGGAGGAAGCAGAGGCGGGGCAGTGGGTGGATGCTCCGGTTACCGATTTATATGAATATACGGAGGTAGCTCCGGCATATGAGGATGAGAGGAAAGAGATCATCGCGGCAAGAATGCAGGAATTCGAAGATTACAGGAAAGCTTTGCCGGATCCGTTGGACAGTACCATAAGCATCATCATCGATCTGGGCGCGGAATACGGCGGGACCTACAGCTTTAAGACAAGGCTGAGCGGTGAATTCGCTGAGGGAGAGCACGAGCGCATCAGCATAGACGGCGGAAGCGCGCAGATGGATCTGGACGGCATATATCAGGATCTTGAGATAAATGCATATTCGATGGGCGGATCGGGATTTAAGCTGTATGGGAATGAGACATATATAACGGACTGGTCTTTGGTAACTAAGATATGTGAGGAGCAAAACATCGAATATGCCGCCTCGCTTCGTATCAGGGCCTGGGATGATCTGGGAAATACCTACCTTATGCTCTTAAGATCTGAACATGGTGACGGAAGCAAAAAGAGCACACCATACGGTGAAGTAAATGTGGATCATTTTGTGGCAGAGCTGTATGATAACGCATTCGGACTGGAGCAATTCGGCAAAGAGGCCGGGATAAACTACAGCAGTGAATGGGCTGACGGGATATCCGAGATAACATTTGCGATAGAGAAGGAAGTCCTTTTGCAGGATGCCGACAGAAAAGATCATAATTCGGTCGAGCTGATATCGGAGCCGGTTACGGTAAAGATACAGTAAGAAAAAGTAAGAAACAGGGAAAAACCACGGGGACGAAAACATGGGGGAAAAAACCACCAGATCCGGCCCCGTGGTTTACATTTGTATTCAACATGGTAGAATATACAGTGTTTTGAAGGCTGAGCAATTATTTAACGACCCGGAACGGAGAATGATATGACTTACGAACAAATGATACCGGAATTCTTATTGTCGGTTGTACTGGGGATGATCTCTGTTGTTATAGAGTTTCTGATGGTGTTTAATATCCTGATGATATGCAGGTGTTTTTTTCTGCGTGATATAAAGATCAATAAAAAGCAATTTATCATTCCGGGTATATATATGGTATTAAGATTGGGACTGGCTGTAGCAGTGAGTGTGGAATTCCTGATCGAAGTTCACAATAATCCTTCTGCATTATTTGTTTTGGATCTTGTCTCGCCGGGGGTCAAGATCGTAAATCTGGTAAATAAGCTGGCGTTTGTTGCAGCGATCATATATGCAGCGGGGATGGCATACTCCAGGCACAGACTGCTTCATGGAATAGAAACATACATAATTTTAGTTGTAGTCGAGACTTACATGCAGACAATTGCCGTGTTCTCGCAGGCCTTTTATTCCGAGGATATTCCGGGCTATCTGTTCCAGGATATGAATGGGCTGGCGACAGAGAATATAGGTTATAATATAGCCTATTTTACATTGGCGGTCGCTATTTTTGCAGCCATGTATTTCGGCATGTACAGAAAAGGAAACATTATGTATATAAGATGGCGCTACAGGATATTGTTTCTGGCCTGGGAGATCATACTTTTCCTGTCTGTGATGATACCTGTGGACCGGGATACGACAAAAACGGAGATGTACACCATTATGGGAAGGACTTTGGGAGGGATATATCCTTTACTGGGAATTGCTTTTCCGATTCTTATAGTGCTTGCTACATCGCGAAAAAATATCATGGAAAAAAACCTTCTGCAGGAGAACTATATCGCGGCGGAGCTTGAGTATATAAGCCAGTATAAAAAAAGCCAGGAAGAGACCAGGGTATTCCGGCATGATGTGATCAATAATCTGTCGCTGCTTTCTTCGATGATAAAAAACGAAAAGAATAAAGAGGCGGATGCTTACCTTGAAGAGATGCTGGGAGAGGTACGCGCTATGTCGCCTAAATATATAACAGGTGATGAGATGCTGGATTGTCTGGTCGGGATGAAGGTTTCCAGGATGGAACTGAGCGGCATAAAATTCACTCTTGACGGGGTGGCTGACGGAGGGCTTGGCATGAAGCCTACGGATATATGCAGCATATTTGCAAATGCCCTTGATAATGCCATAGAGGCCTGTGAAAGAGCAGATGAGGATGAAAGGCTGATAAAGCTTCAGATCAGAAAGTCGGGTCAGTTCTTTAATATAAAGCTTAGCAATACCTATACAGAGAAGGATGGTAAATTAGACTTGGGAAAGCTGTTTAATGCAAAGGAGCGTATCACTTCCAAGGAGGATAAGAATCTGCATGGTTATGGTACTCAGAATATCAGATCGGCAGTGGAAAAGAATGATGGTATGATAAAGGCAGAAGCGGAGGGGGGAATGTATACTTTATCATTGATGCTTCCAAGACCCATATCGGCGTAGGCAACGATCTGCCATTTCAGACCTTTCGTGACGGGTTAAATACATTTTACGACAAAAAAAATACAATTAGCGACAAATATCACCTAAATCTTCTTGCGTGCGGTATAAAAGGATCATCGACAGGGTAACGCAAACAAGTAAAGAAAGGAGGTGATATTTTTTGTTTGCAGCTTCATATGTAAAAGGCGGAAAGATATCGGATGTAAGGGAAAAAGACCTGGACAGGATATTTAACCTGAGTATTTACAGATTCTCGGAAGATATGGAATGTGTATATGAGCAGTGCAGTAAACTGCTTAAAAGAAAAGGAAAAGTATACGCCGTGTTTTTTAAAAAGAAGCTGGTCGGGCTGTATGTCCTGGAATGTATAAGGGCTGATCTTTATTTAAAACAAAAGCTTCTGATGTCGATGGATGATCTGGTGGAAGCGGAGATCGATCAGGGAGTAAAGAGGCTTATACATAAAGAGATCTTTAAGGGAAAATATGAAGGAGCTGTCTTTGAAGGTAATGTGATGGGCCTGGATGAAGAGGACAGAAATAAAAAGGTCAGCATAATGGTTCCGATAATCATCTGCATGACCAATCCGATGATAGCGACTATAAGCGCAAGCTTAGCCGGCAGCAGGGCCGGAGCAGTAGTATCGATCATTAATATCATAATGATAATATATATAGCGATCATGGCAAAAAAAGGAGGAAAGAAAAATGAAAAAAGTTATTAAGAGCGCAGGTGTATGTTTGCTGTTTATACTGATGTATTTTGGCATACAGTTTTTAGTCAGTACGGTTATTAACACTGTATCGGGGTATAAAGTGTCAGCCGCTCTTGTAGCGGAAGGCGTGGATGTTACAAGCGAAGAGTTTGTGACCCTTTATTATGAAAGAGCTAATGAGTTTGTAGCAGAGAATCTTGGCATAGTAAGTTTTGTATCTTCACTTATTTCCTGCGCTGTGATCTTTCTGATAGCGCTTGGCAGTAAAAAGAGAGCGGCGCGCAATGAAGGAAGAAGCTTAAGCGCCAAAGAAGCAATGGGCGGCGTAGTCAAAGAACTTGGAATCAGAAAGATATCAGCCGTAAAGACTGTTCTCTCAATACTTGCAGGCTTTGGACTAATAGCAGTGATCAATGGCGTTTTGAGTGTATTACCTTTGCCTGAGTGGCTTATCAGTTCATATTCATCGGCCTCTTCTTTTATAACAGGCAGTTCACTGGTAGGGCAGATCATCGGCGTAGTGATAGCTCCCGCTCTGGCAGAAGAGATCCTTTTCAGAGGCGTGATACTTGGCAGATTAAAGAAAGTAATGCCCGTTTGGAGCGCAGTGATCGTAAGTTCGCTTGCTTTCGCGCTGGTACACGGCAATCCCTTATGGATAGCATATACCTTTGTGATGGGGCTTTTAGTAGCAATGATCGATGTTAAGTATGATTCCATAGTCCCCGGCATGATAATGCATTTTATGTTCAATCTGTACGGATGTCTTGCAGCAACGCTTATGCTTCCTTTGATAGTGTATATCGGATACATCTTAATCGGCGCGGGGATCTTTGTTATGCTCCTTTCCGGCGGAATAAGCAGGAACAAAGAAAGAACAGCGCTCTGCTGATAATACGGATATACAGTTTAACAGATTGTGATATAATATCCGGTATCGGAAGGATAGCTTCCGCTGCCGGATATGTTTATGCACAGAGCCGCTGAATGGAATATTGAGGTGATGGATGAGAATAGCAGTATGTGATGATGAAGAACGCTTCAGAGCGGATATAAGGGATCATGTAGACAGGCTTTTTGGCAGCCTGGATGTTATGGTCGACAGTTACAGCAGCGCGCCGGATCTTATAGATAAGTTTGAAAAAAAGCCCTATGATCTGGTTTTTCTGGATATTGAGATGCCCGAGATGAACGGGATAGAAGCCGCCAGGAGATTAAGGGAACTCAGCGATAAGGTATATATAGTATTTCTTACGGGACATGTGGAATATGCGCTCGAAGGATATGAGGTAAACGCCTTAAGATATCTTACAAAGCCGGTAAATGAGGATAAGCTTAAGGAAGTGGTAAAATATGTATCCGATAAGATGAGCGACGCACGGCATATAAGGATAAGGGTGGACGGAGAGGATATTTTTGTAAATATCAGCGATATCTATTATTTTGAAGCCCGTGATCAGTATGTGATGATATATACCAAAGATAAAGATTATCTGGTAAGATACAATCTTTCGGATTATGAAGAGGAACTTAAAAACGACGGCTTTTATAAAACTCACAGAAGCTA
This sequence comes from uncultured Lachnospiraceae bacterium, assembly GCA_902779395.1. Classification (GTDB taxonomy): domain Bacteria; phylum Bacillota; class Clostridia; order Lachnospirales; family Lachnospiraceae; genus NK4A136. Next base: position 129,319 of record CACZBK010000005.1, on the reverse strand, counting down.
TCTGGTATCACTTGGAAAAGTAAAGAAACTTGCTAAGAATGAGGCTGTCATGGAAGGCGGAGGGGCGGTCCCGGTAAGCCGGGGCGCAGCATCAGGGCTTAAAGAAGCCCTGTATGCGTACCTGGAAAAAAACGCTTTCTGATCAGCGCTTTATATAAGACGTCCATATTGAAGTGGTCAGATCGGATGGAATCTGAATACACTGTCATCCGTGCCGTAGGTTTCATCATATCTGAAAAATGCCTGCTCAAGTGAAACGAATTCTCTGGCCCTAAGACCTTTTAATATGTAATCCAATGCGCCTTCATGTCTGAAACGCGGCGGGATATCAACTTCGGCATTTTCCCTGATATAGGCTTCGGTTTCATCATAGATCCGCTGTGCTTCCCTGAGCCGGTTATTATAAGATTCTATACCGCTTTTGTACATATTGATCTTTTTTATCTTTGATATGACTTTTACCGCCGGCAAAGCTATCGGAAGGGCCAGCGCGGCGAATTCCAGGAGTGTCAGTACAGGCTTGGGCAGGAGGCTGTAGAGGCTTACTATAGCAATGCTTGCTATAAGCAGCAATCCTATCCCTTTTAGCAACGGCTTGAAAATAGCCTCACCCCAGCCGCTGAAACGCTCGTAATGGAGATCGTCTTTTAGCTGTGCGATCTGCATGGGGTAGGATTCCACGCTGTATCTCGCATTTCCGTTAAGGATCAGTTTATCTTTGATGCTTTCGATCTTTGCGATGACTGAATCCGCAAGTTCGCCGCGGGCATCAAGTCTGCCCATTTCCATATCATAACCTTTGTTATGGTTGGTTTCGATCTGGATCGCAGCTCCGCAGTAATTGCAATAGAAAAGAGACTGGTTACGGTCTTCAAACTGAAGATTAGCACCGCAGGATGGGCACTGTATAGTTCTGATATTCATGTTGTTTTACCCCACATATTAATGATCAGTGACCCAGTAATTATATTATTCCAAGTATATATCGTCAATATAAGCGGGAGATGCCTCCGCAGAGCGCTGCGAACATTGAAGAATATCAGTGGATCTGATAGAATACGCCCATGGATGAGAAAGGGATCGCAAAGAAGAAAGTTATTATCATAACCGTTATATTCATGATCGCCGGGATAGCGGGGACGCTGTCACTGTTTTATTTTGGTATACTTCACATAAATAACCCGGGGATAAACAGATATCCGGTAGTCGGAGTTGATGTTTCGGCCTATCAGGGGGATGTGGACTGGAAGGTCTTAAGCTCTCAGGATATCAGTTTTGCGTATATTAAGGCTACTGAGGGCTCTTCCCATACTGACCGCTGCTTTTCCTACAACTGGGAAAAGGCTTCGGAATGTGATATAAGGACAGGAGCCTATCATTTTTTCAGCTTTGAGTCACCGGGAAGAACACAGGCGGAGCATTTTATCAAAACAGTCAGTCCGGTAGAGAACATGCTGCCTCCTGTTATTGATGTGGAGTATTACGGAAGCTTTCATACTTCGGCAGATATCGATGTATCAAAAGTGCGCTCCGAGCTCAGAGATATGATAGAACGATTAAATGAAGCCTACGGGATGATGCCGGTTATCTATGTGAGTAAAGAAACCAATGAAACGATAATCGGAGAAAGTTTTGACGACTGTGATCTGTGGATAAGAAGTGTGTATGCGAAAATACCGAAGGAACAGCGATGGAGTTTCTGGCAGTTTTCGAACAGGCACCGGCTTAAGGGGGTATGAAGGCGAAGAACGGTATATAGATATGAATGTGTTTAACGGCACGCCTGAGGAATTTAAGGCGTATCCGTAGAGAGCGGGCATTATGCCGGCGGATACTTGCAAAAATCCCATTACTTGTTTAAAATACAGCTTTATAGTGATCGGGAGGGCAGTGATATGCGCGAGATGGATTTTAAGATGGAGAGACCCGGACTTCTGCAGGAAGGGCAGGAGGTTACGGTGACTGAGGGTTTGCTGCCCAGCAGTTATTACTATACTATAGACCCTTCGCTGGCCATGTCCGCGAATTTCAAACTTCGTGACAGGCTTTATGTGAATAAAGGGGTGGTAACTAAGGTACAGGAAACCCCGCGGGGGTTTTATGTAACGGTACAGTTTGAAGATCAGTAGGAGGAATTAAAGTAATGAAGAAGATCAGTACGGAAAATGCGCCTGCAGCCATCGGCCCTTATTCACAGGCAATAGTAGCAGGTAATATGCTCTTTGCATCGGGCCAGATCCCCATTAACCCCGCAACCGGCAATATTGAAGCTGAGGGCATTGAGGCTCAGGCAGAGCAGGCTATAAAGAATGCGGGAGAGATACTTAAGGCAGCAGGCACCGACTATGCACATGTTGTAAAGACTACCTGCTTTTTGGCTGATATGGCTGATTTCGCTGCATTCAATGCGGTATATGAGAAGTATTTTACGGAGAAACCGGCAAGAAGCTGCGTGGCAGTAAAGACCCTGCCTAAGAACGTGCTCTGTGAGGTGGAAGTTACTGCATATCTTGGGGATTGAGCAAAACTTGCAAATTGCATCACTATGAGTTATATTATAGGGCGATATTTACGGGGGAGGAGTGCGTGCGGCGCGCAAAGCCCCGTGATCCGGAGATAAAAAATCCGGAATGATACATTTAAGAGTAGCGCATCGGATAAGATGCAGTAAAGGAGCGAAAGAAAATGGCAAAGGAAAAAGTAATACTTGCTTATTCAGGCGGGCTGGATACCACAGCCATCATACCCTGGCTTAAAGAGAATTTTGATTATGAAGTTATCTGCGTCTGCATCGACTGCGGACAGGCAGAGGAGCTTGACGGACTTGAGGAGAGAGCTAAATTCTGCGGGGCAGAGAAACTCTATATCCTTGATGTGACCGATGAGTTTGCAGAGCATTATATCGTTCCCTGCGTACAGGCACACGCAGTATATGAGAACAAGTATCTTCTGGGTACTTCCATGGCACGCCCTCTTATCGCAAAGAAACTGGTTGAGATAGCACGTAAGGAAGGTGCTGCTGCGATCTGCCACGGAGCTACCGGCAAGGGTAACGACCAGATCCGTTTTGAGCTGGGCATCAAGGCTCTGGCTCCCGATCTTAAGATAATCGCTGCATGGCGTAATGATAAGTGGACCATGGATTCACGTGAGTCCGAGATAGAGTACTGCAAGCAGCACGGCATCAACCTGCCTTTCTCTGCGGATTCTTCCTACAGCCGTGACCGTAACTTATGGCATATCAGTCATGAGGGCCTGGAGCTTGAGGATCCCGCAAACGAGCCTAACTTCGATCATCTGCTGGTACTGGGCGTTACACCAGAGAAGGCTCCCGATGAGGGCGAGTATGTTACCATCAGCTTTGAAAAGGGTGTTCCCACCGCTGTTAACGGCGAGAAGATGAAGGTAGCAGATGTTATCCGCAAGTTAAACGAGCTGGGCGGCAAGCACGGCATCGGTATCATTGATATAGTAGAAAACCGTGTGGTAGGCATGAAGAGCCGCGGCGTTTATGAGACACCGGGCGGAACCATCCTCTATGAGGCTCACCAGCAGCTTGAGGAGCTGATCCTTGATCGTGAGACCACCAAGACCAAGCTGGATATGGGCAATCTCTTTGCTCAGATAGTATATGAAGGAAAGTGGTTCACACCTCTTCGCGAGGCTGTACAGGCATTCATCGAGAGTACACAGCAGTATGTTACCGGTGAGGTTAAGTTCAAGCTCTACAAGGGCAATATCATCAAGGCAGGCGAGACTTCTCCTTACTCACTGTATAATGAGAGTATAGCTTCTTTCACTACAGGTGATCTGTATAACCATCACGATGCAGAGGGCTTTATCAACCTCTTCGGTCTGGCGAGCAAGGTCCGCGGCATGAAGCATCTTAATAACAACTGATGAATTATATCAGGGGCGGGGGGTATACCCTGCCCCTTTCTTTTTTGCAGTTTTGAGATATGGATGTTATAAAGATAATATTAATATATCTTGCTGTCCTTAATGTGCTGGGACTGTTGCTGATGGGGCTTGACAAATGGAAGGCGTCATCACACCGGTGGCGTATACCGGAGATACATCTTTTTATAGTATGTATCATCGGAGGCAGTCTTGGGTGTTTTACGGGTATGTACCTGTTTCGGCATAAGACAAAGAAGTGGTATTTCCGATATGGCTTTCCGCTGATACTTGGTATACATCTGGTACTGGCTGCTTATATGATAGGTTCGGGACGGTTTGTTATAATGTAAAGACCCTATGGGAAATCATACTGTGCAGTACCGGTTAAAGAAAAGAAGCTTTTTAGGGAGAATCTGATCTATGAAGATAATCATCGTGGGCTGTGGCCGTGTGGGATATGCTCTGGCAAGACAGCTTTCGGAAGAAAAGCATGATGTGACGGTTATCGATACAAAGGCTGATAAGCTGGAACGTATGGTGGCTGTTTTGGATGTTCAGGCGGTGGAAGGTAACGGTACATCATTCAGAGTACAGCAGGAAGCCGGGGTAGGCAGCTGTGATATGATGATAGCCGTGACCGGACAGGATGAGGTGAATCTGTTATGCTGCCTCATCGCAAGAAGGAGCGGAATAAAGCATGCCATAGCGCGTGTTCAGAATCCTACGTATAATGAAGAAGTTCAGTATCTTCAGGATGAGCTTGGACTTTCAATGACTATCAATCCCCAGCTGGATTGTGCAAAGAGCATAGCTAAGCTTATAGAAGTACCGGGTGCGCTGGATATAACGACTTTTGCGCGCGGCCGCATTGACCTTGTGCGTCTTCCCATACCGAAGGATTCTCCGGTGGATGGAATGAGCATTATAGATTTTTCAAATAAGATAAGCAAAGATACTCTGGTAACGGCTTTGGAACGGGATGGAGCGGTAATAATCCCCAACGGTCATACCAAGCTCTTATCCGGTGATAATATGTATGTTATCCTTCAGCCCAGACAGATAGTCGGGCTGTGCCAGAAGCTTGGGATCAAAACAAAACCGATGCGGAGCGTTCTGATAGCCGGGGGCGGGTCTACAGCATATTATCTTGCAAGACATTTATCCAATCTGCCGATAGATGTAAAGATAATAGAGCAGGATCATGCCAGATGTGAACAGCTCTCGGAGATGCTTCCGGGTGCGATGATAATAGAGGGTAATGCTTCCGACAGGCAGATACTGATGGAAGAGGGAGTAAGCGAAAAGGACTGCATGGTAGCTCTGACAAATATGGATGAGGAGAATCTGGTACTCTCTATCTTCTGTAATAAAGTCAGCAAGGGAAAAACAAAGACTATCACCAAACTGAATACTATCTCGATCGATGAGGTGCTTCAGGATCTGCCTATAGACGTGGTTGTAAGCCCCAAGGCTATATCTACTAAGACCATACTTCAATACGCAAGGGCTCTTGAGAATACGCATGGCAGTAATATAGAGACCATGTACAGGATATTGAATGACCGTGTTGAGGTTCTGGAATTTAAGGTCAGTTCGGATTCAAAGATCACCGATAAACCTCTTATGGATCTTAAGCTGAAGAAAAACCTTCTTGTCTGTGCGATACTGCGAAAAGGGAAGGTGATAACTCCGGGCGGTAAAGATGAGATACATGCCGGAGATAATGTGATCATAGTCACCACCGAGCTGGGGCTTAAGGATGTGGATGATATCCGCGCCTGAAAGGGATAAGTAATGAATTATGCGATGATAATCTATCTTCTTGGGAAGATAATGGAGATCACGGGAACAATGATGGTATGTCCGTTTATAGTTTCCATTATCTATCATGAGAGGAGCGGTATATATTTTATGGCATGTGGCGCAATCACGCTTGCGCTTGGCACGCTGGTGTGTCGCTTTTCACGCCCGAAGAATAAATCGTTTTATGCAAGGGAAGGCTTTGTTGTTACGGCACTCAGCTGGTTTCTGCTGTCGGTGGCAGGCTGTTTTCCCATGTTTTTAAGCCGGGAGATCCCGTCTTTCACGGATGCGCTTTTTGAGTGTATTTCAGGCTTTACCACTACAGGGGCGTCCATAGTTCCCGAAGTTGAGAAGCTGAGTCATTGTATGAACTTCTGGCGCTGCTTCATACAGCTGATCGGAGGTATGGGAGTACTGGTATTCATGCTGGCGCTGCTTCCTTCCACAGGCGGGCAGGATCTGTACCTTATGAAAGCGGAGAGCCCCGGCCCCAGCGTATCCAAGCTGGTGCCCAAAGTAAGGCAGACAGCATATTATCTGTATATCATATATTTTATCCTCACAGGTCTTGAGATAGTTGCGCTGATCATTGCGGGCTGCCCCGTATTTGACAGTATCTGTACGGCATTCACCACCACCAGTACCGGAGGATTCGGTGTGCGCAATACTTCACTTGCCGCTTACGGCCCTTCTGTACAGTATGTTGTGGCGATATTTTTGTTCTTTGCCGGTTTCAATTATAACTTCTTTTTCAATCTCTGGAGCAGGCGTTTTAAGGATGCCTTCTGTTCGGAGGAGATCAGGCTTTATACGGCTATTTTCTGGATCGCTACGGCGCTTATCAGTCTGAATCTGATATTCGGATTCGGACAGGGAGCGGAAGAGGGCTTTCGTCAGGCGTTTTTCCAGGTGGGGTCTATCATGACCACGGCAGGTTTTTCGTCGGCGGATTTTGACCTGTGGCCTTCACTCTGCAGGGAGATACTGATACTTCTTATGCTTATCGGAGGCTGCGCGGGTTCTACCTGCGGCGGCATAAAGATATCCCGTATCCTGATATATTTAAAGACTGTCGGGAAGGAACTTTCACAGCTCTGCCATCCCAGAAGCGTAAAGGTGTTAAAAGTAGAGGGCAAGGCGCTGCCCCATGCCGTGCTGCGTTCAGCAAATATATTCCTGATCACCTATGCGCTTATATTTGTTATCTCGATGCTGCTCGTTGCGCTTGACGGTTACGATCATACCACCAATTTCACTGCAGTGGCGTCGGCGCTTGGAAACATAGGCCCCGGTTTTTCACTCGTGGGACCGACCTGTAATTTTGCTCATTTTTCGGGTCTTGCAAAATATGTCCTTATGTTTGATATGCTTGCAGGACGTCTGGAGCTGTTCCCTCTTCTTGTGCTGATCAGTCCGGCAACCTGGCGAAGACGTTGATCCTCCTGAAAAAATATTTATAAAATACTACTTGACACGATATATCGGAAGGTGATATATTATGGCTACGATATAACGACGGACGATATATCAGCTGGCGATAAACGGGGCAAAGCCCTTGTCACCCCACTCATAAACAGCGGGGGATCAAAAAAGGAGGAAATAAAAATGACAAAGGATATCAGCAGATCGCTCAGAGTACTTGAAAGCGTAAGACTTGCCAGTGCAGTGGTCCTGGCAGCAGCATACCTGCTCATGCTTTTCAGTTCAACCGGAATGATCACACTCTCGGATACTGTAGTACGTATCATGGGCGCAATGGCACTTGCAGCGTCACCGGTTATGATCTTTGCCTCTGTAAGAATGATAGTATTAAAAGGACGTAACAGAAATTGATCGATCCGGCTGTGGAAAAAGATCTGCCTTTAACCGAGGCTGTATTCTATATCCTGCTGGCAGTGAGGCAGCCCAATCACGGATATGGCATCATAGGCGAGGTGGAGGAGCTTACGGCGCACCGGGTGGTACTGGGCGCGGGAACACTCTACGGAGCGCTGCAGACTCTGGAGAAAAAAGGGTGGATCATGGTGGTGAGCGCGGATGCAGGTTCACGAAAGAAAAAGGAATATGTGATCACCAATATCGGACGTGAAGTATTTGTCGCAGAATGTGAAAGGCTGGCGGAACTGCTTAAGAACTCACAACTGTTTACAGATGCTGCGATCACCAACAAAACGGAGGGGACAGAATGATACGCTTTCGTTTGATGCTTGATAAGGATAAAGAGACACAGTGGCTGGATCAGATGGCGGACGATGGTTATGCGCTTAAGAGCTTCTTCGCAGGCATATACAGCTTTGAGCCCTGTGAAAAGGGTGAGTGGCAGTACCAGATCGATATTGGCAAGGGGTTCTTTTCGGTGAACCGCGAATATGCACAGTTTATGGAGGAGATGGGCGTGGAGATAGTCCAGGCCTGGGGGCCCTGGGTGATACTGCGAAGACACCGCGCGGACGGTGAGTTTCAGCTTTATTCGGATGTTGACAGCCGCATAGAGCATTACAAAAAGATACTTCTGATGTTTAAGCTGGTCACTGTTATAGAGTTCTTATGTCTGCTTTTGGAAGTATACGGCGCGACGCGGGATGCATCGATCTGGACGCTGGTATTTATTATCGCTGCCGTATTATGCTGCTTCATGAATATGACGGTGAGGACAAAGAGAGTGCTTAATAAGCTGTATGAACAGAAAGGCGAGATGCCGCCCGCTAATATGGGACGCAGGGTATCGCCCCTTGTCCCGGCAGGATTTCTGATAAATGCGGTAAATCTGCTGCTGCAGGAGAGGATACCGATAGTTTTAAGATGGGTGATGCTGATCGCAGCACTGCTACTTATAGGAGGCGGCGTGATCAACACCGCAGCAAACAGGGAGTGAAATAATTAATAGGGAGGATATTAAAAAGATGGGTTTGGAAGTAAAGGATCTGTCAAAGAAGTACGGTGAAAAAACAGTAGTGGATCACATCAGCTTTTCGATGGAGAAGCCGGGTGTCTATGCGCTTCTGGGTACCAATGGTGCCGGCAAGACTACCAGCATACGAATGATACTGGATATGCTGGATAAGGATACCGGCGAAGTACTCTGGAACGGCAAGCCTTTAAGCTTTGATACCTGCAATATAGGTTATCTGGCAGAGGAAAGAGGGCTTTATCAGAAGTATTCGTTAATGGATCAGATAATGTATTTCGGGCGTCTGCGCGGTGTTAAGGATGATGTGCTCAAAACAAAGATAAAATACTGGTCCGGACGTCTTAAGCTGGATGAGTATCTGTATCCCGCAGAGACAAAGGATGCAAGAGGACGCGTAAAGAAAGTAAAGCCCAAGAGCCCCGACCAGCTTTCAAAAGGTAACCAGCAGAAGATACAGTTCCTTATAGCTATGCTCTCCGATCCGGAACTATTGGTCCTTGATGAGCCTTTTTCAGGCCTGGATCCCGTTAATACGGATATACTCAAGGATGTGGTTCGCGAGCAGATTGCAGCAGGCAAGTATATCATCATGAGCAGCCATCAGATGGCGGCTGTGGAGGAGTTCTGTACCGATATAACCATCATGTGCCGTTCGAAAGCTCTGGTACAGGGTAATCTCAACGAGATCAAGAAAGGCTACGGGCGTGTTAACCTGTCTCTTAAATGCGAGCAGGATGTCAGCAGCTACATAAATGAGCTGGGCATACAGATACTGTCGGAGAAGGAAAACGAGTACGAGCTGCGGGTTACGGGAGACCAGCAGGCAAATGCCCTGTTATGGAACCTTGTGAATGCAACGATACCGATCATCAAGTTTGATCTTTCGGAACTTTCCCTTCATGAGATATTCGTAAAAGAGGTGGGTGCAAATGAAGAAGAGCAGCAATAATATATACAGCTGCACGGGACTTGCAAAGGTTTTTTCATTTACCTTATCCCAGACCTTTAAGAACCGTGCGTACAGGGTGAGCTATATCATGTTCATCGTCCTGATGATGGTCATGGGCCCCATAAACCAGCTGGGAATGAGCGCCGGCATGGGCGCGGCGCAGAGTACCGATGCCATCAATGACGAGATGGATCTTAAGCAGATCTATTTTGTAAATGATACTTATCTTGATTTTTCATCGGAAAAAGCAGAACTTGACGGAACAGGCTTTGCCGTGGCGAAGCTTACGGATGCGGATGCTGTACCGGATAAGCTTGCAGCGGATGAGATAGCGGTACTGCTGGACCGTCAGATGATAGATGAGGTTGATACGTATGTGCTGAATATAATAGCAGCCGATGAGTCCGATATCACTCCTATCGAGCTGGATGCGCTGGGCGGCCATCTTATGGGGCGGCTTGAGCAGGCCAGACGCGATGCGGCCGATCTGGGTGAAGAGCAGATGAAGGTTCTTCAGATGGCTGTGGAGAGCGGAAGCACATTGACTTATGAGGATTATGAGGCGGAGATAAATTCGGCTTATACATCAAGGCAGGTTGCATCATACAATTCTCTTTATTCGATAGTGCTGATGATACTGGTAGCCCTGACAGGATCTTATGTAGTATCTTCCGTAATGGAGGAGAAGATGTCAAAGCTGGTGGAGAATCTGCTGGTAAGCGTAAGACCCCTGGCGCTCATCCTGGGAAAGATACTGGCGATGATGTTCTATGTATTTTCCATGATAGTCCTGGGTATGGGAGGATCCTTTGTGACCAATAAGATAGCGGCATCTGTATTAGGTACCCCCGCGGTACAGGGTGTTGCGGATATGATGAACTTCTCAAGGCTCTTTACCTTTGCCGGATTTAAGGGCCTGCTGCTTCTTCCCTGCATGCTGCTTACTTATTTCATGTATTCAATGCTGGCAGGTCTTATGGGAAGCGCCTGCACCAGAATGGAAGATGCGCAGTCGGCAATAGGCACGGTCACTATGGTCAATATGGTCGGATACATGATAGGTATGGTACTTCCTAATGTTGAGAATTCAACAGCGATCCTGGTTGCGTCGATAATACCTTTTGTATCTTCCTATATAGCACCGGTATCGTTTATCTGCGGGCGTATACCTCTGTGGGCGTTCCTTCTGGGGATACTTTTGCAGATGGTGATATGCGTGATCCTCTTCAGGATATGCGCAAAGACCTACAGGAAGCTTATAGTTAATGACAGTAAGCGGCTTAAGCTCTTTGAGATAATAAAGCTTTCGCTGGCGAAGGAGGCGTAAATGTTTCGGAATTTCGGAAAAGTTTTTTCTTTCTCCCTTCATAACCAGACAGGGACCAAGTCATATAAGGTATTTACTATAGTAATGGGGCTTATCCTTCTTATAGCGCCCATAGCCATAATGCTGATAGTGGCAGGGATAAAGGACAGCAAGGAAGAAGAGGATGAGCCGATACCCGATTGCGGTGCGGAAGAGATATATGTGGTCAGCGATTTTGAAGCAAAGCCCGATTTCATGCTCTTAAGCGGCGTTACGGACGAGAATTACAAAAAGATCCGTTATAAGCTTTATGAAAGTGTGGATGAAGCTCTTAACGCAGCAGGATCATCAAAAAAGAGTGTATTCGTGCTGCACTTCTTTCAGGAGGATGATTATATAAGAGCAGACATAATACTTCCGGATAAGGAAGATAAAGGCGAAGCGGTGCTCAGCACATCCATGGCAGAACATTACTTTGAGTTTATGGATGCCAATTCCCAGTACTTTAACATGCTCCTGACCGGATTAAACCAGTCAAAGCTTTCGGGCCTTATGCCGCAGAATTCATACAGAATATATACGGAAAGCGGTTATGCAAACGGTGTCACCATGGAAGAGGACGGAAAGAGCACGGATGAGCTGATAAGGGATCAGATCCTTGAAGTATTCCAGATACTCATGCCTTATCTTACCATAATGCTCATGTATTTCCTTATACTTACTTACGGAAATGCTACCGCTCAGGCAATGGTCATGGAGAAGGAATCCAAGCTCATGGATACCATGCTGATCAGTGTGCATCCGGAGGCACTGGTATTCGGAAAGCTGCTGGCTATAATCTGTTCGGGACTTATTCAGCTCTTTAGCTGGATCGCCTGCCTGGTAGTGGGCCTGGTAGCAGGAACAAAGCTCAGCGAGATGATGTTCCCGGATTATGCATCACCTGTTGCCACCTTCTTTGAGTTTATAGAAGAGCTGGGATTGTTTAAGCCGGTGAACGTGGTACTGGCTGTATGCTTCCTGATCGTGGGATTTATAATGTATTTGAGTATGGCTACCATAGCCGGAGCTATTTCGAGCAACAGGGAGGAAGTGGCAAGCCAGAGTACTATCTTTATTATGCCGCTGCTGGCAGCCTTCATGCTGGTAATGATGGGCGGAGGCCTTGCCGGAAGTTCCGCTCCCGCATGGATGAACTATGTGCCTTTTACGGCAGCACTGCTCATGCCTTCCCAGCTGGCTCTGGGCGTTGCGGATGCAATGACAGGCGCGATCTCTCTTGCGATATCCCTTGCGCTTACCATAGCAGTGGTAATAGTAGCCGGTAAGCTATACAAGGCAATGTCGCTTTACAAAGGAAACAAGATCAAGCTTGGAGATGCGATCAGGCTTCTCACCACAAAGGAGGCATAAGATGACCGTACGCGCAATGTTAAAAGAAGACTATGACGGAGTACGCGCGCTGTGGATGACGATACACGGTTTCGGCATACGGAGCGTGGATGATTCACGGGAAGGCGTTGAGCGTTTCCTGGACCGCAATCCCGGATGCAGTGTGGTGGCCGAGGAGGATGGAAAGATAGTGGGTGCGATACTCTGCGGTCATGACGGAAGACGCGGCTGCCTGTATCATGTATGCGTGGCGGAGGATCACCGACTGCGCGGAATAGGAAAGGAAATGGTCGTTCATTGCATGAACGCGCTGAAAGCCGAGAAGATCAACAAGGTCTCACTTATAGCTTTCACTAAGAATGATGTGGGAAATGCCTTCTGGAAATGCATAGGCTGGACGAAGCGCGAGGACTTAAACTACTACGACTTTACGCTGAATGAAGCAAATATAACGGCGTTCAACAGCTGACAGAAACGTTTTTTGCATCATCGTGTGTAAAAGGTACCGGATATCGTTACAGTATCCGGTACCTTTTTTTATCCTGCTTTTTTATACGGATTATCCGGTTTGAAAGAAAGCTTATATTGTAGTATAGTATATCACAGAGGTTTATAACAAGATTCTATCCGGGAGGTATGTCAATGGGGAAACTAAATGCCGCTGCGGCGGCACAGATCAGGGAGATCTGCGACAGGTACAAAAGTGAAAAAACACCGCTTATGATGATACTCAGTGATATCCAGAATGAGTATGGTTATATCCCGCTCGAGGTGCAGGAGGTAGTGTCGGAAAAGACCGGGATCTCGGTTGCGGAGATATATGGTGTTGTTACATTTTATTCGTTCTTTTCGCTGACTCCGAAGGGAAAGTATGTTATAGGCTGCTGTCTGGGCACGGCCTGTTATGTGAAAGGAGCCCAGATAGTCATCGACCGTTTTTCCGAATTGCTGGGGATAAGACCCGGGCAGACCACGGAGGACGGTCTTTTTACGCTTGATGCCTTAAGATGCATAGGGGCATGCGGTATCGCACCCGCCGTAAGCATCAACGGTAAGGTTTACCCGAAGGTTGATGTTGAAGAAGTTGAGGATATCATCGCATCTTATAAAAAGGAGGCATCGGCATGAACAGGATCACTTCAGTAGAAGAACTTGAACGTTTAAGCGCGGAATGCGAAAAGAAAATGTCGGAGAAGATAAAAGGTGAAGACCATAAGCGGCATATAGTGCTGTGCGGCGGAACCGGATGTCTGTCCAGTAATTCAAGAGATATCGCAGCAAAGTTCACTGAGCTGCTGGCAAAAAAAGGACTTAACGAGAAGGCAAGCGTCAATATGTCCGGCTGTTTCGGATTCTGCTCTCAGGGGCCTTTTGTAAAGATCTATCCCGAGGATACTCTCTACAGGATGGTAAAGCTTGAAGATGTTGAAGAGATAATCGATTCGGACATAGGACGAGGTGAAGTGGTAGAACGTCTTTTGTATGTTGATCCCGTATCGGGAGAAAAAGTCTCTAAGCAGGATGATATAAACTTTTATAAAAAACAGCGCCGCATAGCGCTTCACGGCTGTGGAGTCATTAACCCGGAGGATCTGAACGAAGCGCTCGGATTCGGGGCATTTAAGGGGCTTAAGAAGGCTCTTTCGATGACGCAGAAAGAAGTGGCGGATACGGTGCTTCTTTCCGGACTGCGAGGGCGCGGAGGCGGCGGTTTCCCTGCCGGACGCAAGTGGATGTTTGCGCTTTCTTCCGAGGGGGACGAAAAATATGTTGTCTGTAACGGTGATGAGGGTGATCCGGGTGCGTTCATGGACCGCTCCATATTAGAGGGTAATCCTATCGCAGTTATCGAAGGAATGATGATAGCGGGATATGCCATAGGTGCTAAAGAGGGCTACTTCTATGTACGCGCGGAGTATCCCGTGGCTGTGGCACGTCTTAAGAAGGCCATAGAAAATGCCAGAGAGGCCGGGATGCTCGGAAAGAATATCCTTGGCACAGGCTTTGATTTTGACTGTCATATAAGGCTTGGTGCGGGCGCATTCGTCTGCGGTGAGGAGACAGCTCTTCTCAATTCCATAGAGGGTAAGCGCGGTATGCCCAGACCCCGTCCTCCTTTCCCGGCAGTGAAAGGATTATGGGGAAAGCCGACCATAGTAAATAATGTTGAGACCCTGGCCTGCGTACCTTATATCTTAAGGGAAGGTGCAGCGGAATTTGCACAGGTAGGAACCGAAGGTTCCAAGGGAACCAAGGTGTTCGCGCTGGGCGGTAAGGTCAATAATGTGGGGCTTGTAGAGGTACCCATGGGAACCACCCTGCGTGAGCTGATATATGATATAGGAGGGGGCATACCAAACGGCAAGAAATTTAAAGCTATCCAGACAGGCGGACCTTCCGGCGGATGTCTTACGGAGGAGTTTCTTGACGAACCTATCGATTTCGATAATCTTGTCCGGAAGGGCTCGATGATGGGATCCGGCGGCGCTATCGTTATGGATGAAGATAACTGTATGGTAGATGTGGCAAAGTTCTATATGGAATTCATCTGTGATGAATCCTGCGGAAAGTGCTCTCCCTGCCGTATAGGTACCAAGAGGATACTGGAGATACTTACCAGGATCATCGAGGGCAAGGGGACTATGGAAGACCTTGATACCCTTGAGGAACTCAGTAAGACCATAAAGAATAACTCCCTTTGTGCACTGGGGCAGACGGCTTCCAATCCCGTAAACTCAACTCTCAGACATTTCAGGGAAGAGTATATAGCTCATATAGTGGAGAAACGCTGTCCTGCGCATGTCTGCAAGAGCCTTATGCAGTACAAGATCAATCCCGATATCTGTATCGGCTGCGGTCTCTGTGCAAGGAACTGCCCTGTGGGATGTATTTCAAGAACCGATTATATCGCTGAGGGTCATAAGCTTGCTTCCTTTGCTATCGATAAGGATAAGTGTGCAAAATGCGGACTTTGTAAGAGTAACTGTAAGTTCAGCGCTATCACTAAAGAGTAGGAGGGGAGTAGAATGGCTTTGGTAACTATAAAAATAGAAGGTGTCAGTCATCAGGTTGAGGAAGGACTCACCATACTGGAGGCAGCAAGAAAATGCGGATACGAGATCCCGTCGCTCTGCTCTTTTAATCACGGGGAATGCAATCAGGGATCATGCCGTGTCTGCCTTGTAGAGGTTAAAGGGGCAAGAGGCCTGGTTGCAAGCTGTGTTTATCCGGTATCGGACGGTATGGAGATAACCATATCTTCGCCTGCAGCCACCACGGCGAGACGCATGAGCGTAGAGCTGCTTTTGTCAAATCATAACCAGTTCTGTCAGCAGTGCGATAAGAACGGAAAGTGTGAGCTTTTACATGTGGCAAACGTGACCGGTGCAAGAGCGGATGTGTTCGGCGGAGTACATTCCGAGGTACATATCGATAAGCTGGCTCCCGGTCTTGTGAGGGATACATCCAAGTGCATACTGTGCGGCAGATGTATAGAGAGATGCAAGAATGCCCACGGACTGGGAATACTGGGCTATGAGAACAGGGGATTTAATACCTTTGTATCACCGGCACAGGACAGGGGCTTTAATGATTCACCCTGTATTCAGTGCGGACAGTGTGTATCCGTCTGTCCTACAGGCGCTTTAATGGAACATTCGGAGATAGAAAAGATAGATGAAGCATTTGCATCGGGAAAGGTGGTTATCGCCCAGGCGGCGCCTGCGGTAAGAGCTGCCCTGGGAGAAGAGTTCGGCTATCCGATCGGAACTCCCGTTACCGGTAAGATGATAGCAGCTATGAGAAGGCTTGGATTTAAGAGGATATATGACGTGAATTTCGGTGCGGACCTTACCATAATGGAAGAAGGTACGGAGCTTCTGGGTCGTCTTAAGAATGGCGGAGTGCTTCCGATGATCACATCCTGTTCACCCGGCTGGGTAAATTATGCGGAGTACAATTACAGCGATCTTCTGCCTCATCTTTCTTCCTGCAAATCACCCCATCAGATGCAGGGGGCGATCCTTAAGTCATACTGGGCGAAAGTACATGATGTTGCACCCGATGATATCTTCGTTGTATCGGTAATGCCCTGTACGGCAAAGAAATTCGAAAGGCAGCGTGAGCAGCTTAAGGTGAACGGCCTGGCGGATGTGGATGCTGTTATTACCACGAGGGAACTTGCCAGAATGATCAAGAGAGCAGGCATTATCTTCGAGAGACTTCCCGAAGAAGGCTGGGATCAGGACATCATGGGAGATTATTCGGGTGCGGGTGTTATCTTCGGTGTTACCGGAGGTGTTATGGAAGCTGCACTCCGTACCGTATACTACAAGCTTACCGGTGAGGAAGCAGATCCCATTACATTTGAAACCGTTCGCGGACATGAAGCGGGCATAAGGGAGGCTTCCCTTGATATCAACGGTACTACCGTGAATGTGGCGATCGCATCCGGAATGAAATCAGCTAAGGTGCTCCTTGATGATATAAGGGCCGGCAAGTCAAAATACCATTTCATAGAGATCATGGGATGCCCCGGCGGTTGTATAAACGGCGGAGGCCAGCCTTATGTGCGTGAGTTCTTCCTGCCTCATGAAGATGACGATATCATGGATACCTACAAGGAGAAGAGGGCAAGAGCTCTTTATCTGGAGGATAAGAGGCAGACGCACCGTCAGTCTCATAACAATCCGCAGGTTAAGGAACTCTATGATAAATTCCTTGGTGAGCCCAACAGCCATAAGGCACACGAGCTTCTTCATACAACGTACGCGGCAAGAGTAGGTTTTAACGATCCCGAATGATGCTGTTTTGAACGGACCGGTTGTAAAATATGATAAGTGAAAAAAGGCGGTCCCGTGACCGCCTTTTTCAATATCGGGGAGGCAGATTTCAGCTGCATGGCAGCGGGGATGATCTGATGTCGGCAAAAACATCAAAATCCTTGCAAATTATTTGTATATTTAGTAGAATAGGCGGATAAGTAAAAGCGGCTGTCTATGTTTATCAAAGAAAGGACATGTATTATGAAGGAAATGCAGGGGGGGATAACGGCTCCCAAAGGTTTTTATGCAGCTTCTCATGCAGCGGGGATCAAATATAAGGGCAGGGAGGATATGGCCCTGATATACAGTGATACTGACTGTATAACTGCCGGCACGTTTACTACCAATGTTGTAAAGGCAGCACCGGTGTTATGGGATTCCGACATAGTACACAGTGATGCAAAGGTTCGTGCGGTAGTGGTCAATTCCGGTATAGCAAATGCAGCCACCGGAAAGCCCGGAATGGATATATGCGAAAAGACAGCTCAGGCAATGAGCAGCCTGTACGGCGGGGATAAGGATTCGGTGCTTGTGGCATCCACCGGAGTTATAGGGATGCAGATAAATGCTGATAAGATATGTGCCGGCTGTAAGGAATTGTTTGAAAAGAAGGCCGCTACGGCAGAAGCAGCTACGGCTGCCGCTAAGGCGATAATGACAACCGATACCCACAAGAAAGAGATCGCAGTCGAAGTGGAACTTACGGATGGAAAAGTGATCCGTATAGGTGCCATGACCAAGGGATCGGGAATGATACATCCCAATATGTGTACAATGCTTGGATTCGTAACTACGGATGCGGTGATAGATAAGAAACTCCTTCAGAAGGCGATATCGGCTATAGTGGACGATACCTTCAATATGATAACCGTGGACGGGGATACTTCGACTAATGATACTTATGTGATACTTGCAAACGGCAGGGCGGAAAATACCGCCATCGGTGATGAGGGTGAGGACTACAGACGTTTTTATGAAGGACTTCTCTATGTGAGCGAGTATCTTGCCATTCAGATGGCAGGTGACGGTGAGGGGGCTACAAAGCTCTTTGAATGCCATGTAAAAGAGGCGGCAAGTGTTTCCGATGCTAAAAAACTGGCAAAATCCGTTGTCGGTTCGGCACTCTGTAAAGCCGCGATATTCGGAAACGATTCAAACTTCGGGCGTTTCCTCTGTGCACTCGGCTATTCCGGTGTGGACTTCGATCCTGCTAAGGTAGATATATGGTACGAGGCGGCGGGAAAGAAACTTAAGATAGTGGAAAACGGCATGGATGCCGGATACAGTGAGGATGAAGCTACAGAGCTTCTTAAGAGTGAAGCGGTAACTGTTGTGGCGGTAATGCACGCAGGCAGCGCAGAGGCCAGAGCCTGGGGATGTGATTTAAGCTATGACTACGTTAAGATAAATGCGGACTACAGATCATAAAACAGAAAGAAAGGGGCAGCCGCCGGCCGTTCCAAGCAAGGAGGAAAACAATGTACACTAAAGATATCGATAATCTGCTGAAAAAAGCCGGAGTCCTGATCGAGGCACTTCCTTATATACAGAAATATAACCGCAGGATAATCGTCGTAAAGTACGGCGGAAGCGCTATGGCCGATCCGGAGCTTCAGCGTAATGTCATAAAAGATGTTACGCTGCTTAAGCTTGTGGGTTTCAAACCCATCATCGTTCATGGAGGCGGCAAGGAGATAAGCGCCTGGCTTAAAAAGACAGGGAAGGAATCGGAGTTTGTAAACGGGCTTCGTGTTACCGATGCTGAGACCATGGAAGTTGCAGAGATGGTCCTTAATAAAGTCAATAAGCGTCTGGTCTCCATGGTAGAGGAGCTGGGAGTCCATGCAGCAGGGGTATCCGGAAAGGACGGAGGTCTTCTTAAAGTAGAAAAGCGTTTCTCTGACGGAAAGGATATAGGTTTCGTAGGCCAGATAACGGATGTCGATCCCAAGATATTATTTGATCTGATCGATAAGGATTTCCTTCCTATAGTCTGCCCCATAGGAATGGATGATAAGTATGAGAGCTATAATATAAATGCGGATGATGCAGCCTGCGCCGTGGCAAAGGCCGTAGGTGCAGAGAAGCTGGCGTTCCTTACCGATATTGAGGGATTATACCGCGATATCAACGATAAGTCGTCCTTCATATCTACCATAAAGATATCGGAAGCAAAGGCTCTGATCGATGAGGGCATAATAGGCGGCGGTATGCTGCCCAAGCTCGGAAACTGCATTGACGCGATCAGGAGCGGGGTGCAGAGGGTGCATATACTTGACGGAAGACTGGCACACTGCCTGCTTCTTGAGATATTCACAAAGGATGGTATCGGTACCATGATAACTGCGGATGACGATCAGGAATAAAAGCCTGTCATCATAAGAAGATATATGGATCTTTGGTGAAAGAATATTTAGACGGAGGAAATGATCATGGGTATCATGAATGATTACATAGAGGAGGCAGAGGCATCTCTCCTTCATACATATAACCGTTATCAGGTAGTGTTTGACCATGGTGAGGGTGTGTACCTTTATGACCTGGAGGGAAAGAAATATCTGGATTTCGTATCAGGCATAGCGGTATTTGCGCTGGGATACGGGGTGAAAGAGTATAATGATGCCGTAAAGGCACAGGTGGATAAGCTGCTCCATACATCCAATTATTATTATAATGTGCCGGCTATCGAGGCCGCAAAGGGGATCAAAAAGATCTCGGGCATGGACCGTGTATTCTTTACCAACAGCGGTGCGGAAGCTATCGAGGGTGCCATAAAAACGGCACGAAAATATGCATTTTTAAAGGATGGGCGTACCGATCATGAGATAATAGCTATGGAGCATTCCTTCCATGGCCGTACAATGGGAGCCCTGTCTGTAACAGGAAAGCGTGCTTACCGGGATCCGTTTGAACCCATGATAGGCAACATACGCTTTGCGGAGTTTAATGACATTGAAAGCGTAAAGAAGAATTTAAACGATAAGACCTGCGCCATACTATGTGAGACGGTACAGGGTGAAGGCGGCATCTATCCCGCGGATGAGAGTTTCCTTAAGGAACTGCGCAGGATATGCGATGAGCGTGATATACTCCTTATGCTTGATGAGATACAGTGCGGCATGGGGCGCAGCGGTGAGTATTTTGCTTGGCAGCGCTACGGCGTAAAGCCTGATGTGATGACTGTCGCCAAGGCTCTTGGCTGTGGTGTGCCTGTAGGAGCTTTTCTTATGACGGAAAAAGTAGGGCAGGCTTCACTTGTTGCAGGTGATCACGGCACTACCTACGGCGGTAATCCTCTTGCGGGAGCTGCGATCTGTTCCGTGCTTAAGCTTTTTGAAGAGAAGCATGTTCTTGAAAATGTCCGTAAGTCCGGTGCTTATCTTTATGAAGTCCTTGAGGGGGTAAAGAAGGAACACAGCGATATCATCGATCACCGCGGTGTGGGGCTTATGCAGGGGCTTGAATTCGACCATCCCGTTGCGGATATCATCAACAGGGCTCTGGATAAAGGACTTGTCCTTATAAATGCGGGGGCGAACATAATACGTTTCCTTCCTGCCCTTGTCGTAGGGGAAAAAGACATAGATGACATGGCTTCGATACTTAAGGAGTGTCTGTGAAAAGCTTAAGACACAAGACATGGTTATATATTTTTCTGGTATCTGCTCTTTGCGTGGCTGCGTACTTCGTATTTAAGCCCAAAGGAGAAATACTTCCCGGGGTGGAGGCACCTGTGAAGGAGCCTGTCACCCTTATATTATGGTATACGGATGAAGGACTTACCGATTACCTTAACAGTGCTTCGGTGGCGTATCAGGATGCCGAAGGCGTAAGGGTTGAGCCTGTTCTCAAAACCGGACTTGAGTATATCGAGGAGATATATGATTCATCCGTAAAGAATGAGGAGATGCCGGACATTTTTATTGCAGGATCGGACTGCCTTGAAAAAGCAGCGCTCTCGGGCCTTGCACTTCCCGTAAGCGATCCGGAGAATATACTCAACAGTATTAATTATCCGGAAATAGCAATGAATGCCGTAACCTATAAGGGCAAGCAGGTGGCATATCCTTTTTATTACGAGACAGCATTTCTTCTTTATAATTCCACGTATCTGTCCCAGATGGCTGATGCAGAGCTCAGAAGCGAACCGCCGGAAGGAAATGAAGATGAAGAGGGAGCGGGGAGGACCTATGTTCCCGATGCAGGCATACCGGAAGGCTATACCGAGGAGAGCTTTAAAGAAGCCGTGGCAGCCCGTACCCAGGAGCTTATACCGGAGTCCATAGAGGATATTACCAAGCTGGCTATGGAGCATGGTGCACCTGAAGGAATGGAGCATTTCTTCCTCTGGGATGTATCCGACATATATTACAATTATTTCTTTACGGGTGCATACATGAATGTAGGCGGTGAGTGCGGTGATGATCCGGATATGATCGATATCTGCAATGATGATACCATACGC
This sequence comes from uncultured Lachnospiraceae bacterium, assembly GCA_902779395.1. Classification (GTDB taxonomy): domain Bacteria; phylum Bacillota; class Clostridia; order Lachnospirales; family Lachnospiraceae; genus NK4A136. The sequence goes on along the minus strand of CACZBK010000005.1, from coordinate 107,770 downwards.
TGCATGACTACTTATCAGGACCTTCACCAGTTTTTCTCGATCGAATCAAAAGAAAGCAGTTATGAGAAAGTACTCGCCGATTTTCTGGATGGGAAGAGTCTTTTTACCATAGTTACCACAGATGCTCTTCCTACTGTGGAAAAGGCTTATGAAGACGGAGAGTTTAAATACGGTTATGGTGTGGCGGCACTTCCCGGAGTGGATTCGGAGCATACGGCCAGGGGCTTGTCGACAACCGGATGTGTTGTGGTGAACGGTTTTTCGGAACATCCCGATGAGGCCAATCTTTTTGCGGAATATATAATATACGAAAATGCAAATACCCTTTATGACAGGACGGGAAAGATGCCATGCATGGGCGGTGTCATAGAGGAGAATGCTGGAGCAAAGGGTGTGGTGCGCGAAATATATGAAAGCAGCGCCGTTCTTCCAAAGCTCATTACACTCAGTAATTTCTGGGTTGAACTTGAACTTGCTTATTCGAGAGTATGGGATGGAGCAGATCCGGAGCAGACGCTGAAGGACCTGGCCGGTCAGATGAAGGAGCAGGTGAAAAAATTTTAAATCATGCTTGATTGTTTTGAGATTATATCATAGAATATTTTTCAGGTGATCTCTGAGAAGGCCTTTTACCGCATAAAATGTGGAAAAGGAGCAGATCATGAAGAAAAATATCATATTTATTCTGTTACTGACGCTTTTGGGGGTATGCCCTGCCGGGTGCGGATCCGCACAGGAATATATCAGCGAACAGCTTGAGGTGGCCGCAGAAGATGAGCCGATAAGCTCATCTGTTGATGATGCGGCTGATATCATGCCGCCTGCGCGGGCAGTGATCGTGCATATCAGCGGCGCCGTAGCAAAGCCGGGAGTTTATTCCCTGCCTGAGGGCAGCAGGCTTTTTGATGCGATAGAACTCTCGGGAGGCTTTAATGAAGAAGCGGATGAGAGTTATCTTAATCTGGCGGCAGTTTTGGAGGATGGGCTTAAATACCACATCCCCACAAATGGTGAGACTGAAGGTCTTACGGAGCCGGAGCGGATCTATGCGGACGATGGAAAAGTGGATATAAATCATGCCGGTATCGAAGAGCTGATGAAGCTTAGCGGGATCGGTGAAGGCAAAGCAAAGGCTATAGTGGAATACAGAGAGGAACACGGAGCTTTTGCTACAACGGAAGATATCAGGAATGTATCGGGGATAGGTGACGGAACCTATTCCGGATTTAAAGATGAGATCATCGCAAGGTGATCCTGGAGGAACAGAGTAATGGCAGAGCGTATCCTTATAGTGGATGACGAGAAAGCTATAGTTAAGGGGCTTAAATACAGCATAGAACAGGATGGGATGGAGACCGATGCCGCATACGACGGTGAAGAGGCAGTGGAACTTGCCAGAAAGAATCATTACGATCTTGTCCTTCTTGATCTTATGCTTCCCAAGATAGACGGAATGGAAGTATGCAGGCAGATAAGGGAATTTTCGGATGTTCCCATCATCTTTCTTACAGCTAAAGGAAATGACATGGATAAGATCATGGGCTTTGAATCAGGAGCAGATGATTACATAGTCAAACCTTTTAATGTGCTTGAGGTAAAGGCGAGGATAAAGGTTTTTGTCCGCAGATCACGCAAGAAAAATGCGGAAGCTGCAAATAATGCCAATGTTATACAGAACGGTGATTTCAGATTTGATATTGAGAACAGAAGACTTTTCATCGGTTCAAGAGAAATAAATCTGACCACAAAGGAATTTGATATACTGGAGCTTCTGGTCACACATCCCGGTAAGGTATACAGCAGGGACAGTTTAAAAGAACTGGTCTGGGGCAGTGAATATAACGGCGATCCCAGAACAGTGGATGTCCATGTGAGAAGACTGAGGGAGAAGATTGAAGAGACCCCCGGAGCGCCTAAGTATGTACAGACCAAGTGGGGGGCCGGATACTTCTATAAGGGATGAAAAGATCAGAGTATCTAAAGAGCTTCAGACTCAGAATCTTCATAGTCATAGTTATAGCTGCTCTTGTTGCGGCCAGCACCATGCGTCTGGCAGCAGGGGCTAATATACAGGACAGAATGGTAGAGCAGCGCATCATGGAAATGACCGAACAGATCCGTGTTGCTGCCACCCGTATGAGGAACTATGACTTCTTTCAGAATACTTCTTCGGAAGCCATCAATGCTCAGCTGACACTTCTTTCTTCGGTTTATGACGGGAGGATACTCGTTATCGACCGTGGTTTTCGCGTTATCGCCGATACCTATGACATAAGCATTGGCAGATATATGATAGGCGAGGAAGTCATACGGTCCTTTCTTGGTGAAAATGTTACCAACTATGATAAGGGCAGCCGTTTCATAGAGGTAGCGGTGCCTGTGACGGAAAAAGATGCAGCAACGGGTGAGAGTGCGGTTACGGCCGTGATACTTGCGAGCTCATCAACGGACAGTATATACAGGACTACAGATGATATATTCAGAAGAGGCTGGATAATAGAGATAGTACTTTTGATCATGATGATAGGTGTGGCTTTTGGTGTATCTTCGCTTATGGCAAGACCTTTTGAACGTGTAACGAAGGCCATGGGCAGCGTGGTAAGTTTTGAAGAGGATCTTCCGGTGGTATCCGATTATAAGGAAACACAGGAGATTGTTGATGCGTTCCATAAATTAAGGCAGCGTCTTAAGACGCTTGACGAGTCCAGGCAGGAATTTGTCAGCAATGTCTCTCATGAACTTAAAACCCCCATTGCGTCCATAAAGGTACTTGCGGATTCATTGAATATGCAGGAAGATGCGCCGCTTGAGATGTATAAGGATTTCATGCAGGATATCAGCAACGAGGTTGACAGGGAAAATGAGATAATCAGTGACCTGCTTGAGCTTGTACGAATGGAAAAAGGCGCTTCCGGCATGCATGTTAAGAATGTAACTGTTAACGAACTGCTTGAACAGATAATAAAGCGTCTGGGGCCTCTGGCAAGACAGAGTGAAGTTGATCTTATACTTGAGAGCAGAAGAGTAGTCAATGCGGATATGGATGAGGTTAAGATGACTCAGGCCATAACCAATATCATTGAGAACGGGATCAAGTATAACAAGCATCCCGGATGGGTCAGGATAGTTCTGGATGCGGATCATCAGTATATGACCATAACTATTTCCGATTCGGGAAACGGTATCCCCGAAGCAGAGATTTCGCATATCTTCGAACGATTCTACAGAGGGGATAAATCCCATTCAAAAGAGATCAGCGGCACAGGACTGGGCCTTTCAATAACAAGAAAGACCATACTTCTTCACAGGGGTTCCATCGATGTGTCAAGTGTTCTTGGTGAGGGGACAACATTTACGGTCAAGCTTCCTTTAAGCTATATAGTGGAGGCAACTTAAATAATGAAAAAGATATTACAGTATTGTATCCTGATAACGATGATCGTCTGTATGACATGCGGATGCACCAAAAAAGGGCAGGAGGAAGAGGCGGTTGAAGGCAGCTACAGGATCTATTGCCTGAATCGCAGCGAAACGGCGCTGGTCTATGAGGATCATAAAGGGATCGCGGAAGATAAAGAGGGGATCATCCGGGAGCTTCTTACCGCAATGAGCAGCGATATGACAGACAGCGACTATAAAGCACCTCTTAGATTCGGTTTTAATGTGATGAGCTGTGTACTTGACGGAGAGCAGCTTGTTCTGGATCTCAGTGACGCTTATTCCGAGCTCAGCCCCACAAGGGAGATACTTGTGCGTGCGGCAATAGTCCGTACTCTTACCCAGATAGAAGGAGTCAGTTCCGTAAGTATCACTGTGGATGCGATGCCTTATATGGACAGAAGCGGCAATTATGTGGGAACAATGACAGCTGACAGTTTTGTTGATAATGAGGGTGTTGAGATAAACGCATATGAGGAAGCCACGCTTCATCTTTACTTTGCTGATGAGAATGGCGATAAACTGATCGAGTGCAGCAGAAGCGTCATGTATAATACTAATCTTCCGCTTGAAAGACTCGTGCTCGAACAGCTGATAGAAGGACCTGAAGGAGAAGAGGCTTATCCCGTCATCGACAGTACGACCAAAGTCATATCCGTCACAGTTACCGATGGAGTATGTTTTGTAAATCTTGACAGCGGTTTTCTGGAAAGTGTGGGAAATGTCACTCCCGAGGTGAGCATTTATTCAATAGTTAATTCTCTTGCGGAACTGAGCACCGTTCATAAAGTTCAGTTCATGGTCAATGGCAGCAGTGAAGTTATGTATAAAGAAGTCATTGATCTGGAACAGGATTTTTCAAGAAATCTTGATATAGTCGACTGAGGCCGGTCCCCTGCGGGGAACGGTCTGTATAATGGGAGAAAGAACATGAGAAGACCTCTGTTGTTCTCCTGTCTTTTATTTCTTTTACTTTCAGCACTGATATTATACCGGATAGGACCGCCCGAAGAGGAGTATTCACCCGGAAAGGCAGTGGTATACGGTGTAGTGGAAAAAAAGGAATTCAGGCAGGATCAAAAGGTATTCTACCTTAAAAACGTCGGCATCGCCGATGGTGACACCGATATGATAAAAAAAGAAAGCGGACTTATCTGTTTCACGGACGGTGAGATGCCGCCGGTGGGAGCACAGGTATGCGTAAGTGGGAGCCTGCGTCTGTATCCTGAGGCTACTAATCCCGGAGAATTTGATATGAGGGATTATTATCTGTGTCTGGGGTATGGGGCCGGAATGAATGCGGATGAGTGGAGCCCGGCTGCAGACAGATACAGCGTCTGGAAAGAAGGTCTTTGGAATATACGCTGCTATCTTGGAAAACTGTATGATAAACTCCTTCCGGAAGATGACAGTGCGGTTATGAAGGCGATGATCCTTGGGGATAAGGGTGAGCTTTCTCCGGATATAAAGGATCTGTACAGGGCCGGGGGCATATCGCATATACTTGCCATAAGCGGTCTGCACATATCCCTGCTTGGACTGGCGTTGTACAGACTGCTTAGACGTCTCAGTGTTCCGGTCTTTCCGGCTGCTTTTGCTACGGTATTCCTTATGGTAAATTATGCCATACTGACAGGTGCGGGGACTTCCACGGTAAGAGCGGTCATGATGTTTGCCCTCACGGTGGTGGCGGATGTGGAGCGAAGGTCCTATGATTTTCCGACGGCGCTTGGGCTCTCTGCGGCAGCGACTGTGGCAGCCGGCCCATATCTGCTGCTGACCTCATCTTTCTGGCTTTCATATGCTGCGGTAGCGGGAGTGGCTGTATTCGGACCGGCACTCTGGGGGGAGCTGCGTGCTGATGATAAGCACGTGAGAAAGCTGCTGCAGGGTATGGGAGCATCTGTGGCGGTCAGTGTTTTTACTCTTCCGCTTATCCTGTATTTTTATTTCGAAGTGCCGGTATATTCCGTACTTCTGAACCTGATAGTTGTCCCGCTGATGAGCGTGCTTATGGCATTCGGGCTTATCATGCCGGCTGCCGGGCTCATCTGGCTTCCGGCGGGAGTGGTACTGGGCATACCCGTGCATCTGATACTTAAGCTGTATGATATGCTGTGCAGCCTTGTATCCGGACTTCCGATGCATGTTTTTATTGCCGGGGCGCCTTCTTTCTGGAAGATGATCATGGTTTACGGCATATTTATTATATTGATGACCGTTGATAAACGATACCTAAAAAGTAAGCTCCGGCTTAAGAAGGATGTTAACGAAAAAGGGCTGTGTGCGGTAAAACTGGGTATAAGTGCGGTATGTGTTTGTTTTATGCTTATCAGGATAAGACCGGATTTTAAGCTTACGATGCTGGATGTGGGGCAGGGAGACGGTTTCTGTATAGAAACAAAAGCTCTGACTGTGATGATAGACGGCGGCAGCAGTTCAAAGGCTCAGCTTTATAAGTATCAGCTCATGCCTTTTCTTAAGTATGAAGGGATCAGAAGGATAGATCTGTGGTTTCTGACACATCCGGACAGCGATCATATATCAGGACTGACAGATATGCTTTCGTCGGAAGCATGCGACATAAAAATAGCTGCGATAGTACTGCCCGGTGCATCAGGTGCAGATGAAGATTTTTACGAGTTGATAAAGCTTGCGGAAGCGAAAGGTGTCAATGTGTTCTATAACAGCACGGGGAAAAGGCTGGATCTTGGAGATCTGCATCTTTTATGCCTGCATCCTGCAAAAGGATATGATTGTGATGATGTAAACGAATACTCCCAGGTACTGGAAGTGGTATCGGATCGGGGATTTTCGGGGATCTTCACGGGTGATGCCACTGCAGAGAGCGAGGAGGTGATGTTAAAGAGCCGTGTTTTTACGGATCTTACGGGACACTCAGGGCCTTATGATATCCTGAAACTTGGTCATCACGGCTCACAGACATCCAGTACCCGGGAATTTCTTGATATCATCGATCCTGAAGCGGTACTTATATCCTGCGGATACAGAAATTCATACGGGCACCCGCATAAAGAAGTGCTGGAACGTGTAAAGGATATGGACTGTGATATCTACCGCACCGACCTTATGGGAGCAGTGACCATAACGGCACAGAAAGGCCGTCTTCAGGTGGATGAGTTTATGATTGAAAAGCAGGATTGATTGTGTTAGAATGTCACGGTAAAAGTTATGGGAGGAACATAAGGATATGAAAAAGAAGACATCTTTGTTTGTTGTGTTTGTGCTGATCATGGTTCTTGTATCCGGATGCGGTAAGTCTAAAGTTGACACTCCGGTCAAGTCATTCTGTGCAGCACTTCAGAAGCTGGATTATGCCGGCATGTGCAAGTGCTTTGAAGAAGATATCATGAGTGAAGAAGATTTTACCGATATGTTTGATGATTTTTCGGAGATGGAGCTCGGAGATATTTTCCTGGCTCATGCAAAGAACATCAAATATACGGTCGGCAAACCCGTTATAGATCCGGATGATGACACCTATGCGGAGGTTGAAGTAGTATTAAGCTATGATGATTATTCCGCAGGCCTTAAGCAGGCAATGGATCAGTTTTATAAAGAATACTTTGAGGATGAAGATGACCTTGTAGATGAGACCAGGCTTGCAGAGCTTATCAAAGAGCACTATACCAGTGATACTCCTGCTACCAAAGAGGAGACTGTAGTTTTCTATATGGAAAAGCTGGAAGAAGGAAACAAGTGGGTGCTCTCATATGATTATGACATGATGGAACGTGTTATAAACGCGATAACATGCAATCTTATGGATACCTGGTACGAATACGAATTCGAAGAAGACGATGAAGATTACGATGAAGAAGATGATGAAGATGATGAGCCTGTAGCCATAGTTGACAGCCAGGGAAATGTCCTTGCTTATGCGGACAGTTCAAAGAAGTGGTATGAAGGATTGAGTGATGACCAGATCACGGATGTATTATCGGCTAACGGTATAGAACGTACCTCAGATACCGATCTTTCGGACTATGACGATCTTTTCGACGACGATGATGACTGGGACGATGAAGACTGGGATGATGACGAAGACTGGGACGATGATGAAGACTGGGACGGAATAGATCCGGATGATCCGGATATGGATCTGTATGATGAATATATGGATCGGATATTCAATGTAGAGAGCAGCGGATATCTTCTTGTAAAGAATTATACTCTTAATGAGTATGACGAAGAGGATGAGTATTATGTCATTACCGGAGACGTATATGATTATGATGTTTATAAAGAATGGCTCAGCATCGTAAACAGTGTTCCGGATTTTGCGGGTACCTATCCCGAGATATATGAAGATCTTGATGACGGGATATATTGTGAAGAGATGGATGTATATATCCCGAAGGATATTGCGGTATCCGGTACCTGGCCTGCAGGAAGCGGATCGGCTATCAGCGGGGTGATGAACCTTATCAACTCCGGTCACGATATCGTATACTACGGCGAGCTGGATGATGAAGCCGAAGAGATATACGACAGCAGTACGAATTTTTAAGTTTATTTTGTTAGGAAGCAAATGATATGAATAAAAATACACCGGGATCAGGGATCATTAAGATGATCTTTGTTCTCGTTATGGTACTTGGCATTTTTCTTCTGCCGGATTCAGCCCTGGAGACGAGTGCGGATCAGGGATATCATATATATATTAATGTGGCGGCCAATGTGGTAACGGTATACTATGACGGAGAACCGCTGAGGGCGATGATCACATCAACCGGCACGGCAACACCCCTTACCGGGACTTACAACACATCAAACAAATTCAACTGGGCTTCTTTAAACGGTAATGTATACGGACAGTATTGTACCCGTATATATAAAGGGATCCTGTTTCATTCCGTGCCGTATACCGGATTACATGATTATGGCAGTTTAAAACACGGGCAGTTCGACCTGCTGGGGACTCCTGCGTCCATGGGATGCATGAGACTCTGTGTAGGGGATGCAAAGTGGATATATGATAATATCCCCACGAACACCCCTGTTACTTTTTACTCGGATGAAGAGATTCCCAGCCCTATGGGTATGCCTTTTGCCGGAAAGATAGACCGCTTCGGAGAGCTGCTTAACGGCTGGGATCCTACCGATCTGAATAAAAGCAATCCATGGAATGCATTTCTGGGGAATACTTTTGATCCGGATTATTATCTTGAGAATAACCCTGATCTTCAGGGCTTGTATCCCTGGACTCCGGTGAGTCTTAAGCTCCATTGGGTGACCTGCGGGATAGCAGAAGGCAGATGTGCCAGCAGGACTTTTGATATCAAAGAATATAAGAGACTGTTAGATTACCGTTTCGGTAATGATAATTATGCTTATGTTGCTTACAATAATCTTGTAGGCTACAGAGCACCGATAGTTGAAGAAAAAGCTGACGAGATAATGGAACCCTATATGGATCTTGATCCCTGATGGACTGCAGACGATCGATATATGGCTGAAAGGAAAAGCACAAAAAAAGAAGAACCCTTTGTTGACTGGGTAGCTGAAGATATAAAAAGTGGAGAATTTAAGAATATCTATCTGCTTTTCGGTACCGAAAGCTATATGCTCAGGTGGGGAAGATCAAGGCTGATAAAAGCTCTGGTTCCCGATGCGGACGAGATGAATCTTACCGTTTACGAGGATAAGAGCCTTGATCTCGAAAAGATAATAGAGCAGGCTGATACTATGCCTTTTTTTGCGGAAAGGCGTGTGATACTCATAAAAGACAGCGGCTGGTTTAAGAATGCCAATGAACGCCTGAAAAAATATCTGCCGAACCTTCCGTCTACTACGGTCATGATCTTCTGCGAGAAGGAAGTGAGAAAAGGAAAGGGTACCATATTTGATTATGTCAGTACTAACGGCCGCAGCATAGAATATAATACTTTAAGCCGAAGTGATATTGAAAAGAACGTGGTGATCTTTTTAAACCGGGCAGGCCGCAGTATGCAGCGCCCGGCCTTTGAGCATTTCATCGAAAGAGTCGGTATGCAGATGCAGGATATAAGCATTGAGCTGGAAAAGCTTATCTGTTATACCGAAGGCAGACAGATGATCGGTATCGAAGATATTGATGCGGTGGTAAGCCCGCGGCTTGAAGAGCATGTTTTTGATCTGACCAATGCCATTGCGGAAAAGAAACGTAAAGCTGCACTGGATAAGTATTACGAGCTTATGGCCCTGAAATCGGATCCCATGGGCATCATAATACTGATGACCAGACAATTCAACAGACTGATGCTGATAAAGAGCATGAGAGCGAAAGGGATCGACCGCTCCAAGGTGGCCAAGTGTCTTGGTATAAGCGATAAAGCAATACCCATAAATGAGAGACTGGCCTCCCGCTTCACCATGGAGGAGCTTAAAAGTGCCGTATCGGATTGTGTGGATACGGAGGAAGCGGTAAAAGGCGGCCGGATGAGCGACAAGCTCGGACTTGAGACACTCATAGTTAAATATGCTGCTAACTGAGGACGGCACCATGAGCGCTAACGTATTTTATCCTGAGCAAAGCGACGGATATTATTAAAGGAGGTATCTGAAATGTTAGAAAAAGTATTGCTGCTGGTAGTATTCTTCGGAATAATGATCGCAGTAGGGCTCTATTCCAGGAAGCATTCCACAAATGTGAATGACTTTGTTCTGGGCGGACGTAAGGTGGGACCGTGGCTGACGGCTTTCGCTTTCGGTACGTCCTACTTTTCCGCAGTGGTATTTGTGGGTTATGCCGGACAGTTCGGATATAAATACGGTGTGGCAACTACCTGGATAGGTATAGGTAATGCCTTTATCGGCTCACTCCTTGCATGGGTGGTGCTTGGCCGCCGTACCAGGATAATGACCAAGTTTCTGGATGCCAAGACCATGCCGGATTTCTTCGGAAAACGTTACCATTCAAAGGCGATGCGCATAGTGGCTGCCATCATTTCATTCGTATTTCTTATCCCCTATACATCATCGGTTTATAACGGTTTATCAAGGCTCTTTGGTATGGCTTTCGATATCGACTATTCGATATGCGTCATTGCAATGGCGGGACTTACCTGTGTATATGTTATCCTGGGAGGATATATGGCAACCGCCATTAATGATTTCATCCAGGGTATAATCATGATCGGAGGCATAATCGCGGTTATATTCTCCATCCTTAACGGTCAGGGCGGATTTCTTAATGCGTTAAAGGAACTGTCGATGATCCCGGCTGATCCTGCCGTAACCACACCTGCTCTTGCAGGCAGTCAGGGACTGTTCGTCAGTTTCTTCGGTCCCGACCCCGTAAACCTTCTGGGAGTTGTGATCCTTACATCTCTGGGAACCTGGGGACTTCCCCAGATGGTGCAGAAATTCTATGCGATACGTGATGAGAAGGCGGTACAGACGGGTACAATCATTTCAACCGTATTCGCAGTTATAATTTCCTGCGGCTGCTATTTCCTGGGCGGTTTCGGAAGACTTTTTGATGATGTTGTTGCCAGAAACGATCAGGGCGGAGTGCTTTATGACAGTGTTATACCTTCCATGCTGTCAACCCTGCCCGATATACTGATCGGTGTGGTCATCATGCTGGTGCTTTCGGCGTCTATGTCTACTCTGGCTTCACTGGTACTCACATCTTCATCAACAATTACCATCGATCTTCTTAAGGAAAATGTGATAAAGAAGATGGATGATAAAAAGCAGCTTATCACCATGAGGATATTCCTTATAATCTTTATCGTACTTTCGGTAGTTATGGCACTTAAGCCGCCCGCACTGATCGCACAGCTCATGGGTATCTCATGGGGTGCCCTGGCAGGTGCTTTTCTGGCTCCGTTCTTATACGGACTTTACTGGAAGGGGGTTACCCGTGCATCGGTATGGAGCTGCTTTGTAGTAGCGATAGGGATCACGGTCCTTAATCTTTTCCCTGCGACCAAGTTCATCCAGAGCCCCATCAATGCAGGTGCAGCAGCAATGATCGCAGGACTTATAGTAGTTCCGCTTGTAAGCCTTCTTACTCCGAAGATGCAGGAAGGTGAGATAAAGTTTGTTTTTGACTGCTACGAGGAGAAGCATATGGTAGAGCAGCGTTATGCGCTGCCTTCCGAAGACGGCTTAAGTCCTGCGGAAGCAGCCGCAAAGGCAGCAAAAAATACCGCTGCAAACGGCAATAACAGTAACTCTTCTAACAGTTCTTCCAAGAAGAAAAAGAAGAAGTAAGGAGTGCTTATGGCAGATTCAAATTCACAGGTGAATCCGGCACTTATGGCTTTTCTTGATGCTGAGGAACCATCGGAACAGCTTGAGGTGCTTCATAAGGTACGGGAGCAGCTTGATGACCGGAGCCTCACATCCATAGAGATGTCTCTTGGAATGGAGCCACAGAAAGACAGTGCCGATGCCCGTATCGCCCGTATCAGAAATACACTGAGCACCAGGCTCAAATACGAAAAGGGGAGATAAACCGGACAGGGAAATTATCCGTTTGTCCTTATTATGAGAAAAATGAAGATTTCAGAGATTTTGAAAACCGGTGTACCTACGCTTTCGCTTGAGGTGTTCCCTCCGAAGACCAGTGAAGTATATGACAGCGTGGTAAAGGCAACAGATGAGGTGGCCGCACTGAAGCCCGACTTTATGAGTGTGACTTACGGGGCAGCCGGCTCAACGAGAAAGTATACTACAGATATTGCCGCAAATATCGAAAAAAGCGGAGTGACTGCTTTAGCGCATCTTACCTGCGTAAATGCTTCCGAGGAGACAATAAGGGATCAGGTACAGAGCCTTAAGGATGTCGGTGTAGAGAATATACTGGCACTTCGCGGTGATCTGCCTGAAGGGGTGGAGAGTACCGATGACTGGATCTACAGGCATTCCAGCGAGCTTATACCGGTGATAAAAAAGTACGGAGATTTCTGCATAGGCGGGGCTTGTTATCCGGAAAAGCATCCAGAGGCAGAGAATCTGAAGACCGATATACTTAATATGAAAAAGAAGGTGGATGCAGGCTGTGAATTCCTTACCACCCAGATGTTTTTTGATAATAACATCTTTTACAACTATCTGTACCGTCTGCGTGATGCAGGAGTGATGGTTCCGGTGATCGCCGGTATTATGCCGGTGACCAATGCAAAACAGATGGCAAGGATAATAAAACTGTCACAGGCATTTATACCCAGGCGCTATGTGGCGCTTTTAGACCGCTTCGGACACGATCCGGCGGCTCTTAAGCAGGCAGCTGTAGCTTATGCAACCGACCAGATACTGGATCTTCTGGCAAACGGTGTTGATCATATTCATATCTATACCATGAATAAGGCAGATGTTGCCTCAAAGATACAGGAGAATCTGTCGGAGATAGTGCCCTCCTGCAAAAAGAGTTAAATATGGATAATACTGTTCATACATACATTGCAGATAATACCAAGCTTATAATACCGGGCCGCGAGGTGGCCCGGTATTTAGGATACAGCCGTGAGGCCATTGCAGCCGGTGATGATCTGATAGATGCAACTATAGAAAAGGTGAGAGGGATAATGGCGGGGAAGGCTGTATACTGCCGCTATCCCCTTGATTTTTTTGATGAAGACGGCATTGTTATGCCATATGGCAGGATACACAGCAAGCAGCTCAGGGATAATCTAAACGGCTGTACCATGATCTATATTTTTGCAGCTACCATAGGAGCTGCTTTTGACAGGGAGCTTACACGCGCGAGAGTACGTTCACTTGCGGATGCGGCGCTCCTGCAGGCTGCGGGAGCAGCGGCTATTGAGGCAGTATGTGATGAGCTTAATGAAAAACTCGCCAAAGAGGCAGCAGAGGAAGGGTTTAAGCTTCACAGGCGTTTCAGTCCGGGATACGGGGATTTTCTGCTTGAGAATCAGAAAGGTTTGTTTGAGATCCTCAATCCGTCCAAGTTTATAGGTTTAAGCCTGATGGATACTATGATAATGAGTCCGGAAAAATCCGTGAGTGCGGTTATAGGAGCAGAGGGATGAGTGTATTTCTTTCGGAACAGAATATGATGCTCATATATGCCCTTCTTATGATCGCGGCAGGTTTTATCTGTTTTTCGGGATATAAGGTATACAAGCTGGCACTGGCTATGATAGGGTTTGCGGTTGGATTTTCCAGAGTCCGGCCGTATCTTGAACTGCTTAAACTTGATGAAGGGACCATACTGATAATACAGCTTGTTGCGGCTTTGGTATGTGCGGCACTTGCATGGAGTTTCGTAAGAGTAGGGGTTTTTATCGCGGCTTATCATTTTACCCGGGATAATCTGTCTTCTGTCCTTTCCGGAATGCTCGCTGAAAAACTGGGACTTCCTGAAGTGATCTATCCTGTTTTTGCGATAATTGCCGGTGGTGTCATTGCATGGCTGATCGCCTGGCTGGTCGTTAAGAGTGAGCGTATTGTAGTGGTAATGGTAACAGCGGTACTGGGCGCATACGGAGCGGTTTATTTCTTAAAAAGCATCCTTCCGCTTATCCCGGCAGATATAGAAGCCTTCATTAACCTGCCGCCGCTTGTATGGACTGCCGCAGTTGTCCTGCTTGCAGTTGCGGGCATCTTCGCACAGGGGATGTTTAAACGTAAATAACCATGTTGAAAGAGGAAGCAATATGAATATTCTTGATCACATAAAAAAGGGTTTTACTTATTTTGATGGCGGCTGCGGGACGATATTGCAGGCAGCAGGTCTTCAGCCCGGTGAATTGCCGGAACGCTGGAACCTGGAGCACGCCGATGTTATTCAGGGTATGCATTATGATTACCTTTTATCCGGTGTAAATATACTTAAGACCAATACCTTCGGTGCAAACATAATGAAGTTTTCAGGAGAAGGAGAGCTTCATGCCATCATAAGAGCAGCGGTGGATAATGCACGTTCTGCAATAAATGCGGTTGAGGACCATAAGCCTTTAAAAGGCAGAAGTGATGATTTTTCACGTACCTCCGCGGAACACTATGTGGCCCTTGATGTGGGCCCGCTGGGCAAGCTTTTAAAGCCGCTTGGGGATCTGGATTTTGAAGATGCTTATGATGTTTTCTTAAAGACCGTAGAAGCAGGAACGGCATGCGGTGCGGATCTTATCCTCATAGAGACCATGAATGATATATATGAGGCAAAGGCTGCCATACTGGCTGCTAAAGAAAGCGGCCTGCCGGTATTTCTTACAACGGCATATGATGAAAGTCATAAGCTCCTTACCGGTGCAGATCCGAGGTCTGTTGTTGCAGTAGCGGAAGGGCTTGGTGTTGATGCCCTGGGTGTTAACTGTTCACTTGGCCCCGATGAGATGATGGGGATAGTTGATGAGCTGTGCGAATATGCCAGTGTTCCCGTGATCGTAAATCCGAATGCAGGACTTCCCAGGACTGAAGACGGAAAGACTGTTTATGATGTGCTTCCGGAGGGCTTTGCTGCTTCAATGGAGAAGATAGCCGCAAAGGGGGCCCGTATATTGGGAGGTTGCTGCGGAACAACTCCCGCACATATCGGAGCTATGATCGAAAAGGCGAGGAAGCTCAAACCGCTGCCGCTGAGCGAAAAGCAGCATACGCTGATAAGCTCATATACCCACAGCGTGGAGTTCGGCACACGCCCGATACTGATAGGAGAGCGTATCAATCCGACAGGTAAGAAACGCCTCAAGGAAGCTCTCCGAAATGATGATATGGATTATATACTGCAGCAGGGGCTGTTGCAGCAGGATCAGCATGCGGACGTGCTGGATGTGAATGTGGGATTGCCGGAGATAGATGAGCCTGAGATGATGGTCAAAGCAGTGATGCAGCTTCAGGCAGTATGTGATCTTCCGCTTCAGATAGATACCACCGATCCCGTTGCAATGGAAAAGGCGCTTCGCCGGTATAACGGCAAACCTATGATAAATTCCGTTAACGGGAAAGAAGAGGTGATGAAACAGGTATTTCCGCTGGCAAAGAAATATGGCGGACTGCTTGTAGCGCTTACCATTGATGAGGAGGGAATACCTGCGACTGCAGAAGGGCGTTTGAAGATAGCGCGAAATATATATGAAAAAGCCGCAGAATACGGCATAAAGAAAAAAGATATCATAGTAGATCCGCTTGCCATGAGCATAAGCGCTGAGCCGGAATCCGCAAAGATCACCCTGGATGCATTAAAACTTATCCGTGAAGAGGAAAACGGCCTCACAAGTCTTGGTGTTTCCAATATTTCATTCGGTCTTCCCAAACGTGAGCTGGTGAACGGGATATTCTTTACCATGGCTATGATGAACGGATTATCGGCAGCCATAATGAATCCCGGATCTATGGAGATGATGAAGGCATATCGTTCCTTCTGTGCGTTGAAGGCTCTTGATGAGAACTGCATGGAATATATAGGATTTACCGATGAATATGAAGCAGCGCTGGCTGCGGCTGCCCCCGCTTCAGGCACGGAGGTTAAGAAACCTGCAGCTTCCGTATCTTATGACGGTATAAAGGATGAGCGTCTTATACCGCTGGTGGATACTGTTGTAAAAGGCCTTAAGGAGAAAGCGGGAGCACTGACAGCAGAGCTTTTAGCCGCAGATATCCCGGCGATGGATATAATAGACGGCGCGCTGATACCGGCGCTTGATATAGTCGGGAAAGGCTTTGAAGCGAAAAGAGTATTTCTTCCACAGCTTCTTATGAGTGCGGATTCGGCTTCTGCTGCCTTTGAATCAATAAAGGATAAGATCGCTGCTGACGGTGAAAAACAGGAGAGCAAAGGCAGGCTTATACTGGCTACCGTGAAGGGAGATATACACGATATAGGCAAGAATATCGTTAAGGTACTTCTGGAAAACTATGGTTTTGACGTGATAGATCTGGGAAAGGATGTGCCGCCCGAGCTCATAGTAGAAACAGCGATCAGGGAAGATATAAAACTGGTCGGACTGAGTGCCCTGATGACAACCACTGTACCGGCAATGGAAGAGACGATAAAGCTTTTGCATGAAAAATGGCCGGATTGTAAAACCTGCGTGGGTGGAGCGGTTATGACTCCGGAGTATGCAAAGATGATAAATGCAGACCGTTATTGTAAGGATGCAATGGAGACAGTCCGCTTTGCGGAAGAGTTTTTTTCAGCCTGACATAGAAAGGAATTCAGATGTTTTATATAATTATCAATCCTGCCGCGCGTTCGGGAAAGGGTATGAAGATATGGCATGACCTGCGTAAACAGCTGGATGAGAAGCAGGTGGGATACCGCTATTATTATACAGCTAAAGGCCGCAATGCCGGCACTATAGTAAAGTGTATATTGAATAAGGACAAAGGACTGATAAATCTTATCCTTTTGGGAGGAGACGGTACGGTGAACGAGACCGTTAACGGTATCGCGGCCGCAGGGGATAAGTGCTTTGACAGGCTGAAGCTTTGTTATATACCTACGGGATCTGCCAGTGATCTGGCAAGAGCACTTGAGATAACAGATGATCCGAAGGTATGTCTTAAGCGGATACTTGCTTCCGGAGACGGAAAAATGTCTTTTGTGGACGGTACTCCCGCTGCCAGGGAAAGGCGTACTGATCTTGGGATCCTTACATATAATGATCCTGAGAAGGAGGAGCTTAAGGGACACAGGCGTTTCTTTACGGTAAGTGCGGGTATAGGTTTTGATGCTGCAGTATGTGCTGAGGTCGCTCATTCGGGATTGAAAAAGATCTTTAACCGTTTCGGTCTTGGAGGCCTGGTATACGGTTTTATATGTGTTAAGAGCCTGTTTATGGGAAAGCGTGCCGATTGCAATATATATATGGACGGAACACGAATCTATCCGGCACGTGACTGCCTTTTTGTGGCAGTAATGAATCATAAGTATCAGGGGGGCGGCGTAATGTTTACACCCGATGCTGTCAGCAATGACGGTGTGCTGGATCTGTGTTTTACCGACAGACTGGGACGGCTGAAAGTGTTAACAGCTTTTCCGAAAGCATACAGCGGCAGACATGTAGGGACCAAAGGCATATGTATAGACAGAGCATCGGATATAAGGATCACGTCATCGGAGATGCTGCATGTGCACACTGATGGTGAGGTGACCACACGGGCAATGGATATAAGCATAAAATGCCTTCCGGGAAAACTCCGTCTTATGGTATAGCGTAATAAAGATAAATATGTTAGAATAACAATAATATTTTTTAGGAGGAAAGACCAATGTATTCTATCGATGAATTAAGAGCAGTTGACCCGGATATAGCAAAGGCTATAGAAGATGAGCAGGCAAGACAGAACAGTCATATAGAGCTCATCGCATCCGAAAACTGGGTAAGCCATGCTGTCATGGCTGCTATGGGCAGCGTACTGACAAACAAGTATGCGGAAGGTTATCCCGGAAAGCGTTACTATGGCGGCTGTGATTGCGTTGATGTTGTAGAAACCCTGGCTATCGAACGTGCTAAGGAGCTTTTCGGATGTACTTATGCAAATGTTCAGCCGCACTCCGGTGCACAGGCTAATCTGGCTGTACAGTTTGCAGTCTGCCAGCCCGGTGATACCATCATGGGTATGAACCTTGATCATGGCGGACATTTAACACACGGAAGCCCGGTAAATATCTCCGGTACATATTTCAAGATAGTACCTTACGGAGTTAATGATGAGGGCTTTATCGATTATGATGAGCTTGAGCGTATCGCTCTTGAGTGCAAGCCTAAGATGATAATCGCGGGAGCTTCTGCTTATGCACGTACCATCGATTTTAAGAGATTCCGTGAAGTGGCAGATAAGGTTGGCGCAGTGCTTATGGTGGATATGGCGCATATCGCAGGTCTTGTGGCTACAGGCCTTCACCCTTCACCCATCCCTTATGCCGATGTGGTGACCACTACTACCCATAAGACTTTAAGAGGACCCAGAGGCGGTCTTATCTTATCCAGTGAGGAGAATGCAAAGAAGTTTAAGTTTAATAAGGCAGTATTCCCCGGGATCCAGGGCGGTCCTCTTATGCATGTCATCGCAGCAAAAGCTGTATGCTTTAAAGAGGCTCTTTCCGATGATTTCAAGACCTACTGCAAGGGTATCGTTGATAATGCACAGGCGCTTTCAAAGGGACTTATGGATCGCGGGCTCAAGATAGTATCCGGCGGTACCGATAATCATCTGATGCTCCTTGATCTTACTACATTTAACTTGACCGGCAAGGAAGTTGAGGGCTGGATGGATGAGGCTCATTTAACGGCCAATAAGAACACTATTCCCAATGATCCACAGAAGCCCAATGTTACCAGCGGCATACGTCTGGGAACACCTTCTGTTACCAGCCGCGGCATGAACACAGCTGATATGGACAGGATCGCAGAGGCAATATCTATCATAGTCAAGGAGAAAGAGGCAGGCATTCCGGCAGCCAGAGCTATCGTGGATGAGCTTACCGCAAAGTATCCGCTTAATTGAGAAATGGCATCATATAAAAAGCTTTTATTTATCGTAAATCCCCATGCGGGGATAAAGAAAAAGGACAGCACGTTAAGTGATATCATACTGACTTTTTCCGATCATTATTATGAAACTATAGTGTGCTTCACCAGAGAGGCGGGAGATGCCGCCAATCTGGTGAAGGAGCACGTTGATGATGAGATCGACAGGGTCGTATGTATGGGCGGCGACGGGACCTTAAGCGAGGTCATAGCAGGGCTTCGCAGGTACAACTGGGACAAGCCTCTGGGTTATATTCCGGCAGGTTCGACCAATGATTTCGCCGCAAGCTTAAAGCTTCCGTTTGAACCGGCAGAGGCAGCCGAGCGTGTTATGAAGGGTAAGCCTCACCGGCTTGATATAGGCCTGTTCAATGACAGGCAGTTTGTTTATACCGCTTCATGCGGTATTTTTACAAGGGCATCCTATGACACACCACAGAGGATAAAGAATGTATTCGGAC
This sequence comes from uncultured Lachnospiraceae bacterium, assembly GCA_902779395.1. Taxonomy (GTDB): domain Bacteria; phylum Bacillota; class Clostridia; order Lachnospirales; family Lachnospiraceae; genus NK4A136. Next base: position 88,422 of record CACZBK010000005.1, on the reverse strand, counting down.
ATGCGGCTTATATACTGGAAGGCATGAAGGAGCTTACGCAGATACGTTCCTGGCACATGCGCATAATGGTGGACGGGCATGTATATGAGGATAATTATCTGTTTGTGTCTGTATGCAACACCTTTTCTCTTGGAGGGGTGATGAACCTTAAGAATTCCAATGTCAGTCTGGATGACGGAGTTTTTGAACTGCTGCTTATCTCTATGCCCAGGGATCTTATACAATTGGGTGAGATAGTGCAGGCGCTCAATGAGCAGAAGTTTGATACGCCGCTGGTACAGTTTTTGAAAGTGGATCAGGTGTCGGTATTCTGTGCCGATAAACCGGACTGGTCTCTTGACGGTGAGAAAGCCTCAGGGCTTGAAACAAACAGGATAGCGGTGGTTCCCGGAGGAGTTCAGATGTTCTTTTAGATCTGATGATGTTACTTAAAGGAGGGGTTACGTATGAAGCTTACTTTCGTGGGGGCAGATCATGAAGTGACAGGCAGCTGCCATTATCTGGAGGCAGCCGGTAAGCATATACTCTTGGACTGCGGCATGGAGCAGGGCGTAGATGTATACGAGAACGTGGAAATACCCATAGAAGAGGGACTGATAGATTATGTCCTTCTCTCCCATGCACATATCGATCATTCGGGGCTTCTGCCCTTATTATATGCCAGAGGCTTCAGAGGCCAGATAATGGCTACCGAAGCAACGGTGGATCTTTGCAGCATAATGCTGCGTGACTCAGCACATATACAGATGCAGGAAGCGGAATGGAAAAACCGCAAGGCTAAGAGAAGCGCTGCCAATGCGGTAGAGCCTTTATATACTATGGAAGATGCAATGGGGGCGATCCGCAGGCTTGTCCCTTTTGATTACAATGAGATATACGAGCTATGTGAAGGCATAAAATTCCGCTTTACGGATGTCGGACATCTTCTGGGCAGTGCAAGCATTGAGATATGGATCACAGAAGGGAATGAAACGCGCAAGCTGGTCTTCTCCGGTGATATAGGAAATAAAAAGGATACGCTGATAAGAGAGCCGAGTTATGTGAAAGGTGCGGATTATGTTATCATGGAATCCACCTACGGCACCAGGTATCATGATGCGGAGCATCCGGATTATGTCGGGAATCTCGCAAAGCTTATTTCCGAGACTCTCGGACGCGGAGGCAATCTTGTTATTCCGTCTTTTGCAGTGGGGCGTACACAGGAGATGCTGTATTATATCCGTGAGATAAAGGCGAGGGGGCTTGTCGGCAATATTCCGGACTTTCCCGTGTTTGTGGACTCGCCGCTTGCGGTGGAGGCAACAGAAATCTTTCATAAGAATCAGGCAGACTGTTTCTCGGGTGATGCGCTTGAGCTGGTAAAGAGCGGGGTGAATCCTCTTACTTTCCCGGGGCTTAAGCTTTCCATTACGAGTGATGAATCTAAGCTGATCAACTTTGATACGGAGCCAAAGGTTATCATCTCCGCATCGGGAATGTGCGATGCCGGCCGCATCCGTCACCATTTAAAACACAATCTGTGGCGTGAGGAATCCACTATCCTGTTTGTCGGATATCAGGCTGTAGGAACCCTGGGACGTATACTTGTTGACGGAGAAAAGGAAGTAAAACTTTTTGGTGAACCTATTGAGGTGCGTGCGACCATAGCCCAGCTTCCGGGCATGAGCGGACATGCGGATAAAGCGGGACTTATCGAATGGATACAGAATATCGGAGAAAAGCCCAGAAAAGTATTTGTCGTGCATGGTGATGAGGATAATGCTACACTCTTTACCAAATGCCTTAAGGAAGAATACGGCTATGATGCCTATGCACCCTACAGTGGCTGCTCATTTGATCTGCTTACCGGTGAGTTTATCACACAGACCGTAGGCATACCCAAGAAAAAGAAAGCGAAGAAGCTTTCGGATGTATTCCAGAGACTTTTGGCTGCAGGCCAGCGCCTGATCGCCGTTATCTACAAGAACGAAGGCGGCGCAAACAAAGATCTGGCCAAGTTTGCGGATCAGATCAATTCGCTGTCCGATAAATGGGACAGATAGGGGAATACGGTTTATGAAAAGTGTTACTCTTGGAAGAACGGGAATAACGGTACATCAGAACGGCTTCGGAGCATTACCCATACAGAGAGTGTCATTGGAAGAGGCGGTAGGGATACTGCGAAATGCCTATAAGGGAGGCATGCGCTTTTTTGATACCGCCAGAGCCTACAGCGACAGCGAGATAAAGGTAGGAGCTGCCTTTGGCGACGGCTATGTAAAGAGGGAAGATATCATAATAGCCACAAAGACCGCGGCCAAGAAACCGGAGGATTTTTGGAAGGATCTGGAAACCTCACTCAATAATCTGAAGACGGACTATATCGACATCTATCAGTTCCATATGATGGGTGAGTGCTGGAAGCCGGGGCAGGATAACGGCATGTATGAATGCATGCTGAAGGCTAAGGAGCAGGGAAAGATAAGGCATATCAGTGGCACTGCGCACAAGCTGGGAGTGGCGCGCGAGATCGTTGAGTCCGGTCTGTATGATACCCTTCAATACCCCATCAGTTATCTGGCAGATGAAAAAGAGATAGAGCTGATACATCTGTGTAATGAAAAGAATGTGGGGCTCATCTGTATGAAGGGTCTGGCCGGAGGGCTTATCAGCAATTCAAGGGCTGCGCAGGCCTTTATATCGCAGTTTGACGGCGCTGTGCCTATCTGGGGCATACAGAGGCAGAGTGAGCTGGATGAGTGGCTTTCGTATATGGATGACACTCCCGTGATGGATGAGGAGATATCTGCATTTATCAAAAAAGAGCAGGACGAGCTTAAGGGCGAATTCTGCCGCGGCTGCGGATACTGCATGCCGTGTACCATGGGCATACAGATCAACCAGTGCAACCGCATGAGCCTTATGTTGCGCCGCGCTCCTTCACAGGGCTGGCTTTCGGAATACTGGCAGGCCGAGATGAAAAAGGCAGAGAAGTGCATAGGCTGCGGAGCCTGCCTTCCCAAGTGCCCGTACGGCCTTAATATACCCAAGCTTTTAAAGAAGAATATTGAAGATTATCGTGAGGTTTTAGCCGGTAACAGAACGGTTTAAGCCTTTTATTACAAAACTGTAATTTGCTATGAAAATATGGGATATGCTATACTTTTCCGCAGAAGGAGAGATGGCATGTCCTATTATTTTCATTTAGCATTTAAATATATCAGACACAACAAGGCGCGTACCGCATATTCGGTACTTGGGATCGCGCTGACTTTTGTATTATGCTTCTGCATTCTTACCATGGGCTTTTCGGCCTGGGATTATAATTTTTATACGGACTATCAGGCAAATCCCTATGAACTGATCTATATCGCGCACGGTGATGATAATAAAGAGATAACATATACGCCGCAGATGATAAATGCGCTTAAGCGTTTAACGGAGGACGAGGCGGTAGAGGAAGTGCGCGTAAGTTCCCGCAACATCCGCCTGGTTCTGCCGGAACAGATTAAATCCGGGGAGAGCTATGATTTTAAGATAAAACTTAAAAATACGGATAATCTGCAAAAGAGCGCTGATATGCTTGGGAAGAAATACGGTTTTGAACTGCGCGTCATAAGTACTGCAGCGGTATATTTCGGACAGGGAGAAGCTGAAAGTGATGCGCTGGTTAAATTCCTGATAGAGCTGGCAGCAACTTTTATAGGCGGTTTTTCCGTGATGATACTCAGAAACACCATGATGATAGCGGTAACGGAGAGGGGCAGGGATTTCGGGCTGCTGCGCTGCGTGGGCATGTCGGATGCTCAGCACAGGATGCTTCTTTTTACGGAAGGCATTGTTATGAGCATCTTTGCATCGGCCCTGGGTATGGGCTTTGGATTCTGGCTGCTTAAGCTTATAGAACCCTGGTTTATCAAGAGCCTTGGACTGGCTTCATTTTTCAGTTTCCGTTTTTATCCGAAGGCCGCAGTTTATACTGCAGTCCTTTGTATAGCTGTGACCCTGTTTTCGATGTTTGAGCCCGCAAGGCTGTGCGCGCAGGTATCACCGCTGGAGGCACTGCATGGCGTGCTGGCAAAAGAGCTTACTGTAGGCAGGGCTGTAATGCTGCTGGCAGGGAAGCTCACCGGAGGTGATAAAAAGAAGCGAAAAAGCAGGATCAGCCTTGCGGAGCGTATCTTTGGCGCACCCGGCTTTTATGCGGATAAGAACCTGCTGCGGGGAAAAGGAAAGGGAGTGGCGGTATTTATGGCCATGCTTTTTTCAATGTTTCTTCTGCTGAGCCTTTCATCATTTACAGATACATACACAGAGACTATCAGTAGCCTGATAAGAGACATGCATACGGAGTATACGGAATATCTTATGATGTCGGAGGGGGACAGGCTGACAGTTTTATATGATGCAGGAAAACATGAAAAACTGCGTGAAGCGCTTATGAGGCGCGATAGGGTAAAAGACTGCTTCTGGATAAGTGTATGCAACAGTAATCTTCGCAGCCTGTCGGCTTATTCTTATGATGACAGACTTAAGGAATATGCAGACAGCGGGGAGCTGGAGAGGATATACGAGCTGGGCTGTGTAAAGGAAGATATGGAAAAAGAAAGGCCTTATCTGTTGGAAGGGGATATAGATTATGAGCGTATGGTCGCTGAAGGCGGAGTGCTGCTGTGCGATATAAGCCCTTCTGATGAAAGCGGAAAAAGAAAGACGGATTATAAGGCGGGGGATATAATTGAGACTGTCAGCTTCGAAGGCGAGTTTAAAGCAAAAGATGCATACAGTGCCGCGGTAGCTGCAGTGTCCGAAAGACATGGGATGGATGCATGGCAGGAGATTAACGATCAGATAATATCCTTTGAGAACGGAGAGAAAAAGAGCAGGAAAAGGGAGAATGGTGAGAATGCCCGTGTTCTTTTCAGGCTGACGAAAAATGGCACGGAGGATGAAGAATTTTCTCCTCTGCAGGATGAAGTGCTTAACGAGCTGGCGGATGCGGGTTATGACTGCAGGGAATATCTTAAGGAAAACAGTATCAGAATGCTCGATGTGCTTGATGCGCTGAAGAAAACCATGTTTGAGAGGGGGATGAGGCAGCAGCACAGGATATTCGGGATATTAGGGAGAGAGGTATGTACGGGAAGCAGAATGGAATTAAGCTGGAAGGAACATAAAAAAACCAATTATATCAGACTGATAATGCCTATGGAACTGATAACGGAGAGGATAGAAAAGGTAGCCGAAGCTAAAGGACTTACAGCCGCAGGTTTTGATATTAACCGTGATCTGGATATAATGACGGCTCTTTGTATTGATATACCGTCATCATTGGAACTGGCCATAGCCCGGGACATGGAGATATTGGATGAAGACATAAGGGGATTTGGGGAAAACCGTGGTCTGTGGTATTATAATCTGTATGAGATGGACGGAACTGATTACTTCGAAACGATAAACATGCTGAATGTTTATAAGGTGATCGGCACGCTGCTGGGAAGCTTTATCCTGGCGATATGCATGACTCAGATACTTAATACCCTGCAGGCGGACATGCGCATACGCCGTAAAGAACTGTGGCTGTACGATGTGGTGGGAATGGATCCGGTCCAGCGGATAAAGATGATGCTGATAGAGCATGGCTTTGGTGCAGCCACAGCCTGTCTTATCGGGGCAGTGCTCAGTTTTATCTTCTGCTACATAATGCTGGGAGTGCTGAATGTAGACGGCGATTTGATCTTTTCCTGGCCTCTGATCCCGGCGCTGATTATCACCGCAGGGATATTGGGGCTGATACTGCTGGTGAACTATATAGAGATCCGGCAGCAGAATAAAATGATGAAGAGATAGATGCGGGTGAAGATTCCTGTTGTCATCCTGAGAGCATATACGGTCATCCTGAGCGAAGCGAAGGATCTTGAATGATCACAGCCTGCAGTTAAAGTAAAATGAAAGAAGAAAAAACCATCCTCCGGGATAAGGATATAAGAGAGCCTTTATTTGAATATCTTGAGGAGAACTGCGGCAAGGTCCGCATTCTTGAAGAAAAAGTGATAGGCCGTGTGCGCGCCGATGTTGTAATGGTAACACCGGGGCTTATCTACGGTATTGAGATCAAATCAGACGCAGATACTTATGCAAGGCTGGAAAAGCAGGTAAAATATTACAACTGGTATTACGACCGTAATATCATCGTGGTGGGTTCAAAGCATGCGCTTCATGTGAAGGAACATGTGCCTGAGTGGTGGGGCATAATATCTGCGGAGTTTGATGATAAGGGCGGAGTGGATTTTTATGAGCTGCGTAAGGCAGCGGAGAACCCAAAGGTTAAGGACCACAGAAAGATCACGATACTCTGGAGGTCGGAGCTGGCCCATCTGCAGGCGCTTAATAAACTGCCCAAGTACAGTAAAAAGAGTAAGGATTATGTGCGGAAACTTCTTCTGGAACGCGTGGATCCCGAAAAACTCTGGGCGCAGGTGACAGAGGAATTATTTGAGCGGGATTACAGCAGATACAGTAAGGATGAAGAGTGAACAGGCTGATATAAAAAACATAAAGGAGAAATTCAGATGGATGTAAATGAACTGGTGGATATGATCGACGGTAAGATGAACAGCGGTGTGAGCCGGCTTTCCATAGGCTTCAGCGAGGATCTGAACACCGGAGTAAAAAAGGAAAGCTATCATCACGGCCGCTGCGATGTGGGCAGTCCATGGGCAAAGGGAACCGTTTCAAACTGCGATGTGATCGATACTCAGGATGATCTGTCATAACAGGAGGAGCTATGGAGAATCAGATAAAACTCGGAAAGAACTGTATTATCGGAGAGAATTTTAAATGCGGTGAAAATGTTGTTATAGGTAATAACTGCATAATTGAAGACAATGTTGTACTTGGAGATAACGTTTATATCGATAACAACTGTATCATAAGAAATGATGTATCTGTCGGAGGAGATTCTGCCATAGGTGCAAACTGTATAATTGGCGAATACCAGATGGATTTTTATAGGGATCATCTATATCATAAGCATGAATTGTTTATAGGTAAAAATGCCATTATACGCAGCGGCTGTATCCTTTACGGCGGGTCACGGATAGGAGAGCATTTTCAGGCAGGACATAATGTTACCGTAAGGGAGAATGCTTTGATAGGGGATCATGTAAGTGCCGGGACTTTGACGGATATACAGGGGCACTGCAGGATAGGAAATTATGTGAGGATGCACAGCAGTGTTCATGTGGGGACGTCGTCTGTTATCGATGACTGCTGCTGGATCTATCCGTATGTGGTGTTTACAAACGATCCCACACCCCCTTCGGATACGGAGAGAGGTGTTCATGTACATGCTTTTGCCGTCGTGGCTACTTCGTCCGTAGTGCTTCCGGGTATAGAGATACAAAGCGATTCTCTGATAGGGGCAGGAACCGTAGTCAACAGGAATGTAGATAAATATCAGCTTGTCGTAGGAAATCCCGGTAAAGTAAAAGGGGATATCAGGCAGATAAAGAACAGGGAGACAGGTGAGCCGTATTATCCCTGGAGATATCACTTTGACCGTAATATGCCTTGGAAGGATTATGGTTTTGATAACTGGTTTTCAACTCTGGATAATGAAATGAAAGCCATGCTGCTTGGAGCGGATATCAAACAAAATACTTGACAGAAAAATACTTCGGGTGTAGAATAAAATTACTTCGATAAAGGAAGTAAATGCGGGAGCGTATAAGAACCGTATTCGGAAGGAATGTCATGGGAGTGAATATGGATCTTTATCCGGAAGGAATGTCGCAGGAGACATTCGGAATGGTCACAAATTATATAGAGGAGGTTAAGGAACTCTTATCCACGGAGATCTGGGAGAACATCTTCCTGGATTGTACCAAGAACGAAGTCCTGATCTTCTGGCTCCTGTACCGCAAAAGTGAAGTAAACATGAGTGAGATCGCGGAATACATCCATGTACCGCTGAACACAGCAACAGGCATAGTGGGCAGGATGGAAAAGAACGGACTGCTTGAGAGATACCGCAGCGCAGAAGACAAAAGAGTGGTGCTGATCCGCTTCAGTGAAAGAGGCAGGGTACAGTTTCAGAAACTGTTCAGTGAGATAATGTATTATGTGGTGCAGGTAATGGCCACGCTCACACAGGAGGAAACGGCTCTCTTCGGAAAGATGATGGTGAAGGTGATAGAGGTGCTTAAGCAGGAGCGAAAGAAAGAAGAGACTACAAAGAAAGTCAGGAAGATCACGATAGAGTGATATAGGTGTAACGGGCAGCCTTAAGGGGCTGCCACAAAAATAAACAAATACTTCGAGAATGGAACTATTCACAAACGGAAATATAAAGGAGGACAATATGAGCAGAATCTATATTTTTACGGGAAAAGGCGGAGTGGGAAAGAGCAGCGTGGCTGCAGCGCATGCATACAAGAGCGCAAAGGAAGGAAAGAAAACGCTGCTGGTCAGCACCGATATGGCACATAATCTGGGGGATCTGTTTGAACATAAGCTGGGAAAGGAAGAGGAGGAGGTTATGCCGAACCTGTCCCTCTATGAGATAGACCCGGAGTATGTGATGCAGAATGACTTTTCGTACATTGTAGATTATATAGGCAGGCTGCTTTCGGATACAGGGAATATGAGCGTGTCGGATCTGGGGATGATACCGGGACTGGAGGAACTGTTTTCACTGCTTAAGATCGCGGACATATATAAGAGCGGCGAATACGAGCGAATCATAGTAGACTGTGCGCCGACGGGCGAAACCTTATCGCTGCTTAAATTCCCGGAGCTGCTCTCCTGGTATATGGAAAAGCTCTTCCCCATCGGAAAGTTAGGCGTGCGGCTTTTGGCACCTGTTTCCAAGGCGGTATTTAAGGTTGAGATGCCTAATAAGAGGGCGATGAATGATATAGAAAAGATATATCTTAAGCTGGCGGAGCTGCAGGAGCTTTTAAAGGACAGGGATGTAAGCAGCATCAGGATAGTGACCACGCCGGAGAAGATGGTGGTGGAAGAGACCAGACGCAATTATATGTACATGAACCTGTACGATTTCAATGTGGACGGGCTGTACATAAACCGCATTCTTCCGGCGGATATAGGCAATGAGTTTTTTGACAGATGGATAGTGCTGCAGAAGGAATATATCGCTAACCTGAAGGAATGTTTCAGCGCACTTCCGATCTGCGAGATCCCCTGGTATGACGAAGAGGTGCGCGGTGAGGCGGCCATCAGAAGGATCGCCGAAAACGTGCTGGCAGATAAGGATGTCTTCGGAACGAGGATCATCAACGACAGGGAGAGTTTTACACAGAATGAAAAAGGATATCAGCTTGAAGTATTCACGCCCTGTGTCGATAAAGCGGATATCGATCTATACCAGGCCTCAACGGATATAGTCATAAAGATAGGCAACTTCAAGCGTAACATCCCGCTTCCCAACAGCCTGCGAAGCTATAATGTGACGAGCGCAAAACTGGAGGATGGCAGGCTGCGCATTCAATTTGAACAGGAAAATGAGGACACGGGGACGGTCCCCGCGTCCTCACAGGAAAAAGAGGACAGAGGGACAGTCCCCGCGTCCTCACAGGAAAAATGAGGACAGAAGGACCGTCCCCGCGTCCTCAAAAGAATGGAGGTATTAAGCATGAATAAAGATATGATTAACAGATTGAAAACCGCGGCAGGCTATCAGAAAAAAGCTATATTGGCGCTGCTCCCGGAGAGCACTGCCGGTCATCTGGAAGTGATAGGAAAGGAGCTTAAGCTGATGCTGGCGGAGATGGCGGTAAAGGGTATTGCGGAGTCTGCTAAAAGCGAAAAGGCAGGACCGGCGCAGGCGGAAGGAACCGACAGACCTAAGGGAGTAAAGAAAGTAGACATTGGCTGATCATGTCGACAGACCCGGGGGTAAAAAGGCAGACCTTGTGGCGTAAAGAATGTAGACATAGACTGACCGCACAATGGCTTAAGCAGAATTAAAAAGAGACCACAGTGTGGTTACATCAAGAAAGGATGTGCATTATGAGAGTGATAATATATACGGGTAAAGGCGGAGTAGGGAAGACCAGCATGGCGTGCGCCAGCGCATGCAGGATAGCGGAGTCCGGAAAGAAGGTGCTGGTCATGAGCACGGATCCGGCACACAGTCTGGGGGATTCCTTCGGCGTAAAGATAGGCAGGGAGGAAACAAAGCTTTCCGATAAGCTTTATGCCATGGAGATAGATACGGTCTATGAAAGTGAGAAAAGCTGGGGCAGCATCAAAGATTATATCAAGAACCTCCTTACGGCCAAGGGCAGCGGCGGCGGTATCGAAGTGGAAGAATTGCTGGTATTTCCAGGGCTTGAGGAGCTCTTCTCTATGTTCAGGATACTGGAGGTGGTGGAGAGCGGTGAATACGATACCATCATCGTAGACTGTGCCCCCACGGGCGAGACCCTGGCGCTCCTTAAATATCCCGAAAGGCTTTCGGGACTCATCAGGAAAGTGCTGCCAATGGAGCGGACTCTGGTAAAGACCGGCGGGAAGCTGATCGAGGGCCTCATGAAAGTGCCCATGCCGGAGGATAATGTATTTGACGATATTGAGTATCTGATGGATAAGATGGAGCGCCTGCAGAAGCTGATGCTTGATAAGAGCGTGGTGAGCCTGCGCGTGGTCACTACTCCCGAGAAGATAGTGATCAGCGAGGCGAAGCGTAACTTTACCTGCCTGTGTCTTTATCATTACAATGTGGATGCCGTGATCGTAAATCATATCTATCCCGAGAGGGCCATGGAAGGGTATTTCAGTAAGTGGCAGAAACTGCAGGAAGATGCCCTTAATGAGATAAAAGAATCCTTCAGTGAAGTACCGCGCTTTTATGTGGAGCTGCAGGATGGGGAGATCCGTACCATGGAAGTGCTTAAGGATGTAGGAGATAATATCTTCGGTGACTTCGATCCTTCGGCTGTTTTGTTTGAAAAGGAGATCTACAGTGTGGATACAGAAAACTCAGCGCTGCGTATATATCTTCCCTTCGCGGATAAAGAAGAGCTGCGCCTTGAGCAGGATAAGAATGAGCTGATCTTGGGCGTTAAGAACGAAAGCCGTAAATTCCCTGTTCCCAGGGAATTCGCCGGCCTTGATATAGCTTCGGCGAAGTTCGCAGACGGGTACTTAAACATAAAGTTTATGTGAACTGTTATAAGCGGTAACATCACGGCCCTACCTTTTTGCGCTAAAATCATTGACCTTTATTTCGGATTTGGAGAATGGTAAAAGTACAGCCGAATTGGGTAAGCCCATTCGGCTTGCGAATATATTGGGGTTGGACTATGAATTGAAACCGAGGGATGAAAAGTGAAAAGACTGATCGTGCAGATCGAAAGAAGTCAAAAAATGGAGCTTTTTAAAGTTAACACTTGACAGAAACATCGTCAGGTGTTAATTTATCCTAAACAGTACTATGCGAAGTAATACAGTTGATACGGAGGTAAACATGTTTCAAATAGATCTGATGAGTCACGTACCGGTATATGAGCAGCTGGTCAGGCAGACCGAAACCTATGTACTTACAGGGATACTGCACGAAGGAGACCGTATGCCAAGTGTAAGAACGCTTGCCGGGGAGCTGTCCGTTAATCCCAATACGATACAGAAAGCTTTTGCCGAGCTGGACAGAAGGGGGATCACAAGATCGGTTCCGGGTAAGGGGAGTTTCATATCACCGGATGCAAAAGATGTGCTTAAGGATATGCACCGTGAGGAGTTAAAAGAGTTAAAAGCACATCTGGAAAAATTTAAGCTGGCCGGGATAAGCGAGAAAGAGATACTGGGCTGCGTTAAAGATGTATACGGAGGGAATGAGGGATGATAAAGACAGAGAATCTTTCAAAAGCATTTGAAGATAAGATGGTACTTAAAGGAGTGAAGATGCAGATAAATGACGGGAGTATCTGCGGTCTTGTTGGTTCAAACGGTGCGGGAAAATCCACTCTTATCCGTTGTATAAGCGGCGTATATACTCCGGACGAAGGGGAGGTCAATTTTGAGGGAAAACGGCCCGACAAAGATGCTTCTGTCAGAGAGGATATCTTTTATCTGGCTGATGAAGCGTATTTTGCAGAGGGAAGCAGTTTAAAAAGTATGGCGCGGTTTTATGCATCTTATTATCCGTCATATGATATGAAATATTTTGAGCATCTTTGTGAGAGTTTTCATCTTGATGCGAAGAGTAAGATCTCAGGATTTTCAAAGGGAATGCGCAGGCAGGCTGCACTGATACTGGCGCTGGCTGCACGTACAAAATATCTATTGCTGGATGAAAGCTTTGACGGGCTTGATCCGGTGGTCAGAAAAGCTGTGAGAAAACTGATATGCAGGGAGGTGGCAGATAAGAATATCACGGTGCTCATAAGCAGTCACTCTCTGCGTGAGCTTGAGGATCTGTGCGATCAGCTTTTGTTTTTACATGATGGCAGGCTTCTTCTGGATCAGAGGACAGACGATCTTAAGATAAGGCTTTTGAAAGCACAGGTTGCCTTTGAGGGCGATTATGACAAGAGCATCTTCGAGGGATTTGAGATCGTTAAATATGAAAAAAGCGGATCCGTATCCAGCCTGATAGTGAGGGGCAGTGAGGAACATATTAGAAAACATATTGCAAAAAAGAAGCCTCTTTTACTGGAAATACTGCCTCTTTCCCTTGAGGAAGTATTCACGTGCGAGGCGGAATCGCTGGGATATACATTTGATTTAGAGGAGGGTGAGGAAGATGAATAAAGGAAACGGAGGGCTTTTCCATAAAGGGGCTTATCTTGATGCATTAAGACGCCTTTTATTCCCGGCGGCGGTACTTTTGGTTTTTATCCTTGGACTGGATATAGTGGTGAACCTGCGCTCTGGCATATACCGCTTTCATCCGCCTGAATGGAGGCGTCTGCTCATAAGCTTTCAGATGTCAACATCACCTTTGGTGGGTGTGTTTTTAGGGGTATCGCCCATGCTTCTTCTGTATCTGTTTTCACATCAGATGAAACGCTCAGGGAGTGATGTGTTTTATTCTCTGCCGGTAAAGCCGCAAAGCCGGATGTTTTCTTCGGCACTGGCAGTGCTTAGCGTGGATGCTGTAATGATATTTGCTGTGGGTATCCTGACGGAGCTTATGAATCTTATCATTCCCCTCATCAACAGTGAGGATAACAGGTTTTGGACAGTGTGCGGTAATTACTTTGCTGCATCTTTATTTACTACAGCCATAATGATGATAGCCCTGGCATTGGGAGGAAAGATAGTATCTGTTTTATTTATGTATTTGAGTATTCTTATTGTTCCCAGAGCAGTGATCTTTGTTGGTGTGAACCTCGTTTCTTACAGCAATAATACTTTGCCGGATGGTCTGGCGGGCAGTATTTTTGACGACAGGCTTAATACTGCGCTGAATCTCATAACCGGATATTTGAAACACCAGTCCTATGATGCAATAAAAAGCCCCAAAAGCATGCTCTATACATTTATTGTCGGGGTGATATATTTTGCTGTGGGAGTGTGGCTGTATGGAAAGCGCAGATCGGAGACGGCTCAGAAAGCTGCGGTATCCTCTAAAACAGAAGCATTCTTTAGGATAATGGCTGCATGCGGAGTATCGCTTTTCCCAATGTATCTGATAATCGAGCCATCATTACGACGATTTGGCAGATGGGACGTGAGTGCAATAGTCTGGGGATGTGTACTAACCATAGCGGTATACTTTTTATACGAACTTATCAATACACGAAGCGTTAAAAAGTGTTTGCATGCTGTCCCGGCATTTCTGATCGTGATATTTTTTGATCTGGCCTTCATGACGGCTGTAAGTTATGCGGATGAAGGATTGAAAGAGAATATCCCCTCTGTTTCGGATATAGAATCCGTCAAAGTGACTTTTTACAGTAAAGACCATTACAGATTCAATAATGATGAAGATTATTACTATAATGCCATGAAGGATTATGTGATAAAGGATAAAGAGGCTATAGGGATCCTGTGTGAGGCATTAAAGAAGAGTTCGGATGAAGAGAAGAGATTTTACGGACCTGCAGATGTTTTTATGGTGCATTTTAACAGCGGTTTATTTTTTAACGACAGACTGGTATGTATGGACAACGATGAGAAAGACAGATTCTTTAATATACTTGCCAGGGATCAGGCATACAGAGATATATTTGTAAAAGCTGTTTCTTTGGATGAGATAGATGTGATCACGGGACCGGAAAACAAAAGAGGGGAGAAGATAAGCGGCAGCAAGGATGAGCTGTACGCAATGTACCTAAAAAGACAGCAGGAATATGAGAAGAGGGATTTTCCTTCTCTTGTTTCATATAAATGCAGCATGTTTGCATTTACAGACGGCCCGTTTCTGTTTATAAAGCTTAAAAACGGTCAGCGTTTTGTGGCTAATCTTGGGGATGAGTCCTTATTATGGGGAGAGAATAATTGATTTTCCGGGTTTCAATCTCATAAAAGAACTTTGCGCTGATACCAACACCATCCGCCATACACAAAGCGGGACGGTTATACTTGGTACATAAGACCGTACAAACATATCAAAAATATATATGTTATTCATAAAATATGTGTTATAATATCTCGGATTTTGATCAAGGGCTTAAAAAAGCTCATGTATTTAAGAAAGAGGTAAGTAAAATGACACAATCGCGTACACACAACTGCGGAGAATTGAGACAGTCCGATGCGGGTAAGAAGGTAACCCTGTGCGGCTGGATGGAGAACATGAGGGAGGTTGGCGGCAATCTGGCATTCGTAATAATGCGTGATTACTACGGTACTACCCAGCTGGTGGTGGAAGACGAGGACATGGTTCGCGCCTTTAAGGATATCACCAAGGAATCCACTATTAAGATAGAGGGCGAAGTAAGAGAGCGCAGCAATAAGAACCCCAAGATCCCTACGGGCGATGTTGAGGTGGTTCCCACAAGCGTGGAAGTGCTTGGAAAGAACAGAAACAACGAGCTGCCTTTTGAGATAAACAGAAGCAAAGAGGCCGATGAGAACCTGCGCCTTAAGTACCGTTACCTGGATCTGCGCAATCCCGAGGTAAAGAAGAACATAGTACTGCGCTGCAATGTTGTTGCCGAGCTTCGCAGACTTATGACTCAGGAAGGTTTCCTTGAGATGACCACACCCATACTTACGGCATCGTCTCCCGAGGGCGCAAGGGATTATCTGGTACCCGCCAGAAAGCATCCCGGCAAGTTCTATGCGCTGCCCCAGGCACCCCAGCAGTTTAAGCAGCTGCTCATGACCTCCGGCTTTGACCGATATTTCCAGATAGCGCCCTGCTTCCGTGATGAGGATGCAAGAGGCGACCGTACTCCCGGTGAGTTCTATCAGATGGATATGGAGATGGCTTTTGCTGATCAGGAAGATGTCCTGGCAGTGCTTGAAAAGGTACTGGTTCCCGTATTTGAGAAGTACGGTATATATAAGAGGATCACTCCCGCACCCTTTAAGCGCATTCCTTTCCTTGAGGCTATGGAGAAGTACGGTACCGACAAGCCGGACCTGCGCATAGATCTGGAACTTCAGGATGCAACGGAGCTCCTTAAGGGCTGCGGCTTCGGACCTTTCGAAGAGAGCGCAGATACAAAGATAAAGGCTGTGGTAGTTTCCGATTTTAAGGCTACCCGCAAGCAGATAGACCAGCTGGTGGCAGATGTGGAAGTTCAGACTGCTAAAAAGACTTTCTGGTTCCGCGTGGATGAGAACGGTGAGATCGTAGGCGGCATCTCCAAGTTTGTAGCGCCTATCAAAGATAAGGTGGTTGAAGGCCTTGGGCTTAAGGCAGGCGATTTCGTTGGTCTGGCAGCAGGCGCACTTGGCGTGGCGCAGAAGACCGCAGGCGTATTAAGAAGCAAGCTGGGCCTGCTCTGCCCCAAGCATATGGATAAAGATCAGTATCAGTTCTGCTGGATAGTTGACTTCCCCATGTATGAGATAGGAGAGGAGTCCGGCGAGCTTGAGTTCTGCCATAATCCTTTCTCCATGCCTAACGGCGGACTTGAGATACTTGAAAAGGCTGCTAAGGGAGAGGTCGATCCTCTGAGCATTACCGCATTCCAGTATGATCTGGTCATCAACGGTTATGAGTCGGCATCCGGCGCCGTTCGTAATCACGATCCGGAGATCATGGTCAAGGCCTTTGAGATGGTACGCTTAGGTGAGGATGATGTTAAGGCTAAATTCCCCGCCATGTACAATGCTTTCACCTACGGTGCGCCCCCTCACGCAGGAGCCGCTCCCGGAGTGGACCGCATGATCATGCTGCTTACCGGTGAGGAATCCATCCGCGAGGTCATCACCTTCCCTATGAACAAGAATGCAGCGGATCTGATGATGGATGCGCCTTCCGCAGTAAGCGACAAGCAGCTTGATGAGCTCCATCTTAAGTGCGTAGTGCCTGAAGAGGGTAAGGAAGAGTAATATCATACTGCATGTCATAAGAATGTTATATTTAGAAAAGCCGTTTGATATATGTTATCATGCGGCTTTTTTTAAACACGAAATTCATTCTGGACCATTAAAATAATGGCAAAAACACCTTGACAAACCATTAAATTAATGGTTTAATCGCTGTAGAGAATCACTAAGGAGTCCAGAGAATGAAGTATATTATTCCGGAGTATACAACAGCAGAGCGCATCAAGGAACTGAGAAAACAGCTCAATATGACACAAAAGGAGTTTGCGGAATTTGCGGGTTGTTCAAAACCTACTGTTGAACGCTGGGAGAGCAGTGATAAGAAGATAACGGGACCGGTCGTTACTTTAATGGAAATCCTTAAACGTGATAATGCATGGCCTAAGAAACTGAGTATTCCGGAAAAAGAGTTAAGGCTTCGGATCTTTTATATGTATAAGGATGAGATATGTACTATCATAGATGCTGATGAGAACCGGCGTATAGTTGAGATAAAAAATTATACAGA
Source organism: uncultured Lachnospiraceae bacterium (assembly GCA_902779395.1). GTDB lineage: Bacteria > Bacillota > Clostridia > Lachnospirales > Lachnospiraceae > NK4A136. Next base: position 71,465 of record CACZBK010000005.1, on the reverse strand, counting down.
CAATCTGCAATACAGAGCCTTCGGTATCAATACAGAACCGACGTATTCGGATTATGAGGAGTTCCTTGAATCGCGATGTTTTCCAAGAAGCCGTGATAAGATGAAGCTTGAGCTTGATAAACTGGGGATACCCTTTTATGATCCTATGATGATCATCGAAAAGACTGAGGGCAGAATGGCAGAAGATGACTTTTGGCTTAAGATAGAGGTGTAGCCGATGATAGAATTGTTTGAGGGGGTTAAAAATGGCGACTGATTTTCAAAATCTGGCAGACAGCATACAGGCTCCGACAAGTGTGATGTCGGTGGAGGTTCTTAAAGACGGATCGATGGGGGAACTGCGTATAGTGGCCGGAAACCGCGGATATATTGATTCGATCGAAAGGCCGGCCGGCGATTATCAGATGAGATCGGATAAGTTTATCCCGGGAAGCATATATACGGATTATGTTCCGCGTGATCTGAATTTCGAAGACTTCTGTTTCAGGAGCGCGGTGCAGAATAAATGCCTGCACTCATATGTAAAACCATCACATATGCCTGTATGGTTTAATATGACTTTCCTTCCTGCGGGACCGCCGGACGGGAATATCCATTATTGCACCTATACCATGGAGGTCAATTTTGAGGCGAATACCAAGCGTATGTCAAATGTGGACAGCGACCTGGCTAAAGAGGTGCTGGAAACCTGTATAAAGCTGCGTGGCGCAAAGGATTTCAAGGCGACCATGCAGGACGTGATAGTTGATCTGCGCAATATGAGTCATGCCGAACAGTGCAGCATACTTCTGGTTGACAGATACGAGAAGAAGACTCAGGTTCTGTGCAGGGATTTTTCGGGCACTATAGGATTGCGTGCCGGAAGGAAGAATATAATCACGCCTGCCAGTAAAGAATTTTACAGGATAACCGAAAGCTGGGACGGACTTATCGGCAGCAGTAACTGCATAATCGCCAAGAATGACAGAGATATGGAATATGTCAGGGAGAAAGCGCCGGAGTGGCATGAAACGCTGAAGGATTCAGGAGTAAACAATATTGCGCTGTTCCCGCTCAAATTCGGTGACGATCTACTGGGATATATCTGGGTCATAAACTTTATCGAGGAATATGCGCCTAAGATAAAGGAGATGATGGAGCTTACCACATTTATCCTGGGTTCGGAGATAAACAGCTATCTCCTCTTAAACAGGCTTAAGGTATTAAGTTCAAAGGATATGCTCACTGGCGTGCTCAACCGAAACGAGATGAACAATTATGTTGATAAGCTCGTAAGCGATCCGCAGAAGGTGAAACAGTCTGTTGCCGTGGTCTTTGTGGACTTAAACGGATTGAAGCTGGTAAATGATGAGCTGGGACATACGGCAGGAGATGCGCTCCTTCGTGATGCCGCTGCGGCGCTTCTGGAAGTATATCCTGCGGACTGTATCTATCGCGCCGGCGGAGATGAGTTTACCGTGATACTGCCGGGAACGGATACGCGGGAGATGATCGAAGGCATGGAAAAGCTTAAGAAAGTATCTGAAAAATACGAGCGTGTATCATTTGCGATAGGCGGATGCGTCGAGCAGGACATAAGGGATGTGAGGACAGCTCTTAAGATCGCCGATCAGAGGATGTATGAGGATAAGAGGGAGTATTACGTGAGACATCCTGAGATAAGAAAGAGACTTTCTTAATAAGACGGATCCAAGCCGCGGGCAGCCACCCGCGGCTTTTTATTACAAAACTGTAATTTGAAATATACGGGGGGGATGCTATACTGGATTAAACAGACGGAGGCGAAAATGGGATATTATCTGCATCTGGCAAAACAGTATATGTGGCATAATAAAGCGCGTACCCTGTACTCGGTGCTGGGTATCGCGCTTACTTTTATCTTAAGCTTCTGCATACTTACGGCAGGATATTCCTTCTGGGATTATGCGTTTTATTCGGTATACAGTACAGATCCTTACGAGCTCTTTTCGATCAGCGATAATACTCCTTATACAAAAGAAATGGCAGAGGCGCTTAAGCGCATGGCAGATGATCCGGCGATAGAGGAGCTTCGCATAGTTGTTTTGGATATGGATTATCCGTCCTATTATCGCAGGGTATTACCGTCGCAGATAAAGGCAGATGAAAGATATGATTTTAAGATAAAGCTAAAAGATACGAAGAATCTGAGAAAGAGCGCTGCCGATCTGGGACAGAAATACGGTATGGAAATTGGCGTGATGGGATATGTTGAGAAGTATCTGAGGCAGGACGAATCCGTGGAGACGGCGCTGATCAATTTTCTTTTGACCTTCGGCGCGACTGTATTCGGTCTGTTTTCCGTTGTGATACTGCGAAATACCATGATGATAGCCGTTACGGAGCGCAGCAGGGATTACGGGCTGCTCCGCTGCGTTGGTATGTCCGAGCGGCAGAATCTGATCCTGCTTCTGACAGAAGGCATGATCATGAGCCTTATGGCATCTGTTATCGGGCTGGGGGTGGGATATGAGATGCTTAAGCTAATAGAGCCCTGGCTTATCAAAATGCTTGATCTGATGGATGTGTTTGCGTTTCATTTCTATCCGTCAGCGGCTTTGTATACCACCTTGTTATGCATAGGCGTTACATTGTTTTCTCTTGTTGAGCCTGCAAGATTATCTTCGCAGGTATCTCCTTTGGAAGCGCTGCGTGGCGCTTTGGCAAAGGAACTTACCGTGGGGAAAGCTATTAAGCTGCTGGCATTAAGACTTACTAAGAAAAAGAAGAAAAAAGAGAAGATATCCATGGCAGAGAAGCTTTTTGGCGTGAGCGGCTTTTATGCCCACAGGAATGCCAAAAGGGGCAGGGGCAGTACAAAGGCTGTGTTCATTGCGATCTTTATATCAGCGCTTATGCTGCTTACGGTATTGTCGTTTACGGAATCGTTAAAGGCCACCATGCGAAAGCATATGGGTGGAACGGCAGATGAATACAGGGAGTTTGTCTATAAAGGCAACATCAGGGTGGATGCAGAAGTGTATGATCCGGAGTGGAACGAACATCTTAAGTCAGTACTGGATGGCAGGGCAAATGTGACGGATACCTTTTCCGTTATGTATATGCATTTTCATTATACCATAAATTCATCTCCCTATTTCTATAATGATGAGCTTAAACGTCTTTGTGAAAAAGGCCATGGCCCGGTATCGAGTGTTTTTGAGATGGGCTGTAATGCGGAGGATATGGAAAAGGAAAGACCATATCTTATCGAAGGGGATATTGATTATGAAAAAATGGTAAGCGAAAACGGTGTGCTGCTTTGCGATATATCGCCTGCGCTCAGGAGCGAAGGGCGAAAGACCTCCTATCACGCCGGTGATGCTATAGAGATATTGAGTATGGAAGGTGCGGCCAAAGCCAGACAGATATATATGGATGCCGTAGCGGCTGTATCGGAGCGCCTTGGGGTAGGAGCATGGTGGGATGAGACGGGAAAGGTGGTTTATTTTGTAAACGGTGTGGAAAAAAAGACCGAACGCCTTACGGATCCCAATGATGAAAAGAAAAAACTGCCTGTTTTATACAGTTACAGAAGAAATGAAGGCGATGCGCAGGATTATGAGCGTATGTTGGATGAAATGCTTTCCGAACTGCAAAGCAAAGGCTATGACTGTTCAAAAAGACTGCCTGAGAATAATTATAATATAAAGCAGATATTGGAGTGTTTAAGGGAGCTTATGTTTGAGGAGGGCTATAGAGAGAAGCTTAAAGTGAGCGGAGTACTTTCTGAGGAAGTATATACACAGGGCAGTCTTGATAGCTATAGAGTGAATAATGAACAGAAATCTTCATATATACGTGTGATATACCCGGTGGAGACTCTGATAAGCCGTCTTGATAAGCTTGCAGCCGCGGATAAGCTTGAGCCTAAAAAAAACGGATACACATTTTCATACAGCAGCGGGGATTTGGGCTTCTTTGTATACAGATGCGAGACAGGTATAAAACGTGATATGGATATACTGGATAATGCCATCCTGAATTTTACGCAGGAGAACGATCTTGGGTACAATAACAGGTATTCAAATGATTATTTCGAAATGGCGAATGCGCTTAACGTGGTGACTCTTGCTGCTCTTATAGTTGCCGTATTTATCATGCTGGTATGCATCTTTCAGCTGCTCAATACCCTGCAGGCCGATATGCGCATACGTAAAAAAGAACTGAGGCTGTATGATGTGGTGGGTATGGATCCGGCACAGAAATTTAAGATGATGCTGATAGAGCACGGCTTCGGAGCAGCTTTTGCAGCGATAACGGGGAGCGCGGCAAGTTTTCTGATAAGCTTTACAGTGATCAAAAGGTTTATAATTTTACAAGCCGGGGCGGATTATGTATTTAAATGGCCGGTTGGAGCGGCTGTTTTGATATGCATACTGATATCGGGAACAGTTGCGACTGCGAATTATGCCGAGTGGAAGAGAAGTATATGAAAATATTACTGGTAGAAGATGATAGTGACCTGGCGGCAGCCCTGGGCTGGTCGCTTAAGAGCGAAGGCTTTGATGTGAAGCGTGCGGACTGTCTGGAGGCAGCTAAGCAGCTGCTTAATGATGAAGCGCCGGATCTGGTGCTTTTGGATGTGATGCTGCCCGATGGCGAAGGCTATGAGTTTTGTGAGTATATAAGGAACAGGGATGCACAGCTTCCGGTCATTTTCCTCACAGCCCTTGACGGCGAGAAGGAAGTGGTAAAGGCCTTTGGGGCAGGAGCAGATGATTATGTGACCAAGCCCTTCAGGACGGCGGAACTTGTGGCGCGCATACGCTCGAAACTAAGGCTTAGGCAAAGGCACGGTGATCTTAATATCGATGCAAACAGGCTCTGCCTTTGGAATAAGGATGAACGGATAGATTTAAGCCCTAATGAGTACAGGCTTTTGAAACTGTTTACGGAGCATGGCGGAGTGATAAGCCGTGAGCAGATAATGAAGAGTATCTTTGATACCGATGAATATGCGGATCCTAATACCGCTTCGGTATATGTAAAGCGTCTCAGGGATAAGCTTAAGCAGGTATACGGACATGATCCCATACAGACGGTGCGTGGCGAGGGCTATCGCTGGGAGGAGGCGGAATGATCAAGCGTGAAGAAGGATACTACTGTATCATAACGGCAGTATGCCTGATAGTGACAGTAGTATTGTGGCTTTTGAACGGATTTAGCGCATATTGGGTGCTGCCTGTATCAGTGATCCAGGCATTGGCAGGGCTTTATGCAATAAAGTGTATATACAGGAAAGCGTCGGCGATCGAGCAGATGTTAAGCGGCCTTAGGGAAGATTTTGACAATTGGCAGCCGGATAAAAAGGAAGCTGCAATGCTGGCTAAGGACAGCATATTTGCCAGACAGCTGGAAGAATTGAAAGAGATAAGCCGTATCCTGTCGGATAAGGAAGATAAACGCATTACAGGAATGAAATGGCTTAAGGACCTGATGAGCGATATCACCCATCAGATGAAGACGCCGCTTGCCACACTGGAGATATATATCGACATATTTAAAAAAGAAATGGCCGACCGTATTCCGGAAAGTGAAGATCTCTCTGACCGGGCAATGCGTTCGATGGAAAGGATACGCTGGCTGGTCACGGGACTTTTAAAGATAGCGCAGCTGGAATCGGGCAGCTATGTTATGGAGAGGACTCCTTGCTCTGTAAGGGATACGATCGAAAAAAGCGTTCATGCGCTTGAGGCGATATTTGAAGCTAAAAAGCTTAAGGTGCATATATCCGAAAGCGGGGAAGAGGATGCGCGCATCAGTCAGGATAAGGACTGGCTGCAGGAGGCTTTCCAGAATATCATTAAAAATGCGGGGGAATATGCCGATGCGGGCAGCACTGTTGAAATAGGTATATCGGCTACGCCAATGGCTGTGGTGGTAGATGTGACAGACATCGGAGAGGGGATAGAGGCAGATGAACTGCCAAAGATATTTAACCGTTTCTACCGTGCAAAACGCTCAAACGGCGAGCGCAGCGGCGGAGTGGGCATAGGTCTGGCGCTGGCAAAACAGATAGTGGAGGCGCATGACGGAGTGATCACGGCAAAGAGCCGCACCGGCGAAGGCGCCTATACCTGCATTTCCTGCTGTTTCTTAAAAAAAACGGGGGAATAAACCGGGCGGTGTCATCCTGAGCGAAGCGAAGGATCTTTATAAAATGAGAGGAGAAAAATATGAGTTATCTTGAAGTAAAAGGCCTTACAAAGGTATACGGAGGCAATGATGAGACTAAGGTGGTGGCGCTGGATCATGTGAGCTTTAATGTTGAGAAAGGGGAATTCGTGGCCATAGTGGGAGCCAGCGGCTCGGGAAAGTCTACCCTGCTTTCTTTGCTGGGCGGAGTGGACAGCGCAACCTTTGGCAGCGTGGTGCTGGACGGAGAGGACGTACACAGCATGAAAGCAAAGCAGCGCGCGGAATTCCGCAGGAGAAAGATAGGATTCATCTTTCAGGAATACAACCTTATCCCTGTACTTAATGTGGAAGAAAACATCGAGATACCCGTGCGTCTGGATGGCGTACGCATGAAGGAAGAGAATATGACTAAGCTCCTGATAATGCTGGGCCTGGAAGAGCGTCGTTACCATATGCCGGAGGAACTATCCGGCGGCCAGAAGCAGAGGGTGGCGATAGGCAGAGCCTACGCACATCATCCGGCGCTGATACTGGCAGATGAGCCTACCGGTAATCTGGATAAGGCTACGGGGATGGAGATAATGACGCTTTTAAGAAACAGCGCCAGGAAGTTTTCGCAGACCATGATACTGGTAACACATGATGAGAGCATCGCGGCGATGGCCGACCGTATCATCACCATTTCCGACGGTAAGATAGTATCGGACGAGGTGATAAGGAATGCTGTCAGTGAGGAATAAGATCCTTCGCTGCGCTCAGAATGACAGGGAAGGCTCAGAATGACAGGAAGCACTCCTAATGACCGGGGATATGAACAGGGGCTTCCTCGGAAGCCCCTGTTAGTTTGTTTACTTCTTCATTTTAAGCGGCGCATCCGCAGGATATCCGCCTTTTAATTTCTGCATGCCGCGCTGGACGGCATCCTTTGATTCCTTCCAGTCGGCGTCCGCATTACGGTAATCAAATTTCTCGATCAGCCAGTTCACATCCTCCTGCAGACGGTCAAGGTTCTTTTGCATCAGAGGGAATATCATCTCATAAAAAGCATCCAGCTGGGGGCCGCTTAGTTTTGCATCGGCAGCAGCACACAGATCGCCGAAGTGAGTTATGCAGAAGCCCTTGCTCGCAGCTACTCGGCTGCGGAAATTCTCATCATCCTTAAACATAACGAAGAAAGTATCGATATAGCGGGCGTAGATCTCTTCCGAATGGCGGCATACATAGCAGGATTCCTCGCGTGCGCGCACCCAGTTGACTATGCTGTTGGAAGCCGTCTTTCCCTTTAATTTATCCGCAAGGCTCACTTTGCCGGGGCGGAAGCGCTTTATCTCATTATCCAGATCATTGCGCGTTTTCATAAAATGGGTCTTTAAGATCCAGCCGTTTCCCAGGGTATTTCCGTAATCGAACATCTTTTTAAAGTGCTCACGGCAGAAGCCCTGTGCATCGGTAAGCTCGCGTACGTCGCTTTCCATATAGGAAGCGCAGCTGCCCAGCACGAAATCCAGCGAATCCTGTTCAAGGGAGCGCTCCACAAAACAGAAGGGGCATTCGTCCCCGGCATTAACGGCGTCATTTAAGGGAATGGTATATAATTGTTCTTTCATGGTAAAGCCTCCGGCCGAAGTTTTATCTGATTTTATCACAGGCTTAGAGATTTTAAAAGAAAAAGCCGCCGAAGGGAAATTATTTCCTTTCCTGTCTTGAAGAAATTTCGGTGATATGGTAATATTAACAGAATTCATCGATTGAGAGGTTATATGATGGACTCATATATGGAGCATCTGGTAAAGAAGAACACCGAGCCTAAGGATAAGGTGCTTAAATACGGGAGTATTGTGCTCATAGTTCTGATAACGATCGCTGTATTCTTCTTTATGCCCACTCTTGCGATACTGGCAGGAGCTCTGCTGGGTATGGCATACCGCTATCTGATATTTCCGCTTACCGATATTGAATATGAATATCTCTATTGTGATAAGTCGATCACGGTATCAAAGATAATGGCTAAGGAAAAACGCAAGGATCTGGAAACATTTGATCTGGATAAGATCGAGATCCTGGCACCCTCTAATTCATACAGGCTGGGCGAGTACAAAAACAGGCAGCTGACAGAAACGAATTACTGGAGTATGGATACTTCAAAAGAGGAGCCTCCTTATGCCATGATATATGAAGGCGGACGCAAGATACTGCTCGATCTGCCTGCTGAATTTGTTAAGCTGGTGCAGAACAACGCGCCCAGGAAGGTATTTTTCGACTGATAAGGGGTTTGGACGCAGCAAAGATCACAAAAAAGGAAAGGAGCTGTTATGGGAAAGATCATAGGTGAGGGCATTACATTTGATGACGTGCTGCTGGTACCTTCCTATTCGGAAGTGATACCCAATCAGGTAGATCTGTCAACGGATCTTACCAAAGAGATACGCCTCAATATTCCCGTTATGAGTGCCGGTATGGATACAGTGACGGAGCACCGCATGGCTATAGCGATGGCCAGGCAGGGAGGAATAGGTATCATCCACAAGAATATGAGTATTGATGAGCAGGCGGATGAAGTAGATAAGGTAAAGCGTTCTGAGAACGGTGTTATTACCGATCCGTTTTCATTATCACCGGATCATACCCTGGCTGATGCGGATGCGCTTATGGCTAAATACCGTATAAGCGGTGTACCGATCACCGAGGGCCGTAAGCTGGTAGGTATCATTACCAATCGTGATCTTAAGTTTGAGACGGATTTCAATAAGAAGATAAGAGAGTCCATGACCAGTGAGAATCTGGTTACCGCAAAGGAGGGTATAACTCTTGAGGAAGCCAAGAAGATACTGGCTGCTTCACGTAAGGAAAAACTTCCTATCGTGGATGATGATTATTCATTAAAGGGACTTATTACAATAAAAGATATAGAGAAAGCCATAAAGTATCCTCTGGCAGCAAAAGATGCCCAGGGAAGACTTCTTTGCGGTGCGGCAGTCGGTATCACCGCAAATGTTCTGGATCGTGTATCTGCACTGGCTAAGGCCGGAGTGGATGTCATTGTTCTGGATTCCGCTCACGGGCATTCAAAGAATGTTATCAATTGTGTGAAGATGGTAAAGGAAGCGTTCCCGAAGCTTCAGCTTATAGCCGGAAATGTTGCTACAGGGGAGGCTACAAAGGATCTTATAGAAGCCGGTGTGGATGCTGTAAAGGTTGGTATAGGTCCCGGTTCCATATGTACCACGCGTGTAGTTGCCGGTATAGGCGTACCCCAGGTGACTGCGATCATGGATGCATATGCTGTGGCTAAAGATTACGGTATCCCCATAATCGCAGACGGCGGGATCAAATATTCCGGTGATATAACCAAGGCACTGGCTGCAGGCGGCAGCGTATGTATGATGGGTTCGATCTTTGCAGGCTGCGATGAGAGCCCCGGAACCTTTGAGCTTTTCCAGGGCCGCAAGTACAAGGTATACCGTGGTATGGGATCTATCTCTGCCATGGAGAACGGCAGCAAGGACAGATATTTCCAGGAAAATGCAAAGAAACTGGTTCCCGAAGGCGTTGAAGGCCGTGTAGCTTATAAGGGAACTGTTGAGGATACAGTATTCCAGCTTATGGGCGGATTAAGATCCGGCATGGGCTATTGCGGGGCAAAAGACATAAAGACCTTGCAGGATAGCAGCAGATTTATTAAAATAACAGCAGCATCCTTAAAGGAGAGCCATCCTCATGATATACATATTACAAAGGAAGCGCCTAACTACAGTGTTGATGATGATTGATTGAAATGCTGATAGATTATTGAGGGAGGGGTTAACATGAAACACATTCTTGTAGTAGATGAAGACAGGACTAGCCTTGAGGTGATCCGTACCACGCTTGGAAATACCTTTAAGGTTACGGAAATGGTCACGGGACCGCAGGTATTACAGTTCCTGACGACCACGATACCGGATCTTATACTGATGGAAGTCCAGCTCACTGTTATGGATGGTTTTGAGCTGATAAACCGTATACGTAACAATGAGGCTACCAAAAGGATCCCCATCGTGTGCATGTCGAAAAGGGATGTGGAGCTGGAAGAGCGCTGTATGACTGTAGCGGCCGGCTTTGTTATCAAACCATTCATACCTAGTAACCTCCTCGCTCAGATCAGTGAGATAATGGGTGAAATAGACCAGCAGAGAAGTCTGGGCGGACTTATGCAGGGACATAACGATTTTGTGGATGATTCCCAGAGAGATGTTCTTACAGGTCTTCTTGACTGGAATGCTGCAGTACAGATAATCGATCACCGCCTGAATAATAACTACAGCGGAAGTCTTTTCATGATCGATATGGATAATTCCAAGGCATTTGCGGATGTATACGGATCGCAGTCCGGAGATGCTACCATGCAGATGGTAGCAAGGGTAATGCAGGAAAATACCGATTCCGATGATGTCCTCTGCAGAGTGTTCGGTGATGTGTTTATGATCTTCTTCAGCGGAGTGACGGATCGCCAGACCTTAAAACGCAAGGCAGAAACATTGATGTCAGAATTTTCATGGAAGCTTAAAGAGGGACGTTTTGATGCCAATACATCGCTTTCAATAGGTATCTCTATTGCTCCCGAGGATGCCAGGGATTTCGTGCATCTTTATTCCATGGCTGATAAGGCACTTTATTTTGTGAAACAAAACGGAAAGCACAATTATCATTTTTATTCGAAAGAAGGGGATACCAATACCACCAATAATGTGGATCTTTGGAGCCTTCAGAGTAACTTCAGCAGCGGCATACCTGATAAAGGTGCTTATCTGCTGGATATCAGAGGTTTCCAGTATGTATATAATTTCCTTCACCGCAGGGCTGAGCGTGGCTCTATAGATGCGCGTATGGTACTCTTTACCCTGGCTCCGGATCAAGGATATCTGCCTAAGAAGGAGGAGCTTGAAAAAGCGGTTGAGCGCCTTGATCAGGCACTTTATTCCACACTTCGCCGTGGTGATGTTTCTACACAGTACTCCGGACGTCAGGTGCTGGTGATACTGCTTGATATATCGGCAGAGGCCTGTGCTACAGTGGTTCAGCGTGTTGCTATCAATTACGAAAAAATGGATCCTGCAGGTCGTATCCATCTTCTCTACGAAACAGTAGAGCTTGGAGCAGATATCATGGCGGCGAGAGCTGCGCTGGATGCTACGAAGTCCCAGTAAATTTATAAGTTCACAGTTTAAACACCAAATCGGCACAGAATGTCCACTTCCTAAACAGAAAGTGGACATTTTTTTATTGTATCATTTCAGCATCGGATACATCACAAAGGAAAGCGGGGTGAGAAAATGGCGGGGATATTCAAGCGGGTGGAAAAGAAATACCTGCTAAATGATATGCAAAAGCAGGCTTTGATAAAAAGGATTGCCGGCAGGATAGAAGAAGATGTGTACAGCAGGTATTCCATAAGCAATATCTATTTTGATACAAAGGATAATAAACTGATAAGAGAGTCGCTGGATAAGCCGGTTTATAAAGAAAAACTGAGGCTTCGCTCATACGGGACACCTGAAGATGAAGACATGGTTTTTCTGGAGATGAAAAAGAAATGGAAAGCTGTGGTTTATAAACGCAGGATTGAATTACCGTACAGAGTGGCTGTGGACTACATTGAAAAGGGTATATATCCGGAAGAATATGACTGCCAGATACTTAGGGAGATCGACTATATGATAAAGTATCACGGCTTGAGACCCGATACCTATCTGGCATATGACCGTATAGCATATGTGGTCAGTGATGATAAAAACATACGTTTTACCATAGATGAACGCATAAGGAGCAGGAAAAGTGAGCTTATGCTTTCCGCCGGTGATCAGGGGGAACTGCTGATGGAAGAAGGGATGAGTCTTCTGGAGATAAAAGCACCGGGTGCATTGCCGGTATGGTTTGTACAGATATTATCGGATCTTAAGATATATTCCACATCCTTTTCCAAATACGGAAGAGTATATCTGGAAGGGCTTAGAGAAAATATTAAACAAAAGGAGGACAATATATGTTTACATCATATTTACTTGATCAGGCAGGCGAGCTTACAACAGGCGGAGCATTTATCAGCCTTATAGCATCCGTGATATGCGGACTGGTGATAGCTCTTCTGTATATGTATAAAAGCAATTACAGCAGGAACTTCGTTGTAGCCCTTGTGATACTTCCGGCACTGGTGCAGGTAGTGATAACTGTAGTAAACGGAAACCTTGGTGCAGCGGTATCGGTGATGGGAGCATTCTCACTGGTAAGATTTCGATCGGCACCGGGATCGTCTAAGGATATCACGGCCATATTCTTTGCGATGGCGGTAGGACTGGCAAACGGTATGGGCTACGTTATCTACAGCGCAGCGATAGTACTTACGGTAGGCGCTATATATATTCTGCTGATGAGCACAGGCTTCGGAGCCAAAGGCGAGAGAGAAAGACATCTTAAGATACTGGTGCCGGAAAGCCTTGATTATACGCAGATCTTTGATGATATCTTCGCCCGGTTTTTAAACAGATCGGAGCTGGTAAAGGTAAAGACCACGGATCTGGGCAGTGTATTTGAACTGAATTACAGTATTGAGATGAAGGATAAAGGCAGAGAGAAAGAGTTTATCGACGAACTGCGTACCAGGAACGGAAACCTGACCATCGTCTGCGGACGTCCGGTCAGCCACGCGGCAGAAGAGATCTGATATTATCACGGGCTAAGAAAAATAACTTCGAAAGGAGAATACGCTTATGTTGAAGAAGAGATTATTAGCATTATCAATGGCAGGAATAATGGTTATGAATACAGCCTGCGGAAGTACGGTTTCCGCTTCGGATGGCAGCGGTACGGCTCAAAAGAGGGGAAGTTCCACGCAAAAGACAGTGAGCGCAACTGATGATGCAGAGGATGTTGACACTACATCTTCCGACGGCGACACTGCGGATATAAAGCTTTCAAACCGGTCATACAGTGTGAGCTATCCGGAATATAAGGATAATTATGACTATCGTGAAGCTGGAGAGGATGCGACATTTATAACACTGAGCGGCGGCAGCATAAGCATATCCGGCAGCGGAGCGCAGGCAGATTCTACGACGGTTACCATAACGCAAAAGGGTGATTATGTGATAAGCGGATCATTGGATAATGGGCAGCTGCTCGTGGATTCCGGGGAAGAGGCGGTGCATCTGTTCCTTGACGGAGTAAGCCTAAACAATGATAACGGTCCGGCAATCTACGTGAAGAGTGCAAAAAACGTCTATCTCTCTCTTGAGGAGGGCAGTGTCAACAGCTTTAGCGATGGTGCGGAGTACGAACTTGAAGAAGGTGAAGACGAGCCCGATGCAGTGATCTTCTCAAAGGCGGACCTTATCATAAACGGCAGCGGAACGCTTAAGATAAATGCAGATTACGCCTGCGGCATACGCTCGAAGGATGATCTTGTGATAAGGAGCGGGAATTATGAGATAGAGAGCGTGGATGATGCGCTTAAGGGCAAAGACCTTCTGGCTGTATATGATGGCGATATCAGCATTACCTGCGGAGGCAAAGGGCTGGTTTCCACTAACAGCGAAGAGGAAGGCAAGGGCATAGTATATGTTGAGGGCGGAAATTTTAAGATACACTCGGGTGATGATGCGATGCACAGCAACACTAATATACTGATCCTGGGCGGAGAATTTGATATAGAAAGTCAGGATGACGGCATACATGCTGATAATGTTTGTCTGGTATATAACAGCAGCGTGAATATCTCAAAAAGCTATGAGGGCATAGAAGGCAGCATAGTCGATCTGGCGGCGAGCAATATAAGTGTATATGCGGACGATGACGGCGTTAATGCTGCAGGTGATAGCGGTGAAGCAGATACTTCACAGAATAACATGGGGCGCGGAGGTTTCATGGATGCCAATGCGGATAACATCATATATATCGATGGCGGCAGCGTGTATGTTAATGCTAAGGGTGACGGTATAGATTCCAACGGATATATTTATATCTGCGGAGGGGATACGGTTGTAGACGGTCCGGAGAATGACGGCAACGGCTTCTTTGACTATGGGATCGACTGTGTTATGAGCGGAGGGACTGTTATCGCGGCCGGTTCTTCCGGAATGCTGCAGTCGATAGGAGAGGGTTCTGATGTATATGCGCTTGTGGCCGGGACAGGATCACAGAAGGCCGGCACGGAAGTGGTGATCAGCGATGCAGACGGAAATGAAGTGGTAAGCTATACGCCTTCTAAGAGCTTTTCGGCAGTATTATTTGCGGGCTTTGATTTTACAAAAGGATCAACATATACTGCGAGCGCCGGCGGGACAGAACTTGGCAGCGTAAGCATAAGCGGAGCAAGCAATACCATAGGGAATGTTGGCGGCTTTGGCGGCGGCGGCGGAGGCCGTGGCGGGTTTAACCGTGGTGATGGCACGCAGGACGGTACCATGACGCCTCCTGACGGAAATATGCCCGGTAACGGCCGTCAGATGACCCCGCCGGATGGCCGGATGCCTGATAATGGTGAAGAGATGATACCGCCGGAGGATTTCGATCCATCAAAGCTCCCTGAGGATTCGGAGAATGGCAGGCGCTCCGGAAAGAAGCAGACTACAACCCTTTGAAAGAAAAACAGCAGGGACGGATCTCGTGGTACTTAAAGTACCACGAGGTCCGTCCCCCTGGTTTATTCTGAGGCATAAGCCCTAAGGGATTCAGATCAGATCAGCTATATCGGGATTCTCACCGGTAAGTCCTACGTAAGCGCCGTCCTTAGCTTCGGAAGCATCTGCATGAGCCAGCAGCCACTTGTTGCAGGCGGTCATCCACTTATCTTCTTCGTTCTTGGCGCTAAGTGCGGGAACTGCGCCGTTGGTACCCTTAGGCAGTACGATGGCAACCTTGAAGCCTTCGCCCTTCTTTGCAGAGCAGGGAGCATAGTGAAGGCTGGTAGCATATACTTCAACAACATCACCCTTCTTAGCCAGGAAAGCCTTAACCTTTGAGGTGTCGAGCTTGCCGTCAACGATATCATCAGCCTTAGCCAGCAGCAGGATGAAATCGGTCGATCCGATGTTGAGCTCGCTGTCACGGTGATACTCCAGGCAGTTTAATTTTGTATTGTGGCCGTTGCAGTAGCCTATCTGGATAGGCATTCCGCCGTATGCATTATTCTGCAGTACGCCGAAATCGCAGGTGTACTCAAGAGCTGCGCAGCTCATTACATATTCAACACCTTCGGGTAACGGAGTGGACTCATCCAGTGCTTTTACCAGACAATCCGTGCTATAGCCCAATACTTTACCATAGGGTTTGAATTCGGGATCGTTTACAGAATAGATCTTCATTTTGATACCTCCGTTTGGGATAGATTTTCTATTAACATAGCATAAATACACATATCTTACAAGCGGATAAATTAAGGCTTAAACCTTGAAAAATACAGCTTTCTGACATATAATCTTATAGTCCTTCGATTCTTCGCAAGAGGCTGCGCAAGCGGCTTGTCTGTGTCCGGTTCCAAACATAGAGATGCGCTGTAATCTCAAGGAGGGGCCCGCGCGGAGCGTGGGAAGATGCCTTGAGATATTCGTAAGGGGGGACCCACGAATGTGGGGGGATTCCTTGCGATGTACAGGAATCGAAAAATCAGAGGGACGCAATAAAACAAAGCATATCGTTGTTATACATATATATACCCGGAGGAACATTAATGTCCGATAATATGGAAAAGCGCATAGGAGTGCTGGTAGATAACATCCTGAAAGATTACGAGGGCGGCAAGGATATAGACCGTGAGCTTAATTTTGACCAGCCCGATAAAGACGTGATCGTCGATATGCTGGACAAGATCAAGAAGCTGGTTTTCCCCGGATACTTCAAGAACAGGGCGATGAAGGTGTATACACCGCGAAATGATACCACCATGCTGGTGGAGGATGTGCTTTTTTATCTCCAGAAACAGCTGGTGATCGTCCTGCGTTACCAGGAAGGCTTAAAGGATGCTTCCGATGAAGAGATAAGGGAAAAAGCAGAGGAGACTGCCTTTGCATTTATGGAAAAGCTGCCGCACATAAGAGAATATGTGGAGACGGATGTACAGGCATCATTTGACGGTGATCCCGCAGCATTTTATAAAGATGAGATAATCTTTTCCTATCCCGGGCTTTATGCGATCTTTGTGAACCGTGTGGCTCATGAGCTGTATCTTTTAGGCGTGCCGCTGATACCCCGCATAATGACGGAGCATGCACATTCGCTGACCGGTATAGATATCAACCCCGGAGCTACCATAGGCAGGTATTTCTTTATAGACCACGGTACCGGCATAGTGGTTGGTGAGACTACGGTGATAGGCGATAATGTGAAGGTATATCAGGGCGTGACATTAGGCGCCGCATCAACCAGAGGCGGCAGGAGCCTTAATAACAAAAAGCGCCACCCCACCATAGAAAACAATGTGACGATCTATTCCGGGGCATCCATACTGGGAGGAGATACAGTGATAGGAGAGGGAGCGGTGATAGGCGGCAACTGCTTTATCACCAAGTCCATCCCTGCGGGGGCAAAGGTATACATACGCAGCCAGGAGCTGACATATAAGTATGCCGACGAAAACAAGGAGAAATGTGTACCCCTTGATGAGGAAGACAGCTGGTTTTACATCATCTGATGAAAACTTGTCATACTAAGGGTATTAGAATATAATCAAACGGATGAACAGGATCATAGGAACTAAAATACAACACTGGCAGGTGATGGCAGTGATGCTTGCGGTTTTTGATGCCGTGGTATTCAATCTGTCATTTTTTCTTGCTCTGCTTTTACGTTTTGACTTTAATGTATCAACTATCCCTTCGGATTATCTGACACCGTATATGCAGTTTACACTCATTTATATGGCAGCCGGACTTGCTGTTTACGGTCTGTGCGGGCTTTATTCGGCCATGTGGCGCTATGCCTCCTTCATGGAACTGGAGCGGATAGTGCTGTCCGCGGCCATATGTTTTGTGATACACGTAGCAGGTATAACACCTTTTGTTCTGGGTGCCTCGGATGAATTCTTCCATATGCCCTGGTCATACTATTTTGTGGGGATAATGCTGCAGTTTATGATGACCATGGCTGCGCGCTTTTCCTACCGCTTTATCTTGCTGGTCAAGGATCATAAAGGTGCCAATGACGGTGAATTCCGCCCTGTCATGCTCATAGGCGCCGGATCCGCCGGAAGGGCTATCATACGCGAGATGACGCGTTTCGGTCACGGACACGACCGTATAGCGGTAATTATCGATGATGACAAGAATAAGTGGAAGCGTTCCATAGACGGCATTCCCATAGCCGGAGGACGGGATACCATTCTGGAAAATGTCAGCCGTCATCATATCGAGAAGATATACATAGCCATCCCTTCAGCCACTGCGGATGATCTGAAAGAGATACTGAATGTCTGCAAGGAAACGGACTGCTCTCTTAAGATGCTGCGCGGCATGTATCAGATGGTGGATGAGGACAGGATAACAGTTAACGATCTGAAAGACGTATCCATAGAAGACCTGCTGGGCCGTGAGCAGATCAGGGTTGATATGCAGGAGATCTACGATTTTATCAATGATAAGGTGATACTGGTAACAGGAGGCGGAGGATCGATCGGTTCCGAGCTCTGCCGCCAGGTTGCAAGGCATGCACCTAAGCAGCTGATCATCTTTGATGTATACGAGAACAATGCTTATGATATACAGCAGGAGCTTATGCGTGACCACCCGGATCTGGATCTTAAAGTAGAGATAGGATCCGTGCGTGATTCCAGAAGACTGATGCAGCTGTTTGCGCATTATAAGCCTCAGGTGGTCTATCATGCCGCAGCACATAAGCATGTTCCGCTTATGGAGGGCAGTCCTTCCGAGGCCATCAAGAATAACGCCATAGGAACCTATAAGACAGCGTATGCCGCCATGATGAACGGTGTGCAGCGTTTTGTACTGATCAGCACGGATAAGGCGGTCAACCCCACCAATATAATGGGGGCCAGCAAGCGTCTGTGCGAGATGGTTGTGCAGACCTTTGACGCCAAGATAAAAGCGGGGAAAGCTGCGGATCTTAAAGCCATATACTCACATATGAGTGACGGTGAAGAGTTCAAGTCCGAGATAAAGCCTGTCACCGAATATGTGGCAGTGCGCTTCGGAAACGTGCTGGGCTCAAACGGCAGCGTGGTACCCCTGTTTAAGGAGCAGATAGCCCAGGGCGGGCCGGTTACGGTCACGCATCCCGATATCATCCGTTATTTCATGACCATACCTGAGGCTGTAAGCCTGGTGATGCAGGCGGGAACCTACGCAAAGGGCGGTGAGATATTCGTGCTGGATATGGGCAGCCCTGTCAAGATCGATACGCTGGCGCGAAATCTTATCCGTTTGTCCGGCCTTAAGCCGGATGTGGATATCAAGATAGTCTATACAGGCCTTCGTCCCGGAGAGAAGATGTATGAGGAGAAGCTTATGGCGCAGGAAGGTCTTAAGACTACGCCGAATAAACTGATCCACATCGGTAATCCCGTTCCTTTTGACGAGGACAGATTCTTAAGGCAGCTTAACTCTCTTATGGACGCAGCCTGCGCGGGCAGCGCAGACATAAAGCAGAAAGTCGCGGAGGTAGTAGATACCTACCATCCGGATAACGGATAAATGACGGAAAATAGCAGATAATTTTGAAGGAGATTTGAAAAACGGGGCAAAATGCCCCGCTTTTTGATGGAAAAACGGGGCAAAAACATTGAAATTTGTATGAGGCGTAGTATAATCTGTATATGATCCGCTGGCAGTGGAGTTGGAGGAATTGAATGTATAGAATATATGAAAACAGGGTTCAGGAATGGATAGATAACAGCAGGAAAGCGCTGCTTATATATGGTGCCAGACAGGTAGGAAAAACCTGGCTGATACGTGAAATGCTTGAGCGCAATAAAATAAACTATAGCGAGATCAATCTGCTGGAGCGACCGGATATATTGAAGATGCTTGAGAGTACAGATGACAGTTCTGAGATATCCACCCGTCTCGCTTTGTATTCGGAAAAGGAATTAAAAGAGGGTGAATCCGTTATTTTTTTGGACGAGATTCAGAAATATCCTGATATTGTAACGAAGATCAAGTTCCTGGTCGACGAGGGGAGGTTCAGATATATATTAAGCGGGTCCAATCTTGGCGTGGAACTAAAGGGTATACGTTCCATTCCGGTGGGGTATATTGACGAGTGGCAGATGATGCCAATGAATTTTGAGGAATTTGCTAAAGCAACAGGAGTGACCGTGGCCCAACTGGAGCATACGAAAGCTTGTATCAGAGAAGGGAAGCCTGTTGATGAGATAATCCATAAAAAGCTTATCAGTACTTTTTACTATTATCTTGTGGTCGGAGGGATGCCTGCTGTTGTAAATGTATTTAACAGGACTCAAAACCTGGATGAGATAGATAAAGAGCAGAAAAGTATAGTGAACCAGTATAAAGCTGATTTTACAAGATATGAACAGGAAGATAAAAAACTGAAAGTGAGGTCGGTATACGAGAATATCCCTTCACAGCTGGATAAGCAGAACAGAAGATTTACTTTTACATTGCTGGATCGTGAGCTTAAGTTTGATCGATACGAGGATAGTTTTTTGTGGCTTAAGGATGCTGCGGTGGCTATACCATCGTATATTGTTTCTGTACCGCGCAGTCCGCTTAAGATATCTTCGGAGACCAATGTTTTCCGGCTGTTTATGAGTGATGTGGGATTGCTGGTTTCCTGTTATCCGATGTTTACGAAAAGAAAGCTCCTTGAGATGGATCCTGAGAAGGAGATCAATAACGGTGCTTTGTTTGAAAACTTTGTTGCACAGGAGATCTGTGCTGCGGGACTGGATCCGTATTATTATAAAAAGTCTAAGATCGGTGAGGTGGATTTTATTATCGAAAGGGAAGATGGAGTAGTACCAATAGAGGTTAAATCCGGAAGTGATTATAAAAAACATGCAGCTCTTGATAATCTGCTTGAGAAGGAAAGCTTTAAGGAAGTTTATGTACTGTCCACCAATAATATCGAAAAAGATAATGGAATAAACTACTATCCGATCTATGCGGCGGGAATGATATGCCGTTCGGCTGAAACAGTGGTGTAAAGCGGCTTGATATACCGGAAAGATAGCGTCGCTGCTTATGGTGAGCATGCTGCTTGGCAGTTACGCTCAGACGGCGGTGTATGCAGCAGAGCCGGAGGGATCTGAAGAACGTCACTGAGGCGACGGATGGGTCAGTGGATCCTGTAGAACAGGAGCCTGTGGAAGAGACTGTATCGGCGGATGAAACAGAGCAGCCTGGTGATGCGCAGGCGGGCACAGAGGAGGAGTGGATAAAGGATTTTGAATATGAATTGAGTGATAAGTAAATACACTGAAGGGCCTGCCTTGCGAGGGCAGGTCTTTTGGTATATAATCGCTCGCAGTGAAGCAATAACTGTGCCTGAGCAGACATTATAGAAATGATAAAGGCAGAGAAAAAAGGAGACAGACAATGGAAGCCAGAAAGATAATATTCAGTCCCCCTGACATTACGGAGGCGGAGATAGAGGCAGTAGCGGAGGCACTGCGCAGCGGCTGGATCACCACCGGCCCCAGGACCAAGGAGCTGGAAAAAAGGATAGCGCAGTATCTGGGTACGCCTAAGGCGGTGGCACTGAATTCGGCTACGGCGGCAGAGGAGCTTAATCTGCGCATACTGGGAATAGGTGAGGGCGATGAAGTGCTGGTGCCTGCTTATACCTACACTGCCAGTGCGGCGGCTGCGATACATGTTGGCGCAAAGGTCAGATTCATCGACTGTCAGAAGGACAGCCTTGAGATGGATTACGAGGCCATGGAGGCAGCCATCACGGAAAAAACAAAGGCTGTGGTGCCTGTAGATATTGCCGGGATCCCCTGTGATTATGAGCGTATCTATGAGATCGTGAACAGAAAGAAAGATCTTTTTACGGCAGGAGGAAATACGGAGCTTGGACAGAGGATCCAGAAGGCTTTTGGACGCATTGCGGTGGTTTCCGACAGCGCACATTCCTTCGGGGCATCCCGTAAAGGAAAAATGGCCGGCACTCTGGCTGACTTCTCATCATTCTCTTTCCATGCGGTAAAGAACCTGACTACGGCAGAAGGCGGAGCTTCCGTTTGGAACAGCATCCCCGGGATAGATGATGAAGAGCTTTACCACTGGTATCAGCTCTACAGCCTGCACGGGCAGGACAAGGATGCCCTGGCCAAGACCAAGCTGGGCAGCTGGGAATACGACATTATCGCACCACTTTATAAGTGTAACCTTACGGATGTGGGTGCAGCCATAGGACTGGTACAGATGGACCGGTATCCATCGCTTTTGCAGCGTCGCCGTGAGATCATCGAAAAGTATGATAAGGTCTGTGATGAGCTTGGAGTGGAGCATCTTACACATTATACGGATGAATATACATCAAGCGGGCATCTGTATCTTGCGCGTATACCAGGTGCAGATGATACAAAGCGCCGTGAGATAATAACAAAAATGGCAGAGCTCGGAGTGCCCTGCAATGTGCACTACAAGCCTCTGCCGATGATGACTGCTTATAAGAGTTTAGGCTTTGACATTAAGGATTATCCTAACGCTTACGCCCATTATGAGAATGAGGTGACACTGCCTTTACATACAAAGCTTTCCGATGATGATGTTGATTTCATCGGTGAATGCTTTTCCGGGGTCATTCGCAGTAGTAAATGATCTGATCACGTATCTCGGGAAAACTCCAGTTAAGGCTTGCGCGGTCTATGATCTGGAAGTTTTCTCCCGGGGTGTTGATGGCATTGTTATCCCAAAGTATGGTAGGCATGCCGTAGTGTGTGGCAGTTGCCACATAGTAAGCCGTAAACTGCATACGCGAATCAAGATTTCCGTTCTTATCAAGAGCACCGTATTCGCTTATCACTACAGGGATTCCTTTAATAACATAGCTGTTATATATACGGCGCATAAAGCTGTCGATATCTTCCGTGCTGCTGCTTTTGGAGATATCGAAGGTGCTTGTTCCGCTCGTATCAAGGGCGAAGCTGTATGGAGTATATGCATGAACGGAGAGGATTATCCTGTTTTCTGCACTGGCCTTACTGTCGTCGGGAAGCTTAAAATCGCTTACCAGTTCGAATTCAGGTGATGCACAGTAGCCGGGACACATGATGTAGCGGGAAGTATTGCAGCCCCTGTCAACGGAACGTATGGTATCAACGGCGGTCTGATTCAGCTGGTTTACACAGTCAAAGCACTCCTTAGCCACATCCGAATGCACATCATTTATCCACCATTCATGATCCGTACCCACCTGTCTGGGCTCGTTCATGGTCTCGTAGATGAGATGTTCGTCATAATCCGCAAAGCGCTCAGCTATCTGTGTCCAGATCTTTGCTATGTATTTTTTTGAATTGTCAAGCCGGTCGTAGGATGGATATTCAAAACCTTTCTCATTGTCATGATGGATATTGATGATCACATACATGCCTTCATCATAAGCCCAGTCAACAACCTCCTGCACGCGGTCCATCCATCTTTGATCGATGTTCCAGCTTCCGTCCAGATGGTTATGCCATGAAACGGGAATGCGGATGGTATTAAAGCCGGCGTCCTTTATGGTATGTATCAGTTCCCTGGTTGTCTTTGCGCCGCACCAGGCAGATTCATAATCAAGAGGATCAGAGAGCCAGTCGCAGTTATAGGCATCAAAAGCGTTTCCCAGATTCCAGCCTGCTTTCATATCACGGGTAAAATTCAGGGCGTCATTATCGGGTATGGCAGCAATGCGGCCCTGGGCATTAAATACAACTATGCCATCAGGAACCGTGCTGACGGGAGAAACAGGAACTTCCGCAGGCGCAGTTTCTGCCTCTGTGGGGACCTCCGTCGGAGAAACATAAGCCTCCGTCGGTGCTTCCGTCGGTAATGCCTCTGCCTGAGTCGGAGCCTCCGCGGGAGAGGGTGTAACTTCCGGATCCGTGCAGGCGCTTAATGAAACAGCCGAAAGTAAGGCCATGGACAGTACTGTATATCGCTTTTTCATAGAAATCTCCATTCCGGTATTTTTGCCCATTATGCCAGAAAAAGCGCGATATTTCAAGCGTTTATGCCTGCTCTGCCCTTGTTGGGAGTGGGATAATGTGGTATCATGGTCATTACGCTCTATACTAAAGAGAGGTTAATAAAATGAAAGAATTAAAAATATCCGAAGCTGTAAACATAAAAGTCAACGGCCGAACCACAGAAAGCCGTGATCCCTTAACTCTTATCTGGACAGGCTCATCATTGGAGCTTAATGTTAAATGTTCGGAACTGTGGGTGGAGATGGCAGGTCCTTATTCAGCACAGGAAAACTGGATAGCTATTGAGATAAACGGTGAAGTCATAAGCCGCCGTATGGTCGGACCTGAAAGAGAATGGGTATGCATATTCAGGAATAAGATGAATACAAAGCCGACAAGGGTCCGCATCATAAAGGAAGTACAGGCTATGAGTGCTGATGAGGAGCATAGACTTGAGTTTTATGCCTTAAGATGTGACGGAGAGCTTCTGCCGGTTCCGGAAAAGAAGCTTAAGATAGAATTCATCGGGGATTCACTCAATTCCGGGGAAGGCAGCATAGGAGCGAAAGAGGAAGAAGAGTGGATATCGATGTTCTTTTCTCATGTTAATTCATATCCTTATATGACGGCAAAGCTTCTGGATGCGGACTACAGGGTGTTCAGTCAGAGCGGCTGGGGCCTGTATATTTCCTGGGACGGGAATACGGAATGTGCTGTCCCTCGATACTATGAAGATATCTGTTCACTGATGCCGGAGAAGAGATTTAAGGCATCAGGCTTTTATGAGAAGAATGATTTTAATGCCTGGCAGCCGGATATCATCTGTGTCAATCTGGGGACAAACGATAATGAAGCTATAAAGAATACCGGTTTTACAGATACCATGCAGATACGTAACGCAGCCGCAGCGTTCTTAAAGAAGCTTCGCAACAATAATCCCGGTGCATATATCATCTGGTGCATGGGTATGCTTGGAGACAATACTGCGAAGTATATAAAAGAAGGCATCGGGGATCACAGGAAAGAAAGCGGGGATGAGAGAGTAGAGTATCTGGCTCTTCCCGATACGGAAGAAGGACTCATCGGTGCGAGATTTCATCCCGGCGTAAAAGCCCATGAGAGGGCGGCATCGATAATAGCAGCGCGTATCAGGGAGCTTTTAGGATGAAGAATATAGCTATACTTGTGCAGAATCTGCATAACGGCGGTGCGGAACGTATGGCCGCCAATCTGTCGATAGAGCTGGCAAAATACTACAGGGTGTATCTTTTTGTGTTTGATGCCTCGAATGCTATATATCCTTATGGCGGAAAGCTTATCGACCTTAAGGTTCCGCCGCTGGAGGAAGCTTCTGTGGCCACCAGGGCATCGAATGTGATAAAGCGTGTCAGACGGCTTTCGTATCTCAAGCATAAATATCATATTGACTGCACTATCAGCCATATGGACGGGGCAAATGCAGTAAACATATTATCCCGCAGGGACGATAAGATAGTATGCGTATATCACAGCATGCCGTCTATGTGTGAAGGTGATGGCTTTAAGACACATGCCCTGCAGCGTTTTATAGGGGCGGGAGCTGATAAATATATCTGTGTTTCAAAAATGGCTGAAGCAGATATGGCGGAAAACTACGGGCTTGATAAACGTAAGCTGGGCTGTATATATAATTTTGCGGACCTTGAAAGGATCGCAGGTCTTAAAAAGGAAACCATGCCGGCGGAAGCCGTGGAGTTTTACAAAAGGCATGAAAAGATCCTTATCACTGCCGGGCGCCTTACCCATATGAAGGCTCAGGACAGGCTTATCAGGCTTACTGCCGCTATACGTAAAGATAATAAGAATGCCGGACTGGTTATACTGGGAGAGGGGGATGAACGCCCGCTTCTTGAAGAACTTGCCCGGGAGCTGAAAATAGAAGAACATGTCTGTATGCCGGGAGAAGTGGAGAATCCTTTCTCTTATATGAAGGAGGCTTCGGTTTTTGCACTGACATCGGATTTTGAGGGGCTTCCGATGGTGCTGATCGAAGCTGCAGCCTGCGCTCTGCCTGTGGTATCGACAGATATCCCTTCAGGCCCCAGGGAAGTGCTCGCACCCGGCAGCGATATACATAAGCTGCTTAAGAACGAAGCAGAATATGCACAGTACGGAGTACTGGTGCCTTCCTGTGCCGGTGAAGAAAGAAGAGGCGCTCTTGGTGCCGGTGAGCTGCTGCTTAAAGATGCAGTGATGAGTCTTATGTATGATGAAGCTGTAAGGAAAAGATACGCGGACATTTCTTCTGACTGCGCAGAGAGGTTTTCGGCAGATAAGATCAGCAGACAGTGGAAGGAACTGATAGAAGCATGATATCCTCTCTTTTAAGCTGTATATATCACAGCAATATCAAACGTTTTTGGAGTAAAAAATGAGCCGTATACTCGTAGTTGGCGATGTACATTTAAAACCATGGATCTTTGACAAGGCAGATAAAGTCGATCATGCCCTGTATGATAATATAGTCTGTCTGGGAGATTATGTTGATGACTGGGGAAAAGAAAATGACCTGGATCTTTACAGGGAGACCCTTAAACGCCTGGAAAGCTTTGCGAAGGATCATCCCGGAGCGCTGTTCTGTTACGGTAATCATGATATCAGTTATCTTTATATGTTCATGGAGACAGGTTTTTCGCTGCATATGATGGATACCGTACAAAACGGGATCGAAAGGCTCAAGGCATTGACAGGTGAGAGACTTGCCGTTATCCACCGCATAGATGATACTCTTTTTTCGCATGCGGGACTTGGACGGTATTTTGTTGATGTGCTGATACCCGCTTATACGGACGAATTTGTTGACCCGCTGGATATAGATGCGGTCATTAAGACTGCCAATGAGATGGTGGAAACACCGGAGGGTGCAGATCATCTGTGGAATGATGCTTCACCTATATGGCTTCGGCCCCAGCACGGATATAACAGTCTGTATAAACAGGATAAATACTATCAGGTGATAGGGCATACTCCGGTGGAAGCACCGTATGAGAGGGATAACAGTCTGTCCCTTGATACATTTTCTACCTGGTCGGACGGAAAGCCCTTTGGAGATGCCAGACTGGTGATAGTGGATACGATAAAGCATCAGTGGGAGTATGCGCCAAAATAAACTGTAAGGAGGTTGACAGAAATGAATGTATGCTTATTGAATGATTCTTTTCCGCCTGTTATCGACGGAGTTGCAAATGTTGTAATGAATTATGCAAGGATAATGACAGAAAACCTCGGTGCCAATGTTATGGTGGGGACTCCGCGTTATCCTGATACGGACTATGATCATTATCCGTATAAAGTTGTGGCATATCCCAGTCTGGATACCACCGGATTCATATCGGGATACAGAACGGGCAATCCTCTGGCCATGAAAGAAATAGGCGAGATGACCGCTTTTGAGCCGGCGATAATCCACAGCCACTGTCCGGCTGCGTCTACTGTTATGGCCCGCATTCTTCAAAACGAGACGAATGCACCGATAGTGTTCACCTATCATACCAAATTTGATGTTGATATCGCCAGGGCTGTAGGTGAGGGCTTTCTGCAGAAAGAGACCATAAAGATGATGATCAATAACATCTCGGCCTGCGATGATGTATGGGCTGTTTCGGAAGGGGCTCGGAAAAACCTTATGGATCTGGGCTATGAAGGTGAGTGCAGGGTTGTATCGAACGGAGTGGATTTTCCCAAGGGACGTGTGGCGGCCGATGTGGTCCGTGAAGCTGTCAAAGATTACGATCTGCCGCAGGATGTACCTGTATTCCTGTTTGTGGGCAGGATGATGAAGTATAAAGGCCTGCCGCTTATCATAGATGCTATGAAGATATTATCCGATACGGGCACCGATTACCGCATGATATTCATAGGCGGAGGAGCTGATGCCGAAGAGATGCAGCAGAAGGTAAGGGATCTGGGCATATCGCTGGATATCACCGGTGAGGACGGGAAAGTGGCTTCAATAAACGGCGCTGCGGACAATAAGGGACGTATCATCTTTACCGGGCCGGTAAGGGACCGTGAGAAGCTTCGCGCCTTCAATACCAGGGCAGATCTCTTCCTTTTCCCTTCCGTATATGACACTAACGGCATAGTGGTAAGGGAAGCGGCAGCCTGCGGTCTGGCCAGCGTGCTGATAAAGGGTTCGTGTGCGGCTGAGGGTATAACCCATACCAGGAACGGTTATCTGATCGAAGAAACGCCGGAATCCATGGCTGTGCTTCTGGCAGATGCATGTACGGATATGGAGTGCGTACACCAGGTGGGACAGAATGCAATGGATGAAATATATATATCCTGGGAACAGAGCACAAGGGACGCATACAGGAGATATGAAGAGATCGATATGATGAGGAAAGACGGCACTCTGGCAAAGCGCAGGCGCGGAGCGGCTGATTTTATACTGGAGACAGCCGGTAATGTATTGAAGGGGACAGAGAAGGTATTCTCAGTACCCAGAAGCATATATGAAGGCATGAGGGGAAATGCGGAAAAGATCAACGGAGAGATCGCGGAAGGCTGGGAAGAGCTGAAAGGAAAGATACCCGAGAGCGTTAAGCATTTTGGAAACAGTGCCGCGGAATTTGGAGAAAAGGCAGCCGAGAGTGTTAAGGAGAGCCTGAAGAACGGATTTAAGATGGCAGAGGAAAGCCTGAAAGAAGGTTTTGGGAAGAAGGACGAATGAGAAAGTACGACTGGTATAAGAAGATGAGCTTCTACCAGATCTGGGTAAGGAGCTTTGCTGACGGTAACGGAGACGGGATAGGAGACCTGTACGGTGTATATGATAAGCTGGAATATGTGAAAAGCCTGGGCGTTGACGGGATCTGGTTCTCACCGGTATATCCGTCTCCTAACGCTGATTACGGTTATGATATTTCGGATTACCGTAATATTCATCCTGATTTCGGAACGCTTGAGCAGTTTAAGCGTGTGCTGGATAAAGCTCATTCTATCGGACTCAAAGTGATAATGGATCTGGTAGTGAACCATACCTCCGATGAGCATCCATGGTTTAAGGAGAGCCGTAAGGGAAAGGATAATCCTTACAGTGACTATTATATCTGGCGGGATAAGCCGAATAACTGGGACAGCCTTTTTGAAGGAAAAGCCTGGGAATATGATGAGATGCGCGGGCAGTATTATCTGCATATATTTGCAAAAAAACAGCCCGATCTTAACATGGATAATCCTAAGGTCCGCGAAGAGGTTAAGGGCATAATGCGCTTCTGGCTCGATATGGGCGTTGACGGATTTAGGGAGGATGTGATCAATTTTATTTCCAAGAAGGAGGGGCTTCCCAACGGGCTTCCCTTTATCCCGGCGGTAAACGGCATGCCCTATTACAAGGATGGGCCGCATATCCATGAATATATGGCAGAATTTCGTAAAGTATGCGATGAGTACGACTGCTTCCAGATAGGTGAAGGCCCCATGACCACGGTTCAGAGCGCGCTTAAGTATCTGAGCGGTCCTACCAGGTCACTGGATATGATGTTCGGCTTTGACCACATGATGGCAGACTGTCTGTATACGGAATATGTACACAGGCCGTTTTCACTGGTCAAATTAAAGAAAGCTTTTACTAAATGGCAGAATACTTTAAACGGCAGGGCATGGAATGCGCTGTATCTTGAAAATCACGATCATCCCAGGGTGATCAGCCGCTATGGCAGTCTTAAATACTGGCGTGAGAGCGGAACAGCACTGGCGGCATCCTATCTCTTCCAGTGCGGGACACCTTTTATATACCAGGGGCAGGAGATAGGCATGACAAATATACGCCTGTGGTCCATCGACCAGTATGTTGATGTGTCAACAAAGAATAATTTCTACACTTACCATCTTAAGGATGATATAAAGGACAGGCTCAAACGCATACATCTGTCCAGCAGGGATTCCTCACGTACACCCATGCAGTGGAGCGATGATAAGAACGGCGGTTTTTCAAAAGCAAAGCCCTGGTTTTTTGTGAATCCTAATTACAGGCGTATCAATGTAAGGAATGAAGAAAAGGATCCGGAGAGCATATTGAATTTTTACCGCAGATGTCTTGAGCTGCGTAAAAGATCAAAGACACTTATCCTGGGCAGTTACAGAGAGTATTTCCCTAAAGATCCGTACATTTATATGTATGAACGCAGTCTTGGGAAAGTACGATATCTGATAGTGTGTTCGTTCAGCCGCCTGCCGATGCGTCTTAAGATACCCAGATCTTATGTGGGCAGGAAAGGGCAGCTTTTGCTCTGCAACTATCCGCAGGGACCTCAGGTCATGGCTGAAAAGCTTAAGGACCGTCTCAAACAGGAGGTCAGCCTTCTTGAGTGGCAGCATGGCATGCTGCGCCCTTATGAAGCGAGGGTATACCGCTTCAGGATATAACGGTAAAGGCAAGCGGGAAATTACCTGCGGTTTAACAAATAATATGCATTGCGTAACATATGTTACTTGACTAAAGGGCTCAGTATAAAGTATAATTTCATCTATGAAAATCCATTAAAAGGAGGTATTTCAAATGAAGTTTGTATGTACTGTCTGTGGTTACGTTCACGAAGGTGATACTCCCCCTGCAGAGTGCCCTGTATGCCATGCGCCTGCAGAGAAATTTAAAGAGCAGGCCGGTGAGAAGGTATGGGCTTCCGAGCATGTGGTAGGTGTTGCTAAGGGTGCTCCCGAAGATATCATAAGCGACCTTCGTTCGAATTTTGAGGGCGAATGTTCGGAAGTAGGCATGTATCTTGCTATGTCAAGAGTAGCATTCCGTGAAGGCTATCCCGAGGTTGGCCTTTACTATGAGAAGGCTGCATTTGAAGAGGCTGAGCATGCTGCAAAGTTTGCGGAGCTTTTAGGTGAAGTTGTTACCGATTCCACCAAGAAGAATCTTGAGATGAGAGTAGATGCAGAAAACGGTGCTACCGCAGGTAAGACCGATCTGGCTAAGAGGGCAAAGGCTCTTAACCTGGATGCCATTCATGATACCGTTCATGAGATGGCACGTGATGAGGCACGCCACGGCAAGGCATTTGAGGGACTGCTTAAGAGATATTTCGGGTAAAAGCCTATGGATAAGAAAGCCATATTTAAGCTGAGTTACGGCCTGTTCGTACTCACGGCAAATAAGGACGGAAAGGATAACGGCTGTATCATTAATACAGCGATACAGGTCACTTCGGAACCCAATGTCATAAGCGTTGCTGTAAACAAGAACAATCTTACGCACGATATGATAATGGATACGAAGAAGCTTACGGTTTCCGTTATAGCACAGGATGCGGATTTTGAACTGTTTAAGCGCTTCGGTTTCCAGTCGGGAAAGAACGCGGATAAGTTCGCCGGTTTTACCGAATGTAAGCGCGGTGCCAATGATACGATGGTGATCACAAAAGGCACCAATGCATTCATATCTGCCTGGGTCCAGAAGACCGTAGATATGGGAACACACACCGTGTTCTACGCACAGGTCACCGATATGGAAGTGCTGAGTGATGTGGCCTCCGCGACTTACGAGTACTACCAGGCAAATATCAAACCCAAGCCGGAAGCAGTGGGAAAGACAAAGGACGGTCAGACGATCTGGCGCTGCCGTATCTGCGGTTATGAATATGTGGGAGAGGAAGTGCCCGATGATTTTATCTGCCCCATATGCAAGCACGGAAAACAGGATTTCGAAAAGGTGGTATAGATCAATACGGTGGGGGCAGCCTGAATGGCTGCCCCTTTATTAAGAGGTGGAGAGATGGTTCTTGAATTATCGGATTATATGTCTTTTGGAAGCTTCGCCCTTCAGGCGATAGGCTTCTACTGTATATTAAAAAAATGCGGAAAAAAGCCATGGCATGCATTTATCCCGATCTACAATGACTATGAGCTGGCAAAATGTGCCAAAAGAGAAAAGGAAGGCAGGATAATGGTCCTTGTCGGTATTCTTGAGGCCATTACCGATCTGGTGTCAAAGCTGATAGCGACTTTTATGCCGGGATCCGTATGGGATGAGTTTTTTATAATGTTAAGAGGAGCCATAAGCATCTGTTCGCTGGTGTATATGGTCAGGATATATGTAGGGCTTTGCTATGTGTTCGGAAGACGCAGGGCATGGATATGGATGTTTGTTATTTTCCAGGGCTTCACCACATTCCTGTGGGGTGTTTCAAAGAAATTTATGCCGGTTATGGCGATCGAGGATGAAAAGGGAGTTGAAGACAGCGGCATACATGCCGAGGAGATAGAGCAGGGGCTTACTGTCAATATAAGACAGCGCAGCACATCAGAGTTCTTTAAGAAAAAGATACTGCTGCGCGATCTTCATCTGACGATCCCCAAAGGTCATCTGGTACTTTTGCTGGGAGGTTCCGGTGCAGGAAAGACCACCTTCTTAAATGCGGTGACCGGATACGAAAAGGCAGATGCCACCATACTGTTAGACGGGCATGATCTGTATAAAGAATATGAATCGATGAAATATGATGTCGGTTTTGTACCGCAGCAGGATCTGATGCGTGCCAATGATACCGTGCTTATGACCCTTGAGGATGCTGCTGCCATGCGTCTTCCGGAATCGTATTCAAGAAAGGAAAGAAAAAAGCGTGTAATGGAAGTGCTTGAGAGTTTCGGGCTTTCGATGCTCGCAAATACACTTGTTGAGAAACTTTCGGGCGGACAGAAAAAGCGTCTGTCCATCGCTATGGAGTTTATATCGGATCCGTCCCTGTTTATACTGGATGAGCCGGATTCAGGCCTTGACGGCGTGGTGGCCAGGGGGCTTTTTGAGAAGTTAAGAGCCATAGCTGACAGCGGAAAGATAGTTATAGTCATCACACATACGCCTGACCGCGTGGCGGATCTGTTTGATGATGTCATAGTCCTGGCCAAGGATGCTTCACGTACCGGAAGGCTGGCGTTCTATGGGGATATCGATGAGGCAAAAGAGTTCTTCGGCAAGGACAGCATGGAGCATGTACTCCGTGCCGTAAACCAGAAAGAAGAAGGCGGAGAAGGAAGGGCTACCGAGTTTGTGAGCCGCTTTACCTACGAAGTCAAGAGAAAGGCGGGGTGAGCGGAATGGAGCAGAATAGTACTCAGGTTAGTGTAAAGCATAAGGGACATGTAGCCCAGACAGGTATCTATCTCGGAAAGCTTTTCCGTATGTTCATTTTCCAGAGCGACTGGAAGGTGATGCCCATGGCGGCAGTCATTGCCGGACTGGTATGCTTTGTTGTAGGCGGGAATCTTTTCAAGACCATGGAAGGTACGCTGCTGGGAACCTTTGCATTGTCGTGTATCTGTATATGGAACGGTTTCTTTAATTCCATCCAGGTAATATGCCGAGAGAGACCCATAATAAAGAGGGAGCACCGTGCGGGCATGCATATCTCGTCGTATATAGCCGCACATATGATATATCAGGCTTTTCTATGCCTCTGCCAGAGTTATATCACCCTGCAGATCTGCATGATAATGAAGGTGAGCTTTCCTCCCGTGGCGCATATCACACCATGGCCGGTGGCCGATATAGGCATCACTTTATTTCTGACCACCTATGCTGCGGATATGATGGCACTTATGGTCTCGGCTTTCGTGCACAATACCACCACAGCCATGACGGTAATGCCTTTTCTTCTCATTTTCCAGCTTGTCTTTTCCGGCGGTTTCTTCCAGCTTGAAGGATTTGCTCTTAAGGTCTGTGATTTCACCGTAGCCAAGTGGGGGCTTACATCGCTCTGCGCCCAGGCGGATTATAATCATCTGCCGATGGTATCTTTATGGAACAGTGCGTTCAAACTCCGTAATATCGAGGTTAATTCGGAAACGACGGAAAAGGTCAGGGAGGCGCTCAACGACGAGGTCGGGCAGCTTGATATGGATGATGAAGTGGTATTGGAAGTTAAGGATCTGCTGGTTTCCGAAGGTATCGATCTGGAGAAGGAACTGAATGAGATGACAGCGCAGCGTATCACAGAGCTATTAAAGGAGCGGGGATTCGATATCGAGATAGAAGGCAAGAAGCCGGTATGGGAGATACTGCACTATATCGAAGTGAACGGTATGAAAGAAGGACTGCTTCTTAAGAGCGCAGAGTTTAACCAGAATCCCAACTACGAGGGCGGTACGGACAACATACTGCGCTGCTGGGGAAGGCTGTTACTCTTTATCGCTGTCTTTTCGTGCTTATCGGTCGCTTCCCTCGAGTGTATCGACAGGGACAAGAGGTAAGTCAAGTTTATCGTAATAGTTATTATCAATGATAAGGCTCGCAAGCCGGGCCTTATTTTTTATCTCTTCCTGTATGCTTAAGATGTATTCTTTGCTGATATCTTCTTCGGTATAGGGGGCAAAAGGAGTTATACTGCCGTCTTTTGCGTTGTACATGCATTTGTCGCTGATGAAGCTTTTGCTTCCGTTAAACATAACAAGCTGCGGCGAATCGGACAGGATATCGCGCCCTGCCATGAGCCTGGAATCGAATTCTATGCCAAAGAGGTTTAATACCGTGGGAAGTATGTCTATACTGGAACAGTATTTATCTACGGCCACGGGCTCTTTCATGGCGCCGGACCATATGATCAGGGAATTTTCATACTGTTCAAATTCTTTTTCAAGCTCATATCCGGCTATGTCATCACATATCTCCATATCATTATAGGGGATATGATCGGCAGTAAGTACGATAACGGTTTTATCAAGTATTCCGGCTGCTTCCAGATCTTTAAGCATCTGCGCAAGCATCAGTTCCACTTCGTATTCACATGCAAGATAAGCTTTTGTTTTATCTTCATAAGGCAGATCGATGGTCAGGTCCTTATGGCGTGCAGCCATGCTGTTTCCGCCCCAGTTATACTGTGCGTGTCCGCTTATGGTCATGTAATAGGCATAAAAAGGCCTGCTGAAGTCCAGATATTCCCTGCTCTCATTCCAGAGGTTAAGATCGGACTGGGGCCAGATGAGATTTCCGTTTTTCCATAATTCTCCCTTATATCCGGTCCCGTAGGCTATCCATTTGAGCCCCATATTTGGATGTGACTTGTTCCTGCCATAATAATCGGCGTAATTTGCATGGAAACCGTAGCAGTCGTACCCAAGAGCTTCCAGACGTCTGGAAGGGGTAAAATACATATTGGTCTTTGCTGTACCTGTGTGTTCCATGGCGATATAACCGCCGTTTCCGGGAGGCATGCCTGTGAGTACCGCCCATTCCCCGCCGGAAGTGCTGCCGTACCAGAGCGGGGTGTAGTAATGAGAGAAGTCGAAGCCTTCGTGACTGAGTTTATATAGTGTGGGGGTACGTTCTTCATCGATGATGTACCTGCACATACCTTCAACGGTGATCCAGATCAGGTTGTATCCTTCGAATATACCGGTATATTTATTCGTATAAGAAGGTTTTTGTGCGGCAAAATACAGATGCATGTTTTTTATGTTATTGTTTGACTCAGCTTCCACCAGGCTGTTCAGATCGATATCCATGATCTGCGGGATGGGGGTAAAAGTTTCTTCGGGCGGAGTATCTTCCGGTGCAGGATCCGCTGTATTTAAGCTCGCCGCGGGCACGCCGGCAGGGGAGGGGACAGGTATCCGTGCAGATGAAGGGTCCGGGGCGGGATCGGATGCAGGGACGGTTATGGTCAGTTCCCCGCCTTTAGCGGCGAACAGGCCGTCAGCGATACTGCTGCATAATGCCCCTGTTGTAGCCATGCCTTCGTCAAGACCGTTCTGTGCGCGGGCACATTCATATGCTTCTTTATCATTAAGGATAAGTGCAAAAAAAAGAACAGCTGTGATAAGCAGTCCTATAAATGATGGTACTACGGCTTTCCCTGAAGGGATCTTACGCATGATGATACCGAAGATGAGATAAAGCAAAAACGGCAGGGCAAGTAGCATGAGTGTAGTGTTGTTTGCAAGAGCATTGTCGTGGATCATCCCGCCGTAGTCAAAGGCCTGCCCGGCCACGGACAGGGTGGAGAACGGTGCCCAGTATGTTACGAATACGCTGTGATATACCACATGTACCTGAAAAAAAAGCGTGAAAAACAGCGTGATGACAACGCCCGATATGTAACGCAGAAAATTGCCGGGGATGGCTGAATATATCATGGATATCAGACTGCCGGTAAAAAAGGCAAACAGCAGCGGATAGACGATATCACCGGTGACGGGACCGGTCACCCTTACATGAAAAACAAGCTCCTGAAAACACAGAGCCAGAGGGAAGAATAAGTATTGCAGCAAAAAGGCTGCGTTTTTTGCATTAGTGACTTTTTTCACAATGCATTATGTTAACAGAAAGCGGGATAAATTGCCAGTTTTTTTGGCGACAGTCTTTTTTTGCTGTGGTTTTCATGCTATTATTTATAATAACAGGCAATGGATCTGCTTAAGGGGGGCGTGGATGAATTATATATATGATAAAAAGGAGAATAAAACATTCATGATAGCTGCCGTTGTCCTGAGTGTATTGTTCCTTTTTTCGCTTATCGTTCTTTTGGTTGAAGACAGGGCCTCGAATATCAATACTCCGGGGATCATAGCGGGGCTGATGATCTACGCATGTCCGCTGCCTATGATTATGAGCTGGTATGGTTATCTTGACAGCAGCAGATATATAAAGAGGCTCAGGGAAGGCGGCATAGATGTGCCTTATGATAAGAAGGCAGAGCCTCTGATGACCGAGCCGCCGGTATATGCGGAAGAAGAAAAGGACAGCAGGGGCAGTGTCGTTCTGGCTGCTATCTGTCTGTGCATTACCATAGGTATTGCGGTATACACCCTGATATATCATATCAAATGGACCGGACTGGGGATGAAAGATGCAGGTTTCTTTACAGGCATACAGGTGGTCATGATCATATTATGGCTGCTGGGCGCTTTCTTCTTCTTTATCCAGCGTTCCAAAGAGAAATACAGGGACGATACGGTTTTTGATCCCGGACGTAAGGCAAGGATGGGAGTGCTCAAAGGAATAGTGACGATAATCCTGTGCCTGGGCATTACCGTGGCTGCGTTAAGAGTTCTTTATTCGATCACAAAGTATGCTTATCAGACGAGGCTCCAGGTCCTTTATGAGGACGGAGACTGGCGGGAGCATGAGGGAGAACCCTTATACTGACGGAGAGCGTATACTCCTGCTATACTTGAAATTCAGCCTGTTTTGGGCTATATTGTTATTTATTATTTGACAGGAAAGGAAAGAAAAGAAATGGCAATGATCAAAACAGCCGTAAAGGGCATGAAGGATGTTATGCCTGATGAGATGAGACTTCGTAATTATGTGATGGGAGTGATACGCTCTACATATGAGAGTTATGGGTTTACCCAGATAGAGACACCGGCGGTCGAACATATCGAGAACCTTTGCAGCAAGCAGGGGGGTGAGAACGAGAAACTGATCTTTAAGATCATGAAACGCGGCAACAAGCTGGATATGTCAAATGCCAAGACGGAAAACGACCTGGCCGATTCGGGACTGCGTTATGATCTTACTGTGCCGCTCTGCCGTTATTATTCTGCACACAGCGCAGAGCTTCCCGCGCCTTTTAAGGCACTTCAGATGGGAAATGTATGGAGAGCCGACCAGCCGCAGAAAGGGAGATTCCGCCAGTTCATGCAGTGCGATATAGATATCCTGGGCGATCCTTCCAATCTGGCTGAGATAGAGCTGATACTGGCTATGAGTACGGTGCTGGGAAAGCTGGACTTTAAAGGGTTCAATATAAGGATCAATGACAGACGCATCTTAAAGGCCATGGCAGCTTATGCCGGTTTTAAAGAGGATGATTATGACAGTGTGTTCATCATACTGGATAAGATGGATAAGATAGGGACAGCAGGTGTGGCAGAGGAGCTTAAGGCTGCCGGTTACGAAGGAGATGCGGCTAAATACCTTTCTCTTTTTGAAGCCCTTAAGGACTTAAGCGGTACCGCGGCTCTTGATAAGCTTTCGGAGCTTATGGGAGAGGTACTCCCCGCAGAGAGCAGACAGAATCTGGATGAGATATTCAGGGCAGTGAACGGTGCTAAGAAAGCGGATTTTGAGCTGGTATTCGATCCAACACTCGTGCGTGGCATGAGTTATTACACCGGCACCATATTTGAGGTTGAGCTTAAGGAATTCGGTTCTTCCTGCGGCGGCGGCGGAAGATATGATGAGATGGTGGGCCGCTTTACCGGGCAGAATGCCCCTGCATGCGGCTTTTCCGTTGGATTTGAGCGTATCATCACTATCCTTATGGATAAGGGATATAATATCCCGGGAGATGAAGATAAGACAGCCTTTCTGCTCGAGAAGGGGCTGGATGCCGAAAGCATCAGCGCAGCCATGGCGGAAGCCGAGAGCCTCAGGGCACAGGGGAAGAATGTACTTACCGCGCGTATGGCAAAAAATAAAAAGTTCCAGAAGGAACAGCTTACGGCACAGGGCTATACCGACATCAGAGAATTCTTCAGAAAGTAATAAGCTGGCTATAAGTGCTGTTCTGAAGACGTCTGAGGATCTTATCAGTATACAGGAGGGGTTAATATGGCGGATATCTATATTGCAAATATCGGGCTTCTTAAGGATGACAAGAATGCAAGAGAGGCTTTGGATGGCGTGGATGAAGAAAGAAGACATGACGCTACCCGTATGGCGGATAAGACTAAACGTGCACAGTCGCTGACAGCCGGACTTCTTCTCCAGCACGGCGCCAGGGAACATCTGGGTGAAAATGCACCGGCAGGGATCTATAAGGTTGAGAAGGATGAGAAGGGCAGACCTTATTTCCCGGATCTTCCCGATGTGCATTTCTCGCTGGCACATTCCGGCGATATGGCGATGTGCGGTATTTCCGATGCTCCGGTAGGAGTTGATATCCAGCAGCATCGTGAGATAAAAGCAGATATAGCCAGACGTTTTTTTCATCCGGCGGAGGCAGATCATCTTGCAAAGATATCCGGAGTGGAGTATACAAGGGATTTTTATGCGCTTTGGTGTCTTAAAGAAAGCTATGTAAAGTATACGGGAGGAGGACTGTCCCAGGGGCTGGATGAGCTGGATTTTACTCCTGTGCTGGAAGGCGGCTTCGCGGTCTTTGAGTTTACCGAGGATAACAGCCGCATAAGGGCGGAGATACTTGAAGCGCCCGAAGGATACAGTGCTGCGGTTATAGAAGGCATACTCCCGGAAGATACGGAGTCTTAAACTCCGGTTTTCGGCGGGCGCAGCCCGGAGTATCCTGCGCTTATTAATGATTTGCTATTTACGGAACTTAGTGGTATCATAGTCTGGTCAGGTTAAGGATACTGCGTTGAAACGGGAGAAAGAGTTTTGATAGATAACATGATGACCCGCGTAAAAGTGAATAACGAGATCGACTTATGCGAGATCATCGCGCCGCGTGCACGCAAGGTGGAAGAGATACGTCATAAGATAGAAGCGGCGCTTCAGTATGCCCGTGTGTCTTATTTCCTGCGCTGGCAGGAGCCGAGTTTCTTTTCGCGTGTGTTTATGAGAGAGCATCCCAGACTTATATTCTGTATCAATTCTGCTCAGATGGATGATGCACTGGCAGTGTTTGAGGAATTACAGCTTACGGATCAGGATGTAAGGATGCTGGGAAATAAGAGTAAAAATAAATATTAAAATTGTACTTGACAGCTGCTGCTATTTTTGATATCATCTGTTTTCGGTGATTGATGCTGCCTTGGCGCAGCTGGTAGCGCGCATCCTTGGTAAGGATGAGGTCGGCAGTTCAAATCTGCTAGGCAGCTTTCACTTCGAGGTGTGGCTCAGTTTGGCTAGAGCACCGTGTTAGGGACGCGGGGGCCGCTGGTTCGAATCCAGTCACCTCGACTGAAGGAAACCCCTTAAAGCATAGGCTTTGAGGGGTTTTTTCATGCCCGGATCATACATTTCAGCTTTACTGTTTTTTGTGATGCCGGCAGGAATAGTTTCCAAGGAGCCTGCTGCTATGGTATAATTGACGGCGATAGTCTTATATAACAGATTTAACGGAGATTTATAGTGGAAAGATCTGAATGGACTTGGGCAAAGGATTCGCTGGTGCGAAGCATAACGGAACTGGGTTTCCCAAAGGAACTCGGAGATGAGATAGCAAAGAATCTGGGCAGTCCCAAAGCGATGAAACGTATGGAGGCTTATCTTGCTAATGTTAAGCCTCATAAGATAGAGCTGGTGGTGGATGAGATGCTGGCTATACGGAGCGATATAGATAACTGGCGTGATAAGAAAGCGGCGGAAGAGGCTAATGCAAGATACAACGAGCTCCTTTATTACGGCCTGGAGCAGGATGAAGAATAAAACATATTGTGTGAGGAAACAGAAATGAATTACAGAAAACTGGTTTTGACAGGGATCATGGCTGCGGCCGCATTGACTGCCTGCACTTCTTACAGTCCGCAGCAGGGCCGCGGACCTTATGCGGCAGAGGAAGAGAAGGAGCCCACAGCTGCTCCTGTTTCTGCGCCTACGGAGATACCGGCCGACCCCACTGTGATCGTTGAGCCGCCTGAAATAGTATATGAGGATATGGAGATCACGATCAGGGACTATAGGCTTGAGGCTGAAGACAGGGGAAAAAATGGAGATTATGAGTTCCCTTATGCAGATACCGTATATCAGCAGCTGGAATTAAGTGATACATCAAAAGACCAATGGCCGGATCTTGCGAGAGAACTGGATTATGAGAATCAGAGGATATATGAGAATGCTCTGACTGAATTTGCAGATTCATACGAATGGGCATATGAGATGGATGATGGTATCAGATTTTCCGCAAATTGCTGCGAAGCCGATGTATACGTACTGCGGGCAGATGAGAGAATGCTCTGTTACCGTACAGGCTATTATGCAATGTATAACGGACCGCATCCTACGATGTGGAGCAGCTGTACATGCTTTGACCCGCAGGATGGAAAGAAGCTTGAATTTTCGGATGTCATAACTGAAAGCGATCCGGAAAAGCTGAGCGGTATCATCTGGGACAATCTGATCGGAGAAGCCCTGGGGGAGGATTATGAATTTGATGATGAACAGGAAAGAACTATCAGGGACAGGATAGAGAGCATGGCTGAAGGCGGTGAACTTGTATGGGGCATGGATGATAAGGCACTGCTCATATTCTTTGATTCCGATATGCTGATGTCATACGCTTATGGCCCTTTCTCCGCTACAATTAATATAGAAGACTATCCCAGCCTGGTGAACGAATGGTATCTTCCGCAGGAATGCACTCCCGTGGGCGGACGCGTAAACAAGATCGACTGCGGGACCACGACCTATGAGCTGGCAGAGATCCTTGAACTGACAGGACGCCTTACATGGGAGGAATAGCAGGCACCTTCTTTAACTTGACGTGTCAGGGCTTATGAATTATAATTGGCTTTGTATGTTTAGATAACACATGGGGGTTGAAATGATAAGGAGTATGACCGGCTTCGGCCGATATGAACTTGAGGCACATGAGCGCAGGATAAGCGTGGAGATCAAAGCGGTAAACCACCGTTATCTGGATCTGTCCATAAAGATGCCGCGCAGTTTTAATGTGTTTGAATCAAAGATCCGTAATATCATAAGAGAGTATATCGAGCGCGGAAAGACAGATATATATATAAGCTGTGAGGAACTGGGCGAGGAGCGCCTGAGTCTGAAATATAACAGGGAGCTGGCTAAAGGCTATCTTACGTATTTAAAAGAGATGGCGGAAGAGTTTGGTCTGGAACCCGAAACAAGAGCATCCACGCTGGCACGTTTTCCGGAAGTCTTCACTATGGAGCAGGAAGAAGGCGATGAAGCCGAGATATGGCAGGATCTGGAGCAGGCGTTAAGGGCTGCTGCGGAGGCATTTAAGGCCAGCCGTGAGCATGAGGGCGAACTCCTTAAGCAGGATCTTCTGGAAAAACTTGATATAATGAAGGATGCACAGGCTGTGATAGAAGAGCGTATGCCGCAGCTGATAGGCGAATATCGTGAAAGGCTGCATGCAAAGCTTCTCGAAGTGCTTGCGGATAATGCCATTGATGAGAACCGTATCGTGACGGAAGCAACCATCTATGCGGATAAGATCTGCGTGGATGAAGAGATGGTCAGGTTAAAGAGCCATATCACCGCGATGAAGAATGAACTTGTAAAAGGCGGAGCGGTAGGCAGGAAGCTGGATTTCCTTGCACAGGAGATGAACAGGGAAGCCAATACCACGTTGTCAAAATCCAGTGACTTAAGTGTTGCTGATGCGGCTATAGAATTAAAGACCATGATCGAAAAGATCAGGGAACAGGTTCAGAATCTGGAGTAGAGATGTCAAAACTGATACATATCGGTTTCGGGAACGTGGTCAATGAAGATAAGATAGTGGCCATAGTTCATCCCGATGCTGCGCCCATTAAGCGTCTGGTGTCTCACGCAAGAGAGGCGAATACCGTTGTGGATGCAACCCAGGGCAGGAAGACCAAGTCGGTCATAGTAATGGAAGGACAGCAGATCGTACTTTCCGCGCTGCTTCCCGAGACGATTTTCGGCAGGGCAGAGAGGCCCGGTGAAACAGCGGAAGATGCTGATGAGTAGCAGGAGGGATCAAATGGAGCGTGAAGGTATTCTGGTAGTGATATCCGGCTTCGCCGGTGCAGGAAAAGGGACTGTAGTCAAAGGTCTCATGGAAAGATATGACGATTACGCGCTTTCGGTA
Organism: uncultured Lachnospiraceae bacterium; assembly: GCA_902779395.1. Taxonomy (GTDB): domain Bacteria; phylum Bacillota; class Clostridia; order Lachnospirales; family Lachnospiraceae; genus NK4A136. Next base: position 29,483 of record CACZBK010000005.1, on the reverse strand, counting down.
TCCATGACCACGCGTAAACCGCGGCCCGGAGAGGAAGACGGTAAGGCATATTTCTTTGTTGACAAGCATAAATTTGAGGAGACCATAGCTGCCGGCGGCCTTATAGAGTATGCACAGTACTGTGATAATTTTTACGGAACCCCTAAAGCATATGTGGAAGAACAGCTCTCAAAAGGAAAAGATGTGATCCTGGAGATCGAGATCCAGGGAGCGCTTCAGATAAGAAAGATATTCCCGACGGCGCTTCTTATATTTGTAACACCGCCCAGTGCGCAGATATTAAAAGAGAGGCTTCTGGGCAGGGGGACTGAGACGCCCGAGGTCGTAAAGCAGCGTATGGACAGGGCTGCACAGGAAGCCGACGGTATGGGCGAATACGATTATATATTGGTAAATGATACGGTCGATAAGGCTATAAGCGACGCCCATGCGATAATAACCGCAGCGCACGCAAGGCCTTCGCGTAACGCGGCACTCATGAAGTCGATCAACGACGCGCTTGATAAGATGGCAGAGGAAAAAAATTAATTTATTTATATTTAGGGAGGGAAATAACTATGATGCTTCAGCCTTCATACACGGATCTGATGGAAGTGGTAAATCAGAGAAAGATAGGTCAGGACGATACAGAGGAGAGCAGTGAAAACGCAGTAGTTAACTCACGTTATTCTATCGTTATGGCCACGGCTAAAAGAGCCAGACAGATCGTTGCAGGAGATATACCTCTGGTAAGTTCTGTTGCTAAAGACGGAAAGAGCAAGAAGCCCCTTTCCATGGCAGTGGAAGAGCTGTACGGTTCAAAGATACGTATACTGGGCTCTGAGGAGTAAAAAGATTTATGGAACGGCAGGTTAAGGTGCTGCTGCGTTCACTCGGATGTGATAAGAATCTGGTGGATGCGGAGATGATGCTGGGACTTCTGGCTGAGGCGGGCTATGAGCTCACCGATGATGAGTCACAGGCGGAAGCAGTGATCGTAAACACCTGCTGTTTTATTATGGATGCGAAGCAGGAGAGCATCGACTGCCTCATAGATTACGGCAGATTAAAAGAAGAAGGCAGATGCCGTGCGCTCATCGCAACGGGCTGTCTGGCTCAGCGTTATGCTAAAGAGATCCATGAGGAGATACCTGAGGTTGATGCCATAGTAGGAACGGCATCTTTTGATCATATAGCAGAAGTGCTTAAGTCATGTCTTGACAGGTCACCGAAAGACTGCCTCGAAGATATGTCAAGGGCGGTGTATGGGAAGAAACGTATATTATCTACCGGCGGGCATTATGCACATCTTAAGATAGCGGAAGGCTGTGATAAACGCTGTACTTATTGTGCGATACCATCTTTCAGAGGCCATTACAGGAGCGTTCCGATGGAAGTGCTTCTTGAGGAAGCCAAAACGCTGGCTGACGGAGGCGTAAGGGAGCTGATACTTGTCGCACAGGAAACCACCCGCTACGGTATCGATCTGTATGGGAAAAAATCCTTAAGTACGCTGATAAAAGAGCTTTGCAGGATAGAGGATCTTAAGTGGATACGCATATTATACTGTTATCCGGAAGAGCTTGACGATGAGCTGATAGAGACTATCGCGACTGAGCCTAAGGTATGTCATTATCTGGATATGCCCATACAGCACAGTGAGGATCGCATACTTAAGCTGATGGGGCGTGCCGCCACAAAAGACGGACTTAAAAAGGTGATAGGGAGGCTGATGGAGCGTATCCCCGATATATGTATCAGGACCACGCTGATAAGCGGCTTTCCTTCTGAGACTGACGAAGAGGCACAGGCATTAAAGGATTTTGTCAAGGAGATGGGATTTGACCGCTTGGGAGTATTTGCCTATTCTCCTGAAGAGGATACACCGGCTGCGGGCATGCCCGGGCAGATAGATGAAGAAGTAAAAAATGCACGCAGGGATGAGATCATGGCCCTGCAGCAGGAGATAGCATTTGAGCAGGCTGCCGCTCTTAAGGGAAAAGTGCTTGAGTGTATCGTTGAGGGCAGTATTCCTGAAGAACAGGTGCTGGTATTACGCAGTTACCGTGATGCACCGGAAGTGGACGGATATGTATTCGTTGATACCGGTCACGAATATATGAGCGGTTCCATAGTGAAAGTTAAGATAAACGGCAGCGAAGAATATGACCTGATCGGAGAGATAGCGGAGTGAAGATGAATCTTCCAAATAAACTGACTATATTAAGAGTTTTACTTATACCTTTTTATATTTTTTTCCTGATGACGGATGTGGCGGGAGGCGCCTCCAAATGGATAGCCCTCGCCATTTTTGTTGCTGCGTCACTGACGGATTTCCTGGATGGCTATATTGCCAGGAAGTATAAGCTTATAACCAATTTCGGAAAGTTCATGGATCCCCTGGCAGATAAGCTTCTGGTGTGTTCTGCGATGATATGTTTTGTAGAGCTTGATCGTATGCCGTCCTGGGTCGTGGTCATTATCATCGCCAGGGAATTTGTTATCAGCGGCTTCAGGCTCGTAGCCGTGGAGCAGGGCAGAGTGATAGCTGCCGGATGGTGGGGAAAGTTTAAGACAGCGTTTACGATGTTCATGGTTATATTCATGACCGTAAATATCGAAGCACTTTACTATGTGACTTTGGCGCTTATGTATATCTCACTGGCGCTGACCATAATATCCCTGTTGGATTATCTTATCAAAAACCGCGATGTTTTAAAGGAAGGTGATCATAATGACGGCTGAAACATTATGCATAGGCACGGAGATACTGCTTGGGAATATCATTAATACCAATGCGGCATATCTGGCAGCCCAATATGCGAAACTCGGGATCTCGTCCTACTACCAGACTGTAGTGGGAGATAATGCCGATCGTATTAAGGAATGTGTAAGCGCTGCTCTTTGCAGGTCGGATCTTCTGGTCATCAGCGGCGGCCTGGGGCCCACGCAGGATGATATAACAAAAGAAGTGGTATCGGGGATGCTTGGACGGAAGATGAGCATTGATGAGACGAGCCTGAAAAATATAAAGCTCTATTTTGACCGCCGCGGCAAGAAGATGAGTGCGAATAATAAACGCCAGGCAATGATACCCGAGGGAGCACGTATTATAGACAATAATAACGGCCTGGCACCGGGAGTTCTTATCAGTTTGAGCGGGAAGGAAGCTGCACGTTTCGGAAAGACTGCAAAAAATGCACCTATGATACTGATGCTTCCGGGACCGCCTTCAGAGCTTACAGCCATGTGGGAATCCCAGGTTGAGGGAATACTTCAGAAATATACCGGACAGGTCATATATTCGGCTATGGTAAAGGTCTGCGGAAGGGCAGAGAGCGAGGTGGCTGAGCTTCTGGATGATCTTATCAGCAGTAAAAGTGAAGTTACCGTAGCGCCTTATGCCAAGACCGGTGAGGTACATCTTCGTGTAACAGCAAGTGCCGAGGATGAAAAGAGTGCAAAAAAGCTGGTTAAGCCTGTCGTTAAGGAAATAAAGAACAGGCTGGGGGACAGCGTATATACCACGCAGGAGGAGACCAGTCTTGAGCAGGCGGTGGTTGAGCTCCTTCTGGCAAATGAACTGACGGTAACTACAGCGGAATCGTGTACCGGAGGTCTGATCGCAGGAAGGCTTATCAATGTGCCGGGAGTTTCCGAGATATTTAAATCCGGCTATATTACATACAGTAATAAGGCAAAGAGAAAGATAATCGGCGTAAAGCGTAAGAGCCTTGAAAAATACGGGGCTGTAAGTGCCCAGGTAGTCAAGGAAATGGCTGAGGGAGCCGCATTTTATTCCAAGGCTGATGTGGCAGTAGCCGTATCCGGTATAGCCGGTCCGGACGGGGGCACTCCGGAGAAGCCGGTCGGTCTTGTATATATCGGTGTTAACGTATGCGGGCAGGTCACGGTTAAAGATTATCACTTCAGCGGAAACCGCGCTAAGGTCCGTGACAGCGCTGTGGCATCGGCGTTGATACTTATGAGACAGTGTATTTTGGAGTATTACAGCAGGCTGACATTCGGGGATAATGATAATGAGTGATAATATGAAGGTAGTGATCCTTGCCGGGGGTTACGGCACCAGGATAAGTGAAGAAAGTCATTTAAAACCAAAGCCCATGATAGAGATAGGCGGTAAGCCTATCCTCTGGCATATAATGAAAGAGTACTCATATCATGGATTTAACGATTTTATCATCTGTGCCGGATATAAGCAGCATGTGATAAAGGAGTGGTTTGCGAATTATTATCTGCATAATTCGGATGTGACCTTCGATTTTTCTGATGGTGGGAGGATGGAGGTTCATACCAATGTGGCGGAGCCCTGGAAGGTAACGATAGTGGATACCGGTCTGGATACCATGACCGGCGGCCGTATAAAGCGTATTCAGCCTTATATCGGAAATAACAGTTTTTTCATGACCTATGGCGACGGAGTCAGCGATCTTGACATAAATAAACTTCTTGAATATCATCGCGAAAAAGGAAAAATAGCTACTCTTACCGCTGTGGCTATAGGTCAGCGTTTCGGTGTACTGGACATTGAGGAAGAGAGCAGCATTGTAAGTAGTTTCCGTGAGAAGGATGTGGAAGATTCTTCGCGTATCAATGTGGGTTATATGGTATTTGAACCTGAGATATTCGATTATATCGACGGTGATGGAACAGTACTCGAAAAGGATACGCTAAACCGTCTGGCAGCGGAGGGACAGCTGCAGGCTTATCGTTACGACGGTTATTGGGGCTGCATGGATACAAAGCGTGAGATGGAAAAGCTCGATAAGCTTGTCAGTGACGGTAAGGCACCATGGATGAAGTGGAGTAATGTTGGTCATGGAAATCAATGAGGAAAATAAAAAAGCGATAGAGGATTATCTTAAGCATATACATGATGTTAATTATGATATGCTCTGTGAGATCGACAGGGTGTGCAGCGAGAACGGGATACGTTACTATCTGCTTGCGGGGACTCTCCTGGGTGCGCTCAGACACGGGGATTTTATTCCGTGGGATGATGATGTGGATATAGTATTTGCACGCCCGGATTACGAACGTTTCCTTAAGATATTTCCTTCATCGACTAAACGTGAGGAACTTAAAGTGGTTGACTACAGGGACTATCCTGAGTTCTTTGATTTTATATCAAGAGTAGTAGATGAATCCGTGACAATACATAATCTTAAGGCGGACGATGATTATTATAACGGGAGATACTCCCATCCGGGAGTAGACCTTTTCGTATTCGATAATGTATCGTCGCATTTTAAAGCACAGTTAATGGCGTTGAGGATCATATATGCGCTGGCTATGGGGCACAGGCCGTTTATAGATCATGCGAAATACAGCGGGCTCCATAAGATAGGTGCATATATATTGCCGGCCATAGGAAAGATGATACCTCTGCGTAAACTGGCAGGATTGTATGAATATATAGCTTCAATGGGCAGGAGCGGATCAGGCGGGTGGTTTATATCTAACGATCAGCAGAGACTTCCTTACTGGGGCAGGATATATCCTAAAAAATGGTTTAAGCGCAGGGTGCTTGGAAAGATAAGGGATAAGGGTTTTCCCTGTCCCAAAGGAGCAAAGCAGGAGCTTAATATGATCTACGGTGATTATATGGCCCTTCCGCCGGAAGATAAGCGTTATCCGGAACATTTTATCTCTATGGAACTTATCGGAAAGGATAAAGCCTGATGAAAAGAGTTATCACGTACGGGACTTTTGACCTTTTGCATTACGGTCATATAGCACTCTTAAAGAGAGCAAAGGAACTGGGAGATTATCTTATAGTGGCGCTTTCTACGGATGAATTTAACAGTGTTGAAAAGAATAAGCATTGTTATTTTTCATATGAACAGCGAAAAAGTCTGCTTGAATCTATCAGATATGTGGATCTGGTGATACCCGAGGAAAGCTGGGAGCAGAAGAAGACAGATGTTCATGAATACCATATAGATACCTTTGTCATAGGTGATGACTGGGAAGGAAAGTTTGATTTCCTTAAGGAAGAAGGCGTGGAAGTGGTCTATCTGACGCGTACTCCCGAGATCAGTTCTACTCAGATAAAGAGGGACATGGCGGTCTCAGATAAGCTCAAAGGATGATCTTTGGGGGAAGAGTTTTTCGAGAGCGCCGTTAACGATCTCCATAATAGTTTCCGCTTCGGACGCATCATCAATATTATCATTTAAACAGATCAGTTTATACTTTGAATGCCGCAGGATATCAGCGGCTTTTTTTGCATCTTTAACAGTTCTTATATACAAGCCTTTTCCGATGGAAGAGGAACGGGGGGAAAAGTGCCCTGTTGCAAACTGCCAGTAGGAAAAGATCAGGTGATTAAGGTCATCCGGTACCCGGAATCTGTGCGACGATGCCAGGGAACAGAGTTCGGGCTCTTTTTTCCAAACGGTTTTGTAGCTGCTTTTTAAATAGGAATATGGAAGATGAATGGGCCTGAAGCCGGCAAATTCGGAATAAGGCATAAGTAAAAGCGTTTCTATGTTAAATTTGCCGTATACGGGATTGAACCATTTCAAGGGGTTTTTAAGTATGACCCGGTTCTTTTTGAAATGTTTGTTGATAAGTGCTGTTCCGACAAGAGGGGACAGATAAAGACCGGCACAGGAGCGGGTCTTGAGTATAGAGGGTTCAAGTATTGCCGAATCACAGGGAAGACCGTTTTTGAAAAAAACATTTTTCCCGCAGGGTGAAACCGGAAACATATCATCGTTAAAATACACAAAGTGCTCTGCCAGATCCTTTATACGGTGAAGGTTCATGTCAATACAGCGGCTGCTGAAGGTGGGGAGCCATTGAGAGGGGATATAATCACTGTGTCTTACAATGTTTATTTTCGGGTGAGAAGTGTTAAGCCATGAAGGAACATGACCGCAGGTGACAAAATGTATCTTCCTTACCCATGGTGTAAAACGTTCAAATCCGCGAAAAAGGTATTTAAGATTGTCCCAGTCGCGGTAACGGTTAGCACCGGCATCAGCATTAGCGGGAGCAGAGTATTTATTGCGTTCTTCCTGCCATGAGGGATCGTTCCCGTCTAAATATGTGATAACAAAATCTATATCATGCATAAGCTTCTCCATATTGTGTAGATATATAAAAAGTATTATAGATATTTTGCGGTATGCTTTCAAGAAGAAGAGCCAAAAAGATTGGGGGATAGATTGAAAAAAAGTGGTTTTTATGGTATCTTTCATAGGATGATCCGCATTTCGCGGGTATTCTTTCAGAACTACGCACTGGGGAGTATAAATGGATAGATCTGTGACTGTTATGAATCTGATCTTCGACAGGTTTGAAGAAGAAGGGATCAGATATTGTCATTTTAAAAGTAATCAGCATATAGATGAAAGCTTCGAAGGCAGATCCGACTTTGATATACTTGCGGACAGAGACAGGCAGAGTGCCGTCACAGAAATCCTCATATCTTTCGGAGCCAGGCGTTTTGAGTCTCCGGTATTGAATAATTATCCCGGGATCCAGAACTGGCTGATCTTTGATGATAAGAGCGGTATCATATATCATATGCATCTTCATTATCAGCTGCTTACCGGGACCGTACACGTAAAGCAGTATAAGCTCAGCTGGTTTCCCATGCTGCTCGACAACACTTATATCGATCAGGATCATGGGATCAGAATGCCTATTCCCGAGTGTGAGATGATCCTTCTGCTGAGCAGGATCATACTGAAAACCAATATCGATAAACGGATACGCTACACTCTTGCCGGATTTAAAATGTCTGAGGCGTATAAAAAAGAATTTGATTATCTGCTTGAAAGGCTGGATCAGAAGATATTTAAGGAAAAATGCAGCCGGATATATCCGGCGGAAGCAGCTGAACAGATGTCGGATATTATCAACGCAGGGAAAATGGAGACCGGGGCCTTCAGGAGACTCAACCATATGCTGCGCAGGTATTATAAGGAATCTGAAAGATGCGGTGAATTCAGCGCGATCATCAGGGCATTAAAATGCGAAGCTGAATACAGCAGGAATAAACGGGAAAAAAGAGTCAGAAAGAAAGTCGGTGAAAAGGGCGGCATATCGGTTGCTTTTGTGGGTGTAGACGGGTCCGGAAAATCTACTACCGTTGATAATATATACAAATGGCTGTCAAAAAAGATCGAAACCGAAAAGATATATCTTGGTACCGGAGATGGAGCAGACAGCCCCAAAGTACGTTTCCTGAAAACCATCCTGAGGTTCGGGGGAAAGCTTTCACCCAAAAAGAGGACAAGCGAACATACAGAGAGCGCAAAAGATACTGCTGATAAGAGAAAACTGTCGCTTACACATAAGCCGGTACGTTTTATCATAAAGAGCATTGAAGCGGAAATAATAAGTACGGTAGCACATAATAATAAGATAAAGCTGATAAATATGAACAGATACCGCATGGATGGCGGGATAAGTGTAATTGACCGTTTTCCTCAGCTGGAGTCAGAGAATATCAATGATGGTATCAAGCTTAAGAAATATGCCGCGCAGATGGCCGGAAGCAGGATCAGGAGGCTTGCGGCAAAAGAGATCAAAGATCTTAAGATCACGGAAAAGATCTATCCGGATGTGATATTCAGACTGAATATATCATTGAAGACATGTATGGAACGGAAAGCATCCCATACAGATGAGGAATATTTCAGAACCAAGATCGAGAGCCTTAAGGGATTATCTTATCCGATGACCAGGGTAATAGAAATTGATGCTGAGCAGGATTACGAAAACGAGCTTCTTACTATAAAAAAGGAGATATGGAAGTTATTATAGATCCTGTTTTTTGGAGGACGATCTGAGTATATTCAGGATATTGGCGATATCTTTTTTCCGGATGAACAGCATATCCTTTATATGTGAGCCGGTTGTTCTGTTGAAATATACTATAAACATAAGTCCGCTGATATTATATGAGATAACGCTTGCCAGGGCAGCACCGAAGATCCCGATTTTCGGTATAAGGAAATAGTTTGCGATGATGTTCAGGGCGGCGGTAATGAACATGAATCCCAGAGAGGTTTTCTGCCTGCCCTCCACAACGTTATACGCAACGATCATCTTGGTGTAGATCATTCCGTAGGATCCGAGCATGGATATGGTCAGGACCCAGAAGGAATCATTGTAGTCCGGACCGTAAAGTATGTATATCATAAAGCGGCCAAGGAGCAGCAGGCCAAGCTGGATGAACAAAGTGAGTGTATTTGAAACGCGAAGGACCATGCGCACTTCGGATTTATCCTTGCCGTCTGTGAGTTTAGACAGCAAAATGTCACGGATCGTATCCGGGATGGCCCAGCATTGTTCCGATATATTGACACCTGTTGTATAGACGCTTATGCTTGAGTACGTGGTCAGGGCTTTTAGCATGACGACGTCGATCCTGTAATTTATGCTGTTTAATACAAGTCCCATCATAGGGAAAAAGCCGAAACTCATCAGTTTAAACAGAAGCGTTAAGCAGTTTCTGTCGATCCTTGGACGAACGCGAAGCTTGTACAGATATAATACGAGGGATGCGGTCTTTTCAAAAACGGCCAGGATGACAACGCTTCTGAATGATGCATGAAAGAAAAGATGCATGCAGATCAAAACAGCTATAAGAAGGGTATTTACTACGATAAGTATGATATTCCTGCTTTTGGGTACTCTCGACAGGAAGAAAAGCGGTACGGAAAGGGTTATGACCGAAAGGTCAAAATCCAGAGACAGAGAAAAGAATACCGTCAATGCAATGAAGCAGTATATCAGGAATAAAACCAGGCAGCTGCCAAGATAGTATTCTTTGAAATTTTCGGGACTTCTTTTCTTATAATAACTGTATGCCTGATGTACCCCGAAAACAAAGACATTATTTAACAGGGTTGAAGTACTGGCGATATAGCCCAGATGACCGTTGAGCTCTTTGCCCAGAAAGCTTATCTGCAGTGCGGAAATGGCTATTCCGATCAGGATCAGATATATCCTGGTCAGGACGGAAAAGAAGTAAACATTATTTAAGAACCCTGGTTTGCTACGTTTGCTCATAGCCGAAAATTTTAGCATTATCAGATCATTGTGTCAATGTCACGGAAAACAGCTAAGAGGGTATATTACCATGATCATCGAACTATGCGGATTGCCCGGTGGAGGAAAGACCACGGTGGTTGAAGGGCTTCGGTCAAAAGGGATCAGCTTTTTGACTCGAAAAGAGCTCTTAAGGACCGGAAAGCACACTTACATAGATCATTTTCTGTTTTATATTACCAGAAGAGGAAAAAAAAGAAAGAGGCTTAAGGCTATCCTCGCTTACGCAGCCTGTTACCGGCACAGTACGCGCAAGTATATTTATAAGCTCCTGGCACTCTCAGAGGCATTGGATGAAAACCGTGATAAGGATATCATAATGGATGAAGGCCTTGTCCAGCTGATAACATCGGTTCCGTATGACAGCAGTATCCGGCCTGATACTCTTGATCTGATATGGGACAGCCTGTTTAAAGATATAGCTGACGACTATCATATTGTATATTGTGATATTGATATAAAAAGTGCAGAGAAGCGTATACTTGGACGCGGGCGAAAAGATGACAGGTACAGAAAAGCGGCGCAAAGCAGAAGAGAGGAATTGCTTGGGATAAAAAAGAAAAATATCGAACTGGTGAGAGATGCCCTGAAAGACAGGCTTGCAGGGGTATACAGCATAAATATGCGCGATGCTCCGGAGGTGAATACTGAAAAACTTTCCCGGATCTTTGAAAAGTCGCAGAAAAATGAGGATGTTCACTAAAAAAATAAAAAAGGCAGATCCGCCGGAGCAGATACGGCGGGTATTTTGCAGAAAGGTGGAGGGGGATCGATGAAGATCAGACTGGCAGATTATGTAGCAGAGTTTCTTGTAAAGCGGGGGGTTACCGATGTTTTCAGCGTGGTCGGCGGAGGCGCTATGCATCTTAATGATGCCATAGGACATAATCCGGGGTTGAAAGTGACCTATAACCATCATGAGCAGGCCTGTGCCATCGCTGCGGAGGCTTATGCGCGGCTGGATAACCGTATTGCGGCTGTCTGCGTTACCACCGGACCGGGTGGTACAAATGCCCTTACCGGCGTGGTCGGCGGCTGGCTGGATTCCATTCCCATGTTTATGATCAGCGGGCAGGTCCGTTACGACACGACTGCCAGATATGCATTAAAAGAAGCCGGTGCACAGGTGCGGGCAATGGGCGATCAGGAATACGATATCGTCAGATCTGTGGAACCCATGACCAAGTATGCAGTGATGATAGAGGATCCGAAGACCATCCGCTATCATCTTGAAAGGGCATGGCATCTGGCGACAACAGGGCGTCCGGGACCGGTATGGATCGACATACCGGTTAACTATCAGGGCGGAGAAATTGAAACGGATGAACTTGAAGGATATGATCCTTCCGAAGATGATGATAAGCTTCCGGGCGAGGTTTCGGATGAGGTGATAGCGGAGGTACTTGAGAAGATCAGAAAGGCTAAGCGCCCCGTGTTCCATGCCGGATACGGGATACGTTTATCAGGAGGCTATGAGGCATTCAGAACTGTTCTTGAAAAGCTTAATATTCCTGTTGTTACTTACTGGAATGCGGTAGACCTGATCGAGGATGATCATCCCCTTTATACGGGGCGTGCGGGAAATATGGGGGATCGCCCGGGGAACTGGGCTATACAGAATGCAGACCTTATACTTGCAGTGGGTACTCGTATCTCTATCCGCCAGGTGGGGTATAATTGGAAAACCTGGGCCAGAGCTGCAGAGGTGATCATGGTCGATATAGATCAGGGTGAGTTAAAGAAGCCCACACTTCATGTGGATATGCCTGTCTGGGCAGATGCAAAAGATTTTCTTACCAGACTGGGTAAGGCTGCGGAGGAAAAAGTATTCAGAGGCGAAGAATGGATCGGAATATGTCAGGGATGGAAGAAAAACTATCCTGCGGTGCTTCCGCGTCAGTGGGAAGAAAACGGAGAAACTGCAAATGTATACGCCTTCATCCGATACCTCAGTTCTCAATTGCCCCAAAACAGCCTGACTGCCGTTTCGAACGGAGCCTGCTGTGTTGTCGGAAACCAGGCGTACGTCATTCAGAAGGGAAGCAGAATGGCTAATAACAGCGCTGTAGCATCTATGGGATACGGACTTCCGGCGGCGATCGGTACCTGCATAGGGGGCGGACGCAGGAATACGATCTGTCTTGAGGGCGACGGCTCTGTTATGATGAATCTTCAGGAACTGCAGACCATATTGACCAACAGACTGCCGATAAAGATCTTTCTGATAAATAACAGCGGATATCACTCTATCCGTATCACACAGACGAATCTGTTCAATAAGAATTTTGTGGGTATAGGGCCGGAATCCGGAGATCTTTCTTTCCCGGAATTTAAAAAGATAGCCGAAGCATTCGGTTACCGTTATTTTTCTGCGCACAGTAATGCGGAAATGAAGGATGTGGTTGATAAGGTATTAAAACTTGACGGGCCGGTGTTTACCGAGATCTTTACCGATACGAAGCAGGTATGGGAACCTAAGAGCAGCACCAAAAGACTTGAAGACGGAACTCTGGTATCCCCTCCGCTTGAGGATCTTGCGCCGTTTTTACCCAGAGAGGAACTGGAAAAGATCATGCTTATCCCTATGATCGGAGAAGAGTGAGAAAAGGAGGATGCCGGGGAAGGTATCATGCCCCATATCTTGACACCTCTTGCGGATATGATACAATATTTTGCATTGAATAATTATTATTGGGATTGGTTATGGGGATCGTTCGAAATGCGTTAAGACAATACAAACATGAGTGGATGTGTGTTCATCATCCGGATATTGAGACTGCAAAATACTACCGTGCCGTTTTCGGTAAAGATCCCGATCTGAATGCCCCCAAAACCATTAATGAAAAGATACATTACCTTAAACTTGGAGATTATTGTGACAATGAGCTGATCACACGCTGTGTGGATAAGGTGGCGGTGAGGGATTATCTGACAGAGCGTGGGTTTTCTGCGCTGCTTCCCGGTCTTATCGGAGTATACGATAAGCCGGAGAAGATAGAATGGGATAAGCTTCCCGGCAGGTTTGTCGTTAAGTGTAATCATGGCTGCGGATATAATATCGTATGCCGTGATAAGAACAGTCTTGATATAAAAGATGTATCTGCAAAGCTTAAAAGATGGCTTAAGGAGGATTACTGGAAGGTATACTGTGAGCCTCAGTATAAGCATGTAAAGAAAAAGATCCTTATAGAAGAGTATCTTGGTGATGATATAGAGACATATAAGTTTTACTGTTTCAACGGAGAGCCGAAGATACTTTACCTTATGACAACGGTTGGCGATGAGCATTACGTGGATTATGTCGATACGGATTTCAAACGCATAAATGTCCGCAGGGACGGGAGGAAGAGTTATCCGGATATCGATAGTCTTACCAGACCGCCGCATTTTAAGGAGATGCTTGAGTATTCACGGGAGCTGTCAGCCGGATTTCCTTTTGTAAGAGTCGATCTTTATGATCTGGATAAAGTGTATTTTTCAGAGCTTACCTTTGTGCCGGCCGGAGGCTTTTTAAAACTGGATCCTCCCGAAGCCGAAACGGAATGGGGGAGCTGGCTTAAGCTGGATCAATGAAAAACGGATACGGAACGGATGATATGAAGACCATTAGTGTAATGATCCCCTGTTACAATGAGATAGAGAATGTTGAAGCTATGGCCGATGCCGTAAGGAAGGTCTTAAAAGAGGAACTTCCGAAGTATGACTATGAGATTCTTTTCATAGACAATGCCTCTACAGACGGTACCAGGGAGAAACTGGAAGAGATATGTGCGAAAGATAAAAAGGTAAAGGCTATCTTTAATGTAACGAATTTCGGACAGTTCAATTCTCCTTTCCATGGTCTGTGCCAGACAAGCGGTGACTGTACGGTTTCTTTATGCTGTGATTTTCAGGATCCGGTAGAGCTGATACCACAGCTTGTGGCAGAATGGGAAAAGGGGCATAAGGTCGTAAGCTGCATAAAGACCAGCAGCCGTGAAAATCCTCTGATGTATATGTTCAGGAGCATATACTATCATATGATAAGAAACATGTCGGATGTGCAGATGATAGAGCATTTTACCGGCTTTGGACTGTATGACAGGTCATTCATACGGCTTTTACGTGAACTGGATGATCCTATCCCGTTCTTAAGAGGTATTGTAGCCGAGTACGGCGGCGGATTTAATATGAAGGAAGTGACTTACGAGCAGGCCAAGAGACGTGCGGGCAAGACACATAATAATTTCTACAGTCTGTACGATGCCGCAATGCTTTCGTTTACTTCCTACACTAAAGTCGGACTGCGTCTGGCTACATTTCTTGGTTTCTTTACCAGTGCCGTAAGTATAATAATCGCTATAGTTTATTTTGTACTTAAGCTGACACACTGGAATTCCATGAGTATGGGCATGGCACCGGTGATGATAGGTGTATTTGTCCTGGGCGGTATACAGATATTTTTTATAGGACTTATCGGAGAGTATATCCTTAATATAAATACCCGTGTTATACACCGGCCTGTAGTGGTGGAAGAACGGCGTATCAATTTCGAGGAGAGTAAGGATGGAGATTAAAAAGGCCGTTGTGACCGGAGCGCTTGGCTTTGCGGGATGGCATTTGACCTCCCTGCTGCTTGCCGAAGGGTTTGAGGTGATAGCTGTACTTCGGCCGGATTCTGTTCATAACGAACGGTTTGAGATCCTGAAAAAAAGATTTCCCGGTGCTGTTATGGAAGCAGTATATGCACAGAGGGATAAAAAAAGTCTTGAAGCTTATATCGGTGATATGAAGGCTGATGTGTTCTTTGACCTGGCCTGGGGCGGAGAACGTAATGATATGGACGCCCAGAAAGAAAACATAGACCGCTGCCTGGATTCGGTTAAAACCGCTGCGCATATGGGATGCAAACGCTATATCGGTGTGGGATCACAGGCGGAATATGGTGTGGTGGACGGTGTGATAACGGAAGAGAGCCCCACTCTGCCGTTTTGTGCTTACGGAGCAGCCAAGCTTTCGGCCTGCCATTTAAGCCGTGTACTGGCAAAGAAGCTGGGCATCGAGTGGATATGGGGCAGGATATTTTCGCTTACAGGCAAGTATGAACCGTCAGGACGCATGATGCCGGATCTGGTCAGAAAGCTTAAAGACGGTGGATCATTTTCGCTCAGCAGCTGCAGGCAGAACTGGGATTATCTGGATCCTGCCGATTGTGCGGAAGCTTTACTGGCACTGGCGCAGCGTGGCAGGAACGGTGAGATATATAATATAGCAAACGGTGCATACCGCCCGCTCAGGGAGTATGTTGAGGAAGCAAGGGATATATTTGCACCCGGAAGGGAATTGAACTACGGTGCCGATCCCGAGCCCTTTGTTTCACTCTCACCATCGGTAGATAAGCTGAAAAATGACACCGGCTGGCAGCCGGCCGTTTCGTTTGGGGAGAGCATCGTGTTTTTGGGATCATGAGCGCAATCCGCTCGGGACTTTATCACAGAATGGAGGAAGATAATGGCTAATCAAAAGATAATGCTGGGCGATTTTGAGCTGGGGGATAATCAGGTCCCTTATTTTATCGCGGAGATCGGGATAAATCATAACGGAGATATGCAGGTGGCCAAACGTCTTATGGATGCTGCTTTTGCTATCGGCTGGAACTGTGTCAAGTTTCAGAAAAGAGAACCGGATATAGCTGTTCCCGAGGCACAGAAGAATGTGATGCGTGATACGCCATGGGGGCAGATGACCTATCTGGATTATAAAAAGCATGTGGAATTCGGAAAAAAGGAATATGACTATATAGATACTTATTGTAAGGAAAAACCTCTTGCCTGGACGGCAAGCCCCTGGGATATGCCCAGTCTTGAATTTTTAATGGAATATGATATCCCGTTCATCAAGCTTGCTTCGGCTGCAAACGGGAATGAGGAGCTTGTCAGAGCTGCCTGCGGTTATAAAAAGCCCATCATCATGTCGGATGGCATGAGCACCCAGGAAGAGCTTGACAAGGCGGTCGGATGGCTCGAGGATTACAGTAACGGCGATTATGTGCTGCTGCATACCAATTCCACATATCCCGCACCGCCGGAGAGTCTCAATCTGAACTACATCAATACCCTGCGTGAGCGTTATCATTGTATAGTGGGATACAGCGGGCATGAGCAGAATCTTGAACCTACTGTGGTAGCCGCAACTTTGGGAGCAAAGGTGATAGAACGTCATGTGACCTTATCCCATGACATGTGGGGGACTGACCAGAAGGCGAGCCTTGAGATAAATGCCATGTTCATGCTCTACCGCCGCTGTATGGATATTCAGAGCATGCTGGGAAGCGGGGAAAAGACCATGGATGAGGCTGAAGCAAAAGTACGTCAGAAGCTTAAGGGGTACTAAATATGGATAAGGCTTTTTTTGAAGGATTGAGCGAGGAGCAGGCAAGAGCGAAGTTAAGCAGCCTGGCCGGCGATTACTGTGAGATATATCATAAAAGAAAAGAGTATCAGCCCGGGGATCATATTTCCTACGGCGGGCGTTTTTATGACCGCAGGGAAATGGAGAATCTGGTAGATTCCTCACTTGAGTTCTGGCTTACTGCCGGAAGATATGTGGAAGATTTTGAAAAGGCATTTGCTAAATGGCTGGGTGTAAAATATGTTTCGACGGTCAACTCCGGATCATCAGCTAATCTTCTGGCATTCATGAGCCTTACTTCACCATTGTTAAAGGACAGGGCAATAATGCCCGGGGATGAGGTGATCACCGTAGCTGCAGGCTTTCCGACTACGGTCGCGCCGATCATACAGTACGGGGCGGTACCGGTTTTCGTTGATGTGACAATACCGGGATATAATATAGATGCTGCCAGGCTTGAGGAAGCATATACCGGGGGAAAGACAAAAGCGGTTATGATAGCACATACCCTTGGCAATCCCTTTGATCTTGCAGCTGTCAGTGAATTCTGCAAAAAGCATGGTCTGTGGCTGGTAGAGGATAACTGTGATGCCCTGGGAAGTGAATACATGCTTGACGGGGTTTTGAAAAAGACCGGTACGGTAGGGCATATCGGAACATCCAGCTTTTATCCGCCCCATCATATGACTATGGGGGAAGGCGGCGCGGTATATACCGATGATCCGCTCCTGCATCGTATAATAAGATCCATGCGGGACTGGGGCAGGGACTGTATATGTGAGCCCGGGCAGGATAACCGCTGCAACCACCGCTATGACGGGCAGTTCGGACTGCTTCCGCAGGGGTACGATCATAAATATGTTTATTCGCATTTCGGATATAATCTTAAGATCACCGATATGCAGGCAGCTGTGGGACTGGCCCAGCTGGAAAAGATAGATTCGTTTACCGCCCTCAGGAGAGAACATCACGCATATCTGTATGAGGGTCTCAGGGATCTGACGGATAAGCTTATCCTGCCTGAAGCTGCAAAGGATTCCGTACCGTCATGGTTCGGCTTTATGTTATGCTGCAGGGAAGGTGTGTCAAGGAATGCGCTGGTAAGACAGCTTGAAGAAAAAGGCATACAGACACGAATGCTCTTCTCAGGGAATCTTATCAAGCACCCGTGTTTTGACAGTATCAGAAAGCTTGAAGGAGAAAAATACCGTATATCCGGAAGTCTTGCGAATACTGACAGGGTGATGGAGAGCGGCTTCTGGCTCGGGGTTTATCCCGGAATGACGCAGAGCATGATGGATGTGATGATCGGGGAGATACATAAAGGAGTATAGCCGGGAGCATAAGACAGCTTCTTATATGAATATAAGGATGATAAAATGGATCTAAGATCGTTTTATAAGAATAAAAAAATACTCATCACCGGCCATACAGGCTTTAAAGGGAGCTGGATGTCCGGGATGCTGCTCGGATTTGGTGCGGATGTGTACGGATACAGCCTGATGCCGCCTACAGAGCCTTCTTTATATGAGCTGACAGCTCTTGCGGACAGACTGGGAGATCACAGCTGTATAGGCGATATCAGGGATCGTGAGAAGCTTTTGGCGTTTGTAAAGAAAACGCAGCCCGAAATAGTGATACATATGGCGGCCCAGCCCATAGTAAGGACTTCTTATCTTGACCCCGTGGGGACTTATGAGACCAATGTGATGGGAACGGTCAATATTCTTGAAGCCGTCAGAAATGATCCATGTATAAGATCATTTGTCAATGTGACCACCGATAAGGTTTATCTTAATAAAGAGCGGGATGAAGGATATAAGGAAGACGAGGAGCTTAAGGGTTTTGATCCTTATTCCAATTCCAAATCCTGTTCGGAGCTTGTGACATACAGTTATCTGAACTCCTTTTTCAGGGATAGGGATGTGGCTGTAAGTACAATGCGTGCGGGAAATGTGATAGGAGGCGGTGATTTTGCAAAGGACCGTCTGATACCCGACTGCGTAAGGGCAGTGGCGGGGAATAAGCCGATAGTCTTAAGAAATCCGGATTCCGTAAGACCGTACCAGCATGTTCTGGAGCCTGTTTATGCATATTTAAGCCTTGCAGCGTTACAGTATGATGATGCTTCGTATGCAGGCAATTATAATGTTGGCCCCGATGAAGGGGACTGTTTAAGAACTATCGATATGGCAGAGCTGTTCTGTGCCGAATGGAACCGCATCGCATGCAAAAGAGAGGATCTGAACAGGGCCTGTGTTGAATGCAGAAGCGATAACGGGCCTCATGAAGCAGGGCTTTTAAAGCTGGACTGCAGCAGGCTCAGGACGGTGCTTGGGATAAGACCGCGCTGGAACAGCGAAACAGCAGTGAAGAAGACAGTAGAATGGTCGGCGGTTTATGTAGCCGGCGGCGATATCGATGAAGTCTGTGTGAGGCAGATAAACGAATATCTGTCCTGCTGAAACGGTGTTTTTGCCGGATGCCGTATTTCCGTTTTAAGAACAGGATAAAAAATCATTGCAATTATCTTTGACAGGTGTTATTATTCTCACATCTTCAGAAAGACCTGATCCGGAGCCTTTCGTCGGAGAGCCGCCATGCGGCATCACATGGGACAGTGCATTTGCATTATCGTCCCCGGGGTTATTAGCAGACCCCGTTTTCAGATCAGTTTATTTAATATGGGAGGTCGTTTTATAGGACTCGATCGAGAAACGAAAATGATAATATCTGTTTATAAAATAACTGTTGACAAAATCGAACAAACGTTTTATATTATGAATTACGAACGAATGTTCGGAGGAGAAAAAAGGAGAATCTTAAAATGGGAGAAACAATGTTAAGAGAAGAAAAGTTAAAGGCACTTGAGGCAGCCATGGCACAGGTCGAGAAGCAGTACGGCAAGGGCGCGCTCATGAAGCTTGGGGATCCTGCCTCAAAGCTTAATGTGGAAACCATCCCTACCGGTTCACTCAGCCTTGATATTGCTTTGGGGCTTGGCGGTATACCCAAGGGCCGTGTTATAGAAATATACGGACCGGAATCTTCAGGAAAGACTACGGTCACCCTTCATATGATAGCAGAAGTTCAGAAAAGAGGCGGTATAGCCGGTTTCATCGACGCAGAACATGCATTGGATCCTGTATATGCAGCTAATATCGGTGTAGATGTTGAAAACCTGTATATAAACCAGCCTGATTACGGAGAGCAGGGGCTTGAGATAGCCGAGACCATGGTCCGTTCCGGTGCAATGGATATCGTAGTTGTCGACTCGGTTGCCGCGCTCACTCCCAAAGCAGAGCTGGACGGTGATATGGGTGATGCGCATGTCGGCCTTCAGGCAAGGCTTATGTCTCAGGCATTAAGAAAGCTGGCAGGAGCGATCAGCAAATCTAACTGTACTGTAGTCTTCATTAACCAGCTGCGTGAGAAGGTGGGTGTATTTTACGGAAATCCCCAGGTAACAACGGGAGGTAATGCTCTTAAGTATTATGCATCTGTACGTATGGAGATCAAACGTGTCGAGCAGCTTAAAAACGGCGGAGAGTTTATCGGCAACCGTACCAGGGCCAAGATAGTCAAGAATAAGGTGGCACCTCCTTTTAAGGAAGCAGAGTTCGATATCATGTTCGGTCAGGGTATCTCTTATGTCGGGGACCTGCTGGATCTGGCAACGGATATCGATGTGATAGTAAAGAGCGGTGCATGGTATTCCTATAATGGCGAAAAGATCGGACAGGGACGTGAAAATGCCAAGAACTATCTTCAGGATAACCCTGCCGTATGTGCTGAGGTGGATAGGAAGGTACGTGAACATTACAATATCGGAGGATCTCCTTCCGAGATAGATATAAAACCGGTGGGTAAACCCATTAAGACAACACGCAAGTCCAAGGCATCAGAGGATGATACTGCGGCAGGCAGTGAAGCTGAATAATAATCCGGAGAGGCAAAGTGATGATGGAGCCCGGCAGATCTGAATCTGAAGAATAAGGAGCTGCAGGATATGATCCGCGGAGGCGGACAGAGGGACATTGCATGAATGAAGTAACTGAACTGATCCCTGCCGGAAAAGGAAAGCTTGGGGTAGTGCTGGATGGAAAAACTGCTTTTGTTCTGTATAAAACAGAGATACGCCGTCTGGGTATAGAGAAGGGCACTGAATTAAGCGAAGATGAGCTTAAGGGAATTATATCGGAAATACTGTATCCCAGAGCGGTAAACAGGCTTATGTATCTTCTGAGCAGCAGGGATATGACGCGAAACGAGCTGTATGAGAAGCTTAAAAACGGAAATACCCTGTCGAAGTCTGTGATAAGGCACTGAAAAAGATGGAAGAATACGGCTATGTGAATGATGCATCCTATGCTCACAGGTTTGTTGAGTGTTATATGGATCGCAAGAGTATCGGGCGTATCAGAGATGAGCTGCATAAGAAAGGGATAAGCAGAGAGCTTGCCGATGAAGCTATTGCAGACTGCGAAGATGCGGACGGACGCCGTGACAGGGAAAGGCAGCTGATAAAAGAACTGCTCGTAAAAAGACATTACGACCCTGCGGTCAGGGATGATAAGGAAAAACAGAAGCATTTTGCCTACCTTTTCCGCAGGGGATTCAAGTCGGAGGATATTGCCGCAGTCATGTTTGACTTGACATAGCATCTCCCCAAAGACTATAATAAAGCTGTTGTGGTTTCAACAGCTTTTTTGTTTTGCACAATGAAAATTTAATAAAGGAGGTGCACCTATGGAGTATTTGATAGGCGCAGTGATCGCTTTTGTTGTCACGCTCCTCATTGCTATACCTGTTACCCGTAAAGTATCCATCGATAAATATAAGAGGGATGAAGAGGCAAAGATAGGTAACGCAGAGGATAAAGCAAGGACGATAATCGATGAGGCTTTGAAGACGGCTGAAGAGAAAAAGCGTGAGAGCATGATCGAGGTCAAGGAAGAAACGATCAGGGCTAAGAACGAACTGGACAGAGAGCTTAAAGAGCGCAGAAATGAACAGGCACGTTCGGAACGCAGGATACAGCAGAAAGAAGAGTCGATCGATAAGAAAACCGAAGCGATCGAAAGAAGGGAACAGTCTCTTACGCAGAGAGAAGAAAACCTTAACAAGAAACGGGAGGAGGTTGAAAAGCTCGGCGAGCAGAGATTGCAGGAGCTGGAGCGTATATCAGGCTTATCCTCCGACCAGGCAAAGGAATACCTTCTGAAATCCGTTGAAGAGGAAGTTAAGCACGAAGTTGCCATAAAGATCAAGGAGGCAGAAACACGTGCGAAGGAAGATGCGGATAAGAAGGCGAGGGAATGTGTTGTGACTGCCATTCAGAGATGTGCAGCCGATCATGTTTCCGAGACTACCATTTCAGTGGTTCAGTTGCCCAGTGATGAGATGAAGGGAAGGATCATCGGACGTGAAGGACGTAATATCCGCACTCTGGAAACCATGACAGGTGTGGAACTGATCGTGGATGATACCCCTGAGGCAGTAGTGCTTTCAGCATTCGATCCCGTGCGCCGAGAGGTAGCCCGTATAGCGCTTGAAAGGCTTATCGTAGACGGACGTATACATCCGGCACGTATCGAAGAGATGGTTGATAAGGCGCGCAAAGAGGTCGATAACATAATGAAGGAAGAAGGCGAAGCTGCATTGCTTGAATGCGGTGTGCATGGTCTTAATCCCGAGCTTACAAAGCTGATCGGCCGTCTTAAGTTCCGTACCAGTTTCGGACAGAATGCGCTGACCCATTCAATAGAAGTATCGCAGCTTGCAGGTCATCTTGCTTCAGAGCTCGGACTGGATGCCAGAGCGGCCAGACGTGCAGGTATACTGCATGATATAGGCAAGGCGATAGACCATGATATGGAAGGGTCTCATGTACAGCTCGGAACGGAATTATGCCGTAAGTATAAGGAATCACCTGTGGTAATAAATGCTGTAGAAGCACATCACGGAGATGTGGAACCGCAGTCAATGGTAGCATGTCTGGTTCAGGCTGCAGATGCTATTTCGGCAGCCCGCCCCGGAGCAAGACGCGAGACGCTCGGTACATATACCAACCGCTTATCGCAGCTTGAGGAGATAACCAATTCCTTTAAGGGAGTGGAAAGATCCTTTGCAATACAGGCCGGCAGGGAAGTCCGTGTTATGGTTGTACCCGAGCAGGTATCGGATGATGATATGGTGATACTCGCAAGGGATATATCCAGAAAAGTTGAGGATGAGATGCAATATCCTGGCATGATCAAGGTAAATGTGATCCGTGAATCCAGAGTTGTTGATTACGCCAAGTAAAAACTTAAAAATGAAATTATAACCGCGGAAAGGAATCCGCGGTTTTTTTGTGTATAAAAATACATCAAAAAAGAGCAGGCGGCTGTGAAGCCTTCCTGCTCTATTGTGCGGGAAAAGGGACTTGAACCCTCACGAAAATACATTCACTAGATCCTTAGTCTAGCCTGTCTGCCAATTCCAGCATTCCCGCAAACAAAAAGTATAATAGCAGATACATAAGAGCTTGTCAAATGTTTTTTTGTAAATTGCAAATATTTTTTGACGCTAAAATTATAACTGTTATATCAATGAGAAATATGTTAAAATAAATCGTTATGTCAGAGACGAGGATACTGCTCACGGGTGGCGTGGGTGAATATGAGGAAAAGAAGTCCAGATTCATAGCAACTCTCCGGCCTGTTAACAGTCCCGAAGAGGCGGCATCCTTTATTGACGAGATGAAAAAGAAATACTGGGATGCCAGACATAACTGCAGTGCCTGTGTGATAGGTAAAAATAACGAATACAGCCGCTGCTCCGATGACGGTGAACCGTCGGGGACTGCAGGAAGGCCCATGCTCGAGGTGCTGACCGGCGCAGAGATACACAATGCGGCCGTGGTGGTCACCAGGTATTTCGGAGGAGTGCTGCTGGGGACCGGCGGGCTGGTAAGGGCTTATACAAAGGCGGTACAGGAAGGTATAAACAGCAGTAAGCTGGCCATAGAGCGTGAAGGCGAGCGCCTTTTGCTGGCGCTTGACTATCCCGATGTTGACAGGGTATTAAATCTCCTTAAGAATTCGGGGCAGAATATAGATAAGTCGGATTACGGCACGGATGTTACCATGGAGACGGTATGTGCCGTTGAAAAGAAAGAGGCCCTTAAGAAAGCTCTTACGGAGCTGACTGCCGGCCGTATATATATCGAGGAACTGGGGAAATGCACCTTTCTGGATACGGATGCGGCACAGACAGCCTGAACCTGTTGCCGAACCATTCTGAGTGGAGAAATGATTTAGAAAGATGGAAGATTTTGAGGAACTGAACGAACTGATAGAGACTAAGCAGTATACGCGTCTGCGCCAGGAGCTGGCAGAGATGAATGACGCGGATATCGCTGCATTCCTGGAACATATGGATGATGAGCAGATGCTTAAGATATTCCGTATCCTGCCCAAGTCCATGGCTGCGGATGTTTTCTCGTACCTTGAAATAGAGCATCAGTCTTCGATCATCACATCCCTTTCTGAAAAAGATGCGGCTAACATAATCGATAACCTGATGGCCGATGATGCTACAGACCTTATAGAGGAGATGCCTGCAAATGTGGTCAAGAAACTCCTGGCTAATGCCAGCCCGGAGACCAGGCGTGATATAAACCATCTGTTAAGATATCCGGAGGATTCCGCGGGATCGGTGATGACCGTGGAGTATGTGGATCTTAATGAGGATCTGACGGTAAAGCAGGCCATAGAGCGCATACGCAGCATCGGCATTGATTCCGAGACTATCAACATATGTTATGTTCTGGATAAGACCAGGAAGCTGAAGGGTACTGTGGCTCTCCGTTATCTGCTGCTGTCTAAGGATGATGATATCATAGGGGAGATAATGCATGAGAATGTCGTAAGCATTCATACCCTTATGGACCAGGAGGAAGTGGCAAGGACTTTCCAGAAATATGACTTTACCTCTATGCCCGTTGTGGATAACGAGGAACGTCTGGTGGGTATTATCACCGTCGATGACGTCGTGGATATTATGGAAGAAGAGGCTACGGAGGATATGGAAAAGATGGCTGCTATCGTTCCTTCCGACAAGCCTTATATGAGGACCAGTGTATTTGAGATATGGGGCAAACGTATGCCCTGGCTGCTTTTGCTGATGATAAGCGCAACATTTACGGGGAGTATTATATCCGGCTTTGAGGACGCTCTGGGAACAATGCCTGTTCTGGTGGCTTATATCCCGATGCTGATGGATACCGGAGGCAATGCGGGAGGCCAGGCATCCGTGACCGTCATCCGTGGCCTTTCACTGAATGAGATAGGTTTTTCCGATGTATTGAAGGTGGTCTGGAAAGAATTCCGCGTAGCCGTTCTTTGCGGGCTCTCCCTGGCGGCAGCCAATTTTATCAAGCTGCTGGTATTTGACAGAGTGAGTGTAATGGTGGCCCTGGTAGTATGCACGACCCTTCTTTCGGCTGTGCTTATGGCCAAGTTGGTAGGCTGTACGCTCCCTATGCTGGCAAAGAAGCTGGGCTTTGACCCGGCAGTAATGGCAAGCCCGTTTATAACAACGATAGTTGATGCGCTCTCACTGCTTGTATATTTCGCGATAGCTACACGGGTGCTGCATATAGGATAATAGTGTTGATCCGATAACTGTTCCATGATCAAATAACAATACGGAGGTAACTACCATGAGTATGGCAGATAAGATCTTCATAGACATGTGCAAAGATATTCTTGAAAACGGAACCAGTACCGAAGGGGAAAAGGTGCGCCCTCACTGGGAAGACGGGACGCCGGCATATACGATCAAGAAATTCGGTGTAGTAAACCGATATGACCTGCGCAAAGAGTTTCCCATAATAACCTTAAGACGTACGGCTCTTAAATCAGCTACGGAGGAGATGCTCTGGATCTGGCAGCAGAAATCAAATGATATCCACTGGCTGCACAGCCATATCTGGGATGAATGGGCGGACGCGAACGGATCCATCGGTAAGGCATACGGCTATCAGATGGGCGTGAAGCATCAGTACAAGGAAGGCATGATGGATCAGGTGGACAGGGTGATCTATGACCTTAAGAACAATCCTTTCAGCCGCCGTATCATGACAAACCTATACGTGCATCAGGACCTGCATGAAATGAATCTGTATCCCTGTGCGTATAGTATGACCTTTAATGTGACACAGCGAAAAGGCGAGGATAAGCTGACGCTTAATGCTATATTGAACCAGCGTTCCCAGGATGTACTGATGGCAAATAACTGGAATGTTGTGCAGTATGCAGTACTGGTACACATGCTGGCAAGGACCTGCGATATGGAGGTGGGTGAGCTGGTACATGTTATAGCCGATGCCCACATTTATGACAGGCATGTGGATATGATAAAAGAACTGATAAGCAGGACGCCTTATGAGGCTCCTCAGTTTGTATTAAATCCCGATAAAAAAGATTTCTATGAGTTCACCAGGGATGATGTAAAACTGATCGGCTATCAATATGGTGAAGAGTTTGAGGATATTCCCGTAGCGATATAAAATGAAAAACCGGTGGGAAACCGGTTTTTTTATGCTTTTTATTGCTTGACCACGCGGTTCCTGCCGCCCTGCTTGCCCTTATAGAGCTTGGCATCGGCGCGGTTTATGGTAGCTTCTATACCAAGGCGGGGATTAAATTCTTCCATGCCGTAGGTCATTGTTATGTTGAAGTGATAATCTTTAAAATCCATGGGAGTTTTTTCTACTTCATGACGCAGTTCATCCAGGAAACGATAGGCCTTATCAAGATCCATGTTTTCAAAAGCGAAGAGGAATTCTTCGCCGCCCCAGCGTGCCACATGGCCTTTGTCCTTCATGAATTTCCTGAACAGGGCTGCAGTGGTTGAAAGTACATAGTCTCCGGTGTCATGACCGTAAGTGTCGTTAACTTTCTTGAAGAAATCGATATCTCCGATAGCCATAGTAAATATTTTGTTTGAACGGTTATATTCAAATACCAGTCCTGCCAGATATTCGTTCATGTGGCGGCGGTTGGAAAGACCGGTCAGAGTATCTATATTAGCCATGCGTTCGAGATTATCATTTATCCTGCGTAGCTTTTCCTCTGCCTGATTAAATTTCGTGCAGTATGAATATGCGGTGGCAAGTATGCTGCATGAAAACATGAACATGTTGAATGTCTGAAAGCCCATTTTTATGATAGGGGAAGGAGTAATGCCCAGATCCAGTATGCTGCATATCTCTGCGAGAAACATCTGATAAAGCATAAGCGCAAGGGAATAGATCCGTTTACGGGCCATATGATCGTTCTTGTTGAAATAGATCAGCAGGATATTAAGGAATATGGGGATGCTGAACGCCAGGTCAAAGCCGAGAAAGATGCATAACAGTGTTGAAGAAGCCAGAATGGTGGCATTAAGGAGTACAAGGGACATCAGGGTGTGGTCTTCGTATGTGAGCACAAAACAGCCTGTCACAAGCCCGATGCCGCCTATTAACAGAAGCCCCAGTATATAATGCTGTAAAAATGCTACGGTGACGCCGCACGCCAGAAAATAAACAGATAAGATACAGCAGAGTATTCTGATCAGAACAGCCATATCTTTGGTTTCTTTTTCATTCTTTACGTCCTGCAAGAGAAAACGGACAAACTTCAAAGATGAAAAATCCATATCCACCCCCCGAAAACGTGCCCTTTGGCTTCTTTGAGAGTATAGCATAAAAAAAGCTTTGCGTAAACACTTCTTGACAGTAAAGGAGGGCAGTTGTAAACTTGAAAACGACTTTTATGTCAATAACAAATCGTAAAGAGGAGCGTGATCTAGATGGAAAAGAAAGATATTGACTGGTCAGGATTGGGATTCGGCTATGTAAAAACGGACAAGCGTTATGTTTCTAATTTCAAGAACGGCGCATGGGATGACGGGGGCCTTACAGAGGATGCCGATATTGTTATGAATGAGTGTGCCGGAGTGCTTCAGTATGCCCAGACCTGCTTTGAAGGCCTTAAGGCATATACAACGGAAGACGGACGCACGGTTTGTTTCAGACCTGATCTGAATGCGGCCCGTATGTATGATACCGCACAGCGTCTTGAGATGCCTCCTTTCCCCAAGGAAAGATTTGTCGAGGCTGTTAAGCAGGTAGTAAAAGCGAATGAAGCATGGGTTCCTCCTTACGGATCGGGTGCGACCCTTTATCTTCGTCCTTATATGTTCGGTATCAATCCGGTCATCGGTGTTAAGCCTGCTGAGGATTATCAGTTCCGTATCTTTGCTACACCTGTAGGACCTTATTTCAAAGGCGGTGCAAAACCCCTCACATTGTGTGTAAGTGATTTTGACCGTGCTGCACCTCATGGAACAGGACATATCAAGGCGGGACTCAATTATGCGATGAGCCTTCATCCTATCGTAGAAGCGCATAAGGCCGGATTTGCCGAGAATATGTATCTTGATGCTGCTACCCGTACCAAGGTTGAAGAGACCGGCGGAGCTAACTTTATCTTCGTTACAAAGGATAACAAGGTGGTAACACCCAAGTCTTCGTCCATTCTTCCTTCTATAACCAGACGTTCCCTTATGTACGTTGCCAAAGAATATCTGGGACTTGAAGCAGAGGAGAGAGAAGTTCACTTTGATGAAGTGAAGGATTTTGCAGAGTGCGGACTTTGCGGTACCGCTGCAGTTATCTCGCCCGTTGGTAAGATAGTGGATCATGGCAAAGAGATCTGCTTCCCCAGCGGAATGGATGAGATGGGACCTGTGACCAAGAAACTTTATGATACCTTAACCGGTATCCAGATGGGTCGTCTTGATGCTCCCGAAGGCTGGATCGTAGAGATCTGAGGATAATTATTTCAAATAATGAAAAACCGGGGGGACGGACCACTTGGTCCGTCCCCCCGGTTTTTCATTGGTTATTTTATGCGTTCGCTGCTTTAGCCTGAGCGGATATTGCAGCACGCTTGCGTGCTGTGGAGTCAAGTATCTTTTTGCGGATGCGAAGGTTCTTGGGAGTTACTTCCAAAAGCTCATCGGTGCCTATGAACTCAAGGCATTGTTCAAGGCTCATAATCTTGGGTGGAGTAAGTTTAAGAGCATCGTCCGATCCCGAAGCACGGGTATTGGTGAGCTGCTTCTTTTTGCATACGTTAAGCTCGATATCTTCCTGCTTGGGATTCTCACCTATGACCATACCGGCGTATACACGCTCGCCGGGACCGATAAAGAGGTTTCCGCGGTCCTGGGCGTTGAACAGACCGTAGGTCACTGACTCGCCTGTCTCAAAGGATATCAGGGAGCCCTGTTTTCTGTAGCTGATCTCTCCTTTGAAAGGTGCATAGCCTTCAAAGATAGTATTCAATATACCGTTACCCTTGGTATCGGTCATGAACTCACCGCGGTAGCCGATAAGCCCGCGGGAAGGGATAAGAAACTCAAGACGGGTGTATCCGCCGGCAGCAGCGCTCATGTTAAGCAGCTCGCCCTTTCTGGTACTGAGTTTTTCGATAACTGAACCGGAAAATTCCTCAGGGACATCTACGTAAGCGCGCTCCATAGGCTCGGTTTTCTTGCCGTTCTCATCTTCGTGATAGAGCACTTCTGCCTTGCTCACGGCAAACTCGTAGCCTTCACGGCGCATATTCTCTATAAGCACGGAAAGGTGAAGCTCTCCTCGGCCCGAAACCTTGAAGGCTTCGGTGGTATCGGTATCCTCCACGCGAAGTGATACATCAGTATTAAGCTCTCTGTAGAGACGGTCACGCAGATGGCGGCTGGTCACGTATTTGCCTTCCTGGCCGGCCAGAGGTGAGTCATTTACTATGAAATTCATAGCGATGGTGGGTTCGGATATCTTCTGGAAGGGGATGGCATCTACATGCTCCGGATCGCAGAGGGTATCACCTATATGTATATCGGATATACCGGAGATAGCTACGATAGAGCCTATGCCGGCTTCTTTGACTTCGACTTTTTCCAGACCGTCAAATTCATAGAGCTTGCTT
>CACZBK010000004.1 GCA_902779395.1 uncultured Lachnospiraceae bacterium | reverse complement strand
TGACAACGATGCAACTTGAAAGCATCAACTTCCTCAAAACTTCCTTTATCCAACAGCAAATCAATCCTTTCACGGGCTGTGAGCTTGCCTTTTTCATGTTGCTTGGCAATCGCTTTCTCGCCACCTCCAAGATGAGCTTTGGCGCGAAGTTCCACTAAAGCCTGAATATTCTTCTCTTGTACAGACATAAATAGTATTTGTTTTGTTAATATTTTTGCGTTTTAAGATGCAAATATACAAATTCTTATGCGAACTGGCAAATTTCAAGGCCTTTTCTCAAGGAAACAAGCTTCTGCGCGTAGTTACACAACAATGTGCCGCCAATTGAAAAGGTTTTCTTAACTTCGCACCATGAAACTCCTTTTGTCAAGATGAGCAAGGCAATCAAGACAAACTCAGCCAAAGCATGGCTGTTGGCAGCAAGACCAAAGACCCTGACGGGTGCATGGATACCTGTTATTATCGCCACGGCATTGGCCTACTCAGACCATTCGCTCAAATGGCCTCCCGCACTCCTGTGTCTCCTGTTTGCTTCCCTGATGCAGATTGCAGCCAATTTCATCAACGACCTTATAGACTTCCGCAAAGGCACCGACAGAAACGACCGTCTGGGACCAGAGAGGGCATGCGCCCAGGGATGGATTACCCCCAGGGCCATGGAAACGGGCATCGCCATCACCCTGATATGCGCCTGCGGAGCAGGGTTACTCCTGCTGTTGTGGGGCAGCCTGTGGCTTATCGCCATAGGGATAGCCTGCGTTGTCTTTGCTTTCCTGTACACAACATTTCTCTCTTACATAGGACTGGGCGACTTGCTGGTATTCGTCTTTTTCGGCTTCGTTCCAGTTATCTGCACCTATTATGTTCAGACAGGCACCATAACAGAAGATGCCGTGATCTCACAGATCCTTGCCGGATTAAAAGAGGGGTTGGCTAATGCTTGATGCCAGGTATTTTGCACGGCTTGCCAGATTGAAACTTGCCGTTGATAAAAAATCCAATGCATCGCTTCTTGGAAGCCGTAAATCCGTAAGAAAAGGAAGCAGTGCGGAGTTTTCTGACTTCCGTGAGTATATGCCCGGTGATGATATAAGGGCTATAGACTGGAATGCATATGCCAGACTGGACCGCCTGTACATAAAGGAGTACATGGAGGAGAAGGAGAGCTCAGTATCATTATTCATAGACCTTTCGAAGTCTATGGATTACGGAGAAGAAAAGACAAAGCTGGCCCTTCAGGAAGAGATAACAGCAGCACTGGCATATATCGCTTTGATGAACATGGATCACGTAGCTGTTTACGATCTTGGAGATACCAGACGGAGGCATATCGCATCCGGAGGTAAGGCAGGTTTTTCTGAGCTGACTGAATGGCTGGACCGGCTTGATAATGGTGAAAATGTTGATATATTTCATTCGGTATCCACAGTCGGACGCATGCAGCCGGGGCTCTCAGTGATAATGTCTGATTTTTTGAGCGAGGAATTTGTAGAAGATCCCGACAGGCTTACACAGCTTATACGTTATCTGCAGTACAGAAAACAGAAAGTAGTGTTGCTGCATATACTTGCCAAGGAAGAGATAGAAATCGAGCACAGCGGAACGTTTTTCCTGATAGATTCAGAAGATAAAGATAACAGACTGCGTGTAACGATGGAATCTGCTTCCATCAGGAGTTATCAGGATGCATTGAATGAGTTTACGGACGGATTGAAACGCAGTGCTAAAAAATGCGGTGCATCCTATCATTTATGCAGCACCGGAGTGGGCTTTGATAAGATCATCTTTGATGAGCTCAAAGATATTTATGAATTTTAAGGTATAAAAAATGTCATTTACAAGTCTGTGGCCTCTGGTATTTTTACTGGGAGTGCCTGCGATAATCATATTATACATTTTAAAACCCAGAGGAAAGGATATGGAGATATCCTCTAATCTTCTGTGGAAAAGGCTGTTTAAGCATCGTCAGTCAAGGACCTTTTTCGAAAAGTTCAGATCCGAGATACTGATGTTTCTTCAGATCATAACTATGATCCTTCTGATACTCGCGCTTATGGCACCGTACGTGATGATGAATTCCGTTACCGGTGGCAGTACTACCGTGATCATCGACCGATCCCTTTCAATGCAGCATAAAAATTCCGATGGAACTACCCGGCTTGAAGCTGCTAAAGAAGAGGCTCTTGACCATATTGCTTCGGCGGTAGGGGATATAAGTGTAATAACGGCAGCCGATACTGCGGATATACTGATCGCTAATTCCACTGACCGTAACAGGCTCAAGGAAATCGTTAATTCTATCAACCCTTCGGATAAGGAGGGAGATCTGGCAGAGGCATACCGCCTTGCAGCCACGCTTGAAAGTGATCATGTACTGATCCTTTCCGACGGAAGCGGAGTGGCGGATGCAGAGGAATATGCAAAGACATTAAAAGCCGATGCGATAGATGTCGGAGAAAAGGCATCTAATGTATCGCTCGATTATATCTATTATTCCGAATCCGGCGGAGAGGTTACGCTGCGTTTTACTGATTACAGCGAGTTTGATGCGGA
Organism: uncultured Lachnospiraceae bacterium; assembly: GCA_902779395.1. Taxonomy (GTDB): domain Bacteria; phylum Bacillota; class Clostridia; order Lachnospirales; family Lachnospiraceae; genus NK4A136. The sequence goes on along the minus strand of CACZBK010000004.1, from coordinate 142,739 downwards.
ATTTGACGTGACTATATATGATGAAGCCGGTAATATCCTCGGAGTTCAGAGTACGACTGCTCCTGCCGGAAAATCGTCTTCTATAATGTTCAGCGGAGTGAGGACCGAAGGTTCATATATCCGCGGAGAGATAAGTGCCGTACGTTTCTCGGACGGAAAGACTCAGGACAGCCTTGCTTTGGACAATTCTGCCGTAGCCCTTACACAGGCAAACGGTGAGACGAAGGGAATACTCATAAGCAGCGGCAATACTTTTGTTGAAAGAGCATATTATGCGGTTACAGGTGCGGATCTTACGAAGACAATGAGTGATTCCGCTGTATCCGCCGGAAATTATAATGTGGTTATCTACGATGCCGGTTATGTGCCGGTGGGAGCCAAGAGCGGCAGAAACAACGGGCATGATGATACCGATATATCGCCCAATATGCTCCGTTTTGAAAATGACGGCGGTGCCGGGAAGCTAAACAGCGTTGTGGTCAACGTACTTGAGAGTGATATCACCGAGGGCCTCAACGAATTCTCACTTGGAAGCAATCAGGTAGTTTATTATGATGTACCCTCATGGGCTGAATCCTTTATGGAAGCCGATGGCAAATGTGTAGGTTATTACGGTATAAATGGTAACCATAAGGAGGTTGTTGTCGGCTTTGATATAAGAGAGACGGATTTCCCTGTCAAGGCGGAGTTCCCGGTATTCATCGCGGGGGCCATGAGATACCTTTCGGATCTGAGCCTGCTTGGCAAGAATACTTATGAAGCTGGTGACACCATAGTGATCAACCCTAATGCCGAGGTGAGCCAGCAGCAGATGATCGTCACTGCCGTTGACGGAAGTATCGAGCCTGTTGCAGCACCACAGACGGACATGGGAGTGGCAGGTTTATACAGCATAAAGGCCGGAGAAAGAACAGAATATTTCGTGATCCGTGCATCACTTCAGGGCAGGGACGGGCGTCTTGAGAGCGATGACATACATTACGGAGGAAGCTACAGCGGTACCAAAGCAAGAAGAAGCCTTCGTAATATCCTTATTATTTCCGCTATCATTCTGCTTCTGCTTGAATGGTTCATTTTTATGCGCAACTTAAACTATAAAGGAAAGTTCTATCTGGTAGCCCGGACTGTGCTTCTGATACTTGCAGTACTTTCCCTTATGGGGATCAGGCTTCCCAAACGAAGCAGGGATACGACCACTGTTTTCCTTGTGGATCTTTCGGTCAGCGATACGGAAAATATCAAAGCCTTTGATGATTATATCGATGATTCCATCGCACGTATGCCCAAACATAATAAGTATGCGATAGTTACCTTCGGACGGGATGCTGTGGTGGAGCAGTTCGTGACCGATGAGGATATGTATATGGGGCTGGGCAGTAAGACAAATGTTTCGGCTACCGATTTTGAGAACGGACTGCAGCGTGCGGTATCCATGCTTCCTTCGGATACGGCGGGAAGAATAGTAGTCCTTACCGACGGACGTGAGACTGCCGGCAATATCGAGCGCACGGCTTCACTGTTCGTGGGAGATGATATCAGTCTTGAAGCGATCCTTATAAGCTCCGATTCAGGTGAGGATGCATATGTTAAAAATGTAGAGATGCCCGAGACCCTGCATGAGGGTGAAAGCTATTATCTTAAAGTTGCGGTTGAGAGTAATTACGATACCGATGCCAAGATAATCGTAAGCTCCGGCGGACATGAGGTCGCAAGGGAAGAGGTAAGGCTTCAGAAAGGCAGTAACGAGTTCGTCTTTCAGGAGGAGGTTAGCTCAAAGGATGTAGAGAGCTATGAGGTCAGAGTTGAGGCTGAAGGCGATTCTGTAGAAGAGAATAACAATTACAGTGCATATTCGAGAGTAGAGGATGCTCCCAGGATCCTTGTTCTTAAAGGAAAAGGCGAGAGCGGAAATGCCTTTGAAAATGTGCTGGATGCCGCTCATGTAAATGCAGAGTTTGCGCGTCCCGAGCGTGCGCCCAAACAGCTTAAGGATATACTGGATTATAAGGCAGTCGTACTTGAGAATGTTTATAAAGATGAGCTCCCCGATGAATTCCTTGATATTCTGGAGACTTATGTAAAAGATTACGGCGGAGGTTTCGGTGCCTGCGGAGGCGAGGACAGTTTTATGCTGGGCGGATATAATGACAGCGTCATAGAAACCGTGCTTCCCGTTAATATGGAACTTCGCGGAACACTTCAGATACCATCTACCTCGATCGTAATGGTCATCGATCATTCGGGGTCCATGCTTGATTATGCCGGTGCGGGACTGACCAATCTGGATGTGGCAGTGGAAGCTGCCAAGCGCGGCGTAGATAATCTGAGGGATACCGATCAGGTAGGTATACTCGCATTTGACGATTTTTATACCTGGGCTCACAAGATAAGCGATGCCTCCGATAAGGATGGGATAAAGAGAGATATAGAGACCATTAATGACGGCGGCGGTACCGTGATAATGCCTGCGCTTGAGGAGGCAAGAAGCGCACTTGCTGCCACTGATTCTGAGGTCAAGCATATAATCCTTCTTACGGATGGTATGGGTGAGACCTATGATTTTTCTTCTGTCACGGATAAGATAAATATGGATGGCATAACCTTATCTACCGTTGCTGTGGGAGCATTTTCAGATACTCAGCTTATGGAAAATCTCGCAAATGAGTGTAACGGGCGTTATTACTATGCTGACTCCAATACCGATATACCCAGGATCTTTGCACAGGAAGTATACCTTGGCGGTGATACTTATATCAAGAACGGCGATTATACCGTGATCCCGAAGATGCCTACGGACATCACTAAAGATCTGTTTACCGAAGGCTGGTATAATGTGCTGGGATATGTGGCAGCATCTCCCAAGACAGGGGCAACACAGGCGCTTGTCAGCGGCCTGGACGATCCCATACTTACCGTGTGGCAGTATGGTCTGGGTAAGACTTTCGCGTGGAATTCCGATGTGGACGGCGGATGGAGCTCCGCATATTCCGGAAATGAATCATATGCCGAGCTCTGGAAGAGGATAGTCGATTTTATCGGCGGAACTCCGGGGATAGGTGAGGATTATATGGATGTGACCACGAAGGACGGTAAGACCATACTCACATATCATACCGGGCAGTATGGGGATGATACCGATATAAGCGGTATATATACTTCTCCTGACGGAGATGGAGGTGATATCAATTTTACATCTGCCGAACCGGGTGTATACACAGCCGAACTTGATAGTGTAGAGACCGGATTGTATAATATCAATATACGCCGCAGTGATAATGATGAGGTGACAGGTGCTTTCACCACAGCCACCGTGGTCCAATACAGCGACGAATACCGCTTTGATGTTACCGAGGACAGGTTCAGAAGCTTTATAGACCAGTACGGACAATGGCGCGAGCTTGATGATAATATATGGAAAAAGCTGGATGTGAGCAGGAGCGGAAGTTTCTCTTTGACAACACCTCTTCTTATACTTCTTATGCTTTTATTCCTTGCGGATGTGGCGGGAAGAAGATTCGGCTGGGAACCTGTATTCAAAAAGAAGGCAAAGCCTGTAAAAGCTGTTGAACAGCCGCTGATGCCTGAAGAGCAGCAACAGCAGCAGACAGTGGATCCTGAAAAGGAAAAGGCTGAGACTGAGAAGCGTATGAAGAAAGACAGGCAGAAGGCAATGAAGGGCCAGGGACTGGATGTTCCGGATACGGGAACTCTTGATACGGCAGCACTTCTTAAGAGAAAGAAGGACAGAAATCTCTGATCATGGAGATAAAGCGGCAGTAATGCGGCTTGATCAATACACACACAAAAAGAACAACAGGAGGCACAAAATGGTAACTGAGTATTTTGATCTGAAGGGGCAGACGGCTATCGTAACGGGAGCGTCTACAGGTTTGGGAGTACAGATGGCAAAGGCTCTGGCAAATCAGGGCTGTAATGTGGTATGCATGGCACGCCGCAAGGAACTGGTTGATGCGGTAGCTGCTGACATAAGCACAACATTCGGTGTTAAAGCCACAGGTATAAAGTGTGATATCACCGATACTGCTATGGTAGATGCCGCAGTGGATGAAGTGATGAAGGAATACGGGCGGATCGATATCCTGATCAATAATGCAGGTACCGGAGCAGTGGCACCGGCTGAGGATGTAACAGATGATCAGTTCGATAACGAGATGCAGATCGATCTTTTCGGAAGTTTTAAAGTAGCACGTGCGGCAGCGAAGAAGGCCATGATCCCTGCTAAGTACGGAAGGATCATAAATATCGCTTCGATGTATGGTATGGTAGGAAATAAGATCGCCGGGTCGGCACCTTATCATGCAGCAAAGGGTGGTCTGGTGAATCTTACCCGTGCTCTGGCAGCCGAATGGGGAAAATACGGCATCACTGTTAATTCTATCTGCCCGGGCTATTTTTACACTCCGCTCACAAAGGAAACCTTAGACAGCGATTTCTTCCAGCAGAACGCCAGGACCATGATCCCTCTCGAACGTTATGGTAATGAGGGTGAGCTGGATACGACTGCGATATTCTTGTCAAGTAAAGCATCATCTTATGTGACAGGTGTTATACTGCCGGTAGACGGTGGCTATACCTGCATGTAAGTTCTCTGGGGGGGATATCCCCCCGGGTTTTTTATGTCAGAGTAGTATTTCTTTTTTGGGGGTTATATGGATAAAGACAGATTAAGAGATACCACGGATCATGAGCTGGCGCTGGAGCGTACGGTCCTTTCGCATGAAAGGACGGGACTGTCTGTTCTGCGTACGGATCTGGCATTTAACAATTCAAAGCTGGCTGTTGAACAGACACATCTTTCATTCTTAAGGACAGTGGTATCTTTGCTTGGAAGTTCTGCAACGGTTTATAAAGCACTTCCGCTTCTTGGGGTATCCGAATCATTCAGTACGCTGTTGTCTGCTTTCCTTCTTATCAGCGCAGTCTATTTTTTTGTAAAGGACAGACTTACATATCCGCGTCTAAAAAAAGAGATTGAAGAAATGGAGAATATAAAAAACAAGTTGATAGAGAAGGAGGAAGTATCATGAATCTTAAAACCGCTTTTAAAGACTATTTTAAGGTGGGAGCGGCTATATCCACGCTTGATGTGCAGACGCCTGCGCATATGAAGCTGTTAAATGACCAGTTCAACAGTTTTACTGTAGAAAACGATATGAAACCCTGCTATTTCCTGGATCCCGACTTAAACAGGCAGGAGCCGGATAAGTATGAGTTTGAGCCGGCGCTCAGTTTTGATCATGCCATTCCTTATCTTGAAGCGGCCGTTAAGCTCGGTATCCCCATGAGGGGGCATACATTGTGCTGGCACGGACAGACACCCAAGTGGTTCTTTTATGAGAAGTATGATGAGTTTGCACCGCTTGCCGGACGGGAAACCATGCTTAAGCGTCTTGAAAATTATATAAAAGGTGTACTTACTTTTGTACAGGAAAATTATCCCGGTGCGGTATATGCATGGGATGTTGTAAATGAAGCGATCGACGAACATGATTTCAGAAGATCACTCTGGACTTCCACTATCGGAAATGATTTTGTGGAGAAAGCGTTCGAATTCGCACGGAAATATGCAGATAAGGATGTAGCATTGTTTTATAATGATTACAACTGCTATGACGACTGGAAGAGGGACATGATCATAGACAGGATACTTAAACCGCTTAAGGAAAAAGGGTATCTGGACGGCATGGGCATGCAGTCCCACCTGCTTATGGATTATCCCTCAAAGGAGCAGTATAATGAGGCAATACTTAAGTACGGTGAGCTGGGGATACAGCTGCAGGTGACGGAGCTCGATATCCATAATGCCGATCCTTCGGAAGGCTCCATGAAAGCTTTAGCAGACCGTTATGCTGATATATTCGGAATGCTCGCAGAGGCAAAGAAAAGCGGAAAGGCAAATGTCACCTCCGTAACGTTATGGAATCTTCTGGATGAGGAAAGCTGGCTTACGGGCTTCAGAAGAGAGAAGAGCTATCCGCTTCTGTTTAAGGGAAAAGGTGAGGCTAAAGAGGCATATTACAGTGTGCTTGGGACAGTAGCAGCGGAAGATGAGATAGACAGGTGGGAAGTCAGCTATCCCGAAGAGGATTATAAACGTGTGATCCCTTCGGACCGAAAAGCTCCTTCAAGAACCCGTTTCATGCATTTCGGAGAGATAGAGCCGGGGGTAAAACTGGCCTTCGAGGAGTTTGGATGGGGCGATAAATATATCTTATCAGCCCAGATGGGCTTTTATCCTATGGGGCTCCAGCAGGCTCTGGCCTTTAAGGGCTATCATGTGATATGTATCACGCTGCGTGGTTTTGCTCCTTCATCCTATGTAACGGAGGATTACGGCGATAAGTGGTATGATGTGTTCGCCGAGGACGTAGTTAAAGTGGCTGATAAGCTCAAGATAGATAAGTTTTTCTATATGGGAGCTTCACATGGTGCAGGAATAGGCTGGCACTTATGCATAAACCATCCGGAGCGTGTAAAGGGCTTTATAGCCTGTGTGCCGGGACCTCACAGTCTGGCGGAAGGAACTATGTCCATGAGGCAGATGGTGCTTTCAGGGATAATAAAAGAAGTACCGCCTATGGATCCGCCCATCGATGATGATGAAGCACGCAGTAAGCGCCGTGCTGCACGTGAAGAACATATCTCACATAATCCTGAGCCCGATCCCAGGAAAAAGGCTATCGATTACGGCAGGCCTTTGCTAAAATATAAAACAGAAGAGAAACTCTGTGAGATGCTGCATACCATCAATACTCCAACCCTTATATTAGGGGCTATTGATGATCCTATCAGTACTCCGGAGCTTATGGTAAGGACAGCTAAACAGCTTCCTCACTGTAAACTGGTCATGTATTCAAATACAGGACATAATATAGATACGGATCTTATAGAGGAACTTTCAACCGAGTCTGAGCGTTTCCTGAAGCAGGTTGACACGGACGGAAGGGTTTACGAGACCGTAAAAACATGGCCCTGACATATATCGGGGCCTGAGTGCTGATACATTGAGGGGTGTATGAACAGGAAAAGGATAAAACGCATTATAATCGGCATTCTGCTTGTGTATGCGGGGCTGCTACTGCTTTTGTTTTTGACGGAAGGGCTTGCCGCAAAAGATGAAGGTACCATCCACAGCCTGGGTGATGCTGCATGGTATCTGCTTGCTACGCTTACCACCGTAGGTTACGGTGATATGACGCCTGTCACGGGAGTGGGAAAAGTGATAGGCGCCCTTATCATGATATCCAGTGCGGGTGTGCTGACTTTCCTGCTCGGTCTTCTTTTTTCGCTCTTTTTCGGAAGGCTTCTTCCAAGATTCACATTATGGCGTTATCGTTACAGGGCCTGGTATGTTTTTTCGGGCATAAACGAGCGTACGGTTTTCCTTGCAGAGCAGCTGGCGGCAGAGGAGCCGGAAGCGGTATTTGTATTCTGTAACAGTTACGAGAGTCTTTCGGAGGAATACTTTTCGGTTAAAGGCCGTTTTGTAATGATCGACTCTCAGGTGATGCCGGTGGTACAGAGGCAGAAGAAAAGTGCGGCATGCCATGTTTTCTACATGGGGGACAACGGCTGGGAGAATTATGCAAAAGGCATTGAACTTCTGAATAACAGCGGTAAAAATAATCTGAAAGTATGCTGTGAGAGTGAACATGCGCCGGAACATGTGGCGGAAAATATGGTCATCTTTAACCGGCCGGATAATACCGCAAGAAGTTACTGGCTGGATAATCCGCCTTTGGATGACGAGAGGATCTTTCTTATCGCAGGTAATGGGAGAAACGCAAAAAGACTGCTTGAACGCGCGCTTCTGATAAATGTTCTGCCGGATGGAAAGCCCTTTGAGTATCACACCTTTGGTGACTGGGAGAGTTTTAAGAATGACCATTACGCCCTGGAACAGGCTATAAGTATCGATACTGTTTCGGAAGAAAGGGACAGTGTTATCTTTGAAAAAGCATCCTGGAATGCTTCGCGGGAACTTCTTCTGAAAGCGGACCGTATCATTTTCTGTAATGACGATCCCGGTGAAAATCTAAGGGAAGCTGATGAGCTTTTACGGTATTTTCCGGTAAAAGGCAAGGTGGATGTATGCGCAACTGCGGAAGGTGATTCCAGGGTCAGGAGCTTTGGAGAGGAAAAGAGGGTTCTCTCACCCGGAATGGTATTGAAGGAGCGCTTAAACAGGATAGCCATTATGCTTAACGATCTGTACGGGAGCAAGACAGGCAGCGGCTGCGCTTTTGGAGAACTTTCGGAATTTCACCGCCAGTCAAATATTGCGGCTGCGGATCATCTGATAGTAAAGCTGCGTCTTCTTCTGAAAGATGAGAAGATAGAAAATGTTACTGCTGATGCATGTGTAAGGGCATATAACAGATACCGTTCTTTTGACGAAGCACGGATAGATGCGTGCAGAAGGCTTGAACACAAGCGTTGGATGCGTTTTCATATAATGAACAACTGGGTGTATTCGTCAAAGCGGGATAATGCACTGAGGCATCATACCCTCATAGTGCCCTATGAAGATCTGACATTGAAAGAAAAAGAACTTGATGATTCGGCATGGGAAGTCCTTGGAGAGGTTAGCGGATTATGGCAGTGATAATTTTCTCGGCAGCGGTATTTGTCGCACTGATACTTTACATAGCGCTTGAGCAGGATAAACGTGAACGTTTTACAGGCATAACATTTTTTCTGGCTACTACCGGAGGCATACTCCTTTATGGTTTTTCCTATGCTACGGATGGCAGGAATCTTGTTGAGGATGTTTCGGGTATGTTCAAGACCCTGGTGGATGTGGGCCGCATGTTTGTCGGTATGAACAATGAGCCGGTATTTGCAAGGATGCTTGATGCTAAGGGATATAACAGGGACATAGCTTATCTCTGTTTCTGGAGTATACATTTTCTTGCATATTATTCCATGGCCAGTGCAGCCATACTGACATTGGGAAAAGGTGCTGCAAGAAAGGTTCAGCTGTGGCTTTTGAATATACGTGATGTGCAGCTTTTATATGGAATTACCGACAGCTCTCTTTCACTTGGAAGGCATATGGCATCAAATCTTCATTATTCAGTGGTATTTGTGGGACAGGCTACTTCGGGACAGGAGCTTGCGATAAGACAGATGAAAGCGCTGCTTCTCTCGGATGAGATGTCGACACAGCCGCAGGAGGGCTTTCTTGAACGTATAAATATCAATGAACACAGAGGGCGTCTTAAGGTTTATGCCATTTCACAGGATGGGGAAGCAAATTATAATTATTCGCACAGGCTGATGAAGCTTCTTGAAAAGGCTAAAGTCCCGCCGAAGAATACCTCACTGATACTGCTTGGAAAGGAAGAAAGGCACGGCAATTCCCTTCAGGCATATAAGGATCATTACGGCTACGGTGATGCACAGGTATTTGATGCGGCAGAGCTTACGGCACGTCTGCTTATGCAGAAGTTCCCGATAAGCGGGGCCATAAGCTTTGATGATAAGGGAAGGGCAACAAAGGATGTCAGGGTCCTTATGGCAGGATTCGGCCGTATAGGGCAGGAGATATTACGAAAGATCGTTGCAAACGGACAGTTTGAAGGCAGCAGTTTTTCGGTGGATGTGTTTGATCCCGAATGCGCCAGGCATGACGGATTTTATCAGAAACGTTATGCTGCCATGCTTGAGACTTATGATATCAGATTTCATGAAAAAGGCGGCAGGAGCAGGGAGTTCTGCGGCTATCTTGAGGAGAATGCGAAGAGCCTGACCTATATAGTGGTAAGTATAGGTACACTTCACAGATCACGCGAGCTTGCTGAGGAGATCACGGAACTGCTTTCTAAGGCAGGGCGCGATATGCCGGTGTATGTATGCAGTGAAAGCACGGTGATCTGTTACCATCCGAAGGAAGAGAGCATCAAGTACAGCCTGCATGATCTGAATAATCTTTTCGGTACGGATATGGATAAGACAGCTATGGAGATAAATCATTATTACCAGGATCCGGAAGGATCTGCCCGCAAGCAATGGCTGGCAGCCGATTATTTCAGCCGTATGAGCTGCAGGGCAAGCGCCGATTTCCTGTCGGCATATATCAGAAATGCCATCAGTGCCAAAACAGGAGAACTTGATAAAGATACATTGGAAAATTTCGCACGAACAGAACATCTTCGCTGGAATGCATTTCATTTTTCCATGGGTTATTCACGTATGGATGATAATGAATGGGAACAGCGTGCAGAGGAGTATAAGCGGCAGAAAGAAGCCGGTGAAGAGAAACTGATACGTATCAGTAAAAATCCTTCGGCTCATCACCATGCCTGCCTTGTGAGCTGGGATGAACTTGATGTGCTTTCGGCTAAAGAAAATGCCGTTACCGGAGGGAATGTAGACTATAAACAGATGGATCGTGAAAATGTAGTTACTATGATGAAACTGCTGGGAGGAGATTCATGAACGCAAAACAGATCGCAGATATAATAATCCTTGTTCTGCTGCTTGTTCTTGTGATCGCTCTGATAGGCCTGATACTTTATATACGCAAAAAGACAAGAGCGTTTTCACGCAAAGTATTCGGTACCCCTGATCTGGCGGAAGGGCTTAAACAGGCAGGGATAAGGGATACGGAGCGTCCGCGTTCCGTATCTGCCATGACCGGGCTCCTTGCGCCGAAGATAAAGGCGGATTTCCCGGAGATGAATCCTCCGGAAATGATAAACAGGGCAAAGAATGTACTGCTTTCCTACTTAAGGGGAGTGACCGAAAGGAACAAAGCATGTCTTCAGGAAGGAAACAGCGAGCTTAAGAACCAGCTGGAAAATCATATAGCAAATCTGGACGCACAGGGCCTTAAAGAACGTTTTGATAATCCGTATATACACCGTGCGGAAATATCCGATTACCGTCAGGATAAGGGGAGGAGTGTAATAACTTTCCAGGCGGCGCTTGAATGCATACATACGATAAAGAACAGTGACGGGAAGATCGTTAAAGGAAATGCAGAGCTTAAATATCAGACAAGATATAATGTTGAGATGATCTACATACAGGACAGGGATATTGTAGAAAATGAGCTGGACGGTGCCATAGCCGTCAACTGTCCTAACTGCGGTGCGCCTCTTTCGATGAGAGGGGCAAAAAAATGCAGGTACTGCGGAGCTCCGGTGATAGAGGTGAATATGTATGCCTGGAGTTTTTCGTCAGTCGAGGAGGTGCTGTAGTGGATCAGGAGAAAGTTAAGAAAAAGATAAAACAGATGTTTATCATACGCGTGTGTTTATGGGCGGTCGCAGCGGTTTCAACTATCATCTGGATGTGGTATTCCCAGGAACTGTACCGGCAGGAGATATTTGATCCGCACGAATATGCTGTCAGGTTAAGACCGGTACTTTATATCGGTCTGGGTATCGCGATCGTTTCGGTAATAGTCTGTTTTATACTGCATGCAAAAAGCAGTAAATTAAAAAGACAGCTGAAATTCCATGTTGAGTAGGAAGAAATGATATGAATGTTTTGCTTTTTATAATCATAATACTGGCATATATAGTATGCATAGGCATCCTGAATGAAAGAGTGTTTCATTTACAGAGTGATATAGCACTGATATTCTTTTCGCTTCTCCTTTCACTCGTCCTTCTTATAACGAAATCCCTTCTTCCGGATTCGGGCTTCAGTATAATGATAGGCAGCCTGGGTGATTTCGGCTTCAGGGAATACTTAATGGACGGAATGCTCTGCTTTATGCTCTTTGCAGGAGCGAGCAAGGTCAATATGGGCAAGTTTAAGAAGAATTTAAGGGCCATCTCGCTGCTTGCACTGCTTACTACAGTGCTTTCGTCATTTATGTACGGCGCATTGTTCTATCTGGTAGCTACGCTGCTCAAGCTTCCCATGGATATCTGGATGTGCATACTCCTTGGCTGTGTGGTATCACCTACCGATCCGATCGCAGCTACCGGGATACTTAATAAGATAGGACTCTCAAAGAATGTATGCTCTGTAATAGAGAATGAGTCTCTTTTTAATGACGGTACGGGTGTTACGCTCTTTATCTTTGTGCGTTCACTGATAAACCACAGCGGCGACAGTAATTTCGCAGTACTGATGTTTAAGGAGATAGGCGGAGCGGTAGCGGTTGCCCTGCTGGTATCTTACGTACTGTTCTCACTCATGAAGCTTACACGTGATCCTGTCAGGTATATACTCATATCGCTTCTGGATGTTTCTGCGGTATATGTGATATGCGAGCATTTCGGCTTTTCCGGTGTCATCGCGTCAGTGGTATGCGGAATGTTCTTTTCCTATTCGATGGATAAGATGAAACGGACTGTCACGGTAGTGGATCCCGAAAATTTTTACGGCGATTTCTGGGAGATAATAGAAAGCATCTTAAACTCTGTGCTCTTTGTAATGATAGGGCTTCTGGTACTGAATATGAAGATGAGCCCCTGGGCGCCGATCATTGTTCCTGCAGCACTTCTCATACTCATACTTTCAAGAGGTGCGGGTGTGCTGGTGAGTACCATACTTACGGGAAAGAAGATACCAGGTAATTATGATCTGAAGGAATTTGTCGTGCTTATGACCTGGTCGGCATTAAAGGGCGGGCTTTCGATGGCGCTGGCTATAGAGACAGCGGAGTATCTGCCGGATAAGGTATATCAGATTTTTTCAAATGTGGCCTATACAACGATATTCTTTACGGTGCTCGTACAGGGACTTACGATCAAGAAAGTTTATTTTGCGCTTGAAAAGCATAAGGCTGAACGTCTGAGCAGGCGCTGATACAGAATGTATATAACGGAAAGGATACGCTTATGAAGATAATCGTAGTGGGACTCGGGCAGGCAGGAAATCTGCTGATAGCATCGCTGGCTAATGAGAATTATGATGTGGTGGTAATAGATAAGGACCGCAAAGCCGTTGATGCAGCTACCGATAAATACAATGTTAACGGAGTGGTGGGCAGCGGGGCCTCCCGTGATACGCTGCTTAAAGCCGGTGCGGATACAGCGGATGCCATTGTGTCTCTTACCCATGTTGATGAGATAAATCTCTTAAGCTGCATGCAGGCAAAATCACTTGGAACACGTTATGCGGCAGCAAGGATACTCATGCCGGATTTTGTAAGTGAGGCGGAGGAGTTAAAGAAGCAGTATAATATAGACTTTTTTATGAGACCGCGACTGGACATAGCGGAAGAGATCTACCGCAATATGGGAATGCCGGGATTTGCAAAGCTGGAAGGCTTCTGGGGAAATGAGATACAGCTGGTCAATATGAACATACTTGATGACAGTGTTTTAAACGGGCGCAGCCTTATAGACATCAAGCAGTCGTCTAAGATGGATATACTTATCATCAGTGTTATAAGAAACGGCAGGCTTTATATACCTCATGGGGATTTTATCATACAAAGCGGCGACAGCATAAATGTGGCATTATCCAAAAAGAACATGGACGAATCTTTAAGTGTTCTGGGCATAAAACGGAGCAAGGCAAAGAAAACGGTCATAGTGGGCGGCAGTAATACATGTATATATCTGCTGGAACTGCTGAAGAAATTAAACAGCAGTGTTACCATTATGGAGCAGGACAGCGCAAGATGCCGTGAGCTTATGGAAAAGTATCCGGAGATAAATGTTGCTTATGCCGGCGGAGCTACGCTGGAGGTGCTGGAAGAGGAGCAGGTGTCAAAAGCCGATATGATCATATCCCTGACGGATAATGATGAGACCAATCTTGTGGTCAGCATGTATGCATGGTCATGTAATATACCTTCGATCATTACCAGAGTGGACAGGCCGGAGCACCTTAAGCTTCTTCATAAGGTAAATATCGATATAACGGTATCGCCTGCAGAGTCATCCGCGTTAAAGGCTTTCCGTTTCCTTCTGGGACATGAGGCAGAGGATGCCGGCAAGGATATGGGGAAATTCTATCTTGTTGCCGACGGGATGGCAGAGACTGTGGAATTTACCGCAGGGGATGATTTTAAGGGGATCGGTATTAAATTCAGCGATAAGGCATTTAAGCTGAAGAAAGATGTTCTGGTCACAGCCCTGCTCAGGGATGGAGAGGTCATCATCCCTTCAGGTATGACATCCATCCGTAAGGGTGATCATGTCATAGTTACATCATCAAGAAAAAAGCATATACGCAGTCTGAATGAGATAATCGTATAGTTTTTCGGAGGAGGATCATGAAAAAGAAAAATATAGCAGCATTGTTTGTTTCAGTATTGGCTCTGGCAGTGTTTACAGGCTGTGAATCCGATGCATCGCATAAACCCCGTCCCCTGTATTCGGGAACCGAAGAAGGTCCGGATGACGTGACGGGAGCCGATAAGCCGGATACGGTAAGTGAAAATGCCGGCGTACCGGGCGGTACGGATACTCCCGCAGACGGAACGATCAGGGTAAGCGATGTGGATGGGCTGATAAGGGCAGCCGCGCCCGGAGCGAAGATAGTGCTCGAGCCTGGGACTTACAATCTTAGCGAGTATCTGGATGAGATATGGGACCATTACGGTGAGGAATGGAACAGTATAAACGGTAATGAACATGTCTGGATAGAAAAGGTTTTTGACGGAGTACAGCTTCATTTCACTGATGTGGACGGGATGTCGATAGTGGGAAGCTCTTCGGAACGTGCTGATACGGAGATAATCACTGAACCCAGATATGCCACACTCTTTACGTTTCATGCAAGTGAGGATGTCTTTTTGTCGAATCTGACTATGGGTCATACCCAGGCCGGCGAATGCGTAGGCGATGTTCTTGATTTCTGGGGCTGCACGAACGTCCGTATGGTCAATATGGATATTTACGGGTGCGGTGTATACGGAATATCGGCATCCAATGAGGGGACAGGCAGGTGCGGCAATTTTCAGATATTTGACAGCACGATACGTGACTGCTCATATGGGGCACTGAGTATTTGGGACAATAACAGCGGTGACTGGGTTTTCACAAACTGTGAGCTGACAGGTTCCGCATATGGCGGCAGTTTTTATGACACAAATAACGGTAAACTCTGCTTCTATGACTGTGTCTTCGGAGACGGTGAAACGGAAGCTTTCTCTTTTAGGGACGATGTAGTGGCTGAAAACTGTCAGTGGGGAAATGTACAGAATTACCCTGATTACGGTGATTATGAGGCTCCGCTGCTTTTTAAGGATCAGTTAAAGGTTGCACCTTTTGATGACGCGGTATTAAGCGATACAACATGGGACGGTATTCTTATTCTGGATGAGGATGCCGGAACTACAACTTATACGGAAATGGTCATAGCTTTTTATAACGACGGTACAGCTCTGATCTACAATGACGGATATATAGACAGGGAGCTCACCTGGGTATGTGACGGTCACTATTCCGCGGATCTGATCGACGAAAACGGTGATACATGGGGTGGGGTGACATTATATTCTGATACATCAGGCAACGGGGCAACGTTCCTGGAGGTTACAAATCAGGACGGAGGACTCTGGTTCTGCAATCAGTAAGAGACAAAAAGAAATCCCTTAAGCTGTGATGCTTAAGGGATTTTTTAAGCGGGTGAGGGGAATCGGACCCCCGTATACAGCTTGGAAGGCTGTCATTCTACCATTGAACTACACCCGCGTGTTCTCAACAGTACGAAATTATATCAGAAAATAAACTCTTGTCAAGCTTTTGACGGAATATTTTTGAAAAAAGATTTTTGAAACCGCGTATATTGTGGTTTCTTACAAAAATGTCACTTGATTTTGTGGGTCTTTCTGTTTATAATGTGGACTTGGTTGTTGTGGAATTATCATGACTTATAAGGAGGCCGGGATCGGATATCATGGCACAACCGGTTATTCAGGTAAAAGATCTGTATAAGATCTATATGATAGGTACGAATAAGGTACGTGCTTTAAACGGCGTGGATTTTTCCATAAAAAAAGGTGAATTCTGCTGCATAGTGGGTACTTCGGGTTCCGGAAAGTCTACGCTGCTGAACATGATGGCCGGTCTTGAAAAACCTACGAAAGGTCAGATCATCATAGCCGGTGAGCATATAGAAAAGAAGAATGAATCCCAGCTGGTGAATTTCCGCCAGGCCCATGTCGGCTTTATATTTCAATCATACAATCTGATGCAGAATATGACGGCTATCGAGAATGTGGCTATGCCTCTTACTTTTCAGGGAGTCAGTAAGGCGGAGCGCGAAGCCAGGGCGATAAAGATGCTGAAACTGGTGGGGCTTAAGAAGTATATGAAGCACAGGCCGGGACAGATGAGCGGCGGACAGCAGCAGAGAGTCGGTATAGCAAGGGCTCTGGTGGTGAATCCCGAGATCGTTTTTGCTGACGAACCTACGGGAAACCTTGATTCGAACACGACCATGGAAGTGCTCAGGCTGATACAGAAGATATCACATGAGCAGGATCAGACCATGGTAATGGTCACTCATGACAATCATCTTGCATCATTCGGCGATAAGATAATACATATAAGCGACGGCAAGATAATCAAGATAGAAGATAACAGGCTGGTGGCGGAACAGAAGGCCGCTGAGGAAGCAGCAAAAGCTGCGGAAAAAGAGCAGGCCGGAGATGATGCTGCAGCGGCGGAAAATGATGCAACGCCTGAAAACGGCGGCAGGGATGAGGCAGCTGTAACAGATGGGGAGAAGCTTCCCGAAATAGTGGTCCCGGAATATGATCCGAAAAAGAAAGCTACGGAAGATAAGGCGTCAGAGACCGCTTCGACTGAAAATGATACTTCGGACAAGACAGAGTAAGACATGGAGGAGATATGATGAAAAAATTAGCAAAATTTCTGGTGTTGACACTGCTGGCAGGCATATTGCTGTTAGGGCCTGCGGCCGAAGTATGTGCCGGGTTTGATGTTACATATCTGGTCACAAAGAACGAAGGTGAAAAGGCCAATGACGAAGACAGGGCTGCGGCGTACGCATATCTTGTTGACCATATGAACACCTTAAAGAAGCTCTATGACCTTTCTCCGGAAGGCTGCAAGAGGATGAATGAGGTATTTTATCAGGCAAATGTATTCATTGCTGATAATGATATGACAGTGGGCCAGCTGGTCACATATGTTAACGAAGTGGAAACGAACCTGACACAGGCAGCTCAGAGCAATGTTAAAGGGGCTGAAAAATTCCTTTTTATAACAAACAATACAGCTATACCCACAGCGTCCTACGGACAGAGCGTAAATGTCGGCTTCTCTGTGGTCAATCTTGGTATGGCTCTTATGCAGGATGTACTGATCACCCCCGTAGTTGATACCGATGTGAGCAAATGGCCTTTTGATATCACTACAGCGGAGGATGTCAGAAAGGTATTCAGGCTTGAGCCGGTACGTGATCCTGCCAAAGAGGCTGAATTTGCACAGCCTGTCAGCTGGAATTTCAGGGTATCCAAAGACGCGCTTACGGGAACTTATCCGATCAAGTTCCATGCAAAATATTACAGGGACGGCGAGATAGAAGAAACGGATCTTATCACTTATATTGATATAAACGGTGCACCCGGCAGCGGTCATCTTAATGAAGGATCCACGCCGGATGGCAAGACATCGACTCCCAGGATAATCGTTACCGGTTTTACTACCGATCCCGGAGAAGTTTATGCCGGTGATACATTTATGCTTACCATTACCGTGCAGAATACTGCCAGTTCTACAGCAGTATCAAATATCCAGTTTGACCTGAAGGCTGCCAAGGAAGGTACCGGTGACAGTGCTGTCGAGGCTTTTCTTCCCACCTCAGGTTCGGCAACTATTTTCGTTAAACAGATACCTGCAGGCGGTACTGCCGATCTCAGCATAGAAATGACGGCACGTTCGGATCTGACGCAGAAGCCTTATGTGGTAGAGCTGGATGCCGCATATGAAGATGAAAAGAACAATCCTTATACGGCGTCTACAAGCGTATCCATTCCGATCAAGCAGAAGGCGCGTGTAGATACAGGTGATGCCGAGATACTGCCTGCATCTATAGAAGTGGGCGGCAGCAGCAATATAATGTTTCCGATCTACAACAAAGGAAAGACCACTTTATACAATGTTTCCGTTGAATTTGAGGCTGACAGCATAACCGGAGGTTCTACCTTCCTGGGCAAGCTGGACCCCGGTGCGACCGGAAATGTGGATGCCACCGTTACCGGTATATCCGAGACTATGGATGACGGTACCGTAATGGCAAAGATCAGCTATGAGGATGAATCGGGAAATGTGACGGTCATAGAAAAAGAACTGATCCTTTACGTCATGATGTCAAATTATGAGGATGGCATGATAGATTACGGTGACTGGGACGGAGATATGATGGAAGAGCCCAAGAAATTCCCCTGGGCCATCCTTATAGGCGGGATCGCAGCCATAGTCGTCGCAGGTGTAGTTGTGGCTGTGATCCTTTCAAGGAAAAAGAAGAAAAAGGCATTACAGCAGGAACTGGATTCACTGGATGATGATGATAACGATTTCGAGGAATAAGCTTTGAGATTAGGCGATCTTCTGGGGATGAGTTTATCATCCCTGTTCAAAAGAAAAGTGCGTACGATACTTACCGTTCTGGGTGTGGCTATAGGTACCACATCCATTGTGGTAATGATAAGCCTTGGTATCGGTATGAAACAGTCTCTTCTTGAGGAGATGGAAAACTACGGAAGCCTTACGGCCATAACCGTAAACTCTCCTGACGGAGGCGGGGGTATGGTCTATTATGACGGCATGTCTACGCCAAGTTCTTCATCCGGTGATAAAGAAGAGAGGCATCTTGATGATGATCTTATATCAACCTTTTCCGGATTGGAGCATGTGGTTTCAGTGGATCCGCAGCTTAATTGCAGCGCTATCATCAAATGTAAGGGATATATGACCTGGACCAATCTGATAGGGACTACTCCGGAATATATGAAAAGACAGAATATTCCCCTTGGGGAAGGCAATTATCCCGAATCGGAGAGCGAGCTGCAACCTTTATACGGAAATACGATACTTCAGGATATGAGTAACGAAAAGACCAATAAAGGTTATTGGGAGACAGGGGAGATCCCTCCCATAGACTGGATGAAGGATCAGGTCTTTCTTATACTGGATACCGACCGCTACTATAATGCGGGGTCTTCTGACGAGAACGGGCAGATAGTTCCCAATCCCAAAAAGTATATTACGAAAGCTTCCGGTGTTGTAAAAGGCGGGATAGATGACTGGAACCAGTATTCCTATTCGGTATATTGCAATATCGAGGCGCTGAAGAACACCTTAAGCCGTGAGTTCCGCGGAAGAGTCATACCCGGTCAGCCTACAAGAAAGAACGGAAAGCCTTATAAAGAGATATTCTATAATCAGCTGATCGTTTCAGTTGATAATATGGATAATGTGTCCAGCGTGCAGCAGATGATCAATGATATGGGCTATCAGACCTATGCCAATGCCGAGTGGATAGAGCAGGAAATGAAGAGCATGAATGTTATCCAGGCCGTGCTGGGAGGTATAGGAGCGGTATCCTTGTTCGTAGCGGCGATAGGCATCACCAACACTATGATGATGAGCATCTATGAGCGTACAAAGGAGATCGGTATCATGAAGGTCATAGGCTGCCGTATAAAGGATATTCAGGCGCTGTTCCTTATAGAGGCCGGTTATATCGGATTTATAGGCGGAGTAGTGGGGACTGCACTGAGTTATCTTATCTCGGTGGTTATCAACAAGCTGCTCTCGGGCGGCGGTGCGGAAGCCATGGGCTTTTATATGGAGGAGGGAGCAGCGGGTATCTCGCGTATACCCTTATGGCTCGCAGGTCTGGCCATAGTTTTTGCAGTATTTATAGCTATGCTGGCAGGTTTCTTCCCGTCGCTGCGTGCGATGAAATTAAGCCCCCTTGCTGCAATTCGGGCAGAGTGACGAAAAAAATACAAATTTACATAAATTCTTCTGGTATTTTAGAGCAACAGACTGTATAATGGAAACGTAAATTTCAGACTCGATCTATTGGGGGATACATGGAACGTTCGGAAATCGGAAAAATCTGTCTCCGGTGCATGAAAGTAAGCGACGCAGAGAGCATCTGTCCCTACTGCGGACGCGAAAAGTCCGGTCAGCAGACCTGGTCAAAGGCACTGATGCCGGGGACTATTCTCAATACCAAGATATTAATAGGAAACATTCTGGGAAAAGGCGGCTATGGCATAACCTATATTGGTTATGACATGCTTTTGGAGTATCCTGTGGCAATAAAGGAATTTTTCCCGGATGAAATGGTAGACCGTGCTCCCGACGGGAAGACGGTCCTGGTTCTTGATGAAGTAAATAACGAAGAATACGAAAAGGAAACAAAGGCGTACCTGCGTGAAGCACGTATCCTGGCTGAGTTTTCCAAGTTCCCCGGTATCGTAGCCATCAAGGATCTTTTCTACGAAAACAATACGGGTTACCTGATCATGGAATATTTAAAGAGCGGTAACCTTCGCAAGTATATCGACGAGCAGGGGGGCTGGCTCTCTGTAGACGAATCATTGAATCTTATGGAGCCGGTCATAAGCATTCTTGGCAAGCTTCACAAATCGGGACTGCTTCACCGTGATATCAGTCCGGATAATATAATGATGGATGAGGACGGAAGTATCAAGCTGATAGATTTCGGCGGCTCCAGAAAGATGGGAGTGGCGAACCAGCAGGTATTCCTTGGAAAGTGGGGCTTTGCACCGCTTGAACAGATGCTTTCGAAACTTTCGGAACAGGGGCCCTGGACCGATATCTATGGTATCTGTGCTACCCTTTATTGTATGATGACCGGTGATGTGCCCCAGTCATCATACGAACGTAATGAGAAGGATGAGCTGGTCGATCTGGCCAATTACACCATACAGATAGATAAGAAGCTGGCGAAGGCTATCATGAAGGGACTTTCCATGAGGCCCAGAGACCGTCAGCAGAGTATAGAAGAGCTGTATAAGGACCTTTACGGCATTTCTCCCGATGAGAAGAGCGTGCCCATAGTATCCTCCGATGATAAGCCGCATATCTTAAAAGACCGTAATGAACGTGTATGGTTTGGTGAATATCCCATGAATGAGATCACGGGAGCCCAGCTTACATCGGATATAGTTTATGCGGAGTATGATGAGGACAATATAGCTGTTGTTAACGGCGAAAAATACATGCGTCTTCCCATAATGAAGACAAAAGATGTTGAGTCTAAGGATCTGTTCATCTTAAAACGTAATGTGGTAAAGGAAGAAGGAGAGGTATCGGGATACCGTTACTTCAAGTTCAATATGCTTTCCTGGAAGATCGTACAGGATCGTGCGGGACGTGTGACTCTTCAGTCAGAGTATATAATTGAGTACCGTGCTTTCGATAAGAAAAAATATCTTGATATGACAGACCGCGAGATATCAAAGATCCGAAGCGGTATTTACTGGGAAGAGAGCGACATCAGAGCATGGCTGAATTCCCGTTTTATCAAGAAGGCATTCAAAGAAGAAGAAAGGGGATTTTTGAACGTTACAAAAATAAATACCCCTATTTCTGCATTTTCTGACAGAACCACTTATGACAAGGTTTATCTTCCCTCGATAGAGGAGATACGTCATGGTTTTGACATAGATTTTACTCTTTCACGGGGAATGAACAGATCAAGGACCGTGTTTGAGGCATCACCCTGTTCGCAGTATGTTGCTGCATTGGCAGACCGGGTTCTTTCGCATTCGAGCTTCGGGCTTCGTTCAAGAGGGCATATAGACGGAAAGGATTCCTATAAGTGCGCTGAGAATTACGAAGGGCATGCGCTTGTGGATGATCATCTGACATTGTGGAAACTGAACGAAGAAATGGGCATACGCCCTGTTATCTGTGTAAATGCAGCGGATATTGAGGAAATGAGTTAGGGGGAGCAGGGAGCAGATGCGAACATTTGTCGTAAGCGACATACACGGACATTTTGATACCTTCCAAAAGCTGCTCAAGCTCATTGAGTTCGGTCCGGATGATTTTATGTATATCAATGGTGATGTCATTGACCGTGGAAGGGACGGGATCCCGCTGCTTCAGTTTATCATGAAGCAGGATAATATGGAGATGTTTCTTGGAAATCATGAACTGATGATGATCCATGCCATAGAGTACCAGAGGGATCTTGCAACGGGCAAGATAGATGCTGATGAACAGAGCGACCATCTTACGCCATATGAGCTTTGGACTCATCCGGCTAACGGCGGTGAGGATACTTTTGAGGATTTTTACCGTTTAAGCCAAAAAGAGCAGGATGAGATCGAGAATTATCTCCTGGGACGTCGTCTTATCAAGCGTATTACCGTAGAAGGTGTCAAATTTCATATTTCCCATTCATTTTCGCTTAACAGAAGATTCGGTAAGGAGTTTTTGTATAAAAAGGCCACTCCGGCCGAGGCTGAGACCATTGTATGGGAATCGATATTTGACCGCATGGGTAATCCATATGACAAGAAAGAAAAAAGTCCTTTCTTCTATAAAAAGGATCGTTATATAGTCGGGCATATTTTCACCCAGAGGCTTAATCATCTGGATGAACTCGGCAGGGGAATGATCTTTATCAGGGAAAAATACAGGGGCTGCTACGTGATAGATATGGATTGCGGCATGGCTATCAATTCCAGATCAAGCCGTCTGGGCTGTCTCCAGCTCGAGAATATGAAGGAATATTACGTGGCTCTTATGGATGAGTGAGGCGCCTGATGGATCTGTTTTCGGATATAGCTCAGTCAGAAATAGATAAAATGCTGAAATGTTCCAGAGCGGTAAGCAGGAGATTGTCTGCAGGGGAATATATCTTCCGTCAGGGGGAGGTACCGCAGATGATATTTTTGCTTCAAAGCGGAGAAATGGCGCTGGTAAAGGATTTTGCATCCGGGAAACGCAACCTGCTCTATACCGTTAAGCCGGGGGATGTGTTCGGGGAGGCATTTCTCTTTGCGGGACAGTCCCATTACTGGTACGATGCGGTCGCTTTGGAAGAGAGTGCGGTATTGCAGATACCATGGAAATTCTTTTACGGTTTCTGCGAAAATGCCTGTGGTCATCATCAGATGATAACAAGGAATCTCCTCGAGATCCTTGCGGGACGGAATTTTTCCATGACGAAAAAGCTCCATCTGCTTAGTTCTACCTCTCTTAAGGAAAAGCTGGCTATTTATTTTCTGGAGAATACCGATAAAGACGGATATGTAAAGCTGTCGATGAACAGGGAAAACTTTGCGGATTTTCTGGGAGTGGCAAGGCCTTCGCTTTCAAGAGAACTTATGAACATGCAGAAGGAAGGGCTTATAGAGGTCGACAAGGAAGAGATCCGTATATTGAACAGGGCGGAGATAGAAAGTTTTTATTGATCTGAGAGTAACATAAAAAATTTTGAGTATGTAACAATTGTTACATACTTTTTTTATGCGCCGGAATATGATAAGGCCATAAACAAAGATGTTACTCAACAGTATATCAGATAAAAAGGAGGAGATAAAAATGGAAGCAGCAAGCTCTCAGGTAAACAATCTTGTATCACTTTTGGATGGTTACGCAAGCAAGGGCGGCCATCACTTAAACGTAAACGTACTTAACCGCGATACACTGCTGGATGCGCAGGCACATCCGGAGAACTATCCCCAGCTTACGATAAGGGTTTCCGGTTATGCCGTTAACTTTATAAAGCTGACCCCCGAACAGCAGGCAGATGTAATAAGCAGGACATTCCACGAAGCTATTTAATGCATATAACTTTCTCCCCTGACAGAAGAGCCCGGAGCGTTTACTGCGTTCCGGGCCCTTTAGTCTGGCGTAAGGAAGCAGCCTGAGGGATATCAGCTGCCGGGCCGATCCTGCACCGAACGCAGGTGATGGTGCGGTAGACAAGCGCGGCTGCTTGTGTTAGAATGTAGCGGCGAGGTGAGAAAGAATGGAAAAATCTTATATCCCCAGAGGTATGAAGGTTACCGGCGATGTTGCGAGTGACGGTGACCTGCAGATAGCGGGGGAAGTAAACGGGAATGTAAGTATAGAAGGTACCCTGGAACTGAACGGTTCCGTTAAGGGTGAGAATATAAAAGTCGGCAGCGTTGAGCTTACGGAAGGCACGATACAGAGTAACATTGAGTGCCGTGAACATATCGGTATAGGAAACGGAGTGACGGTCATCGGCAACATAAAGGCCGGCGATGCAGTCGTAAACGGAGCAGTCAGGGGCAATATCGACGTGGCGGAGAATCTGGCAGTGGGATCGACGGCTGTGGTGGAAGGCGAGGTTTCCTGCAAGAATATCAATGTGGATCTGGGGGCGGTATGTGATGTGAATCTTAAGCATGCTTCATCGGACCACAGGGCAGCGGCATTTTTTGACGAATACTTAAGAGGTAAAGCAGAAGAGTGAGAAAGGAGCCTTCCGGGGAGAAGGCTCTTCTTTTTTTGAACTTTCGGTGAAAATATATGGCCATGTGATATTTTTGCTGGACTAATGAACTGTTTATATGATATAATCCCGTAGTGTGTGCCGTTAAACGGCAGGATAGTTTTATATCAGGAGGAATACGTAATGAGCGTACAGTTGGAAAAGTTGGAACACAATATGGCGTTGCTGACCATCGAAGTGCCCGATGAGGACTTTGAGAATGCGGTAGAGAGAGCCTACAAGCAGAATAAGAATAAGATCAATATTCCCGGCTTCCGCAGGGGCAAGGTAGCACGTGCGGTCATAGAGAAGATGTACGGGAAGGATTTCTTCTATGGTGATGCAGCAAATATCATCATCCCCGAAGCATGGGAGAATGCTTATGATGAATGTGAGGAAGAGATCGTTTCTTCTCCTGAGATAGATGTGGTAACACTTGAAGCGGGAAAGCCTTTTGTATTTACCGCTAAGGTTGCTCTTAATCCCAAGGCAACTCTTAAAAAGTATAAGGGACTTCAGGTTGAGAAGTTTGACAGCGAGATTACTGATGAGGATGTAGAAGCTGAGATCAAAAAAGAGCTCGAAGCACAGGCCAGAATGGTAAGCGTTGACCGTGAAGCTAAGGATGGCGATCAGGTTATACTTGATTATGAGGGCTTTGTTGACGGTGTGGCATTTGAAGGCGGCAAGGGAGAAAATCATCCTCTTACTATCGGTTCAAATACTTTTATTCCCGGTTTTGAAGAGCAGCTTATCGGCAGGAAGGCTGAAGAGGAGTGCGAAGTTAACGTTACTTTCCCCGAGGATTATCATGCGGATGATCTTAAAGGCAAAGCTGCGGTATTTAAATGCAGGATACATGAAGTAAAGGAAAGACAGCTTCCTTCACTTGATGAAGACTTTGCTGATGAGAAAGGCTTTGACAGTGTTGACGAATACAAGTCTGATCTTCGTAAGAAACTTGAGGAGCGCAAGGCAAAAGAGGCACGTAACAAGAAGGAAGAAGCCGTTATGGAGAAGCTCGTAGAGCAGGCTGAGATGGACGTGCCCGAGGCTATGATCAATACCGAGACAAAGAGATCGGTTGATGAATATGCACAGCAGTTAAGATATCAGGGGCTTTCACTTGAGCAGTATTTCATGTTTACCGGGCTTACCATGGAGAAGCTCATGGAGCAGTCCAGACCCGGTATCGAGAAGCGTATCAAAGGCAGGATCGCTCTTGAGGCTGTAGCTGAGGCGGAGAAGATCGAAGCAGAGCAGGAAGATGTGGATAAGGAGCTTGCCGATATGGCAGAGCAGTACAGAATGGAAGTAGATAAACTCAAAGAGATGATGGGCGAGAAGGAAGTTGAGCTCGTTAAGAAGGATATCCGTATCAGAAAGGCTCTTGACTTCGTGGTTGATAAGGCAAAAGAAAAATAAGCAGTAAATACGGAGGGTTATAATGGAACATACTATATATAACGATCTGGTACCTTATGTCGTAGAGCAGACAAGCCGCGGCGAGCGTACTTATGATATCTATTCAAGACTGTTAAAGGACAGGATCATATTCCTTGGAAATGAAGTTACGGAAGTTACCGCAAGCCTGGTAGTGGCTCAGCTTCTTTTCCTGGAGGCAGAGGATCCGGAGAAGGATATACAGCTTTACATCAATTCACCCGGTGGTTCGGTAACTGCCGGCATGGCTATATATGATACGATGCAGTTCATCAAATGTGATGTATCAACAAACTGCATTGGTATGGCAGCCAGCATGGGAGCATTTCTTCTGGCAGGCGGGACAAAGGGCAAGCGTTATGCGCTTCCCAATGCGGAGATAATGAT
This sequence comes from uncultured Lachnospiraceae bacterium, assembly GCA_902779395.1. Lineage (GTDB taxonomy): Bacteria > Bacillota > Clostridia > Lachnospirales > Lachnospiraceae > NK4A136. The sequence continues at coordinate 116,492 of CACZBK010000004.1, read as the reverse complement.
CCATCAGCCTCTTGGCGGGGCAAAGGGTCAGGCTACGGAGATCGAGATAGCTGCAAAGCACATCCTGCAGACCAAGGAAAAGTTAAACCGTATACTGGCAGAAAACTGCGGTCAGCCCTATGACGTGGTGGCAGCCGATACCGACCGTGATAACTGGAAGACAGCCGAAGAGGCTAAGGCTTACGGTCTTATAGATGAGGTCATTTATAAGAGACCTGATGATAAAGAAAAGAAGGATAAATAATAATGGCAGGTAAGATCATAGATCCAAGAAAGGCAAAATGTTCCTTCTGCGGCAGGACTCCGGATATGGTGCATCGCATGATATCCGGGCCCGAAGGTATTTATATCTGTGATGAATGCGTAGGCATATGCTCGGATATAATAGCCGAGGAGGAAGAATTTCCTTATGATGAAGAGGATGCGGCAAACAAGGTCGTTCCTGAGATCAATCTGTTAAAACCGGCTCAGATAAAGGAATTTCTTGACGGTTATGTCATAGGACAGGATGAGGCAAAAAAGGTACTCTCGGTGGCTGTTTACAACCATTATAAGCGTATCATGTCTCCCAAGAAGAAAGATGATGTAGAGCTTCAGAAGTCGAATATAATCATGGTAGGCCCTACGGGTTCGGGTAAGACCTATCTGGCACAGTCACTGGCCAGGATACTTGGCGTACCTTTTGCCATTGCAGATGCCACTACGCTGACCGAAGCGGGATATGTAGGTGAGGATGTTGAAAATATCCTCCTTAAGCTTATCCAGGCAGCTGACGATGATATCGAGAAGGCACAGTACGGCATAGTATATATAGATGAGATCGATAAGATAACCAAGAAAGGTGAAAACGTATCGATCACAAGAGATGTATCCGGTGAAGGCGTGCAGCAGGCATTACTGAAGATAGTTGAAGGTACGCTTGCCAGCGTTCCTCCCCAGGGAGGCAGAAAGCATCCCCAGCAGGAGCTGCTCCAGATAGATACCACAAATATCCTTTTCATCTGCGGCGGCGCATTTGACGGACTCGAGAAGATCATCGGAGACAGGCTTAATAAGAAAGCGATAGGCTTTAAGGCGGAACTGCAGTCAAAGAAGGAAGAAGATATATCCAAACTCCTTCATTCCGTAACTCCTCAGGACCTTATCAAGTTCGGACTCATACCTGAATTTGTAGGACGTCTTCCGGTGGGGGTAACTCTTGACGGACTTGACAGGGATGCAATGATAAGGATACTGACCGAGCCTAAGAATGCTCTGACCAAGCAGTATAAGCGTCTGTTCGAGATGGATGAAGTGGATCTTGAATTTGAAAAGGATGCGCTTGAAGCCATAGCGGATAAGGCGATAGAGAGAAAGATCGGCGCCAGAGGCTTAAGATCCATCCTGGAGAGTACGATGATGGATGTGATGTATGAGATACCTTCCGATGATACTATAGGAAAGTGTACCATCACCAAAGCTTCGGTGACAGACGGTGAGAAACCGCTGATAGAACATCGGGAAGGGAAAAAACCGGACAAACCCGATAAGAAAGATAATAAGCTTGATAAGCTTTTAGACAGGAGAAAACACGCTTAACGTTTTATGAGAAAGAAAAACGATAAGAATATAAAAAACCAGAATGCTGCAAGCTCTATGCCGGTGGTAGTGATAAAAGACCTCACTCTGTTTCCCGGTATGAGCTTGCAGTTTGAACTGGATAAGAAAGCAGCCGTTAAGGCAGTGGAAGCGGCTCTTATATCGGATCAGAAAGTTTTTCTGGTACGGGATGTTTCCAAGGATGAAGGAACTGAAAAACTGGCCGACATAGGAACAGTAGCTGCGGTACAGCAGGTCTTAAAGACCGGAAACGGGATCCGCGTTCTTCTTATGGGAGAATGCAGGGGAAGCATCGGAAATATCGACAGGGATTCTGCTGCTTATGTCACGGCTGACATAGCTCCCGTGAAAGACACGGGCTTTGATAAAGCTGAACGCAAAGAGGCAGTGAGAAGGGAACTTATCGCTGCTTTATCAGACTATGCGGCTGAACTTGGCGGGATAGATCCAAGGTTTTTGCTGGGACTGGGAAAGATAAAGGATCTGGGAACGCTGGCAGACCGTATCAGTGCCAATCTGCCTCTGGAAGATGAAGACAGACAGCGTATACTCGATACGGTAAATGTTGATGAACGCAGTACCGAACTGTTGAGATCACTGGCTAAGGAGCTGGTGATAGTAAAGCAGCGCAAGGAGATAAGCGAAGAGATAAGCCGCCAGGTGGATGCTCATCAGCGTGAATACATCCTGCGCGAGCAGATGGCATATATACAGAGTGAACTGGATGAAGATAATGATGAGGCTTCCGAGACCGAGCAGTACAGAAAGGCTGCCGAAGAGCTTAAGGCGCCTCAGGAAGTAAAGGATAAGCTGGCAAAAGAGATAAGGCATATGGAACTGGCAGGCTTTTCAAATCCTGAAAATGCCACCACACGTTCATATATCGAAACACTTCTTGAGCTTCCCTGGGATAAGACCACGGACGATTTTGAGAAAGAAGTGGATATCCGTAATGCCAGGATGATACTTGACCGTGATCATTACGGTCTTAAGGAAGTAAAAGAAAGAGTCCTGGAATACCTGGCTGTGCGTAGCCTGACCAGAAAGGGAGAAAGTCCCATACTTTGTCTTGTAGGACCTCCCGGTACAGGAAAAACATCTGTGGCACGATCGATCGCAGAGGCAACGAACCGGCCTTATGTGCGTATCTGTCTCGGCGGTGTAAGGGATGAAGCAGAGATCCGCGGACACAGAAAGACTTATGTGGGTGCCATGCCCGGACGTATTACCACCGGACTTAAACAGGCGGGCGTAAAGGATCCGCTCATGCTTCTGGATGAGATAGATAAGATGAGTGCTGATTACCACGGAGATACGGCATCGGCCATGCTGGAAGTGCTGGATTCCGAGCAGAATAAGAATTTCAGGGATCATTATGTAGAGCTTCCTATGGATCTTTCCAAGGTACTCTTTATAGCAACGGCAAATGATGAGTCTACCATACCCAGACCTCTGCTGGACCGTATGGAGATAATCGAGATCGCCGGCTATACGGCAAATGAAAAGTTCCATATAGCAAAAGAACATCTGCTTAAGAAAGTATATGAAAGAAACGGTATCGACAGCTCTTCCTTAAGGGTGGGTGACGGTGCCATAAGAAAGATCATAGAGTGTTACTGCCGGGAAGCCGGAGTCAGGGAGCTGGAGCGTGAGCTGGATAAGCTTTGCAGAAAGGCTGCTGTAAAGATCCTTGAACAAAAAGGAAAAAGAGGACCTAAAAAAGACAGGGGACCTCTTAGGGTTAATGATCAGAACCTGGAAGAGTATCTTGGAAAGATACGTTTCCCCAAGGATCACTTAAACGGAAAGAATGAGATCGGTATCGTTCGCGGACTGGCATGGACCAGCGTGGGCGGCGATACTCTGCAGATAGAAGTCAATATCATGCCGGGAAAAGGAGAACTTTCACTGACGGGACAGCTGGGGGATGTTATGAAGGAATCGGCTATGGCCGGATTATCCTATGTTCGCAGCGTTGCGCCTGATTACGGAGTGCAGGCTTCCTATTTCCAGGAACATGATATCCATATACATATCCCTGAGGGAGCTGTTCCGAAGGATGGACCCAGTGCAGGTATCACCATGGCTACAGCAGTGCTTTCTGCGATTACGGGAAAGAAGGTGAGAAGGGATCTTGCAATGACCGGTGAGATATCCCTGCGCGGTAAAGTCATGCCTGTGGGCGGCCTTAAGGAGAAGATCCTTGCGGCTAAGATGCTTGGAATAAAAACGGTCCTTGTACCGTTTGAGAATAAACGTGATGTGGAAGAGATAGACAGTGAGATCACCGGAGGCCTTGAGATACTCTATATGAAAGATATGGAGGAAGTGGTCGCACAGGCTTTTTATGAGAGGAAAAAGCGCAAGTGATGAAGATAGTAAAGGCAGAGCTTGAGACCGTATGCGGTATAACGAGCAGGCTGCCCGAAAATTCGCTGCCGGAATTCGCATTTGCGGGGAAGAGTAATGTGGGAAAGTCATCACTCATCAATGCACTTATGCAGAGAAAAAGTCTTGCACGTACTTCTTCGCAGCCGGGAAAGACACAGACCATAAATTTTTTTAATGTGAATGACGCATTTTACCTTGTGGACCTTCCGGGATACGGTTATGCAAAGGCCGGAGCGGAAGTATCAGCAAAGTGGGGGAAAATGGTTGAACGCTATCTGCATTCGTCTAAACAGCTGAAAAATGTTTTCCTGCTGATAGATATACGACATGATCCCTCCGCAAATGATAAACAGATGTATGAATGGATAGTGGCGCAGGGATATGAGCCGCTTATAATCGCCACAAAGGCTGATAAGATAAAACGCAGCCAGCTGGAAAAACAGAAGAAGGCGGTCCGTGAAGGACTGGGAATGTCGAAAAACGGTGTCCTTATCGCTTTTTCGGCAGAGAGTAAGCAGGGAAGGGACGAGATCTATGAGCTGCTTAACGGAAAGGATGCTATAGAGGAAGATCCAGAGGAGGGTGTTTGATATGTATGATAAAAGGCTCAGACCGGACGAGAAGCCGGTATTTCCGAAACGATGTGTGATAACCGGAGGAATGCCTTACGGAAATAAGGAGCTTCATTTCGGACATGTGGGAGGAATGTTCATCCATGCCGATATATTTGCGCGTTTCATGCGCGACCGTATCGGAAAGGAGAATGTTATTTTTGTATCCGGAACGGATTGTTACGGTTCTCCGGCCCTGGAAAGCTACCGTAAGCTCAAGGAGTCAGGTTATGATAAGAGCATACAGGATTACGTTAATTCCAATCATGTAAAGCAGAAAGAGACACTGGATAAATACCGTATCAGCCTGAATCTTTTCGGAGCCTCCGGACTGGGAGAAACGGCGAAGATGCATACAAAGACTTCCGCCGAGATCTTTAATACGCTTTATGAAAAAGGCTGTCTGGAAAAGCTCTCAACCCCTCAGTTTTTTGATGAGGAACTGGGCGTGTTCTTGAACGGACGCCAGGTTGTAGGGCGCTGCCCGATAGAAGGCTGCTGCAGTGAGAAAGCATACGCCGATGAATGCTCGCTGGGACACCAGTACATGCCCAGTGAACTTATCGATCCGGTAAGCGTGCTTTCAGGCAAAAAGCCTGTGTTTGTTGATGTTACAAACTGGTATTACAAACTGGAAGATGATATAGATTATCTTAAGGAATATAATGACGAGCTGCGCAAGAATTCAAACAGACGTAAGTATGAGCTGCTTGTTATTGATGAATTCCTTAATAAGCCTGCGGTACATATCCCTAAGAAATATCTTGAGGATATCGATACGGATGCGCTTCTGGCGAAATTCCCAGGGCATGAGCTGGTTGATGAAGAGAAGCGCAAGTCATTGCTTTGCATATTTAAAAGCCTTGACGACAGGGATATTGCCAGAAAAGTACTTGAAGAAGCCGGGGTTCACTATACGGCCGGCAAGACCTTAGTACCTTTCAGGCTTTCCGGAAATGTTGAATGGGGTGTTCCCGTTCCGGAAAAAGAAGGCGAAAAGGATCTGACATTCTGGGTATGGCCGGAATCCTTATGGGCACCCATTTCCTTTACAAGAACTTACCTTGAGTCTAAGGGAGCGCCTGAGGATGAGTGGCAGAAGTGGTGGAATGATGAAGATTCCATGGTATATCAGTTCATCGGAGAGGATAATATCTATTTCTATTCAATAGCGGAGATGGGGCTTTTCCATGCTCTTGGTAACGTAAGACTGCCGCATATAATCCCGAACAGGCATGTTCTTTTTATGGATACCAAGGCCAGCAGTTCGTCTGATATCAAGCCGCCCATGGCTGAAGAATTGCTGGATCATTATTCGGTGGAACAGCTGCGTATGCATTTTATGAGCCTGGGACTTTCAAATAAGAGTACCGGATTTAAGCCGCAGGTGTATATGCCTGAGAATGAGCGTGAAGGAGCTGATATGGTGGTAAAGGAAGGAAATCTTCTGACCAATGTATATAACCGTCTTATCCGTTCATGTTTTTATACAACACAGAATGCCTTTGACGGCATCATCCCTGAGGGAGTCGTTTCCGAAAGGATCCGTGCCCTGGCCGAAAAAAATGTGGCTGAATATGAAAGGCATATGTATAACCACGATTTTCATCGTATTTCATATACACTGGATGAATATATACGTGAGGTTAATAAGTACTGGGTTGCGACCAGCCGTGAGGCAGATAAGAATGATGATACAGAACTTAAGAAGCAGCTGTTAACTGATGCCTGGTATTCATGCAAGGTCATGGCGGTTCTTTTCCATCCTATAGCACCCGATGGCTGCGAAATGTTCAGGGATTATCTGAATATCGGTGAAGAGCTGTGGAGCTGGGATCTTATACTTGAGCCTCTCAGTGCATATATTCCGGATCTTAAAAAGCATGAACTTAAATTCCTGGAGCCCAGAGTTGATTTCTTTAAAAAGCCGGAGTGGCAGTTTGATAAAGAATAGCTTGAAAAAATCCTAAATTATTATATAATATGTTTGGCGTATCATGCAAAAAAAATAAGTGAGGGTATTGGCTTATGGCAATGAGACTTATCACAAGATCTGATTTTGACGGGCTTGCGTGTGGAACACTGCTTCTGGAGGCCGGGGTTATCGATCATTGGAAATTTGTTCATCCTAAGGATCTGCAGGATGGACTCATTGAGATAGATGAGAATGACTGCCTTGCGAATGTTCCTTATGTGGAGGGATGCGGCCTTTGGTTTGACCATCATTCAAGTGAGTTTGAACGTAATGAGCTGGCCGGAAAGTATAAAGGAGAAAGCAGGATAACACCTTCCTGTGCCCGTATCATTTACGAATATTACGGTGGGGAAGAGAGATTCTCGCACTTTGATGATATGATGGTAGCGGTGGACAAGGTTGATTCGGGTAATCTTACCATCGAAGAGATACAGAATCCCGAGGGCTGGATACTGGTGGGGCTTTTAATGGATCCCCGTACAGGACTGGGAAGATGGCGTAATTTCACCATACCAAATTACCGCCTTATGGAGGTGCTTATGGAGGCTATCCGCACCATGAGTACCGAAGAAGTGCTTGCACTTCCCGATGTAGTCGAGCGTATAGAAGTATACCGTGAGCAGGCTGCAAAGTTTAAAGAGATGGTTAAGGCACATACAAGAGTAGAAGGGGATGTTATAATCTCCGATCTGCGCGGAGTAGATCCCATCTATTCCGGAAACAGATTCATGATCTACAGTATGTATCCCGAGCAGAATATCTCCGTATGGATAGTGAGCGGTAAGGGCGGTCAGGGATGCTCATGTGCTACAGGTTACAGTATCCTTAACAAGAGCAGTCATGTGGATGTCGGTGCGTTAATGCTTAAATACGGCGGCGGCGGACACAGAAAAGTAGGTACATGCCAGTTTACAAATGAGACCATGGATGTCAATATCCCTATGCTTCTGGATGATCTGGTTCATTATGATGAGATCTTTCCTGACGGGGTCGTCAACAGCGATAAGAATAAGCCGGTTGGCATAGTGGTAGTAAGCAATAAAGAGTGAAGCGGAGCGTTATAGTAAGCGCAATGATCTATCGCGCTTACTATAGGTACATGAGTGAAAAGGGGAGTGGGATGTCTTGATCCAAGAGGCAGATAACTCCCTTTCTATATACACCCGATCTTCTTAATGATATCGGAGTCTGAAAACTGATGGATATTAAAGCAACAGTGCTTTTTGTACTGTATAACAATTTTGATAAAGCGGAGCCGACAGTACGGTCTCTTGAAGAACAGTTTGACTGTTCTTCCGTTGAACTTATCATCAGTGATGACTGTTCGAAGTCATATGATACTTCCATGCTGCAGGGGCTTAAGGAACGCTTATCACACAATTTTGCAGATGTGAGGATCAACACCAATGAAGTAAACATGGGGTCTGTAGCGCATCTGAATAAGCTTTTTTCAATGGTACGCGGTAAGTATATAATATTCTGCAGCCCTGGGGACAGTTTCCCGAATGCATCTGCAATATCCCGGATAATCAAAGAATTTGATAACAGCGGTGCGCTGATACTTACAGGCAGGCGCTGTGACTGCTATGCCGGTCATTCAAAGATCAGGCCGGGCTTACTTACCGCCCTTGGCCTTAAGTTCTGTCCGCTTATTTTGATGAATTATATGATACGCAGGCACAATCTGATCAGCTCATGCTGCACCGCATACAGCAAGGGCCTGTTCGAAAAGTATGGCATTCTGGATGAGGATTACCGCCTGCTGGATGATTTCCCTTTTATTGTGAGCCTTTTACAGAGGGGGTGCAGGATAGCCTTTACCAAAGAGATTTTTCTGAACCATGAAATGGGCAGCGGAGTATCTACCGGGGAAAATATAAACCCGCTCATCTTAAAAGATCTGGAGCTTATGCAGGAGAAGCTGCTGAAGGAACCCGCTGGCCTTAGTAAAGCAACCGTGAGATACCTTAAGGACGCAGTCAGCAGCCGAGTAAGAAACAGTTAAGAATTAAGAAAGGATCATTTCATGATCGTGCAAGGATCATGTCAAGACTTCCGTATCACTTTGCGATACATTAGTATCAGCAAAAGCGATACGGAAGTTTTTTCATATATAACGAGGAGGAAAAAGAAATGGCTATAAAGAAAAAAGTAACGATGACTATACTGGGAGTGGCAACTGCAGCGGTATTGGCAGGCGGCGGACTTAAGATGTATTCAAATGCGGCTATGTCCGTAACATCATATGTAGCAGACCGCGGCGAGATAGTAAGAACGCTTGAGATCAACGGCAATGTGGAAAGTGAAAACAGCAAAAGCTTCTATGCGGACTTAGATGGAAGGATCGCAACGGTATGTGTTAAGGAAGGCGACAGGGTTAAGAAGGGTGATCTGCTGGTAGCTTATGATAATGCAAAGATCGACGAGCTTATCGAGCTTACGAACATGTCGGCAGCAGTAGATCAGGAAAACTACAACAGCGCAGTGCAGGCAGATTCAAGGATTGCAGGCCTTAATGCGGAGGCGAAGCGAAATCTTAAGGTACTGGATACACAGATAAATGATTACCAGGCAGCCATTACACAGCTTGAAAGCGATATAGCATATAAGAGAGCTCAGATAGCCGATCACGGAGCAGCGCTTCAGATATCGCTTATCGAATGGTCGGACAAGCCGGATTCGGAGGAATATGAGGAGCTTCAGAAGCAGATAGCTTCCAACACGGCAGAGATGCAGTCAAACTACGAAGTGATCGAGATGCAGAAGCAGCTTAATGAACTGAGCGCTCATCTGGCAGCCTGCAGGGAATACAAGGCAGAGATGACCAGCCAGAAAGCTTCGACCGTAACCGCCTCCATGACAGCAGCGGATAAGGATAAGCTGGAAGCAGTCAAAGCTTTGAATGAGTTTGAGGCGCAGAAAAAGATCGCAGAGCTTGAAGAAGCTAAGAAAGGCATAAGAGCGGATTTTGACGGCGTGGTAAGCGCAGTAAACGTAACGGAAGATTCTTATGTGGGAAAAGGCGGTCTATTACTTACGATAGATTCAACCGAAAACATAATGGTCAAACTGAATGTCAACAAATATGATATAGTAAACCTGCACCCCGAACAGAGCGCTTGCGTAAGCATCAAAGGTAAGGATTACAGCGGCAGGGTAGAGCGTATATCAAATAAGACAGCGGCAAATGATATAGGCGTAGATGTTGAGATAAAGCTGGATCAGCCTGATGACGATATCATCATAGGGCTTGAGGCAAAGGCAAAAGTGAATACTGCGTCCGTAAACGATGCGATCCGGATTCCTATGGACGCGCTCAACTACGATGAAAAGGGCGATTACGTATATATAGCCGGCGATAAGAAAGCGGTTAAGAAATATATCGAGACCGGAATGCAGAATGATGATATGATAGAAGTATTGAGCGGTCTTAATGCAGGCGACTGCGTGATCTGGAACGACACCCAGGAGCTGAGCGAAGGCGTGAACATCAAGGTTGACTGACGGGAGAATATGATAATGGATAAGAAAACAGTAATACAGGTAAAGGATCTTTCAAAAACTTTCTCTAACGGGAGCGTGCAGCAGCATGTGTTAAGGAACCTGAACCTGTCAATATACAAAGGTGATTTCACGGTCATAATGGGAAACTCCGGTTCAGGTAAATCAACACTGCTGTATTCGGTATCAGGCATGGACAGACCCAGCCTTGGAACGGTTACTTATTATACCGCTGACGGGGATAAGACTAAAGAGACCGAGATATCTAAATTCAACAATGACAAGCTGGCACTGTTCCGCCGCAACCATGTGGGCTTTGTGTTCCAGCAGAACTACTTAAACGACAGTATGAGTGCCCTGGATAATATAATGGTCTGCGGTCTCTTAAAGCACAGCAACAGAAAGGAACTGGCCCAAAAGGCAAAGAAACTGCTTGAGAGGGTCGAGATCGGGGAAGCTGACTGGGATAAATTCCCGACCCAGATGAGCGGTGGACAGCAGCAGAGAGTGGCAGTGGTGCGCGGTGTTATCAACAGCCCCGAAGTGCTCTTTGCAGACGAGCCTACCGGCGCCTTAAACTCACAGAATACGGAAAACGTGCTCAATATCTTATCGGGTCTTAATGATGAAGGACAGAGCATAGTGATGGTCACGCATACCATAAAGGCCGCTGAGCGAGGCAGCAGGATCATCTATCTTGCAGACGGCGTTATATCGGATGAGATAGAGCTGGGAGAATATGCCGGGGATTATAAAGATGAGAGCAATCCGCATATAGAGAAGGCGAAGGAGAGACACGAAAAGCTTAAGAACTTCCTTCAGGACATGGGGTGGTAAGAATGTTCAGATATTTATTTATCGCTAAGAATAATATAAAAAAGCAGAAGAAGGATATGATCACCTTCCTGCTGATGACACTGATAGCATCCTTTCTTATTTTCATCAGTTTAAGTTTCCTCCTGGGTACGGGCAGTGTTCTGGATACGGTATATGATCAGATAAACGGCGCGGATCTGGTGATGCTCATGACAGAGGATAAAGTCGGTGAGGCCAAGCTTGAAGAGATGCTTACGGGAAATGAATATGTTAAAGGATTTGAAAAACACAAGCTCCTGCCTCTTTCTGCTTCTAAGTTCAGGCATAAGGGTGATAAGGCCTGGACGGATTATTCCATGTATTTTGAATCCTACGAACAGGAAAGAAGCATACAGAAGATAAGCATTGATACAGCTAAGATGCGGGGCAATGAAGCGGTCCTGCCGGCAAGGATGTCGATGGAATTTGAAAGGGGCGATATCCTGGAGATCAAGATCGGCGATAATACCTATGAGCTTAAAGTTGCGGGCTTTGCCGAGGACACTTTCTTTTGCTCGCCGCTGAATGTGGGGGCATATCTTATATATGTATCGGATAAGATGTATCAGCAGATTTCCTTTGATAATCCTGTGGCGGATTTTGAGATACAGCGGTATAACATTAAATATTCCGATCTTGTTTTCAAAAAACATCTTGAAGAAGCGGGGCTGGATGAGGATATATATAATGAGTATATGGAATGGTATCTTAAGTATTCGCCGGAGCATCCGGAGTTTAAAGGAGTTCTGAGCAATGCCCTGCCCTATGTCATGCTCAAGGTCAGCGCAATGATACTGCCCATGATATTCATAGCTATAATACTTCTTTTTGCGCTTATCATATTTGCCGTAGCGCTGGTACTGACTCATTTCAGTATCAAAAACTTTATCATGACAAATATGCGAAATACTGCCATCATGGAAGCATCCGGGTATACGGTAAAAGAGATGGTGATCATACTCCTTATACAGCTTCTGACAGTCGTATTTGCGGGCGGTCTTCTGGGAACGGCGCTTGGCATGTTTTCGCTTGATAAGCTTGGGTTTGCGATACTGGCAACACTGGGACTTAACTGGAACCAGCCTGCTGATATCATGGTCGCGATAATGGTCCTGGTATTCATGTGCCTGACAGTTATCCTGATGACGCTGGTGATCGGCAGGGATTATCATAAGACCACTGTGCTGGATGCGCTTCGCGGCGGTATAAATACCCATAATTTCAAGAAAAACCTTTTCTCCTTTGAAAAGACTGCGCTTCCTGTACCTTTTGTTATAGCGCTTAAGGAAACCTTCGGTAAATTCCGCTCGCAGCTGGGTATAGTATTCATTGCCTTTGTGCTGACTGTAGCATCGATAATAGGCTTTGGCATGCGTGACAGTTTTACCGATGAACTGTATCTTATGGGGATGGCCGGCTATGCTGCAGCCGATGCAGACTTATATGTAGATGAAGCTACGGAGCAGTATATCAGGAGCATGGGCATGGTAGAGTATATGTGTGGGGAATGCTGGGAAAGTGTTTCCTATACTTCAGGGAAAGTCCGCAAGGAACAGGTCATAAGCTGCAAGGGTATAACCACGGATACGCCTTCGGGACTTATGCTGGTGGAAGGAAGGATGCCCATTCATGATAACGAGATGATCTTTGCTACAAACGCGGCTGATCGTATGAAGGTATCCGTAGGTGATGTGGTAACGGCAAAAGTCGGCCTGAATGAAGAAAACTATATCGTGACAGGCATAGTCCAGACCCTTAATAATATGGGAATGATGAGTTATATGTCTATCGGGGGGCTGGAGAGGATGACAGGACATCTGGATGGCCACAACTGGCTGGTCAAGCTTAAGGATGGATATACTCTGGATGATTTTAAGGAGGCTTTCGGTAAGATATATCCCGATATTGAGGTATATGATTTCATGGCGGAAGTATACGCGTCGATCGGTATGGTGATGACGGGCGTCAGTGTGGTAGCGTTATTGATAGGCGTACTGACAGTTATCATCGTGGCCTTTGTAGAAGCTTTGGTTGTAAGGACTCAGATAACCAAAAGCTGGCGTGACCTGGGAGTGAGCAAGGCATTAGGTTATACTTCCGGCCAGCTGATAATACAGGTCATGCTTTCAAATATCCCGGCACTTTTGACCGGAACAGCTTTGGGGCTTTTAAGCGGCGGATTTTTCAGCAGAAAGATAGTGGCGCTTCTGCTATCCATCTGCGGCTTTAAGAAAATGGACTTTACAATATTGCCGGGATCTTATATATTAGCTACGGTCATAATAATCGGAGTGGCCATGGGGACAGCTGCTTTTGCGGGAAGAAGGATAAAGAAGCTTGAGCCAGTAAAGATGATAACGGAAGAGTAAGGGATATGCATTATAATTGTCTGATAGTTGATGATGAGACCGATCTGGCACGCATGACGGCCGAATATTTTAAGGCCTTCGGCTTAAGCTGCGAATATGTGGACGGTAAGGAAAGCTGTTTTGCATTCTTTGAAGAAAACACTGCGGATCTGATACTTCTGGATATCAATCTGGGAGACGGTTCTGGCTTCGATGTCTGCAAAAAGCTCCGCGAGGATATGCAGCTTCCCATACTGTTCATAAGCGCCAGACAGAGTGATGATGATGTACTCATCGCCCTGACCATCGGCGGGGATGATTATGTTAAAAAGCCCTACAGCCTTTCAGTGCTGCTGGCAAAGGTAAAGATCCTGTTAAAGAGAATGGAACAGATGAAACAGTCTTCGGCAACGGCTGCTTCACCTGCATCTGACACGGATGGCGATGCTTCGGAGGTACTTAAGCTCGAACCGGCGACGATGTCGGTCGTGGCAGAAGGCAGGCGGGTTGAACTGAAAGCCAAGGAATATGCGCTGCTTGACTGCCTTTACAGGCACAGGAATGCGATAGTAAAGAAAGAAGATCTTTTCGATGAAGTGTGGGGAGATACCTTCTTCAGCGATTCTACATTAAATGTGCATATCAGAAGGTTAAGGGAAAAGATAGAAGAGGATCCCAAGAATCCGAAATATATAAAGACGGTCTGGGGAACGGGGTATTATCTTAAGCTATGAATGCAATAAGGAATCTGGCAGTATTCTTTACCCTGTTCATGCTGGGAGCGGCACTTATCTTCTTTAACGTGAGCGGGAAATACACATATACCAAACGTGATATCGTTTATTACAACGATCAGCTGTATAAGGCGGAAGAGGACTTTTTACAGGGAATGTCGGAAGAAGGACTGGAAGCCAGATACGGCTGCTATATTATTATGTCGAAGGAGCTGGATGATCCTGAGCTGGCTGAACTGTACAGTTCGTATGCTTTTGTGCTGGATTTTGCTCCGGGCGGCGAATACCTGGGAAAGATCGCCTGGAAGGACGAGCTCAACAGATTTGAACAGACGAAAGCGGATTTTCTGAAAGCCTCCCTGATACTCTGGGGGATAGTACTCTGCAGCGGATATCTTCTGCTGTTTCTGATCTGGCTTTTTTATGCAAGACCGCTGCATCAGCTGGAGAATTTCTCACGTGAGATAGCTAAGGGAAATCTGGATATCAGACTGCCCAGACACAGGGTAAATATATTCGGCAGCTTTACTGAGGCTTTTGATATCATGCGCGAAGAGTTAAAGGCTGCCAGAGCGCGTGAGATAGAAGCGGAGATAGCCAGGAAGGAGCTGGTGGCGTCCTTAAGCCATGATATCAAGACGCCGCTTTCCGTCATAAAGGCTACGACCGAGGTACTGGATCTTAAGCTGGAAGCTATGAAGGAAGTACAAACAGCGGAGGAAACAGATAAAAGGGCACAGGAGGTGCTGGGGCTTACTTCTGTTATAACGTCCAAGGCTGATACCATCGGTCTGCTAATGAGCGAGATGATGCACGCCAATATGGAAGAGCTGGAGCTTATAGAGGTTAAGGCAGAGGAAGAAAACTCGACCGAGATAGAAGAGTTTATCAGAAAGCTGGACGGTTACGGAAAGATCACGATAGAAGACCATATACCGCCGTGTCTGGTTTTGATGGACAGGCTCAGGATGGAACAGGTCATCGATAATGTCATAGGCAACAGCCATAAGTATGCCGGCACGGAGATAAAAGTGAGCTTTGAGCAGATGGACAGTATACTGATGGCGGACGGCAAAGAAGGAAGCTTCATCTGCATAAGGATAAGTGACAGCGGACCGGGCGTATCCGAAGAGGATCTGCCGCTGATAGCCGAGAAGTATTACCGCGGAAAGAATGCCAAGGAAAATAACGGCTATGGCCTGGGGCTTTATCTGGTCAAGTGCTATATGAACAAGATGGGCGGCGGAATGGAGTATTATAACGATAACGGTTTTGTTGTGGAGCTGATGATAAGAAAGGTATAGAAATGACCGGCGTGTGCCGGTAATAAAATATCCCCCGCGCATCTGCACGGGGGATTTTAGCTTCAAATGTTAATCTTCGTCGTTTGTGTTGTCATCAAAGAAATCTTCGCTGTCATCCGATTCCTTGGCGCTATCTGTCTTATCGCCTTCTTCGTCCTTTACAACTTCAACATCCGCTGAGTCATCCTTTTCATCGTCGTCTTTTCTGAGATCTGCTACGGTCTTTGAAACAGTCTCTACCGCACCTTTTGCAACTTCCTTAGCTTTTTCTACAGCGTCACCGGCAAATTTCTTTACATTGTCGAGATTTACATAGCTGCGGTTTGAAGAATCATCTTCCATATTGTCCAGATCATCGAAATCATCAATGTCAGCAAGTTCCTTTTCTCTGGTCTGGAGATAATGATATACTCCTGCGGCAGCAGCACCGGCAGCAAGTGCGAAAACAAATAAGCCTCCGATTTTTTTCATGATCCCAATTCTCCTTTCAAAAATAAGATTTTCTATATTTTAATACAAAAGTACAAAAAAGAAAAGGGATAGAGTTGAAAAATCATGAAAATATGATAATATATCCGATAGACTAAAACGGTCAACCAAGAGGGCTTATGAACGAAAAATTTTATTCCCTGAAAAAAGAAAAACAGGATAAGATGATAAACGGTGCGATGCAGATATTTGCCCGTTACGGATATCGTCATGCTTCCACTGATGAAATGGTCAGGGTGTGCGGTGTGAGCAAAGGCCTTTGGTTTCATTATTTTGAAAACAAACCCGGTCTGTATTCCTTTGTGGCAAGTTACGGACTTAAATATGCCATGCTGGAGCTGTCGATGCACCAGATAAAGAACGGTACGGATTATTTCTCTGTACGTTATTCGATAGAAGAGTGTAAGATGGTCATGATGGAAAAATATCCTTACCTGCCGCTGTTTTTATACAGTATCTTAAGGGAAGAAGATCCTGATGTTTCCGAGCTGATAAAAGAGCCGCGGCAGAAATATGCGGAAGCTCTTTCGAAGATAATGCTGCAGGCTGATTATTCTGCTTTACGTGATCATGAGGATTATCTTCTTCTTACCGATATGCTCGATTATACAATAGAAGCTCTTATGAACGATTCATACAGATCGCCGGTTTTCGCACCGGAACGATATCTCATGGAAGTGAAAAAACATCTTTCTGCCATGGAAAAGCTGTTGTAAAAAAACGATTGCCACGGGATGATAATTGTGGTAGTATGTTTGACAGCTTTTTTTGATGCAGTGATCATGACGCAACATAAATATGCCGGCATCCAAAATAAAGCAAATGATCTTTTTATTTTATTATAGAAAAGAGGGATAACAAATGGCAGAAGTTGCTGTAATGGGCTACGGCACGGTAGGTAGCGGAGTGGTTGAGGTTATTGAAAAGAACCGCGATGTGATCTCAATGCGCTGTGAAGGTCTGCATGTTAAGTATATACTTGATCTCAGGGATTTTCCGGGTGATCCTTTTGAGGACAGGCTGGTAAAAGATGCCGGTATCATCATGAATGATCCTGAGGTAAAGATAGTATGTGAGACCATGGGTGGAGCCACTTTTGCGTATGATTATACAAAACAGGCGCTGGAGGCCGGAAAGAGTGTCTGTACTTCCAATAAAGAGCTTGTTGAAAAATACGGAGCCGAGCTTTCACGTATTGCGAGAGAGCATTCCTGCAGTTATCTTTTTGAGGCATCCGTAGGCGGAGGCATCCCTTTGATACGTACGATAAACGAAGCCCTTACGGCAGAGAAGATAGAGCGTATCTACGGTATTCTTAACGGTACAACGAATTATATACTGCATCGCATGGAAACGGCCGGGCTGGATTTTAAGGCTGCTCTTTGTGAAGCGCAGGAATTCGGATATGCGGAAAAAGATCCTACGGCTGATATAGAGGGGCATGATCCCTGCCGGAAGATAGCGATCCTGGCATCTCTGGTTACGGGTAAAAAAGTTGATTATACAAAGATACTTATGGAAGGTATCAAGGATCTGAGCATAAAAGATATCGAATATGCAAAAGCTGCAGGCATGTGCATAAAGCTGATAGCAATGAGTGAGTTTAAGGATGGCGGATGCTGCTGCATGGTAAGCCCCAGGCTTTTGGACAGCTCAAATCCTCTGTCGGTTGTTAAGGATGTGTTTAACGGAGTGCTGATCCATTCGGACATGCTTGATGATTCCATGTATTATGGCCGTGGTGCCGGAAAGCTTGCCACCGCATCAGCGGTAGTGGGTGATGCGGTGGAATGTGCAAATAATATCGGCAAGACCGTCAGCTGCGGCTGGGCGGAAGAGGAAGCAAAACTTGCGGATATCGAAGGGCTTGAACAGAGCTATTTTGTAAGAGTCAAGGACGAAGCCGCCGGGGCTTTTAAAGCGGCGGTGAAAACAAAAGATAAAGTGATTGAGGGAATTGCTGCAGGTGAGAAAGGCTATTTCACCGAAGTGATGACAGAAGGCGGATTTAAGAAAGCGATCGCCGGTTTAGACGGCGTGATCGGATATATAAGGATGTAAAAGGGAGGAGATTATGCTTATCGTTAAGAAGTTCGGCGGTACTTCCGTAGCAAATAAGGAGCGTATCCTTAATGTTTGCAGGCGCTGTGCCGACGAATACAAAAAAGGAAATGATGTGGTGGTGGTGCTTTCGGCCATGGGAAAAATGACCGATGAGCTTATCGAGATGGCGAAGAATATCAATCCCGAACCGTCGCGAAGAGAGATGGACATGCTTCTGACTACAGGCGAACAGACTTCGGTGTCACTTGCGGCAATGGCTTTTGCTACGCTCGGCATTCCCGCGATCTCACTGAACGCTTTTCAGGTGGCTATGCATACTACGTCAACATACAGCAATGCACGTTTAAAGCGTATCGATACAGAGCGCATACGTCATGAGCTGGATCAGAAGAAGATCGTACTGGTGACCGGGTTCCAGGGCATCAATAAGTATGGTGATTACACTACGCTTGGACGCGGCGGATCGGATACCACGGCTGTGGCATTGGCAGCGGCACTCAAGGCTGATGCCTGTGAGATATATACCGATGTGGACGGCGTTTATACGGCCGATCCCAGGATCGTTAAAAAAGCCCGCAAGCTTGACGAGATAACATATGATGAAATGCTGGATCTGGCTACTCTTGGTGCAGGTGTCCTGCATAACCGTTCGGTAGAGCTGGCAAAGAAATACGGCGTGGCGCTGGTGGTAAGATCAAGTCTTACAAATGAAGAAGGCACAGTTGTGAAGGAGGAAGTAAAAGTGGAAAGAATGTTGGTAAGCGGTGTAGCATCCGATAAAAATTGCGCTAAGATCTCGGTTGTAGGTCTGAGTGATAAGCCCGGTTCGGCTTTCAGGCTCTTTGATGCCCTGGCTCAGGAAAAGATCAATGTGGATATGATCCTGCAGTCTGTAGGCCGTGACGGAACCCAGGATATAGCATTTACCGTAACGGGCGATTATGCTGATGATGCTATCAAGGTGATAGAGGCTAACAAGGCAAGACTTAAATATGAGAAGCTTGAATGTGAAAAGGGTGTTGCCAAGGTTTCTGTTGTAGGTGCCGGCATGATGAGCAACCCCGGTGTTGCGGCAAAGATGTTCGAATGTCTCTACAATTCAAATATCAATATAAAGATGATCTCTACTTCCGAGATCCGCGTTACGGTACTGATCGACGAGAAGGAAGTGGAAAAGGCCATGAATGCTGCCCATGATATTTTCGGCCTGGAGGAATAAGTAGAGCACTTAGTGAGGACAAGCCGGAGGCGCAGTCCGAATTTAGTGCGAACTTACCCGAGGAGCTTAAGTGAGTACTTAATGAGGCGGAAGCTTCTTAGCGGGAAAACGTCCTGTTTTCCCGCTTTTTTTGCCTGTTTTGAGATGTATAAAAAATTTTTAAAAAAATTACGAAAAAGTATTGACATTTTAAAATATTATGGTAAGATATACACATAACAACAAGAAAGAACTTGTTGATAACATAGATAAGGGATACAGGAACTGCAAATAATCAGAAGAGCAGAAATGAGTATCCCGCCAGGTTGGAAAGAGAGGTACAGTCCACCCGACACTTAATTGAAGTACTCTAGGAACTGCGCAGGAGCAGGATGAGATTTAATTATTTGATCATATCATCCGCAGGAAGCAGGCAGGGTACAGGAGAACCGGATCAGACAGCTTATTTAGGTTTCATCGAAAGGAAAGCGGCGAGGAACATATTTCAACCGTCGCAGCATAAGTGCAGAGATGGAGGATGATAGGCAGGGATGATCGGGAAGCAGGTCAACAGAATATGGAACGTCCGCCGTAAAACCGGATCACGGACACAGCTTGATGATCGGACTAAGTGTTAAGGAGGTATGGTCCATTGGAGAGTGAATCAGTATGAATGCCCTTGCAGAAAGATACAATATCTGCAAGGGCATTCATCATGTGTGCGCAACATTTTGTATGCTCCTTTTAATGTTGGCTTGCAAAGATCACCATATCGTGTTATTATATTCGCGTTTACATAACGTGGAGGGTGGTCATGGATAAGAACAGTTTAGACAGAAGACAGATAAGACATATGCGCAGGGTCAGGAATCAGATACTCTGCTGGGTAGGTCTTGTTATCATGATAGCTATACTTGGTCTGGGATCATATGCTATAGCAGATACACTTGGAAGAAAACTATCGGCATCGGCAGCCGGGACAGGAAACAATACTCAGGATGGGCAGGGGACGGTATCCGCGGATGAAACCGAGGATGAAGCGCAGGTCAGTGAAAACGGAGGTGTTATCGCGGCTCCTGATCCCATAGATGAGATCATCGAAGAGACCGGTGAGCAGATAACGGAAGAGGTCCCCGAAGAAGAACAGGAGATACTGGATCGTCTGGAAGGGATGAGCATAGAACAGAAAGTCGACGGGCTGTTTATAGTAAGCCCCGAAGCAATAACCGGTGTTGCAACTGCTACAATGGCAGGAGACGGCACGCGAGAGGCTCTTAATCAATATGCTGTAGCCGGCGTGGTCTATTCAGCTAAGAATGTGGTGGCATCGGAACAGTTTAAGGATCTGGTATCAACAACTAAGAGCATGTACAGGGAGATCTATAATCATGATATGCTCGCGCTGGTAGATGAAGAAGGCGGGTTTGCCACTCTGGGCGGTCATATTGAAGAGGTGGACGTGCAGCCAAGCGCACGTGAGCTGGCGGAGACCGGGAACCGTGATAATGTGACAGAGAGTTATGAGGCTATAGCATCTTATCTTAAGGAATACGGCATTGATGTTAATATCGCTCCCCAGGCTGCGGTGAAAACCGTGGAAAATGCCTTCCTTGCTGACAGGGTTTTTTCTGATGATGCGGATATAGCTGCATCTATGACAGCAGCGGCTGTAGAGGGACTTGATAAAGGCGGGATATTAAGCTGTCTTGCAGCTTTTCCCGGAGAGGGCGGTACTGTCAATAATCCTGATGTAGTGGGTATAAATACCGAAAAGAATCAGGAAGAGCTTGCAGAGTGCGAATATAAGCCGTTTATTTCGGGGATAGAAGCCGGAGCGGATATGATCATGATAAGCAATATAGTAGCTTCAAATGCCGGTTCAGGTGAGGATTCCTGTTCTATGTCGGAGGAGATCATCACCAATGTACTGCGAAATGAACTGGGGTTTGAAGGGGTGATCGTAAGCGCTCCTCTCGATCAGCCGGCATGTACTTCATCTGTTACACCCGGTGCTGCCGCGATCAAATCTTTCATTGCCGGCACTGATCTTATCTATGTTCGCAGCAGTATAGCGTTTAATGAAGCGCGTGATGCGATGCTTGGTGCGATAGAGGATGGTACGATCTCTGAGGAGCTTGTAAATACAGCTCTTAAACGTATCTACATGATGGAATCAAATTTATAAAAAAAGTCCTTGACAAATTATAATGACCGAGATAGAATACTCATTGTCCGTTAGGGCAGATGCGATAGTGGTGCAGTTGGTAGCACACGACCTTGCCAAGGTTGAGCTCGCGGGTTCGAGTCCCGTCTATCGCTCTTGAAAAATGCTGAGGGGTTCAGCATTTTTTTATGCAGACATGCAGAGAAGGATCATCGTTCTTTTGGGGTTGTGGGGTTAACTAATCGAAAAGGATGAGAAGAAGGATGATCAAACAGACTATCAATGTCGAAAAGGAATTCGGAACCGATATCATTCCCTATCTTGTGCAGTCGGCCTGCCATTATGACTGTTCGCTGCACATTGAGTCAGAGGAAAAGAACATCAACATGAAGAGCATTATGGGGATGACAATTCTGCGGCTGACAAGAGGTACAAGTTTTGACCTGATCGCTGAAGGGGATGATGAACAGATGGCTGTTAAGGAAATATCTGCCTGTTTTCAGTGATTTTAGGTAAGTGCAGAAAAAGGTCGGAAAAAGCCACAATATGTGGCTTTTTTTTGTGTTTATTTTGCTACATCTGGCGCTTGACATTAGGCCGTTAAGAAAGTATTATGATTGTTACAAAAAAGTTACAGAAATGTTACAAATAAGTTGACGCGGACTTGCTTGAGTTCCGGCTATGGGAGTAAAATGAAAAAGAGAGCATTGATACTTGCTTCCCTGCTTATGGTTTTGGGAATGGGAAAAGCGGCATTCAATTGCACGGCAGCAGGTGAAGACAATTATTATACAGTTATGGAGCGATCCAATCTCCGTAAGGCACCTTCGGTAGAAGGGACCTGGATCATGACCCTTCCCGAAGGGGCACAGGTTCGTCTTATAGGCGGGGAGAAGGATGGCTATACTCTTGTGGAATATGACGGGACCAAGGGATATGTGGCTGTTGATCAGATATACTCCGACGGGATCGTTTCGGAAAAGCTTTCCGTGCCTGAAGTTACGAATGTGATCACTGCGCAGGAGGCTATGGAGACAGCGAAAGAGGCTGCGGCAAAGAGGGAAGAACAGGCCAGAGCCATCGCACTTGAGATGGCAGCAGGTAAGCAGGCTGTGATGATCAGGGTTGCAGCCGGAGTTAATTTCCGCGAGGAAGCTTCAGCATCAAGCTCCAGGATCGATCTGCTTAAGAACGGGGATGTTGTAGAGTATCTTGACGGCGGTGAAAATGGCTTTCTTCATGTCAGGTTTAACGGAGTGGAAGGCTATGCTCTTGCCAGCTGTCTTGAAAATACTGATGTAAACCCTGCAGGACGTGCTTTCAATGACAGCAATTCAGCTGTTCCCATGAAACAGGTCGCACTGATAGGCGGCGAGGGTATTCAGGGAAGCCAGACCGTTACCGCTACAGCAAGCACTGCAATGAAGCTTGAAAAGAAAAGCAGTCCCCGTGCAGAGAAAAACGAGAAACAGATTAGTTATCAGATAGGTG
This sequence comes from uncultured Lachnospiraceae bacterium, assembly GCA_902779395.1. Classification (GTDB taxonomy): domain Bacteria; phylum Bacillota; class Clostridia; order Lachnospirales; family Lachnospiraceae; genus NK4A136. Next base: position 93,768 of record CACZBK010000004.1, on the reverse strand, counting down.
TTAAAACATCCATGAGGAATATGCCCGGGGAATCGGATGACCTGCTGGCTACTCTTCCGGCCGGGACCGATGTTCTTCTTCTTGGAGAACGTGACGGTTATGCCATGGTACAGTATGATGGTATGGTTGGATATGTCCTGGGTGATGATCTTATGAATTCCGTTGAGTATGCGCGCCTGAATGGTGAAGCCGTGCTCTTTACCTGCACCAGTTATTGCTCCTGCCGTTTGTGCTGCGGGTCGTTCAGCCCTGAAGTTACGGGCAGGGAGCCTCATACTGCTACCGGAACGGTACCTGAAGAGGGAAGGACCATTGCAGTGGATCCGAGGGTTATCCCTTATGGTACTCATGTGTTTATTGAGGGTATGGGTGAGTACATTGCCGAAGACTGCGGAGGCGGTGTAAACGGTAATCATATAGATATTTATTTCGAAAATCATGAGGATGCGATACGGTTCGGAAGAAGGCAGTTGTATGTTACCATAGGCTCTAACTGAGCTGGCAAGTCCGTTAAATTTGTATAAAAATTTCTGTTTTTATATAAAGAAATTAAGTCATATTTTCTTGAATATTCTTATACAATATAATATAATGGTTTAGCAGGTCACTGCACATATTAAAGACCACGGGGGTGGGACGGATCTTTTCTTTTTATATCCGTCAGAAATGAGGTTAACATGAAGGTTTGTGCACAATGCGGAAATAAACTGGGGATGATGGACCGCGTATGCAAGAAATGCGGCTGCGCGGAATTCACCGAGACAAAGACCAATCTTTTTGCCAATGTTACTTCAAAGGGAAGGAATTGTATCTATTGCGGTTCTGCTCTTGATCTGAAGGCAAGGTTCTGCTGGTCCTGCGGAAAACCCTGTGACGGAAGTATTTCCCTTTCATTTCTGGATGAGAAAAAGGAGGAGCCTGCACCCGCAGCTCCGGAGCTGGATTTCTTAAAGAGTGCCGATGATTTTTCGGCAGGACTTGGTGCTCCTGTTAAGCAGGAACCCGGGCCGAAGGCTCCCACATTTGTATCTGAACAGAAAGTCAATAATGTACATAAAGAAAAGGAGGTGCAGTCTGCACCTAACAATCCCATGCTGGCAGCTCCATCATCGGCTCAGGCAGCACCTGCACCGGCACCTGCACATGTAACGGCAGGGGTTTCCAATGTTGCGCCGGCACCTGTTCCCGCACAGACGATCCCGACTGTCCAGCCGGCTCCTATACGTAATGCAGGACCTTCGCCTGCCGTTGCGGCAGCACAGGCTATACAGGCCCAGCAGCAGGTTCAGCCTCAGGTTAAGCCTCAGGCAAAGGCTGCTCCTCAGGGCGGCAGTTCATCTCACGGGGCACCTTCACCTGCTGTGGCAGCAGCTATGGCTCTTCAGGCAAAACAGACTCCTAATGTAGCCCAGGCTGCACAGATAGCCCAGGCGGCACAGGTTGCCAGAGCTGCCCAGGCTATGCATGCGGCACAGGCAGCACAGGCGGCACAGGCTCTCCAGTCTGCTTCGGCATCTAACAGTGCATCACCTGCCGTACAGGCGGCTATAGCACTTCAGGCTCAACAGGCAGCACAGGCGGGAGTAGCACCCGCACAGCCGGTACAGACCAAGCCGCAGACAGAGCAGAATGTTGATATTAAAGAGGCAGAGGCCAACGGAGGTCCTTCACCTGCTGTGGCAGCAGCTATGGCCCTTCAGGCAAAGGCAGCTCAGGAGGCTAATAAAGACACTACGGCATCTGCGCCCATTCCTGCGATAAGTAAAGAGCAGCAGGTAGCTATGTCCACGGTACAGGTACCTGTCGGACTTACAAGAGAAGAAGCAGAGCAGAAGCTTGAGGAACAGAAAAAGCGTGCCGAGGAGCAGGCGGCCAAACTTGCGGAAGAGCAGCGGAAGCGCAGAGAAGAGGAAGAAAAGCGTCATGCGGAGATAGAGGCAGCCCGCAAGGCAGAGGAAGAGAAAAAGCGTGCCGAAGAAGCAGCTAAAAGAATAGAAGAAGAAAAGAAACGTGCTGAGGAAGCGGCACGTAAGGCCGAGGAAGAAAAGAGAGCGGCTGCTGAAGCAGCACGTAAGGCAGAAGAAGAGCGGAAAGCAGCAGAAGAGGCAGCGCGTAAGGCAGAAGAAGAAAAGAAACGTGCAGCTGAAGAGGCGGCACGTAAGGCCGAGGAAGAAAAGAAGCGCGCTGAAGAGGAAGCTAAACGCAAGGCAGAAGAAGAGCGAAAAGCAGCAGAAGAGGCAGCGCGTAAGGCAGAAGAAGAGAGGAAGCGCGCAGAGGAAGAAGCGAGACGTAAAGCTGAAGAAGAAAAGAAGCGTGCCGAAGAGGAAGCTAAGCGCAAGGCAGAAGAAGAGGCTAAGCGCAAGGCGGAAGAAGAGGCGAAGCGTAAGGCTGATGAAGAGGCCGCACGTAAAGCTGCCGAAGAGAGGGCTAAGCAGGTCAAGGCACTCCGGGACGAGGTGTCTATATATGCAAAGAAAGCAATAAAGAAGAGTGATCCGGTTATTGAAAACGGACGCAATGAACTTGAAGCTGCTCTTGATAAATATAATGAATATTTCAGAAAAGCGCAGATCACTGCAGAGGAATGCGATTCAAAGGATCAGTATTATATCATTGCAGAGCGTCTGGGCGTTATGTACTACAAGGAGCATGCGTTTAAGCTTGCACAGCCCCTTGTTAAGGAAGCGGCTCTTTACGGAAAGAACAGAGCTGTAGTTTATTATGTTGAATGGCTTCTCAGAAACCGTTCGGAAATCCCTGAAAAGCAGGGGGCTCTTAAGGAGATGCTGGATGCAGCGCTGGAGGACGAAGAGGTCTCTTCAAGAAAAGATGAGACTATACGCTGCCTTTTCACGATAGGCCGCATGTATGAGGAAGGTATTAACATCGATAAAAACCTTGCAGAAGCATTCAGATATTATATGAAGTGTGCTGAGTTCGGTGATCCCAGATCCATGGCTTTAGTAGGTCAGTTTTATCTCTATGGGGACGGTGTGGCTAAGAATGCGAAGGCTGCATTTGAATGGAGCAGTAAAGCTGCTGAGCTTGGTCAGGAGAAGGGTATACGAAATGTAGCCATAGCCTATGATTTCGGTACCGGAGTGAAGAAGGATGCATCAAGAGCAGTGTTCTGGTATAAGAAACTTCTTGAGATCGTTGCCAATGACAGATTCGCTATGTATCGTATAGCTTATTGCCTGGCTGATCCCGACAGAGAGTACGGTTCAAAACAGCCTACAGAAGAAGAGATGAAGGAAGCGTGCATGTTTGCTCAGAAGGCGGTTGATGAAGGTGAGAAAAAGGCAGAGTTTATTCTTGGATATTATCATACTCTACCTTTTGAAGACGGACCGGATCTTAACAAAGCAGCCGGACATTTCTCAAAGGCGGCGAACCATGGGGACGAAAAAGCTAAGAAGTGGCTGTCCCGCTTTGTTAAAGGCAGTACCGGCGGATACAGTATGAGATAAATTGTTACTACCACGGCCATCAGGCTGTGGCAGTAATGGGCTTTGATATAACGATAAAATTCTCTTGACATTTGCTGTGGAGTTTGAGATAATACACGAGTTGCGGGTTTTAAACCCCGATAAGTTTTGGAGTGTGTCCATAGCTCAGCTGGATAGAGCAACGGCCTTCTAAGCCGTGGGTCGGGGGTTCGAATCCCTTTGGGCACGTTCGCCGGGAAGGCCGGCATTATATGGTGGATATAGCGTAGTTGGTTAACGCGCCAGATTGTGGTTCTGGAGATCGAGGGTTCGAGTCCCTCTATCCACCCGCTTAAATATGAATATTTATTTACGGAGACGGCATTTGTATAAATGCCGTTTTTATGTTACACTTTTTTATAGTGCGCAGTACGCAGCGATCCGTATGAAACATAGTATGATGTTTATTTAATAAAGGGGGGATTTCCTGTGAAGAAAAAGAGATTGTTTCAAAGGGCAGTAGCATTATTCTGTACCATGAACATGTTAGGAGGCAGTATCCTGCAGGATAGCGGGATAAGTTTTTTGGCTGATAAGGTTTATGCTGCCGGTGAGGAGGAAGAAAACGTAAGCAGCGATGAGCTCAGCGAAGATAAGGCTGATGATATCAGCGGGAACGAAGCTGCGCCGGCAGACGGCGGTGAGCACAGCGGAAATGAAGCGGCTGAGCCGGCAAGTGAGAACAAAGCAGCAGGAGATGAAGAAGATCCCGCAGCAGTTCCGGTAAATGAAGATGCGGCAGATACTGATGAAGAAAAAACGCTGAGTGAGAACAGCAGCGGTGATGATAAAGAAGCCGAAGAAGGGGATGATACGGCAGCAGCTATGCTCACTAAGGAACAGCTGGAGGTATTCTATAAATTTGAAAGCAGTGAGCTCGATGAAGACGGAGTAAAGGTCTCCCTGACCACGGAGTTTAAAAAAGCACTGGATAACGACGGCAGCCTCACTGCAGGCTCTTATACCTGGAACCCCGGGGATCCGGTGCCGGATCCCGGTGTGGAATATGTTACGGATCATAAAACCTACAAGATCGTGGAGCTGACCGGCCTTTTCAGGAACCTGGAAAAGGTAAATAGCATAAGCCTGAAGGATTGGGACCATACCATAGAGCGTCCGTACAGGGATATGAGCAGTATGTTCCAAAATTGCAGATCGCTTAAGTGTGTCTATTATCTGGAACTGAATACGCCGCAGCTTGAAAAACTGAACAGTATGTTTTGCGACTGTGTTGCGCTTGAGGCGGCAGCGCCTTTGCTGGAAACGTCTTCAGTCACTGAAATGGCCAGCATGTTCCGCTCCTGCTTCAGCCTTAAAAACGTCGACCTCTATCACTTCGATACAAGGTCACTGAAAAATATGACTTACATGTTTTACCATTGCAAGGTCCTTGAGGTCATCAATCTCGATAACTTTGGTATAAGCGGAGTGGAAAGGATAGAAAGTGCCTTTAGCGAATGCCCGAAGCTCAGGCGGCTGAACCTGTCATCTTTTGATTTCTCAAACATCAGCAAAGCCACCGGTTACTCTGTGGCAGGGGCGGATGATGTTTTTCATAAAACGGGGGGCGGAGGGCTTAAGATCTATGTGCGTGATGAAGAGGCCGCAGCTTTTATCACGGATGAGAATAATGATACAGAATTCAACGCCGAAACGATGGAGACGGTGGTATTTGACTTAAATGCACTGGACGATGAATTCCTGGAAAAAGTTTATGTTTATGAGCTTCTGGAAGACGGAACATACCGTCTTAAGCTGTCGGACAGACTTAAGGATTATTACTATAATTTAAATTTGTCGATACCTTTTGACCTGTTTTCCATAAAAGGCGGAGGTACGCTTCCTAATCCGGATTCCGTATACAGTAAATATCACGGAAAGATCAGTAGTTTCAAGCAGCTGTTCTGGGGGATGAACAGACTTACGAAGATCGACCTCTCTCTTTTTGACGGAAAGACCGTTACGGATTTCAGTCAGATGTTCCAGGGCTGTGAGGGACTGCAGGTATTGGATATAAGGTCTCTTCAGCCTCAGGAAGGAGCGGACCTGGGATGGATGCTCTATGGGACCGGCTGTAAAACCTATGAAACGGGAATAGGCAGACGGAAACAAACGGTAGATGCCGAAGCAAGGCTGCATGACAGTTCCGTGATAGAGCGCTTAAAAGATCCGGCGACCGCATGGGAGGAAGAGCGTATCAAGCTCGTGGTCAGATACCATGTGTTCCTGGATTATTGCGGCAAGGGAGATGATCAGAAATTTGAAGAGAAGGAAGGAAGCACCATCGGAACGTGGTCTGCTTCTTATCCGGGCTTCCGTTTCGACGGCTTTTATCTGGATAAGGAATATACCAGGCCTTTTGACACTGAGAATACACCTGTCAACAGTGATCTCCACCTTTATGCAAAGTGGGTGTATAACCTTGAGCTGAGCGAAAATGAGCTTGAACAGTTTTATGATTATACGCCGGACGGAAATGGCGGTCTTATGCTTAAGCTGAAGGCCGGATTTAGATCGGCGCTGGAGGAAGAAAACGGCTCGTATACTATAGACAGGGATGAAGCGCCTAACATATACAAATGGTCTGCAGGCGATCCGCTTCCTGATCCCGGTGCGACTCACCACTACGGGGGTGAGAAGCTTTCCGTGAGCAGCTATGAAAACCTGTTTTTAGAATGCAAAACGAAGGAACTTGACCTGAGTGCCTGGGATACATCCAATGTCACTGATATGACCGGGATGTTTAAGCGTATGATGTATCTCCGGAAGCTGGATATAAGCTCTTTTGACACCTCGAAGGTTACGTCGATGAAGGATATGTTCGTGTATCTCGGAAATCATGGAATGTTTGGGGAGCTGGATCTCAGACATTTTGATGTGTCCAATGTGACGGATATGAGAGATATGTTTGAATACAGCGATATCGCCGGTATCAATCTCGACAGCTGGAAAGCCCCTGCCATTACCGATATGAACGGCATGTTCTGGTGCTGTTATACAAATGAGATATTCATGAGGAATTTTGAGATACCTGCAGACTGCGATATCAATAATCTGTTTCAGAATAACCATGGGAATAAAGAGACCGATACATGTGTGTATCTTAAGAATACGGAAGTAAGGGATATTTTGCAGAGCCGCTTAGCGGAATATGGTGAGGCTAAGCTCCGCTTTATCGTAGGCGATGATTACGGAGAGCTTTTTGATGCCGATCTGGAGAAGTTCTATGTCTATGATACCTATGAGGTAGAGTATCTGAAGGTTTCGCTTACGGATGAGTTCCGGGCCCAGCTTGATAAGAAGGATGGGAAAATAGTGATCGGTGGGGGAAAATATATCTGGAGAGCGGGGGATCCGCTTCCGAACCCGGTACCGTCGGTCACGATCAAATATAAGGACAAAGTGGTCAGCTATACAGGCCTTTTCAAAGGCTGTAAGGCAGAGGCGCTTGATCTGTCCCGGTTCAGTACCGGCGACATCAAAGATTACCGAGAGATGCTTAAGGATTGTACTCAGCTTAAGAAACTGGATCTGGGCGGTTTTAAGATCGATGATTCGGATAAGGTGACGGATATGCTAAACGGAACCTGTGCTTCCAATACAGGGACACCCGTGATGGGAACTATCGATGATGAGGCTTCTGCAGTGATCTTAAATGACAGCTCAAAGACCGGGATAGATACTGCGAAGCTGACATTTATGAAGATGTATATCGTACATTTCAACGCAGGTGGCGGAAGCGGTACCATGCCGGACATGGCTGTAGAGGCTGGGGGATCCATTACCCTTCCGGAATGCACATTTGCGCCTCCTGCGGGAACATCATTCGATAAATGGGATAAAGGTGCCCCGGGAGAAAAATATAAACCTGACGGATCATGTACGGTCAAAGCCTTATGGAAACATGAACATAACGGAGTCAAAGTTGCGGCTGTAGAGCCCGGCTGTACCGAAAAGGGAAATATGGAATATTGGAAGTGTTCCGTATGTAATGCATGCTTTATGGATGAAGCCTGTAAGCAGGAGATAGCCGAAGCAGATACGGTATTAGCGGCACTTGGCCATGATTGGGATGAATGGGTAGTAACAGATCCGGCTACAGAAGAACATGATGGTATGGAGGAAAGGATCTGCCGCCGTAACTCTTCTCATAAAGAGCAGAGGGTAATAGGTGCGCACAGCATTGCAGCGGAATGGGAGATAGTATTTGATGATGATGCTGTCTATAGATCAGGCGGCGTATATTACGCGGATTACACCGGAAGAAGTATTAAACCTTATGTTAAACTGATGCATATGGGTAAAGAATGTGCGCTTGGCGTGGATTATACGCTTAAGTACGGTAAGAATATTGCGGCCGGTGAGGATGCCGGGACGGTTACAGTAAAAGGAAAGGGAAGTCTGAAAGGACAGAAGATCCTTAAGTTTACGATCCTTAAGAAGAACCTGGCAGATGGGGATGTTATAGCAGGAAACACGGTCTATGATGAGAAAAAGACGGCTGATCCCCTGGTCGCTTATAACGGTATGATCCTTAAGAAGGGGAAGGATTACGAACTGGAGAGAGTGGGAGATACAAGCTTAAAGATAAAAGCTTCAGCTGCTTCAAACTACAGCGGAGAAAAGCTTGTTACTATCAGAGCCGTCACGGCTTCGCAGTTAAAGAACAATAAGATCAAAGCGGATTTTAAGGCTTCGGAGCATAGCTTTAACTTTTATGAGCATCTTATCGGGGCAGCAGAGCTTACGGTTAAGGATGCCGCAGGCAATACCCTCACAAAGAACTTTGATTACTGCATCAGCTATACGGAGAATATCAGGTCCGGAAAAGTTTCTATTTTGATCTTAGGTGTAGGAGACTATGAAGGCCTGGTCAAAAAGAGTTTCAGGATCAAAGCCGCATCAAAGGCTGAGATCAGTGTAAAGACGGATAAGGATGTCTATTTGTATGCGAAAGGCGGCGTGAAGCCAAAGCTTACCGTAAAAGCAACGATAGACGGTATCAGCCGGGAGTTGAAAGAGGGCAGGGATTACAGCGTAAAGTTTTCGAAAAATAAAAAGGCCGGCACCGGATCCTTCAAGATCAATATGAAGGGAGACTTTAAGGGGGCTGTCTACAGCGGCAGTAAGGACTTTACGATCCTGCCGGTACAGGCATCTGATTCGAATATGAATATAGCTGTGCAGGATATGGTGTTTAAAAAGGCAGGGGTTTATAAGCCGAAGGTAAGTATCACGGTAAACGGTGAGCTTCTGAAAAAAAGCGACTATGAGCTGAAATATACGAACGGTGGGAAGATGGATGCGCCCGGAACACTTAAGGTCGATATCAGGCTGAAGGGAAACTATAAGAGTTTGACAGACGTATACGCGAATGCGCGCATCATCGAAGGGAAGACCGATATCGGCAAGGCAAAGATCGTACTGATGCAGAATGGCAATAAGGTAAAAGAAGTTCCCTTAAAGGGTGGAAAAGTCATATTTGACTTATCTGATGCGAACGCAGTACAGCCTGTATTAAAGATAGGGGATAAGACGATAAGCGGTGCGGAACTTAGGGCGGGCTTTGATCTGATATATGCCGATAACGCAGCTGCCGGAAAGGCCACGATCATTGTAAGGGCGAAGGACGATAATCCGGAATACGCCGGTACGTGCAACGGATCATACAAGATCAGCAAGGCAGAGATAGGAGTGGAGTGATCTTACTTTACAATTCCTGTAGATTGTGTTAGTATCTCATTCGGACTTAAAAATATGCCTCCTGCGGAGCATATCCGCCGGAGGCATGATATTGGGCCATCGCCAAGCGGTAAGGCACAGGGTTTTGATCCCTGCATTTCGCTGGTTCGAATCCAGCTGGCCCAGCTATATTTTATCAGTTTTCATCAGGTGCCGTGATATGGGCAAAACGCCCGGTATCACGGCATTTTACGTACCTGCACATCTTTTATCTAATGCTGTCTGATTTCATATAAGGGAGAATAGTTAAGCCGGGGATTGACAATATCCGTAACACATGATAATATATGAACACATGAACATATATAAATAACATGGAGGGCCCGGATATGGCAGATAAAAAGCAGAGTTTAAACATGTATCGGATAATATCTTCGACATATGATCTTATGGATAAAGTGTTTTTTGGGGAGGGAGATAGTAATCCGCGAAATGTTCTGAGCGATATGATAGCTGATAAAAAATGCAGGGTGCTGGATCTGTGCTGCGGGACAGCGGCCAATGGGCTTAGTGTGGCAGTCAACAGACCCAAAGCGACCGTGATCGGGCTGGACAGATCAAAACCGATGCTCAGGAAGGCAAGACAGAAGGCGGCTGATCTGCATCTTGATAATATAAAGCTGCTCTGCAGGGATGCGTCGTCAACCGGACTGCCTGATGGATCATTTGATTACATAACCATAGGACTGGTTTTACATGAATGTGATCCGGCTGTATGTGAAGCTATACTGTCAGAAGCTTACCGTTTGTTAAAGAAGGATGGCAGGCTGATAGTTCTTGACTGGGACAGGCCGTTATCGCTTGGTGAAAAATTGGTATTCTCACCTCTGTATGTGACAGAGAGTATCGGAACACCCAAATATTTCAAGGATTATTTTGATAGTGATAAGGAAGCTTTCTTTGCGGAATACGGTTTTGAAGCAGAGGAAAATATTTCCTGCAAATATACTTTTGTGATGAAATTGAAGAAAGGTCCGGTAAAGAAAGCAAAGGATCCCTATCTGGCAAGAACGCATATGCTGGATTACGATCATTACATGATACGTAAGCTGATAAGTGAACGCGGATGGAGCAGGCTGAGAGAATTTGAACGGATAAAGGAGATATATGATTATGTCAGGGATGAGATACTCTTCGGCTATAATGTGGATGACGGCATTCAGGCTTCGGAAGTATTGAAGGATGGATACGGACAATGCAATACCAAAGGGACGCTTTTTATGGCGCTGCTCAGAGCGGTAGGGATCCCCTGCAGGATTCATGGGTTTACGATACGCAAAGAACTGCAAAAAGGCGCTATGACGGGATTTGTTTACCGGCATGCGCCGGAGAACATTTTCCATAGCTGGGTAGAGGTCTTATGTGAGGGAAACTGGTATGAGCTGGAGGCTTTTATCATAGACAGGAAGTATCTTAAGAATCTTCAGCGCAAATACAGAGAATGCACGGGGAGCTTTTGCGGATTCGGTGTCTGTGTGACTGATCTTCAGCATCCTGTGACAGAATTTAACAGGAATAATACTTATATTCAGAGCGAAGGCATCAACCGGGATTTTGGCATTTATGAATCTCCCGATCAGCTTCTTGCAGAACATCATCAGGAGATGGGCGTGGTACAAAAGACCGCCTTTCGCTGCCTGGGACGCCACCTGATGAACCTGAATGTAAGGAAGGTCAGGAAATAAAAAATATCTGAAAAAGAGCGCTTCTGGATGAAGATATGAAAGCGCTCTCTGCAGATTCAGAACTCGGAAAGAATGCTGTTAAACTTACGCAGGGCTTCTTCGCGCAGTTTATAGTCGGGAAGCACTTTGCCCAGGTCTTCATAGAAGCGGCTGCTGTGGTCCATGTGGAGGATATGGGTCAGCTCGTGAACTATAACGTAATCTATCTCATAGAAAGACAGGCAGATGAGCTGATGGCTGAATATGATATCTTTCTTTGAGCTGCAGGAGCCCCATTTGCGTTTTGCCGATGTGATCTTTATGCTGCGGCTTTTTAAACCGGTAGCAGCTTCGTAAAGCGCAGTCCTGTCTTTTAAGATGCCGGCGGCCACAGTTTTATACCAGTGCTGAGTCATTTGCATATTCTGCTTTACTTCGGTGTCATGATCAACATTATAGTTTAACCTGAATTCCCTTACCCTGAGGCGCAGATCGGGGATGTTCAGCTGTATATCATCATTGATGCAAAAAGAAGCGGGATGATCGCAGACCTTTGGCAGGCCGGTCAGACCCGTAAGGCTTATGTTGTTTCTGTTATGATAACAAAGTTTTATCCTCATCCCCAGAAATGGTATGAGGCTTCCGTCTTCCCAGCTTGGATGGGGAGTATCCGCCGAGCGTTTTTTTGCATTTGTCTGCTTTTGTGCTATCCAGCTCTGTTTGGAGGTCACAAAAGCATCGATCTCGGATAAGGATGCGCTGAAAGGGGCGCGTATGATCAGCCTGCCCTCATCGTTTATCTCAAGTGCTATGCTGCGCCGCCTGCTTCTGATTATCTGGTCTTCATGTATCATAGGACGCATTATAACAGAAATAATATGTGGTGTTAAGGAACAAAATATGATAAAATATTTAAGGTTTGTTCAGATGTACAGGGTGCTGTGTGCTGCCTGTGCAGCTGCATGAGCCTGATAATAAGATAGGATCTGAAACTTTAGATGAAAAGTCATATAAAAAATACAGTTACGATACTGCTGTCTGTGACGGCATTGCTCCTTTTTTTGTACATAGGCGGCTGCACGGTAAACGGGAACGATACCGGTGCAGATACAGATATTATAGAAGAAACGATCAGCCACAATGAGGTCTCGGCAGATAAAGCGGAGGAGAATACTAAAACCGGCGATACGGATGAAAAGCATGCAGCGGCAAGCGAAAATACCGTAAGCGCCGGTCAGATAAGCGAAAAAGAGGATCCGGTCCCTTCTACGGTAAACATACACGGTGTGGAGTATGACAGAAATGAGACTTTCCTTGATCTGTCGGACTGCACTCCGGAGGAAATACCTGAAATAGCGGAACTTATCCGTGATATGCCGAAGCTTGAAAAGATCAATCTTATGGATGAAGAGGATTCATCTTTACTGGGATTATCGGATGTAAAACTGCTTACGCAGGCTGCTCCGGATGCGGAATTCATATACCGCTTTGATCTTTTCGGAAGGAGTGTCTCGCTGTCGGCCAATGTTGTCAGATACAGGAAAAAAGACATAGGAAACGAAGGCGAGGAAAGTATAAGGCAGGCTTTGTCTGTCCTTAATAAGTGCAGCTGTTTTGTACTGGATGACTGTGGGATAGATGATGACGTTATGGCCGGGATAAATGATGATTTCCCGGATATAAAGGTGGTCTGGCGGGTCCATGTGGGAAATAAATCCGCGCTTACGGATGATACAGTCATACGTATGACACACGGCATAGATGATACCATGACCGGACCGCTTAAATACTGTACCGAAGCAGTATATGTGGATCTGGGACATGACAGGGGGATCTCGGATATATCGTTTTTATCCAATATGCCTCACCTGGAATGCCTGATACTTTCCTCTTCGACAGTAAAAGACCTGTCGCCGTTGAAAAAATGCCACGCACTTACCTGGCTTGAACTCGTATATTGTGATAAAGTCACTGATATTTCCGACATCGCAGGGATAAATTCAATAAAATACCTTAATATAAGCTTTACTAAGGTTCATGACATAAGTCCGCTCATGGACATGAAGCTTGACAGATTATGCTGTATAGGAAACGGCATTTCCAAAGAAACAATAGAAGAGTATGAGGAGAAGAATCCCGACTGTATGACATCATTTTCGGGAACGCCATGGGGCTATGCATGGCGTTATGACGACTATGGATATCACTTTTTCTCGTATTATGCCAGGATGCGTGAAGTGTTCAGATATGAGACCACCAGCCCGGGAGGGTTCAAGTTTCCCGAATACGAAGAACCGGTAGATCCGGATGAAGAACCTGAGGAAACGGATGAAGCGGACGATCAGGAAGATGCAGAAGGGACGGAAGAAGGATCGGACGATACGGAGAAAAAGGAAGAAACAGAAAAATCTGAAGAAACGGAAAAACCGGAAGAAAACCGGGAACCGGATAAAACGGAAGATACCGCTGATACCGCCGGTGAAGGCTTATCATAATGCGGAGGAGATATATGGCCTCAAAGATCTTAAAATATATATTGATGTCGTCGGCATGTCTTATGTTACTGACGGGCTGCCAAAAGAAGGGCTCGTCACTTTTCGAAGAAGGTATGGAAGCCGTAGCCAGACAGGAGTACCGCACTGCGCTTGATGATTTCTCCGGTGCCTTAAGGACAGATGCGGACAAGGAACAGGTATATCGCGGTATGGGGCTGGCGTATATGGGCAGGAAGGAATATGCCAGGGCACTGGGAGCCTTTTCGAAGGCGCTTGCGGAAGCCGGGATGTTTCCCGGAGAGCCGGAGTTTGATATCAATTACTATATGGCTATCTGCTATTATAAGCTCGGAGAGTATGATGATGCCATTGCCTGCTATGATGCCATAACCAATCTGCGTAAGAAGGAGACAAAGGCATATTTTCTTAAAGGGAACATGAAGCTTTACCTTAATGATCTTGAAGGAGCTAGAGCGGATTTTGACGCGGCTGCAGCTATTAAGAAAAACGATTATTCCCTTTATCTGGATATATATGACAGTATGATGCAGCACGGTTATGAAGGAGCGGCATTTGCCTATCTGGATTTTGTGGACAAGGGCGACCACAAGAGCATGAGTGATTATGATAAAGGCCGTCTCTGTTATTTCCATGAGGAATATACCCAGGCCTGCAATTATCTGGAACGTGCCAGGAGCGAGGAACCTGATGCGGAACTGATCAGCCTTTTATGCGAGTGTTACAAGCATATGGGACAGTATGAATATGCTGCGATAGCTTACAGCGGATATGTCGAGGATCATAATGATGCCCGCATCTGCGATAAGCTGGGTTTAAGCTATGCCGATCAGGGGGATTATGCAAAGGCCCTTGAGGCTTTCCAGAGAGGGAAGGAGATCATGGAGAACAATACCTGCATGCAGGAGCTTAAGCAAAATGAGATAGCCTGCTATGAGTATATGGGAGAGTACGGTAAGGCCTTAAAGCTTCTGGAGGAATATATAGAGACTTACGGGAGTACGGAGGATCTTGAAAGGGAATATGCCTTCCTTTCAACCCGCTAAATAACAACCAAAAATTTATGACAAAATTCTTATATCTTTAACAAAAGGTCAACAAGATATGGTAGTTCGGGCGCTAAGTCGACATAATATCTTGTGCTTTGCTTCTTGACTTTTTATCTTTGCTTTGTTATTATAAGCGTGCACGGTCAGAAAAAGACTTATGTAAACAACTTTCTATTAAATTCTTAGGTAAACGGACTTACGCTAAAAAACCTGAAAATGTTGTTGTTATTGGCAAGCATTATTTCAGGTACGGCTAAAAAGTGGTTTACATAACTTGGGAGGACCGGGAAACTATGAGGGAAGTTTTTAGCAAAGAGAGAGGGTAATGTAAGTTATGTTCAGTGTGATCAAGAGAGACGGAGAAAGAGCGGATTTTATCTTAAGTAAGATCAGTGATGCTATCATGAAGGCTTTTGAGGCCGTAGAACTGCAGTATAATAATGATATCATCGATATGCTGAGTCTGCGTGTAACGGCTGATTTCCAGCCTAAGATCAAAAACGGCGAGATACAGATCGAAGAGATCCAGGACAGTGTAGAGAAAGTTCTGGAGACCGCAGGTTATACCGATGTTGCGAAGGCATACATACTCTATCGTAAGCAGCGCGAAAAGATGCGCTCAATGAAGTCTACCGTACTTGATTATAAGGATGTTGTAAACAGTTATGTAAAAGTAGAGGACTGGAGAGTAAAAGAGAATTCTACCGTCACATACTCGGTTGGCGGTCTTATCCTTTCCAATTCCGGTGCCGTTACTGCAAATTACTGGCTCTCGGAAATATATGACAATGAGATAGCAGAGGCTCACAGAAATGCCGATATCCATATCCATGATCTGTCAATGCTTACCGGATACTGTGCAGGCTGGTCATTAAAGCAGCTCATAAAGGAAGGCCTTGGCGGTATAACCGGTAAGATCACTTCCGCACCTGCAGCACATCTTTCCGTTCTGTGCAACCAGATGGTAAACTTCCTGGGTATCATGCAGAACGAGTGGGCGGGAGCTCAGGCATTTTCATCATTTGATACATATCTTGCACCTTTTGTCAAGGTTGATAATTTAAGCTATACCGAGGTTAAGAAGTGCATCGAGACCTTTATATACGGCGTGAATACTCCTTCACGCTGGGGGACACAGGCACCTTTCTCGAATATAACACTTGACTGGACCGTTCCCAATGACCTGGCAGAACTGCCGGCTATAGTGGGCGGAAAAGAGATGGATTTCAAGTATAAGGACTGCAAGAAAGAAATGGATATGGTGAATAAGGCATTCATCGAGGTTATGATCGAGGGCGATGCCAACGGCAGAGGCTTCCAGTATCCGATCCCCACTTATTCGATCACAAGAGATTTTGACTGGTCCGATACCGAGAATAACCGTCTTTTGTTTGAGATGACTTCCAAGTACGGAACACCTTATTTCTCAAATTATATCAATTCCGATATGGAACCCAGTGATGTGCGCAGTATGTGCTGCCGTCTGCGTCTGGATCTTCGTGAACTTCGCAAGAAGACCGGCGGTTTCTTCGGATCCGGTGAGAGCACGGGCTCCGTGGGTGTTGTTACCATAAATATGCCCAGGATAGCTTATCTCTCCGCTAATAAAGATGAGTTCTATAAGAGACTTAACCGCATGATGGATATAGCAGCGAGGAGCTTAAGGGTCAAGAGAGGCGTCATCACCAAGCTTATGGATGAAGGGCTTTATCCTTATACCAAGCGTTATCTGGGAAGCTTTGAGAATCATTTCTCGACAATAGGTCTTGTGGGTATGAACGAAGTGGGACTTAATGCAAACTGGCTCCGCGCCGATATGACCAGTCCCAAGACCCAGGCATTTACCAAAGAAGTGCTCAACCATATGCGTGAGCGTCTGTCGGATTATCAGGAGAAATACGGAGATCTTTACAATCTGGAGGCAACTCCCGCAGAGAGTACGTCCTATCGTCTGGCTAAGCATGATAAGGCAAAATGGCCCGGGATCAAGACAGCGGGACATGAAGGTGATGTACCTTACTATACCAATTCATCACATCTGCCTGTGGATTATACTTCGGATATATTTGATGCTCTTGATATACAGGATGAGCTTCAGACACTGTATACCTCAGGTACCGTATTCCATGCATTCCTTGGGGAGAAGCTTCCCGACTGGAAGGCTGCTGCAAAACTGGTACGTACGATAGCCGAAAACTATAAACTGCCTTATTATACGCTTTCGCCGACATATTCGATCTGCAAGGATCACGGATATATCGCAGGGGAAGTGCCCGAGTGTCCTCACTGTGGAAAGAAGACAGAGGTTTATTCAAGGATCACCGGTTATTACCGCCCTGTACAGAACTGGAATGACGGAAAGCTTCAGGAATATGAGAACAGGGTAGAATATGATATAGAGAATTCATCACTTAAGAGACCTACTACGGCAGTGGTCACCATGAGTGAAAATGATGGTGAGGAGCCTGTGGTGGAATTTACGCAGCCCGAAGAAGTGCGGTACCTCTTTACGACCAAGAGCTGCCCTAACTGTGCGCTTGCCAAGAAATATCTTGCAAATGTTCAGTATATACTGATGGATGCGGAAGAGAATCCTGAACTGGCATATAAGTACAAGGTGCGCCAGGCCCCTACTCTGGTCATTGTCAATAAAGATCAGGTGAAGAAGTATTCAAATCTTTCAAATATCATGAAATTTGTTGAAGAGAATGCACTGGTGGGAGTATAAATACATTAAAATATGATCATAAAAAAAGCGGCTTTACAGTCGCTTTTTTTGTGGATAATAGACGTTTATTGTTGTATAATGGTCTGCGGAAAATACAGATCGTATATCAATTTATCCCGGGCGCGCAGGTCTGATATGTGCGGCAAAGGGACTCAAAGGAGAGAGAACATGATCGATAAACTCATCGAAAAGATCAAAAAGACACAGGCGCCTATTGTTGTAGGTCTTGATCCCACGCTTAAGCTGATCCCGGGACATCTGCTGGATGCGGCTTTCAAGGAGAAGGGGGAGAATCCGGAAGGAGTTGCTGAGGCAATATGGAACTATAACAAGGGCATAGTTGATGCTATCTGCGATCTGGTGCCTGCGGTAAAGCCTCAGATAGCAATGTACGAGACTTTCGGCATTCAGGGACTTATAGCCTTCGACCGGACCGTTAAATACTGTAAGGAAAAAGGTCTGGTGGTGATAGGCGATATCAAACGCGGCGACATAGGATCCACATCCGAGGCTTATGCACAGGGACATCTTGGAAAAGTAGTCCTTGGCGGAAAAGAATACAGAGGCTTTGATGAGGACTTTGCAACCGTAAATCCCTACCTGGGCAGCGACGGAGTAAAGCCTTTCATCAAAGTATGCGCAGAGGAGAAAAAGGGTATCTTTGTCCTGGTTAAGACATCCAATCCCTCAAGCGGAGAATTCCAGGACAGGATGATAGACGGAAAGGAACTATTCTGTCATGTGGCAGATAAAGTTGCCGAATGGGGCAGCGATATCATGGGACAGAACGGCTACAGCTATGTGGGTGCAGTTGTGGGTGCAACATATCCCGAGCAGGGAAAGATCGCCAGAAAGCTTATGCCCAAAACCTATATACTGGTGCCCGGATACGGCGCTCAGGGCGGCAAAGGAGCAGACTTAAAGTACTTCTTCAATGAAGACGGACTGGGAGCCATCATCAATTCTTCGAGAGGTATCATAGGTGCATGGCAGCAGGAAAAGTATGCTGAATTCGGTGCGGAAGGCTATGCGGATGCCGCAAGGGCAGCAGTGCTTGATATGAAAGAAGATATTAACAGCGCTCTGGGATAAGGAGGAGAAAAAATGGAACAGTACAAACAGGAATTCATTGAGTTTATGGTGGACTCACAGGTGCTTAAGTTCGGTGATTTTACATTAAAGAGCGGACGCAAGTCACCTTTCTTCATGAATGCCGGAGCATATGTCACGGGAACACAGCTGAAAAAGCTCGGTGAATATTATGCAAAGGCCATACATGATAATTACGGTCTGGATTTTGACGTACTCTTCGGACCTGCTTATAAGGGGATACCTCTGGGCGTGGCGACAGCCATAGCTATAAGTGAACTGTACGGCAAAGATGTAAGATATTCCTCAAACCGCAAGGAAGTAAAGGATCACGGAGATACCGGCATTATGCTGGGAAGCGGTTTAAAGGATGGCGACCGTGTGGTGATGATAGAAGATGTTACCACATCCGGTAAATCCATAGAGGAAACATTTCCGATCTTAAAGGCACAGGCAGATGTTAAGGTCGTAGGTCTTATAGTATCGCTTAACCGTATGGAAAAAGGCAAGAGTGAGAAGAGTGCTTTGTCGGAGATCACGGAACTGTACGGTTTCCCTGCTGCCGCCATAGTTAATATGGCAGAAGTAACGGAGTATCTGTACGGGCGCGAGATTAACGGCAGCGTGCTTATAGATGATGAGCGTAAGGCAGCTATAGATGCATACTATAGAGAGTATGGGGCAAAAGAAGAATAATAAAACCGAATAACCGGAGGATCAGAAATGGAAGAAAGAACTTATACGATAATGAGCCGTACCGGCGGATGGAATATAGCTATCGGCGTATTCACCATGGTGCTTGGGATCACGGCAGGTGTGCTTCTTGTGATCAGCGGGGCAAAGCTTTTGCAGGGCAGATCCAAGATAATGTTCTAAGTGACGGATGGGCATTTTAGCAAAATATAAGTTTACAAACAAGCGTCATTCCATGAAAGCGCTTATGGCGGTTATACTGGCGCTTATAGGGATAGTGACTATTATATTAAGCATAGTCTTCAGTTATAAGAACGGTGGCGAAGCCAAACCCGGCTACGCCGCCGCCGTATTGCTGTCCATGATCATGTCTCTGGCGGGGCTTGTGCTTGGGATAATATCCAGGACCGAGCCGGACCGCTATTATTTTTTTGCTGATCTTGGGATAGTACTCAATATCATCGTGCTCTCGGGTGTGGGAGTTATACTTACGCTGGGCCTGCGGTGAATATTATGTTTTTAAGATGAGGTGATAATGATGGAAGAACGTATGCAGCTTGCGTTTGAACGGATAGCCGGACTTGAAGAGGAGATCAGGAGCGCACTTGACGGAAACTGGCAGGATTATTTTCTTAAAGAGGTTTCGTTTGCATCACTTTTGATAAAGCTTTATGAAAGTTCCGATGCAGGCTTTTACAGGGAGATAAATAAAAAACTTTACGAGGATATACTTCCGGAGAATTATAAAAACAGCTGGTGTGATCCGGATCATGCCATAGGGTGTTTCGGGGAAGAGCAGGGCAGGCTCCTGTGTTTTGTGGCGGCTGAGCTTCGCGCGGGTATATCTGCCGCAGCAGAAAAGGATGCGGAAGCACTGCTCATACGTATCGAGCTTTTGCTCCAGCTTTATCATATGACAGAAAGAGGCTTTGCGGAAGACAAGGCTGCACCGGAATACGCTCTTTATAAGGATGTGGTCTACTCTTTTGTGAGTGACTATTATGAGACGGAGTGTGAGCGCAGGATAGCGCAGACGGTAGAGCCGGCAGGCGGCCTTGCATATAAGATAATAAATGAAGCGGATCTGTCAGATACGGATTATTTATACCGGTACGGTGAATATATCACCGGCAATGAGCTGAGGCTCGCGGAATATATCGCATCACTGGATGAAGAAAAGATAGCTCTTATGGCAGATACCTTTACGGAAGGATATCGCAAAGGATTTATAAATACGGGTAAGGATCTTTCGATAAAGCGGACCGTTAATATCAGGTATCCTCTGGGCTTTGAACGCGTGATAAGAAAGGCCGTAGGGAATTTTGGGGCCATGGGTCTCAAACCCACACTCTACAGGGCTTCGGATACGGTATTTTCGGGAAGGAGCGTTAACAAGAACGGTTTCTTCGGGGCTAATCCCAATCCGCAGTTTGATTACGATCACAGGGAAGACCTGGCTCTTATAATGGACGGGCAGCTTGTCACCAGAAGGCTTGAATGTCTGGAGCAGGCATTTATCGCGCATAAGGAGGCGGCTAAACATCACGCAGGTCCGGCAGTTATGGAAGTATTCGGATCCAGCCCTTTTGTACCTGTTTCGAAAACGTCGGCTCTTGCATATAATGATGAGCAGCGCAGTCTTGATGTACGTTTCAGGACTGAGAATATCCGTATTACGAATCAGTACATACCCGGTGAGGAGAGAAGTTTTACCATAATAGCCTTCCCTGTACCGGATATAGGGGAAAGATTCGAAGAGATCTTTGATGCCGTGATACGTATAAATACTCTTGATTATGAGAAGTATATGAAGATACAGATGTGCATGATCGATGCTCTTAATGAGGCAGTGAAAGTGCATGTCAGGGGCATGGGAGGAAACAGGACGGATCTGTATGTGAGCCTTAAGGAGATCTCCGACCCGAAGACCCAGGCAGTTTATGAAAACTGTGTGGCGGATGTAAATATTCCCGTGGGTGAAGTCTTTACAACGCCTGTGCTTAAAGGGACAAACGGTATATTGAACGTGAGCCGCGTGTTTTTAAATGAGCTTGAGTTTAAGGATCTGAGCTTTGAATTTAAAGACGGATTTGTGAGCGCATATTCCTGTGCCAATTTTGCTGACGAAGCAGAGAATAAGCGCTATATAGAGGATAATGTTCTTTTCCATCATAAGAGCCTTCCCATGGGAGAAGCGGCTATAGGTACCAATACCACTGCTTTTGTTCTGGCAAGAAAATATGGTATAGAGGGACTTCTGCCCATACTGATAGCTGAAAAGACAGGACCGCATTTTGCTTTGGGTGATACCTGCTATTCCCACGCGGAGGATATAAAGGTATATAATCCTGACGGAAAAGAGATAGTGGCTAAGGATAACGAGGTGTCGCTGCTTCGCAGGACCGAACCGGAAAAAGCATATTTCGGCTGCCATACAGATGTGACGATACCTTATGATGAGCTTGGCCTTTTGGAAGGGATAAGAGGCGACGGCAGCAGTATCAGGATAATAGAAAACGGACGCTTTGTGCTTCCGGGTACGGAAGAATTAAACAGGGCATTCGATGAAGAATAAGGAGGATCAAAAAATGGCACTTGTATCAATTGTAATGGGCAGCGATTCCGATATGCCCGTAATGAAAAAAGCCGCAGAGGTATTAGAAGAACTGGGAATAAGCTTTGAGATTAGGATAATCTCGGCACACAGGGAACCGGATATCTTTTTTGAATACGCAAAGACTGCGGAAGAGCGGGGAGTAAAGGTAGTGATCGCGGGAGCGGGCATGGCCGCTCATCTGCCGGGCATGTGTGCTGCTATTTTCCCTATGCCGGTAATAGGCATACCTATGCATACCACTTCGCTTGGCGGCAGGGATTCGCTTTATTCCATAGTGCAGATGCCTTCGGGTATACCTGTAGCCACTGTGGCAATAAACGGCGGTACAAATGCGGGCCTTCTCGCTGCAAAGATACTGGCAACTTCAGATGCGGAGCTTCTTGATAAGCTCAGGGCCTACAGTGAAAAGATGAAGAAGGCTGTTGAGCAGAAAGATGCACATCTTGCAGAAGCAGGATATAAGGAGTATTGATGGACCGGGAGCTTAACTACGGCATAGTCGGAGGTGTTATGGTGCCTCATCCGCCCCTGATAATACCCGAGGTGGGAAGAGGGGGCGAAAAGGTGATCGAAGAGACCACAAGGGCTTATGAAGAAGCGGCTGATCTTATCGCAGAGCTTAAGCCTGATACCATAGTGCTCTCATCGCCGCACAGCATACTCTATAATGATTATTTTCACATATCGCCCGGGAGCAGGGCGTACGGCAGCATGGCCCGTTTCGGTGCTCCGCAGGTCAGGGCGGAAGTGGAATATGACAGCGAATTTGTTGAGGCTTTAGAAAAAGCTGCACAGAAAAACTCTCTGCATGCAGGCACGAAAGGTGAAAGGGATCCGCAGCTGGATCACGGTACTATGGTCCCGCTGTATTTTATCCTTAAGAAATATACGGATTTCAGGCTGGTCAGGATAGGACTGTCGGGCTTTGATCTGGAAACGCATTTCCGGCTGGGAAAGGTGATCGCCGATACTGCGTTCAGAAACGTCCGCCGGACAGTTTTTGTGGCAAGCGGAGACCTGTCGCATAAGCTTAAGGAGGACGGACCATATGGTTTCGATCCGATGGGACCGGTATATGATGAGAGGATAATGGAGGTCATGGGGACGGCCGCTTTTGATGAACTGCTGGACTTTAATGAAGACTTTCTTGAACAGGCTGCGGAATGCGGTCACCGTTCTTTTGTCATGATGGCGGGAGCGCTTGATGGCTGTTCTCTTAAGACGCGCTGTCTTTCACACCAGGATGTGACCGGCGTAGGCTACGGGATATGTACATATAAAGTGCGGGAAGAATGACGGGAGAATGAAAATGAAGAAAGAAAGCATCCATAACGACATATATGTCCGTCTTGCACGGAAGTCTCTCGAGGCCTGTATACGTGAAGGCAGGCGTATCAGCTGGGAAGAGGTAAGAGAAGAGCTTCTTTCTGAAGAGAGTGATAAGACAGCTGCCGAAGAGGGATTAAGAGGCAGGCGCGCAGGAGCTTTTGTGTCAGTCCATGAGCTGGGGATGCTCAGAGGCTGTATCGGGACCATAGGTCCGGTTTATGCCACACTTGCGGATGAGATAATAGAGAATGCCATCAGCGCCTCTACCAGGGACCCGCGTTTTGAGCCGATCGAGGTTTCTGAGCTTGATAAGCTCGAGATAAGCGTGGATGTACTTGGCGATACGGAGAATATTGATTCCCCGGACCAGCTGGATGTTAAAAGATACGGCGTGATAGTCACCAAGGGTTATAAGCGTGGTCTGCTGCTTCCTAATCTGGACGGAGTGGATACTGTAAAGCAGCAGCTTTCGATAGCAAAACAGAAAGCCGGATTAAGACCTGATGAGGATGGATGCAGCCTGCAGCGCTTTGAAGTGGTAAGGCATTATTGATCTTTGTTATAAATTGACGTTGCCGGGCATATCTGGTATAATCTGTCGGATATCGGACAATATCTGGTACGCTGAGGTTTTGATATGCTTATAAAAAGCCGGAGAGGTTCTGGAAAATGGTACGCAAAAAGCTGATAAGGGCAGCGATGATATTAACCCTTGCCGGCGCGCTGAGCGCCTGTTCAAAAAATAAAACAGGTAAAGATACTGAGACTGAAGTGGTTAAGGAGCTTCAGCCGCAGGCAGGAGTGTTTGCCTTTGATGTGGAAAAAAGCGGTCAGCTGCAGCATGTAGGACCCACCGCAACCCCGGCTCCCACGCCCAAAACAGCTCCTGCACCGAAGACTGCCGTTACGGCAGGTGAAGATACAGCCGGAAGCGATACACAGAAAACACCGGATCCTGCAGTAAATATAAATGTCTCCTCTGCTGCCGGGGTAAGCTATTATGATATCAAGACGCTTGATACGGCAGTTTATACCGACGAGCAGATGGCACAGATAAAAGAGTTTTACAGAAATACCGTATTTACCGGTGATTCTGTCCTTCTTGGCTTTAAAAACTATTGTGCCAAGAGTGATGATGAAATGCTTAAGAATTTTAAATTCCTGGCATCGGGTTCATACTCACTGCACAATGCCTTCTGGGAAGTGAGCGAAAAGAGCATACATCCTCTGTATCAGGGACAGCAGTATCCCCTGTGGGAATCCATCCCCATGATGGGAGCGGAAAGGATGTTTTTGTTTTTTGGTATAAATGACGTGGCGCTGGGGATCGATGATGCCCTGAACATGTATCCTCTTCTGATCGAAAAGATACAGGCCGGCGCTCCGGGGATAGATGTTAATATCTTAAGTGCGACCTATACCATGAAAGATAAAAGTAAGGGGGCTTTGAATAATTCCAATCTGGCGATATTTAACGAAGGTGCGGCAAAGATCGCTGCAGAGCGTGGTTACGGCTATATAGATATCGCCGATACCCTTTCGGATGGGGCCGGTAATCTTCTGGAAAAATACTGCAGCGACAACGAACTGCATGAGAACCAGCTGGCCTATCAGGTTTGGGTACAGATACTTAAGGCTTATGCAGCCGACCGCCTGGGATTCGGACCGGGTACTCATTAAATCATTAATAGGAGATCATATAGAAAATGAAGAAGAAAATAGTATTATTAACCATATTATCAGCTCTGACACTTGGCGCATGTACAAATGAAACACCTAAGACTCCCGATCCGGCACCGGCTGCTGCACAGACGGTAACGGATACCGCACAGCAGGATGGCGGCAGTACGGCGGATACCGGGAAGGCGCTTTTGCCTGCGGATATCTATGCAAAGATCAGCAGTGCGGTAACGCTGCCGGATCTTTATCTTGGAGATGATGACTGGATCCTAAATAATTACGGTCTTGAGGCGGATAAGCTTGAAGGATATGTATGTGCGGAGGGGGATGAACTCCATGCTGACCGTATCTTCATCATAAAGACTAAGGATCAGGCATATGTTGCAGAGGTAGAGGATAAGCTTAATGCGATTCTTTCACAGCTTACATCTCCCGAAATGCTGGATTATATGCCTGAGCAGGCTGCGTTTATGAAAGCCGGCAGGGTGGTGAGCAGCGGAAATTATGTGTATCTTCTTATAAGTGCCGAAGCCGATGATATTGAGACGATCATAAAGGATAACATCTGAAAGCAGATATAAGATGGTATTTTCGAGTACGGCATTTGTATTTTTCTTTTTACCGGTATTTTTGATACTTTATTATCTTATACCGGGCAGGGCAAAAAATTATGTCCTGCTTTTTTTCAGTCTTGTTTTTTATGCCTGGGGAGAGCCGGTATATATACTGCTCATGCTGTTATCGTCCCTGGTCGATTATACAGACGGCTGGCTGCAGGAGAAGTTCGAAGGCTCAAAAGCAAAGAAACGCCTTGCACTGGGTATCTCTCTTTTCATAAATCTGGGCCTGCTGGCATTTTTTAAATATGCAGATTTTGCCGTGGGGATATGGAATTCACTGACGCCCCTGGATGTTAAGCTCCCGGGGATAGCCCTTCCGATAGGCATAAGTTTCTATACGTTTCAGACTGTCAGTTATTCAATAGATGTTTATAAAGGCCGCATAAAGGCGGAACATAATTACTTTGATTATCTTACTTATGTATGCATGTTTCCGCAGCTGATAGCAGGTCCCATAGTGCGTTTCACTTCCGTGCAGGAGGAGCTTAAGAAGCGAAGGGTAGATGAAAGCGGTTTTGTTAACGGTTTTTACCGTTTCCTGCTGGGGCTTTTCAGAAAGCTTCTGATCGCAGATGAATGCGGTTCTTTATGGGAGACCATAAGGAACGCGCAGGGTATTTCGGCTGTGACGGCGTGGCTTGGCATACTTGCATTTACGCTGCAGCTGTATTTCGATTTCAGCGCATACAGCGATATGGCCATTGGTCTTGGTGAGATGCTGGGCTTTCATTTCCCGGAGAATTTCAATTATCCCCTTGCAGCCACATCCATCACGGATTTCTGGCGCAGATGGCATATATCGTTATCGAGCTGGTTCCGCGATTACGTATATATCCCTTTGGGAGGCAACAGGGTGAGCGTTCCGAAGCACCTGCGTAATATGTTCATAGTCTGGTTCCTTACCGGGCTCTGGCATGGGGCTTCCTGGAATTTTGTCCTCTGGGGACTTTATCACGGCATACTGCTCACACTGGAAAAATATATCTGGGGCAGCGGCCTTAAGAAGCTGCCTAAGCTTTTGCAGCATCTTTATGCGATAGTGATAGTAGTGGTGGGCTTCGGTATATTCACCTTTGATGACCTGGGTGAGCTTGCTGCGTATTTCCCGCAGCTGGTATGCCTTAAGGATAATGCTTTTTACGGATCGGATCTTATATGGTATGCCGGAAACTACGCGCCGTTTTTGCTGGCGGCGATAATACTTGCTTTCCCGGTATATCCGGCTGTTAAGAAGAAGCTTTCGGCTTCGCATAATGCATACCGCAAAAAGCTGATAGAGCTTTGCGGAGTATTGGTGATGATAGCGCTGTTTCTGTTAAGCGTAGCCTGCATGGTACGTGACTCATACAGTCCGTTCTTGTATTTCAGGTTTTAAGACAGAGGCCGGGCAAAAAAATACATAAGAGGACCGGCCCTGTCCGGTGTGATGGGTTTATGAAGAAGGAAAACATAAGCAAAAGGATATGTGTATATCTGACAGCCGCCCTGCTGGCAGTCTTCAGCATGGCTTTCTTCCTCACGCCCGGGAAAGATTTTTCCGAGAGTGAGAACAGGAGCCTGGCAAAGTGGCCGGAATTCAGTGTCACAGGCCTTACGAGCGGCCGTTACACGGAAGGCATCAAAGATTATCTTTCCGACCATTTTCCTAAAAGAGACGAACTGCTTAAGCTCATCAATTCCACGGAGCGTATAAGCGGGCGCAGGGAGATAAACGGAGTATATCTGTGTGAGGACAGGCTTATCAATTCGTATGAGGAGCCGGTGAATGTTGAAAAAGACATAGAGCAGTTTTCAAAGCTGACCGATAATGTGGAGAACGCCAGGGTGAGCATTATGCTGATGCCCACTGCAACCAGCATGTATTCCGATAAATTGCCGGCAGGTTCGCCGCATGCGCGTCTGGAACTGTGGAAAGCCCGTGATGGAGTCA
Organism: uncultured Lachnospiraceae bacterium; assembly: GCA_902779395.1. Classification (GTDB taxonomy): domain Bacteria; phylum Bacillota; class Clostridia; order Lachnospirales; family Lachnospiraceae; genus NK4A136. The sequence continues at coordinate 66,626 of CACZBK010000004.1, read as the reverse complement.
AGACAGGCGCTATGCCGGCAGCCGATGAGCAGGAAACTATAACAGATATACTTAATGCCATGCCGGAAAAGGCCAACAGGATATATCCCGTAACGCAGCTTCTGGAGGCGGCGGCTTCGGATGAAGCAGAGCTTTATTACCGCACCGACCATCACTGGACCACCTACGGAGCTTACATAGGTTATACAGCCATCTGCAAGTCCCTGGGCCTGGAAGCAACTCCTCTGGAAGAATTTGAAAAAACGGTTGTATCTACGGACTTCTACGGCAGTATATATTCAAAGATAAATGATGATCATTTCATGCCCGATGAGATAGTTTCATACAGCCACCCTTCGTGGGATCTTAAGGTAGAATATGCCGACAGCGGCGTTGTTACGGATACGCCGTATGATCCGGAATATCTGGACAAAAGAGACAAGTATTCCTACTTTTTAAGTAACCAGCACGGCTTCATTACCATTACAAATGAGGCTGTAGCTAAGGATGCCGGAGCGATGGCCCTGGTCAAGGACAGTTACGCCAACTGCCTGGTGCCTTTTCTTTTAAATCATTACCGTACGCTTTATATCTTTGATACCCGTTATCATAAGGGCGGCGTCTCAAAGTTTGTGAACAGTCATGAGGATATTAAGGAAGTACTGATATTGTATAATACCGGTACTTTAGACAAGGATACGGGGATAGGTGGCATATATTAGGCTGCCGCAGAGTGTAAAAGAACCCTCAGATGCCTGAAAATGCGGGATTTTCCGTATACTTGATTTTCACAGGCGTTTGTAATAAAATAGTGCCTTAAGGTGTGCGCCGGGGGGCGCACTTAAACAGTAATCCAAAGAGTAAGGAGACATGAGAGATGAGTAAGAGTTTTGACGATCTGTTATCAAAAGTATCAAGTGTAAGCCGTAAGAAGGTTTCAGTTGCTGTTGCCCAGGACGCACCTGTTTTAGAGGCAGTCGAAGAAGCACGTGTGCGCGGTATAGCCGATGCCATACTGGTTGGCGATAAGGATAAGATGGAGCCCATCGCTAAGGAGCTGGGTATAGATCTTGGCAACTTTGAAGTGGTTGACGTAAAGGACGATATCGAGGCGGCTACAAAGGCTGTTGAGCTTGTACATAACGGGTCTGCCGATATGTATATGAAGGGACTTATAGATACAAAGAGCTTTTTAAAGAGCGTATTAAATAAAGAAGTAGGACTCCGTACAGATAAGGTTCTCTCTCATGTCTGCGTTTTCGAAATGAAGAACAGAGAGGGGCTTTTGTTTTTAAGCGACGTGGCATTTATCCCTTATCCCACACTTGAGGAAAAGGCTGCCATCATTGCCAATACCGTGGATATCGCCCATGCCTGCGGACTTGAGTGCCCCAAGGTAGCTCCCGTTGCCGCAGTAGAGGTGGTTAATCCCAAGATGCCCGCTACTGTTGAGGCAGATGAGCTTACTAAGATGAACGCTGAAGGAAAGATCACCGGCTGCATCGTAGACGGTCCTCTTTCACTGGATATAGCCATTGATAAGGAAGCAGCAAGCCACAAAGGAGCTTCAGGCAGAAAGATCGCCGGTGATGCCGATGTGATCCTCTTCCCGGATATCCATGCAGGAAACCTTGTTTACAAGACCCTTACTCATCTGGTTGAGTGCAAGAACGGTAATATCTTAACAGGTACCAAGGCGCCCGTTATACTCACTTCACGTTCCGATTCAAAGGAAGTAAAGATCAATTCACTTGTACTGGGTGCTATAGTAGCAGAGCATCTTAAGAATGCCTGAAAGGAGATAAAGATGGCTAAATTACTTATAATCAATCCCGGATCCACATCCACAAAGATAGGTGTTTTCGAGGATGAGAAGCTTTTGTTTGAAGAGACTCTCCGTCACTCCACCGAGGAGATAGCAAAGTATGCATCCATAGTGGATCAGAAGGATTTCCGCAAGAAGATGATAATGGATTTCCTTAATGAGAAGGGTGTTAAGGTAGAAGAACTGAGCGCAGTGGTAGGCCGCGGCGGTATGTTAAAGCCCATCCCCGGCGGTACCTATCCCGTATCCGATGCACTGCTTCATGATCTTATTATAGGAAAGCAGGGACAGCATGCTTCTAATCTGGGCGGTATACTCGCGAGAGAGATAGCCGATTCCGTAGGCATCCCTTCATTCATCGTTGATCCCGTGGTTGTTGATGAACTTCAGCCTCTGGCCAGATATTCAGGCAATCCCGAGCTTCCCCGTACCAGTGTTTTCCACGCTCTTAACCAGAAAGCAGTGGCAAAGCGCTATGCAAAGGAATGCGGCAGGCCTTATAACGAGCTCCGCCTGATCGTAGTACATATGGGCGGCGGCGTATCTGTAGGTGCTCATTTAAACGGCCGTATAGTTGACGTATTCAACGCTCTTGACGGTGACGGAGCATTCTCACCCGAGCGTTCCGGCGCAGTGCCCGCAGGTGCACTTGTAAAGCTCTGCTTCTCCGGTAAATATGATGAGAAGACCGTGTATAAGATGCTGGTAGGCAACGGCGGTTTCAATGCATATCTTGGAACCAACGATGCACGTGACGTTGAGAAGATGATAGAGCAGGGTGATGCAAAGGCTAAGGAAGTCTATGATGCATTCATCTACCAGATCTGCAAAAATATTGGTTCACAGGCAGCAGTACTCGAGGGTAAGGTTGACCAGATCATCTTTACCGGCGGTATCGCTTATTCAAAATATGTAATAGACGCTTTTAAGGAGAAAGTAGCCTGGATAGCACCCATCACGGTATATCCGGGTGAGGATGAGCTTCTGGCTCTTGCACAGGGCGCTTTAAGAGTCCTTAACGGCGAAGAAAAAGCAATGGAGTATTAAAATATGGCAAATTTGATCGACAAGATCTTTGGTACGCATTCCGAAAGGGAGCTTAAACGTATCAAACCGATCGTGGATAAGATTGAGAGCTACAGGGATACCATGATGGCTCTTTCGGATGAGGAGCTCAGGGCTAAAACGACCGAATATAAAAAACGTTTTGCCGAAGGTGAGACTCTGGACCAGCTTCTTCCTGAGGCATACGCTACGGTAAGAGAGGCCGGCAGGCGTGTCCTTAATATGGAACACTTCCGTGTTCAGCTCATAGGCGGTATCGTTCTTCATCAGGGACGTATCGCGGAGATGCGTACCGGTGAAGGTAAGACCCTGGTATCTACCCTTCCCGCATATCTGAATGCGCTTGAAGGCAAGGGTGTATGCGTAGTCACGGTCAATGATTACCTGGCTAAGCGTGATGCCGAATGGATGGGCCAGATACACGAGTTTTTGGGGCTTAAGGTGGGCGTCATCCTTAACGATATGAAGAGTGATGAACGCCGTGAAGCATATAACTGCGATATAACCTATGTCACGAATAATGAGCTCGGCTTTGATTATCTGCGTGATAATATGGTCATCTATAAAGAACAGCTGGTGCAGCGTGGCCTGCATTATGCCATCATCGATGAGGTCGACTCGGTCCTTATCGACGAAGCCCGTACACCTCTGATCATATCCGGACAGAGCGGTAAGGCTACCAAGCTTTATGAAGTCTGCGACGTGCTGGCAAAACAGATGAAGCGCGGCAAGGATGAGGAGATGATCTATAAGCTCGATGCCGTAATGGACTCCATGCTCGGTTCCGACAAAGAGGAAGAGGAAGAGACCGGAGACTTTGTGCTCAATGAGAAGGATAAGAACGTGACTCTTACCTCACGCGGTGTGGACAGGGTTGAGAAGTTCTTCCATATAGAAAATCTTGCCGATCCGGAAAACAGTGAGATCCAGCATAACATGATACTGGCGCTTCGTGCCAATTATCTGATGTTCAAGGATCAGGATTATGTGGTGGATGATGATAAGGTCATCATAGTAGACTCCTTTACCGGACGTCTTATGCCGGGACGCCGTTTCTCTGACGGTCTGCATCAGGCAATCGAAGCTAAGGAGCATGTTAAGATCAAGCGTGAGTCCATGACTCTGGCTACCATCACATTCCAGAACTTCTTTAATAAATTTGAGAAAAAAGCAGGTATGACCGGTACGGCGCTTACCGAGGAACAGGAGTTTCGTGATATATACGGTATGGATGTTATCACGATCCCTACAAACAGGCCTATAGCGCGTATCGATCAGAATGACTGCGTATATAAGACACGTAAGGAAAAGCTTCATGAGATAGTGGAGCGCATAAAGGAAACACATGCAACGGGGCAACCCATACTGGTAGGTACCATAAACATCGATGCTTCGGAAGAGCTGAGCCGCATGCTTACCCGTGAAGGTATCAAGCATAACGTGCTGAACGCCAAGTTCCATGAGCAGGAAGCTGAGATAGTTGCTGATGCTGGTATCCACGGTGCCGTTACCATTGCGACCAACATGGCAGGTCGTGGTACCGATATCAAGCTTGATGATGAGGCGAGAGAAAAGGGCGGCCTTCTGATAATCGGTACGGAACGTCACGAGTCAAGACGTATTGATAACCAGCTGCGTGGTCGTGCCGGACGTCAGGGTGATCCCGGTGAGTCGGTATTCTATATTTCACTTGAAGATGATCTGATGAGGTTATTCGGATCGGAGAGACTAATCAATACTTTCAATGCCATGGGCATACCGGAGAACCAGCGTATTGAACATAATCTCCTCTCAAATGCGATAGAAAAAGCACAGAAGCGTATAGAGAATAACAACTTCTCAAGACGTAAGAACGTGCTGCAGTACGATCAGGTAATGAATGAGCAGCGTGAGGTTATCTACGGTGAGAGAAAGCGTGTTCTCAACGGAGAGAGCATGCGTGATGTGGTATATAAGATGATCACCGATATAGTAGAGGGTGCTGTAGATACCGTTATAGGCGATGACGGCAATCCGGAGCAGTGGGATCTGAACGAGCTGAACAACCTGCTGCTGCCTATCATACCTCTTGAGCCTGTCAGCTTAAGCAGGATAGATACAAAGAAAAAGAATGCTCTTTCACAGCAGCTTAAGGAAGAGGCAGTCAAGCTTTACGAAGCCAAGGAAGCTGAATTCCCCGAGCCCGAGCAGATCCGTGAAGTGGAGCGTGTTATCCTCCTGCGTGTTATCGACCGTAAGTGGATGAGCCACATTGATGATATGGATCAGCTGGAGAAGGCATCCGGCCTTGCGAGCATGGGCCAGAAGGATCCTCTTGCCGAATATAAGATGAGTGCCTTTGATATGTTCGGCGCAATGGAGAGCGCTATCAAAGAGGATACGGTACGTCTTCTCTTTGCGGTAAAGGTAGAGCAGAAGGTAGAGAGAGAGCAGGTTGCAAAGGTTACCGGTACCAACAAAGACGAGAGCCTTCAGAAGCAGCCTAAGAAGCGTGATACACCTAAGATCTATCCCAACGATCCCTGCCCCTGCGGCAGCGGAAAGAAATATAAGAACTGCCATGGGATGATGGAATAGTCACAGAGAGGGAATCGCCTTTCGGCTTTATAGAATTTATTAAGGATTATAAATATGGTAGAGTTAGACCAGATGAAACTGGAGCTCATGCAGTATAAGGACAGCCTTAAAGAAGTATGTGACTCCTTAGATATCGATAATAAAAAAAGACGGATAGAAGAGCTTGATATGGAGATGGCTTCTCCCGAGTTCTGGAACGATCCCGACCGTGCGAACAAGCTTACCAAGGAAGCTAAGAACAAAAAGGATACGGTGGAAAAGTGTGATTCTCTGAATCAGGCTTTTGAGGATATCCAGACTCTTATCGAGATGGGAAATGAGGAGAATGACAGCTCAATGATAGAAGAGGTGCGTTCAGAACTCGACTCCTTCATAGAGGAACTCGAGGTGCTGCGTCTGCAGACTCTTCTTACCGGCGAATATGATGCTAATAACGCGATAATGCGTATCAATGCAGGTGCAGGCGGTACCGAAAGCTGTGACTGGGCATCCATGCTCTTTCGTATGTACAGCCACTGGGCGGACAAGAAGGGCTTTACCATCGAGCTTTTAGACCAGCAGGATGGTGATGAAGCCGGTATCAAATCCGTAGACTTCCAGGTTAACGGAGAGAATGCCTACGGATACCTGCGCTCGGAGCAGGGAGTTCACAGGCTTGTAAGGATCTCGCCTTTCAATGCCCAGGGTAAACGCCAGACCAGCTTTGTATCTGTTGATGTTGTCCCGGAGCTTGAAGGAGATGCGGGTATAGAGATCAATCCCGATGATCTGCGTATCGATACCTACCGTTCAAGCGGTGCCGGCGGTCAGCATATAAACAAGACCTCTTCTGCTATACGTATCACCCATCTGCCTACCGGTATAGTGGTACAGTGTCAGAATGAGCGTTCACAGTTCCAGAACAAGGACAAGGCTATGGAGATGCTCCGCGGTAAACTGCTCGTCCTTAAGCAGGCAGAGGAAGAGGCTAAGATGAAGGGCATACAGGGTGATCTTAAGTCGATCGCCTGGGGAAGCCAGATACGTTCATACTTCCTGCAGCCTTATCAGCTGGTCAAGGATCTGCGTACGCAGGAAGAAACGGGAAATGCCGACGCAGTATTGGACGGCGATATCGATCGTTTCATTAATGCTTATCTTAAGAAAAAGAGCCAGGGGGCCCTTCTTGAGAGCGTTGAAGCGGATGATGCGGAATAATGGATGATCTTGTAAGGAATTCTACTGTTACCCTGAAAAAGGGAGAAGGGCGCAGCCTGAAGGCAGGCGGTGTCTGGATATATGACAATGAAATAGCTTCTATCAGCGGAACCTTCAAAAACGGTGACATCGTAAAAGTCAGCGATTTTGATGGTTTTCCTTTAGGTGCCGGTTTTATCAACCAGAATTCAAAGATACGTATCAGAATGCTCACAAGGAGCAGACAGCAGACGGTGACGGAAGAATTTATCCGCCGCCGTGTTTTTGATTCGCTGACTTACAGAAAGACTGTATTAAGACCGGAAGATCTTAACTGCTGCAGGCTGATATTCGGTGAAGCCGATCATCTGCCCGGAATAGTGATAGATAAGTATTCCGATGTGCTGGTGGTTGAGAGTCTTGCTCTTGGTATAGACAGATTAAAACCGCTGATTCTTGATGAGCTTATTAAGCTTCTTAAGAACGAGGGTATAAACATAAGGGGCATATATGAACGTTCCGATGCACCTGTGAGAAAAAAGGAAGGGATGGAGCCTTTTAAAGGTTTTATCGGCGATGAGTTTGATACCGATGCAGAGATCACGGAAAACGGAGTCAGATATCTTGTCGATGTGGTCAACGGTCAGAAGACCGGATTCTTTCTAGATCAGAAGTATAACCGTCTGGCAATGCAGAAACTGATCTGTGGTCTGAAGACTGTGGATAGTGATATACGTGTTCTTGACTGTTTTACGCATATGGGGACATTCGCTCTTAACTGTGCATACGCAGGTGCGACAGACGTTACAGGCCTTGATATTTCCGCTTATGCGGTATCTCAGGCAAAAGCCAATGCGGAGCGTAACGGCCTGCAGGATGTGGTACGTTTTAAAGAAGCCAATGTCCTTGATGAGCTTCCGCGGCTTTATGAAGAGGGAGAACGTTATGATGTGGTGATACTGGATCCGCCTGCTTTTACCAAATCACGTGAAGCTACTAAAAATGCCATGAAAGGATATCGTGAGATAAACATGAAGGGGCTTAAGCTTGTACGTGACGGCGGTTTTCTGGCTACATGTTCCTGCTCTCATTTTATGACCCAGGAACTGTTCACCGAAGTGATAGCGCAGGCAGCAAAAGCCGTACATAAACGCCTTATACAGGTGGAATTCCGTACTCAGGCACCGGATCATCCCATTCTCTGGGCTGCTGATGAATCATATTATCTTAAATTCTATATCTTCAGGGTAAGTGAGGAAAAGTAAGAGCAAAAGCATATAAAATAAGGGGGAACGATATGAAAAAGAAACTGACTGTATCTGTTAATGCACCTGTGGTCCTGAGTTTTGCTTTATTATGTTTTGTTGCGCTGATCCTTGGTTTTATCACCGGAGGTTTTCTTACACGCTTACTGTTTATGACTTATCATACGAACGGGTTCTCGATCCTTGATCCCGTCAGGCTTTTCACACATGTCCTTGGCCATTCCGGCTGGGATCATTTTATCGGAAATATGGCATATATCCTTTTACTTGGGCCCATGCTTGAGGAAAAGTACGGATCGGGAAAAGTACTGGAGGTGATACTTATAACCGCCTTCGTTACTTCCGTGATCAATTCCGTATTCTTTCCGTCTGTGGCGTTATGCGGCGCAAGCGGTGTGGTTTTTGCCTTTATCCTTATGACATCATTTACAAGCTTTAATAAGGGCGAGATACCCCTTTCGTTTATCCTTGTGGCTTTTATTTATATCGGGAAAGAGATATTCCAGGGCTTGTTCGAAAATGACAATATCTCTAACCTGTCCCATATAATCGGAGGTATAGTGGGTGGCATAGCCGGTTATATACTGAACATAACAGCAAAGAAAAAATAAAGAGAGGATACACAGTCATGGCAGAGCTTAAAGTAGGAAAAATGGTAGTAGGGGATATGCAGACCAACTGTTTTTTTGTATACCGTGAGGGAGAAGAGAATGTAATATTCTTTGACCCGGCTTCATCCGGAAAGCATATCAATGACAAACTTAATGAAAAAGGCTTTAAGATCGAAGTGATACTTCTTACACACGGACATTTTGATCATATAGGCGGGGCGGATGCGCTCCGTAAAGAAAGCGGTGCAAAGATCTACGCCATGGAAGCGGAAAAGGTGCTGCTTGAAGATGCATATGTAAATGTATCGGCTCAGATGCACAGGCCGGTGACGCTGAGCGCCGATGGTTTCTTTAATGACGGAGACATACTTACTTACGGCAGCAAAAGCTGCAGGGTCATCGGTACCCCGGGACATACCATAGGAAGCTGCTGTTTTTATTTTGAGGAAGCAGGCATACTTATAGGCGGGGATACACTTTTTGCGGAATCCTACGGAAGAACGGATTTTCCTACCGGAAAGCTTACAAGCCTGCGTGAATCGGTCCGGGATAAGCTTTTTGTACTGCCGGATGATACCGTGGTGTATCCGGGACACGGGCCGGCTACCACTATAGGTCATGAAAAAGAGTATAATCCCCTCTTTTAGTTTTGTAAAATAATGACAAAAACTATACACAATCGGATGATGATATGGTATAATATGACGAAAGTGCTTCGGATATAGTACCGCTTTTCCGGAGACAAAAAGAGGAAGGGAGAAAACATATGGCATCTCATGAAAGCAGTAAAACCGGTAATACGCCTACATCAAAGCTAAACATGCGCATGACACTTATTCTTTTTGCGCTGATCCCTTTGGTCGTAGCTTCAGTCATCATCGGCATCACCTCTGTCGAAAAGAGTAAGAAAGAGATCAAGACTTATACCCATGATTCACTGGTACAGGTTATAAGCGATGTGGGAAATACTTTTGATACTATGGTCGTAAAGAATAAGGAGATACTGAAAGGGTATGCACAGTCTCCGGTACTCAGGGAAGCTTTGCTGGCACCGGATGACGCCGAAAAACAGGCCGTTGCCCAGCAGTACACGCTGGATTATTTCGGATCGCTGAGCGGCTGGGAAGGTCTTTATCTGGCAGATTGGAATTCACAGGTATATACCCACCCCAATGCACCGGCAATAGGAATGGTATTAAGAAAAGGAGAAAGCCTCACTTCGCTTCAAAGTTCCATCATGGGGGCAGCAGACGGGGTATTTAACACCGGTATCATGGTCAGTCCGGCATCCGGTGCAAATATCATGTCAATGTATACTCCGATCATTTATGACGGTCAGCCTATAGGATTCTGCGGCTGCGGATTTTATGTACAGGATATCGCGTCACGTATATCTGATGTAAGTGATCTGGATCTGGATACGGCATATATTTACTTTGTGGATTCGCACGGTACCATGCTTCATCATCCCGACGAAGCAAAGATAGGGCAGCCGGTAGAGAATGCTGCAGTAAAGAGTCTTGTGGAAGGACTTGAAAGGGGTGAGATGCCCGTGCCTGATCTTATCGAATATGAATATAAGGGAAAGATCAAATATGCGGGATACTATATAGGAGCAGACGGAGCGTATATCGCAGTTCTTACCGCGGATGAAGATGATGTGCTTTCGGGCGTCAGGGAGATAAGGAACAATACGATCCTCATATGTATCCTGTGTATAGTGATCTTTACCATATCGGCACTTATCATCGAACGTATGATATCCGTACCTCTCATCCAGATAGCAAGATCGCTCGACAGACTGAGTACAGGCGATGTGGCAGCGGGATGTGCGGCCAAATCACATATCAAAGAAACCATAAGCATAATCAATTCCTTCCAGGTACTGAGGGCTGCATTGGGAGATTCGATGAAGTCTGTTATGGATGCGGCAGGTGATCTGAATAATTCCATCGTGAGCGTAGACAGCATGACCGGAAATAATGCACAGTCCATCTCACAGATCAGCGCTGCAGTGAACGAGGTTTCACAGACTTCACAGTCTGTTGCTGAAAATGCCCAGATCATGGCTGAAAAGGCCGCAGACCTTGGCGATAACATCGAGCAGCTTAATGATAATGTCGAAAACCTTTACAATGCTTCCCAGACGATCAAGAGCGCCAATAGCGATGCTACGGAGTGCATGAGATCGGTTTATGCAGGTGCTAATGAATCTGTAGCGGCAATGCAGGAGATCAGCGGAAAGATCAATGAGACCAACTCGGCTATCTCTGATATAGGCTCGGCTATCCAGGCTATCGAATCCATCGCGGCTCAGACAAATCTGCTTTCACTTAATGCTTCCATAGAAGCTGCACGTGCCGGAGAGGCAGGCCGCGGATTTGCAGTAGTAGCCGATGAGATAAGGAGCCTTGCGGATTCTTCGGCGGAATCGGCGAAGGAGATCAAGCGTATCATAGAAAATGTCATAGTACTCTCTAACGGGACTGTTGATATATCTAACCGCGTCTTTGATGTTATAAGCAGAGAACAGGCTGACATAGAGCAGGCTCAGGAGAAATTCAATGTACTGTCCGATTCCGTTGAGGCATCTATCAGTGAGATAGAGACCATACGCCATATGGCAGGCACCTTAGACGGTATCAAAGTGGAGCTTACAAATGCTACTACCGACCTGGGAGCTATATCCGAGGAACTGGGAGCTTCGGCAGAGGAAGTAGCTGCTTCATGTCAGACCGTGGCACAGGCATGTGAAGATACACAGAATTCCACCACTGAGATGAGAAAGATAAACGAAAATATGAGCGAAGCCATATCTTTCTTCACATTGACGTAAAAGTATTTCAAAACGGTATAAAAAAGCGGGTGAGTTACATCATCCGCTTTTTTTATCGCGGGGCCGCCGAAAGGAAATATGCTGCCTAAAGGATCAAATGACATGTAACTTACTTTGTGATAAAATAGAGAAGTAAATAAAAGGTGCAAGAGGACTGAAATATGAAAGGCTTAAAATGGTGGATCGTCATGGCTGGAATACTTACGGCATTGGCAACTTTATTTTCCGGATGCTCATCAGAAAATAACCCCGGCAATTCCGGAGGCGTAGTTACCGACAAGACTGATCCCGATGCTCCCAAGGTGATAAATTCAAAAGAGCTTACTGCGCTGGAAACCTATTATTATCTAAATTCACGCTGGACTTCTTCGGGGCGGCATAAGTTTCATTTTATCCTCGGAAAAGATGAAAACGGTTCACTTACCATAACGGAGAAGGAGGGGGATATAAGTCTTCCTGCCGATGACGGGCTGGTCTCTTCAATACAAAAGATCATCGATGATAATGATATCGCAAAGTCGAACGGAGTTTACAGGACAGTATCAGGGCTGCCGGAGCCTTTCCGGCCTTCTTATTTCCGCGCAGATTATGCAAGCGGTGAGAAGATAGAGTTCACGGTACAAAATGATCCGGGATCAAAATGGGGAGAGGAGCTTTATGATCTCCTTGCCCGGTATTTTTCGGAAAACGGAAATGATTCCCTTTATCCGGAAAAAGAGACTTCCCGGATAAGGCGTATTGATATAACTGTATGGGAAAACGGTATTCAGCATACATATAACAGTATCCTTGTGGATGACGCTTCAGCGATCGATAATGAGACTACACTCTTGGAAAGAGGGGGCTATGATAAGGCCGGTAACAAGATCACATGCCGTGAATTCATGCTGATACCCGATGATTATTATGATAAGATCACACAGATCATAGCAGATACCGATATGGTCAGAAACTATGATTATTCTTTTTATGCTTCTACCGAAGCTGGCCGCCATTATCATGATATGGGTTATTATGGTATGGGAAATGAAAATGCAAAAGATGATGAGGAGGATCTCCCGGACAGTTCTCTTGATCTGTATATAGAATACGAGAGCGGGAAGCATATACGGATAAAGACCGGTAAAGAGAGCGAGATCCTTGGTATGAAGCCCATAACGGATAAGCTGAGGGAGTATCATGACAGCCTGTTTGAAAATGCGAAGGATGAAGAAAAAAGAGATATGCTCCCTAAGGATACAGAAGAGGAAGAAGACGGTTATGAACTTAAGCAGATCAATGTGATAATCGACGACAGCTATTCTCTGGGAAACGAAAAGAAAACCGAAGAATTCGTTCAGAAATGGGAGGAAGCGGTTGCAGAAGAGATCGGACATGAGATAAAGCTTAATGTCACACAGATAAAAAAAGCCGGCTATACGGATGAAGTTACAAGGATACTGAATGACGGAAAGCCCGGAGATGAAGGCTATCCCGATGCAGTGCTGATGAGCGGCAACATGATGGAAAAATACGAGAAAGCCGGATATCTCTGGGATATGTCATCAGTATATGATCATGCCCTTTTTAAAGACAGGGTGATAGCCGATGCTGATAATCATGACCGCCGTGATGTCGATGGCGGACAATTCGGTTTTACACCTGTTTGCGGCAGCGGCTGCGTCACATATATAAAAGCTGCTTGGTTTGATGTTTATGCTGCAAATACCGACGGTATTGACAGCATAGAGGATATCGACAGTCTTGAAAAATATGTTGATATGCTTAGGTATTTCTGCGGCGGCGGAAATCACGGGATCTTATCCGATGGTATCATCGGCAGGAACATGCCTTATACGGATATACTCCCGGAATTGTGGCTGGAGGCTCATCCGTCTGTATATTACAAAAACGGAGCCTGGACCGATGGCTTTCTGGAACCTGAGTGTTTAAATGCATTGAAGCGCTTAGACCGTGCTGTTTCGGAAAATATAATAGATCCGGATTCTTTTGAGCTTGAGTCAAAGCAGATACGTGAGAAGTATACTCAGAACGATCAATCCCGCTCGGCTATGGCATATACATACTGGAGCGGAGAATGGATGAGGCAGATCACTTCACGGATGGACGATAACGGGCTTTATGAGGAGCTTGAGGATGATAAGCTTCTTATGCTTCCTCCGATAAAGGAAATAAAAGAAAGCTGCGGAGGCTATTACAGGACAGAGACGCCGATGTGGGTCATTATTGCGGATGACGATAATGACGGACGCGAAAAGGCTGTATTTAAAGCTCTGTTCGAAACAATGCTGGACGGAGCCGAGGTTCAGGCTTTATGGACTAAATATGCCCCGGGGGCTCACTGGGACATGGTCATCGCGCCTCCCGCCACGGAAGAAACGAAAAAGACAGATGAGCTGGTGGTAAGGAGCAGGGATTTCTTTATGCAAAACAGTGCTCCTGCACCTGTATATGCAGATCTGAACTCCATGGGAGCCGAAGCCAGAAAGCTTGTCGCCGGCAGGGACCAGCTTATACTGGATGTAGCGCGCAGAAAAAAGACCCCTGAAGAAGCTGTGGAAGAATATGAAAAAAAATATAAGGATATTTCGGATGCCATCCTCGACAGCCTGAATGATAAGTAAAAGGACAGGGAATATGACGTTAAAGGAACTGGAAACAGGAAAAAGTGCAAAAATAATATCGGTAGCGGGAGAAGGGGCTTTAAGACAGCATTTCCTTGATATGGGACTTATACCGGGAGTTGAGGTAAGCGTGATCAAGTTCGCTCCGCTTGGGGATCCCGTGGAGATCAGGGTCAGAGGATATGAATTATCCATACGCCTTGATGATGCGGCTAAGATAGAGATAACGCCTTCTGCTGCTAAAGAAAAGGGTGATAAGCCGCGGAAGGTCGAAAATGCCACACCGCATCCCGGTCTCGGTGAGGAAGGAAAATTCCATCCTAAGGGCAGCGGGGACCCTCTGCCGGATAGTGAGGTATTGACTTTTGCTCTGGTAGGTAACCAGAATTGCGGGAAGACGACCCTGTTCAACCAGCTTACGGGATCAAATCAGCATGTGGGTAATTTTCCCGGGGTGACGGTTGATAAAAAGGACGGTGAGATCACGGGGTATAAGAATACTCTGGTTACGGATCTGCCGGGGATATATTCAATGTCGCCTTATTCTGCCGAAGAGCTTGTTTCACGCCGTTTTGTACTGAATGAAAATCCGCGTGCTGTTATCAATATCGTGGATGCTACAAATATAGAACGTAATCTGTATCTGACAATGCAGCTTCTGGAGATGGATATCCCTGTCGTTGTGGCAGTAAATATGATGGATGAGCTTACCGGAAACGGCGGCTCGATAGATGTTAACAGGATGGAACATCTTCTGGGGACACCCGTAGTACCTATATCTGCAGCGAAGCGTGAAGGTATAGATGAGCTGATAGCTCATGCAATGCATATAGCAAAGTATCAGGAGAAGCCTCTGCGTCAGGATTTCTGCAGCGCCGATGATAACGGCGGAGCGGTACACCGCTGTCTGCATGCGGTAAGTCATCTTATAGAGGATCATGCAAAAGATAACGGCCTGCCTGTCAGATTTGCTGCTTCCAAGCTTATAGAAGGCGATGAGCATGTGCTTAAACGGCTTAAGCTTGAACAGAATGAAAAAGAGACTCTGGAGCATATCGTGCTCCAGATGGAGAGTGAAAGGGGGCTTGACCGCAGTGCAGCCATTGCGGATATGCGTTTCTGTTATATCGAAAAAGTTTGCGAAGAGTGTGTTAAAAAGCCGAGGGAGAGCAAAGAACAGATAAGAAGCCGCAGGATCGATAACGTGCTGACCGGCAAGTATACTGCTATCCCGATCTTCATCGGCATCATGGGGCTGGTATTCTTTCTTACCTTTAATGTGATAGGCGCTTTCCTTCAGGATATCCTGGAAGCAGGGATAGGAGTGGTCACACAGTGGGCAGATGACGCCATGAGTGCGGGAAATGTAAATGAAGTATTTCACCGTCTTGTGACGGAGGGGATATTTGAAGGTGTCGGAAGCGTGCTCTCCTTTGTGCCCATAGTGGTCACCATGTTCTTCTTCCTTTCATTGCTTGAAGACAGCGGTTACATTGCAAGGGTTGCCTTCTTTATGGATAAGATATTCAGGCGGCTGGGACTGTCAGGACGGAGCATAGTACCCATGCTTCTTGGTTTCGGCTGCACCGTTCCGGCAGTAATGAGTACCAGGACTCTTCCCAGTGAACGCGACAGGAAAATGACTATTCTTCTGACTCCTTTTATGAGCTGTACGGCGAAGCTCCCCATATATGCTTTTTTTGTGGATGTGTTTTTTAAGGAATATAAAGCTCTTGTGATGATAGGCCTGTATGTGCTTGGGATAATCTTCAGTATATTGGCGGCATTTGTCTTTAAAAGGACGCTGTTCAAAGGTGAGGCTGTGCCTTTTGTGATGGAGCTTCCGAATTACAGGCTGCCCGGCAGAAAGAGCGTGATGATGCTCTTGTGGGAGAAGACCAAGGACTTTTTACAGCGTGCTTTTTCAGTCATTCTCATTGCTTCGGTACTGGTATGGTTCTTAAAGAGTTTTGACATGGGCCTGCATCTGGCGCAGGATTCACATGACAGTATACTGGCTATGATATCAGGTGTACTGGTTCCTGTCTTTAAGCCGGCAGGGCTTGGTGACTGGCGCATCATATCCGCCCTGTTTTCCGGTTTTATAGCCAAGGAAAGCGTGGTAAGTGTCCTGGAGGTGTTATTCGGGGCCGAAGGCGGAGCTGCAAATGTTATGAGCGCGGCATCGGCTTTATCGCTTCTGGTATTCTGTCTGCTTTATACACCCTGCGTGGCCGCTGTTGCCGCCATACGAAGGGAACTGGGGCATAAATGGGCGGTAATAGTGGTTTTGTGGCAATGTGCTGTTGCCTGGGTGGCAGCATTTATGGTATCCTTCATAGGGAGATTATTATGATGGAAGAGAGGGAGAGAACAGATGCAGAGAATGATCTACCGTAATCAGGTTGAGGATTATACTAAAGAGCTCGAGGAGCCGGTCATCGCACATATCAATGAGGGGCAGATCGAGACCTTCGAAGCGTTCGATAATTTTGATATCATTGCATTTGACTGGTATGATATCAGGGATGTTGAATCGGAACCGTCACAGATCCTTATATACATAGACAAGGATGATGTATTCATCATATGTGAGAATGAGAATTCTTATAATGCGGCGCGTAAGTGCTTTACGGAGACAGAATGTAACGAAAGGACGCTCTTTACGTTTTTTAAGAAATTATTCGTAGCTGATAACAAGTATCTTGAGAAGCTTGAGGATACCATATCGGATCTGGATGATAAGGTGATACGTGGCATATCATCAGAATTGAGGGAGCAGATAGTGGATATGCGCTATCATGTCCTTCATCTGAAAAAATACTATGAGCAGTTTGAGACCATTTTTGACGAGCTGATAGATAATGACAACGATGTGCTTGGGGAAGAGTTTGTCAAATACTTTGAGATACTTAATAACAGGATAGAGCGTATATCGCGTGAGGTTATGAATTTAAAGGAATATATAGTCCAGGTGCGTGAATCATATCAGGCCCAGATCGATATCGAACAGAACCGCCTTATGAAAGTCTTCACGCTTGTGACTTCGATCTTCATGCCCTTATCGCTGATAGCGGGCTGGTATGGAATGAACCTTAAAATGCCGGAATTTGAATTTGATTATTCTTATCCCATTGTCATAGGTGTATGTATATTCATAGTGCTCACCTGCTTTATAGTATTTAAGAAAAAGGGCTGGCTTAAGAGAGAATAAAAGGCTTACTGTATATCAAAAAAAGCCCCGTGTACGGACACGGGGCTTTTCCTTTTCAGAACCATGATTCGGTGATCATACCCTGGGTAACTTATCGATGGACTTTTTAAGATCCTCGTCAGTAGGGATATAATCGCTCATCTCGCCGTCATTGAACTTCTGGTAAGCCACCATATCAAAGTAGCCTGTGCCGGTAAGACCGAATACTATATTTTTCTCTTCGCCGGTTTCCTTGCATTTAAGGGCTTCGTCAATAGCAACGCGTATTGCGTGGCTTGATTCGGGAGCGGGGAGTATACCCTCGACTCTTGCAAAAGTGCGTGCAGCTTCGAATACGCTGGTCTGTTCAACGCTTCTTGCGCTGATCAGCTTCTGGTCATAAAGCTCGGATACGATGCTGCTCATTCCGTGATAGCGAAGACCGCCTGCATGGTTTGCCGAAGGGATGAAACCGCTGCCTAAGGTATACATTTTTGCCAGAGGGCATACCTTTCCGGTATCGCAGAAATCATATGCATATACACCGCGTGTTAAGCTGGGGCAGGAAGCAGGTTCTACTGCGATGATATCGTAGCTGGCTTCACCGCGAAGCATCTCGCCTACGAAAGGAGAGATGAGGCCGCCTAAGTTGGAACCGCCGCCGGCACAGCCGATGACCATATCAGCCTTGATGCCGTATTTATCAAGTGCTGCTTTTGCTTCAAGTCCTATGACAGACTGGTGGAGCAGTACCTGGGCAAGCACCGAACCCAGAACATAACGGTAACCCTCCTGCGAAACAGCGGCTTCAACAGCCTCCGAGATAGCACAGCCAAGGCTTCCGGTGGTCCCGGGGAATTCGGCATTTATCCTGCGTCCGACTTCGGTATTCATTGAAGGGGAAGGGGTTACGGTGGCTCCGTAAGTACGCATCACTTCGCGGCGGAAAGGTTTCTGTTCGTATGAGACCTTTACCATGTATACCTGGCAGTCCAGATCGAAATAGGAGCAGGCCATGGAAAGGGCTGTTCCCCACTGTCCGGCGCCTGTTTCCGTGGTCACGCCTTTAAGGCCCTGTTTTTTTGCGTAATAAGCCTGTGCGATGGCGGAGTTGAGCTTGTGGCTTCCGGAAGTATTGTTTCCCTCAAATTTGTAATAGATATGAGCAGGGGTATCAAGCTTTTTTTCAAGACAGTATGCCCTGACCAGGGGTGAAGGGCGGTACATCTTATAGAAATTCCTGATCTCTTCGGGAATCTCAAAATAAGCTGTGGTGTCGTCGAGCTCCTGCTTTGCGAGCTCCTCGCAGAAGATGCCTGACAGCTCTTCTAAGGTAACAGGTTTAAGAGTTCCCGGATTCAATATGGGTGCGGGCTTCTTTTTCATATCGGCACGCACGTTATACCATTTATCGGGCATCTCATTTTCTTCAAGATAGATCTTATAAGGTATTTTGCTCATGGTAATCCTCCATATGTTTTTTACACACAACTTTATAATTATATAGCAAATCCGCTTTATACGCAAGCGGACAGAGCATTAATGATAAACCGGCAGCATAAACATGGGGCTGTGCGGGAGCGTGTATATGATCGGTCTGAGATAAAATAAAAAGCAGGCAGGGGGCCCGAATCCCTGCCTGCTTTAAGGACTCAGAGAACAGCGTCTCTATTGTCCGTCAGTTCCTTATCGCTGACGTTATCAGTGAACGTCCTTCCACTTCCAGTTTACTACCTCAGGAAGATCTACACCGTAATCGCTTATGTACTGCTTGTGCTCAACAAGCTTGTCGCTCATCTTCTGATACAGATATGCGCCGCGGTTTCCAAGCTGGGGCAGGAACTTGAGAGCATCCTGTACAAGGTGGAAACGGTCTATATCATTCTGTACGCGTACATCGAAGGCAGTGGTGATAGTGCCTTCCTCTTTGTAGCCGCGTACATGCATCAGACGGTTGTTGTGACGGCGGTAGGTCATCTCGTGTACCAGGGTTGCATAACCGTGGAAGTTAAAGATGACAGGCTTATTGGTAGTGAAGAGCATGTCATACTCTGCATCTGAGAGGCCGTGAGGATGCTCTGTCTTGGGAACCAGCTTGAAGAGGTCGATAACGTTGATGAAACGGATCTTGATATCGGGAAGCTCTTCACGAAGGATGGATACTGCTGCAAGTGCCTCAAGGGTAGGAGTCTCACCTGCGCATGCGAATACGATATCCGGCTCCTGTCCCTGATCGTTCGAAGCCCAATCCCAGATGCTGATACCCTGTGTGCAGTGCTTAACTGCTTCAGGCATTGACAGCCACTGGGGACGGGGATGCTTGGAAGCGATGACTACGTTAACGTAGTTGCGGCTTCTTAAGCAGTGGTCCATAGTGGAAAGCAGGCAGTTGGTGTCTGCGGGAAGGTAGATACGTACAACGTCAGCCTTCTTATTTGCAATGTGATCCATGAAACCGGGATCCTGATGGGTGAAACCGTTGTGGTCCTGCTGCCATACAGTGGAGCACATAAGAAGGTTAAGTGATGCGATCTCCTCTCTCCAGGGAAGCTGGTTGCAGACTTTAAGCCACTTGGCATGCTGCGCGCCCATGGAGTCGATTATACGTGAGAATGCTTCGTAAGTGTTGAAGAAGCCGTGACGACCTGTTAAAAGGTAACCTTCCAGCCAGCCTTCACACATATGCTCGGAAAGCATTGAATCCATTACACGGCCGAAGCGTGAAAGATGATCGTCCATCTCGCTCTGCTGTGCGTTCCAGTCGCGGTTCTCAACTTCGAATACTGATGAGAAACGGTTTGAATTGTTCTCATCGGGTGAGAAAATACGGAAGTTTCTTGCATCAGCATTGAGTTTGAATATGTCACGGATATAATTCGAAAGATTTGCGGTATCCTGGCTTTCCTTTGCGCCGTGCTCTTCGGTATTGAAAGCATATTCACGGAAATCGGGCAGGCGCAGATCACGCAGGAGCTTGCCGCCGTTTGCATGAGGGTTCATACCCAGTCTTGCATCTCCCTTGGGAGCAAGTTCCTCTATCTCGGGAAGAACACGTCCGTTCTCATCAAAGAGCTCTTCAGGCTTATAGCTGTGCAGCCAGTCGGAGAGGATCTGAAGATGCTCGGGCTTATCCATCATTACGGGTACCTGGTGAGCAAGGAAGTTGTCTTCGATACGGTTTCCGTCAACTACCTTGGGACCGGTCCAGCCCTTGGGTGTACGAAGTACGATCATGGGCCATACGGGACGGGTAGCATCACCGCTGGTACGTGCGTGTTTCTGGATCTCCTTGATCTTCTCGATCACGATATCCATGGTCTCTGCCATCTTGCGGTGCATATCCATGGGCTCGCTGCCTTCAACAAAGTAAGGCTCCCAGCCGTTACCATGGAAGAAATCGATAAGCTCCTGCTTGTCGAGACGGCCGAAGATGGTAGGGTTTGCGATCTTGTATCCGTTTAAGTGAAGGATAGGAAGAACAGCTCCGTCACCGATGGGATTGATGAATTTGTTGCACTGCCATGAGGTGGCCAGAGGTCCTGTCTCAGCCTCCCCGTCACCTACTACAACAGTAGCGATCAGCTCGGGGTTATC
Organism: uncultured Lachnospiraceae bacterium; assembly: GCA_902779395.1. Lineage (GTDB taxonomy): Bacteria > Bacillota > Clostridia > Lachnospirales > Lachnospiraceae > NK4A136. The sequence continues at coordinate 45,881 of CACZBK010000004.1, read as the reverse complement.
GAAGATAGCTCCGCATGCATGTGCGATAGAGTAGCCGAGCTCACCGCCTTCATGTATCGAACCCGGAGTTTCGGGTGCGCAGTGGCTGGGTACACCGCCGGGGAAGGAGAACTGCTTGAAAAGCTTCTGCATACCTTCCTCATCGCGGGAGATATTGGGATAGATCTCGCTGTAGGAACCGTCGATATAGTCATTGGCGATGAAGAAGTTTCCGCCGTGTCCGGGACCGGAGAGCAGGATCATATCCAGATCATAGCGCTTGATCACGCGGTTGCAGTGTGTAAAGATGAAGTTCTGTCCGGGTACTGTTCCCCAGTGGCCTACGATCTTTTTCTTGATCATGCTGTTGGTCAGGGGCTTTTTCAGAAGGGGATTCTCCAGAAGATAGAGCTGTCCTGCGGAAAGATAGTTAGCTGCACGGAAGTATTTATCCATACGCTGCAGGAGCTCGTCCGTAATAGGGCCCTTCTCGATGATGGTGTTTTCCATATCCTATATCCTTTCTTAAATATAATAATATAAGTGTGTGTATTTTTACCGCAACATACCATACTCTAATTTGACGAATCCGTCAATGATGTTTTGCGCGATTTGTCTATATTCAACAATAAGCGTGTAATAACGCGTGCTTATGCTAAAAAGTTTCCACAATAGCGGATTTATGACAATTGTGATATATTATTCAAAAGCGTAAGGGGACAGGAGAGCATATCGGTGAGTGATATAGAAAAGCGTGCAGCAGCACTTCTTGAGGAAAGCGAATTTATAAAACTGTTAAAGATAGAGCTGACGGAACTTGATGAAAAACATGCCAGGGGGCGTATGCCTTTTGAGGTGAAATATAAGAACCCCTATGGTTCCATGCATGGCGGCTGCCTGTATTCTCTTGCAGATACTATCGCGGGGACTCTGGCAAATGTTTCGGGAAAGGCTGTAACGACCGTTGAGGGAAGCCTGCACTTTCTTGCACCGGCGGTAGATACGGAGTATATTTACTGTGATGCGGCACTTAAAAGAGGCGGATCGCATCTGATTACCGTGGAAGTGGACATCACCGATGATAAGGGAAAATTATTGGACTGCGGCTGCTACACATTCTACAGGACGGATATGGATATTTAGATAAATGTTACTATTCACGGTCCTCAGGCTGTGAATGGTAACAGATAAATTATATGGATGATCTCCGCGGGCTTGACCGGCGGGCGCCCGGCGGATAAACTATATACACAGGAGTATCGGCAATGAGTATAACATCAGAAGCATTAATCTACACAAACGATAACTGTGTCGGTTGTAACAAGTGTATAAGTGCATGCAGCTGTATGGGAGCCTGCATATCAACGGAGCCTGATGAAGACGGATGTTCCAGGATCGTGGTGGACGGCAGCAAATGTATAGCCTGCGGATCCTGTTTTGATGTATGCGAACATCATGCCAGAGAGTATCGCGATGATACCGAACGCTTTTTTAATGATCTTAAGCGGGGGGAGAAGATCTCGCTGCTTATCGCACCGGCTTTTAAGGCGGATTATCCGGATGAATATGAAAGGGTCCTGGGAGGACTGAAGAAGCTTGGGGCAAACAGGCTCATCAGTGTATCCTTCGGTGCGGATATAACCACCTGGGCATATATAAAGTATATCAGGACTCATGATTTTCTTGGCGGGATCTCGCAGCCCTGTCCGGCGGTAGTGGGCTATATCGAAAGGTATCTTCCGGAGCTGCTCCCGAAACTGTTCCCGGTACATTCACCTATGATGTGTGCTGCGATATATGCGCGTAAGGAACTTGGCGTAAAGGAAAAGATGGCATTTATCAGTCCCTGTATCGCTAAGAAAAACGAGATAGACGATCCCAATAACAGGGGATATATAAGCTATAACGTGACCTTCGATCATATGATGAGATATATGAGGGAAAATAAGCTTATGGGCACGCCTTATACAGATGAGATCGAGTATGGTCTCGGATCGATCTATCCCATGCCCGGAGGCCTGAAGGAAAACGTATACTGGCTGCTTGGAAATGAAGTGTTCATCCGCCAGATAGAGGGCGAGAAGAGAATGTATCATTATCTTCAGCAGAACAAAGACCGCATTAAAGGCGGAAAGACACCTTTTCTGTTTATTGATGCCCTTAACTGTGAGAACGGGTGCATATGCGGGACCGGAACGGATCCTGCGGTCACCGATGGAGACGATCCGCTGTACCATATCCATGATATAAAAGAGAGTGTTAAGAAAGACGGGAAGAAAGGCGCCTGGGCGAAGAAGCTTTCTCCGGAGAAACGTCTGGAGGCACTTGACAAGCAGTTCGCAAAGCTTGATCTGAACGACTATTTACGGCAATACACGGACCGTTCTGCTGAATGCAGGCATAAAGAACCTACGGCGGCAGAGCTTGACAGTGTCTTTAAGGATATGAACAAGTTTGATGATGCTTCCAGGAGGATCAATTGTTCCTGCTGCGGTTATGATACCTGCAAAGAGATGGCTACGGCGATCTTCAACGGATTCAATCACAGATCAAACTGTGTGCATTATCTTAAGGATCTTGTGGAGAGGGAGAAGCGCGAAGCCCAGACCCTTGCGGTACATGAGCAGAGTGCGCTTAATAAACAGCGCGGTGATATCATGAACGTGGTAAACGAGATAAACGAGAGATTTATCACGCTCAGCGGATCGATCGAAGAGATGATAAAGGGAAATGCCGGAAATGCGGAAGAAAGTTCTGCCATCGCTGAAGAAGTGACTATGGTCGCTGATTTCTGCAACAGCTTAAATGACGCGATAGCCGCCATTCAAAAAGACCTTGATGAACTTACGGACAATAACGACAAGGTGGTCGACATTGCCGACCAGACAAACCTTCTTGCGCTTAACGCTTCTATAGAAGCAGCCAGAGCCGGTGAGAGCGGACGCGGTTTTGCCGTGGTGGCAGGCGAGATCAACAAGCTGGCTGCGGATTCCAAGGTGACTGCTGAAAGCAGTGTGGTCACGAATCACTCGATCCAGGGTTCCGTGGGCAGCATAGTTGCCGAAAAAGATAAGCTGCTTGAACTTGTCGGCAGGGTTAATTTAAGGATTAAAAATCTTGCGGAGGCTACGGAACGGATCGCTGCATCCGCCGATGTGATCAATGATGTGGCTGCGCAGGTAAAGGCGGCAATGGGGACCCTTATAGAAGACAGAAAATAAAAGGGCTTGCATTTTTATGTAAATAGTGGTAAACTTCAGAATGTTGCTATTGTAAGAGTAGGTCGTGCGCCTGCTCTTATGTATTTAAGGGGGCATTTTATGGCTGATAAAAAAGATATCGAGCTTAAAGCGGAGGAATTGCTGAAGCCTGTCGTTGAGGGAAAAGGCATCTCCATTTATGATGTGGAGTATGTAAAGGAAGGCAGTGACTATTATCTTCGCGCATATATAGATAAGCCCGGCGGAGTGAACATCCAGGACTGTGAAGAGGTGAGCCGTGCATTTTCTGATAAGCTGGATGAGGCGGATATTATAAATGATGCATATATCCTTGAGGTGTCCAGCCCCGGACTTGGAAGACAATTAAAAAAGGACAGGCATTTTGCTAACAGTCTGGGAGAAGAAGTAGAGCTTAAGCTTTATGAAACTGCTGACGGACAGAAGGAATACGAAGGTGTGCTGAAAGCCTATGATAAGGACAGCATAACCATAGAGATAAACGGTGAAGATAAGAACTTCGCACGAAATGCAATAGCCGTAGTAAGGCTGAAGCTTGACATTTAAGGTACTTAAACGGAAAAGCAAAAGCTTTCCGCAATAATAATCACAGCCGCAGGGGCGGTAATATGGAGGGAAAAAAGATGAATTCGGATCTGATGGAAGCATTGGAGACACTGGAGCGTGAAAAGGAGATCAGCAAGGAGTCGATCTTTAAGGCGATCAGTGATTCATTGGTAACGGCCTGCAAGAATCATTTTAAATCTGCAGATAATATCAGGGTGGATATCGATGAGAAAACCTGCGCATTCCACGTGATAGCCACAAAGGAAGTGATCGAGCTTGCGGATGATGTTATGGATCCGGCGATCGAGATAAGCTGGGATGAAGCAAAGCTTTTGGATCCGGATGTACAGCCCGGAGGCTTCGTAGAGGTGGAGATAAACTCCAAGGAGTTCGGACGCATCGCTACCCAGAATGCAAAGAACGTTATCACCCAGAAGCTTCGTGAAGAGGAGCGTAATGTTGTATATAAGCAGTTTTTTGAGAAACGCCACGATATCATCACCGGTGTGGTACAGAGACGTGTGGGCAGAGGCTTTTCCATTAATCTGGGTAAGACAGATGCGCTTCTTCCCGATCAGGAATGCGTTCCCGGCGAGCGCCTTAAGCAGGGCGGACGTATCAAAGTATATGTGATCGATGTTACCAGTACTCCAAAAGGAGCTAAGATCACTGTGTCACGTTCACATCCCGAGCTTGTCCGCAGGCTTTTCGAAGAGGAAGTGACCGAGATAAAGGATGGTACCGTAGAGATAATGAACATTGCACGTGAGCCGGGCAGCCGTACCAAGATGGCTGTTATGTCCCATAATCCGAATGTGGATCCTGTGGGGGCATGTGTAGGTGTTAACGGAAGCCGTGTAAATGCCATAGTAAACGAGCTTTTCGGAGAGAAGATAGATATAATCAACTGGAGCGATAACCCCGGTGAGCTTATCCAGAATTCACTTTCACCTGCAAAGATAGTCAATGTATTTGCGGATCCCGATGAAAAGAGCGCCAACGTGGTGGTTCCCGACAGCCAGCTTTCACTCGCTATCGGCAAATCGGGCCAGAATGCAAGACTTGCTGCAAAGCTTACGGGATATAAGATCGATATCAAATCCGAGAGCCAGGCAGTTGATGCAGTCGGATTCCGCGTTGAGGATTATCTTGACGATGGCTATGAAGATGAATATGAAGAGTATGAAGAAGGCACTTACACCGAAGAAGGAGAGGCCGTATATGAAGAGGGAAGCGGCACTGAGGGAGAGGAATAAATATTGCAGTCAGTGACGAAGACTAAGAGAGTCCCGGAACGCAAATGCTGTGGCTGCGGCCTTGTAAAAGCGGGTAAGGAGATGTTTCGCATAGTGCGTACTCCCGAAGGAGATGTCCTCATAGATGAGAGCGGCAGGATGAACGGAAGAGGCGCATACATCTGCAGGGACAGGGATTGTATAGCCAGAGCGGAAAAAAAGAACAGTATAGGCAGATCATTAAAAACAGAGACCGGCAGGGAGCTGTATGAGGATCTGAGAACGAGGTGCGGAAGGGATTGATGCAGGATAAAGTACTTTCACTTCTGGGACTGGCCCAGAGGGCAGGAAAGATAAAAAGCGGTAATTTCACCGTGGAGCAGAGTGTCAAGGGAGGAAAGTCGCTGCTGGTACTTGTAGCGGCCGACACTTCCGAAGCATCAAAAAAAGGCATACGGGATATGTGCAGCTTTTATCAGGTAGAATGTATGGAGTATTCCCTGAAGGAGGATCTGGGACATGCACTGGGAAAAGAGTACCGGAGCGTGTTATCACTTGAGGATGCAGGTTTTGCACAAAAGATAAAGACGATTCTTGGGGAAGAATATAAGGGAGGTAGTGCGACAGATGGCAAGGATCAGTAATTTTTCAAAGGAATTTACGGGAGCGGACGGGAGTTCGCCCAAAAACAATCTGATCATAGAGCTTTTGGAAAAGCACGGTGCGGAAGGGAAAACGGCATCGAGTACTTTTCCTGCAGAGCTGGAAGGGGCTATAGTTTCCGAACTTAAGGCTCTTGGTTTTGAACGCTCTGGAAACAGTGAAGCTTCATCTGCTCCCGAAGATAAAAAGGAAAAACAGGAAGCTGTTCCCGAAAAGAAAGAACAGGCTGCAGAGAAAAAAGAGCAGCAGGGTGATAAGAAAGAGCAGCCCTCTGAAAAGAAAGAGGAGCCCAAACAGCAGGCGGGTCCTGCTAAGGGAAATGAAAATGACAGACGTATGCCTCAGCAGCGTCCCAATGATCCTCATTCCCAGCAGCCGCAGAAGAAAAAGAAGAGCATAATAATCGTCGGCGGTAATGCCCAGCAGCAGCGTCCGGGTATGGGCGGGCAGGGTAATAACATGAGGGGCGGATATCCTCAGGGCGGTAATTTCAACAGGGGCCCCATCAGACCGCGTGAGAATATGATAGACCGTGCCGGAGCCATCTCAAATAAGAGGATGGAAGAGGAGCGTATAAGACAGGCGCAGGAACAGAAGCGCTTAGAGGCAGAGCAGGCCAGAAAGAGAGCGGAAGAGGCTGCACAGCAGGCGGCAGCACGTCCTGCACCTGCTGCGGATAATGCAGGCAGCGCAAGACCTGCACCTGTTAACAATAATAATAATGCGTCCAGGCCTGCTGAGGGCAGACCCGTTCAGGGCGGCGGACCGAGAAACGGATCCGCTCCGCGCCAGGGTGAGCGTAATGACCAGGGCAGAGGGAATTTCGGACAGGATCGTAATTTCCAGGGCGGCAGAGGCCCCGCACAGCAGGACAGACCCTTCCAGGGCGGCAGACAGGGGCAGGGCGGACGTCCCGGTTTCGGCGGCGCGCCTAATTCCAGACCCGGTCAGGGTGGTGGCCGTCCCATGCAGGGAGGAAAGGGCGGTTTTGCAGCAGCGGCACCCCAGCCCGAGACCAAGAATGATAACAGAAGAGGCCGTCATTCCGATAAGGACCGCGACAGAGAACAGAAAAAGAACAGCTCGATCTACGAGGATAATCTCGGGAAAGGCAGGAATAACCGCGCCGGTTCATTCCAGAAGCCTGTAGCTAAGAAACAGGAAGTACAGGAAGATGATATCAAGGTGATAACACTGCCTGATTCCATCACTGTTAAAGAGCTTGCCGAAAAGATGCGCATACAGCCTTCTGAGATAGTCAAAAAGCTGTTTATGCAGGGCGAGATGGTGACAGTCAACCAGGAGATCAGCTTCGAGAAGGCTGAGGAGATCGCTATAGATTATGAGATAATGTGCGAGCGTGAGGAGAAGGTTGACGTTATCGCAGAACTCCTTAAAGAAGAGGATGAAGATGAGAGCAAACTCACGGCACGTCCTCCCGTTATCTGTGTTATGGGACATGTCGATCACGGTAAGACTTCGCTTCTGGATGCTATCCGTAAGACTCATGTGACGGATAAGGAAGCCGGCGGTATCACGCAGCATATAGGTGCATATACTGTATCGATCGACGGAAGGTCCATAACATTCCTGGATACTCCCGGACATGAGGCATTCACATCCATGCGTATGCGTGGTGCAAATTCCACGGATATCGCAATACTGGTGGTTGCTGCAGACGATGGTGTCATGCCCCAGACCGTTGAGGCTATCAACCATGCCAAGGCAGCAGGCATAGAGATAATAGTAGCAGTAAATAAGATAGATAAACCCGGTGCAAATATTGACAGGGTTAAGCAGGAGCTTACCGAGTACGAACTGGTTTCAGAGGACTGGGGCGGCAGCACGATCTTCGCACCGGTTTCGGCAAAGACAGGCGAAGGGATCGACAATCTGCTGGAGATGATACTGCTTACCGCAGATGTGCTGGAGCTTAAAGCCAATCCCAAGAGACAGGCAAGAGGTCTGGTCATAGAGGCAGAGCTTGATAAGGGACGTGGTCCCGTTGCAACCGTGCTTGTCCAGAAGGGTACCCTGCATGTAGGTGATTTTATATCTGCCGGTGCATCACACGGTAAAGTGCGTGCGATGGTTGATGATAAGGGCAGGAGAGTTAAGGATGCAGGTCCTTCCACTCCCGTTGAGATACTTGGTCTTAATGATGTGCCCAACGCAGGTGAGATCTTTATCTGCCATCCTAATGACAGGGAGGCAAAGAACTTTGCCGATACCTTTATAGCACAGAATAAGGAGAAGCTCCTTGAGGATACAAAGGCTAAGATGAGCCTCGAGGATGTGTTCAGCAAGATACAGGAAGGCAATCTCAAGGAACTCAATCTTATCATCAAGGCTGACGTTCAGGGTAGTGTTGAGGCGGTTAAACAGTCACTCCTCAAGCTTTCCAATGATGAGGTTGTTGTTAAGGCCATACATGGCGGCGTAGGTGCTATCAACGAATCGGATGTAGTCCTTGCAAGTGCTTCAAACGCGATCATCATAGGCTTTAACGTACGTCCCGATGCCGTGGCCAAGCAGACTGCAGAGCGTGAAGGCGTAGATGTACGTCTGTATAAGGTCATCTATCAGGCGATAGAAGATATAGAGGCAGCTATGAAGGGTATGCTGGATCCCGTATACGAAGAGAAGATCATCGGTCATGCGGAAGTGCGTCAGATCTTCAAGGCATCGGCAGTCGGCAATATCGCAGGTTCCTTCGTGCTTGACGGCGTATTCCAGAGAGACTGCAAGATCCGCATCAGCCGTGAAGGCGAGCAGATCTACGAAGGAGCGCTGGCATCCCTTAAGAGGTTTAAAGATGATGTTAAGGAAGTCAAGGCCGGCTATGAATGCGGTCTGGTATTTGACGGGTTCGATCAGATGCAGGAACTGGATCAGGTCGAGGCATATATAATGGTGGAGGTTCCCAGAACATAAGATGCGTAAGGGAAGTGTAAAAAATACAAGGATCAATTCGGAAGTACAGAAGGTACTTGCCGAGGCTATAAGAAGCGGTCTTAAGGACCCCAGGGTACCGGAGTTCACATCGGTGACAGATGTGGAGGTGGCACCGGATCTTAAGACCTGCAAGGTGTGGGTATCGATGCTCACCGATGACGGAAACGTGGAAGCCGGGCTTGAGGGATTAAAGAGTGCGGAAGGTTATCTGCGCAGGGAACTGGCTCACGAGCTTAACTTAAGAAATACTCCCGAGCTGATATTTTTGCCGGATAATTCCATCGAATACGGGAACCGGATGTCACAGCTTATTGATGAGGTGAGCCGGGCCGATAATGCTGCCCGTGCCGCCCGCGGCGAAGGAGATCAGGAATAAATGGCGTTTGATCTGTTTGCGGAAGTAAAAAACGCAAATACCATAGGTATCACCGGACATATAAAGCCGGACGGGGACTGCATAGGTTCCTGTCTGGCTCTTATGCAATATCTGAGAAAACGGCTGCCGGATTCAAAGGTCGAGCTTTTTCTGGAAGAGCCGGAAAAGGCTATGGCGGGCATTCCGTTAAGGGATCAGATCATAAGTGATTTTCCGCAGAGAGAGCCTTTTGATGTGTTCATAGTATGTGACACAAATGCGGAGCGCATAGGTGATGCACGTGATTATTTCAAAGCCGCCGTCAAGACGATAAACATAGATCATCATATCAGTAATGCAGACGGGACAGGGATGCTCAATCATGTGATACCTTCAGCCGCAGCCTGCGGAGAGATAATCTTTGATCTTATGGATAAACAGTACATGGATGCAACCATAGCTGAACTGTTGTATATGGCCCTTGCACATGATACCGGAGTTTTCCATTTTTCCAATACTACGCCTGATACACTGAAGATAGCCGCAGAGCTTATAGGATACGGCTTTGATTTTTCTTCCATGCTGGATGCGACTTTCTTTTCCAGACCGAAGGAAACAAATCTTTTACTGGCGCATGCACTTCTTGAGGAACGTTTCTTCTTTGACGGACGCCTTATAATAGGATACTCAAGCTGGAAAAAGATGCGCGAAGTCGGTGCCACTAGGGATGATACGGGCGGTATAGTCGAGAGGCTCCGCATCACTATGGGTGTGGAATGCGCAATGTACATTTACGAAAAGAAACCCGGTCAGTGGAAAGCGAGCATGCGCTCGTCTTCGGACAGTGTGAATGTTGCCAAAGTAGGAGAAGCATACGGCGGCGGCGGGCACGCCCGTGCATCAGGCTGCGAATACAACGGAGACCTTGAGGATTTTATTGCCGGTCTTGTAAAGGAAGTAGGCAGGCAGCTGGAGGGCAAGTGATAAACGGAGTAATAAATATTTATAAAGAAAAGGGGTATACCTCAGCGGATGTGGTAGCAAGACTGCGGGGCATACTTCATCAGAAGAAGATAGGACATACCGGAACGCTGGACCCTGAAGCTGAGGGCGTGCTTCCGGTATGTTTGGGTTATGCCACGAAGCTGGTTGAGCATCTTACCGATAAACAGAAGGAATATGTTTGCACCATTCGCCTTGGAGTCTGTACCGATACGGAAGATATGAGCGGAACCGTGACCGGGGAACGTGAGGTGGTATGTTCGGAAGATGAATTCACCTCTGCGCTTATGTCTTTTTTGGGGCCTTACGATCAGGTTCCGCCCATGTATTCTGCGCTTAAGCAGAACGGAAAGAGGCTTTATGAGCTTGCACGCGAGGGCGTGACGGTAGAACGTCCGGCCAGAAGAGTGGAGATATTTGATCTTAATATACAGGAGATAAGCCTTCCGCGTTCTGTATTCAGAGTCAGATGCAGTAAAGGAACTTACATACGTTCGCTCTGCAGGGATATAGGAGAGAAGCTTGGCTGCGGTGCGGCTATGGAAAAACTCCTGCGCAGCATGAGCGGTGAGTTTACTCTGGATACGGCTCTTAAGCTTTCGGAAGTTGAGGCTTTAGCCAAAGCCGGAGAGATAGAGAAACATGTGGTATTGGTTGAGCATTTCTATAATGACAGCCCTGCGATATTTGTCAGGACCGAAGATATGAAGTATTTAAGAAACGGTAATCCGCTGCCGCTGTCATATGTACGGGAAAGTACATCTGCCCGGCTGTTTCGCGTATATGATGATACTGATAAGTTCCGTGCAGTCTACAGATATGATGAAGGGAAAGATGTTTTAAAAGCGGAGACGATATACAGCCTGCCGGACTGAGAGCCCCCGGGACTCAGTTATCAGAGCGGCATGTGATCGATATAAGTCATGGAAATTTTAAATACTCTTGATACAATTTATACTGACAGACCTACCGCGCTCGCTATAGGAAAGTTTGATGGGGTTCACGCAGGACACCGCCGTCTGCTGGCGCACATAATCGAGGCAAAAGCGGATGGTCTTACCCCCTGTGTGTTTACATTTGAGCCATCACCGGAGCGTTTCTTCGGCGGTATGGATAAGAAGCTGATCATAAGCAGGGACGAAAAAAGAGATATACTGAAAAGCCTTGGTGTGGAGCTTTTGGTGGAGTATCCGCTGAATAAAGAGTCGGCTGCAGTGGATCCTTCCGTCTTTGTAACGGATATACTGTGCAGAAAGCTTAAAGCGGCCCTGATAGTCGCGGGAGCGGATCTTTCGTTCGGAAAAGGAGGGAAGGGAGACTTTGTTCTTCTGAATGCGCTTAGCAGGGATCACGGTTTCGAGACCGTTGAAGTGGACAAGCTGATGTATAATAATGCGGCTGTAAGCTCAAGCCGTATCCGTGAGATGATAGCCCGTGGGGATATGATATCCACGCTCAGATGCCTTGGCAGTCCCTATTCCTTTACCGCGACTGTAGAGCATGGGGCGGCACTTGGAAGGACCATAGGTTTTCCCACTATCAACATGACACCGGATCCGGATAAGATACTTCCGCCGTTTGGCGTATATGAATGCGGTATGATGATAGACGGAACATATCATAAAGGTGTCTGCAATATAGGGGTAAAACCTACTGTCAAGAATGATGACAGGGTATGCCTTGAAACATATCTCATTGATTTTTCACAGGATGTATATGGCAGAAAGCTTTGCGTAGAGCTGCTCAGGTTCGTAAGACCCGAACAGCGTTTTGACAGCGTGGAAGATCTAAAGGCACAGATGCAGAGGGATCTGCTCAGCGTCCGATACTGAAAAGCTTTGCCAGAGGTTCGATAATGTCATGGAGTCTCTGAATGGAATCGTTTAAAGTCTCAAGATCTACGGAATTCAGTTTTTCCATCGTATTATGAAGATCTCCGGTAGCCTGCAGGGTAAGATCATTGATATTTTTGACCGTACCGCTCAGATTGGCTTCGTTAAGATCGTTTGTTATCTTTTCCATATTGGCAAGAGTGACCATGGTGGAATTATAGATAGTATTCACTTTGGGAACGATGTATGTAACCAGACATATCACTATGATGAGCATGGCAGCCATGAACACGCAGCTTAACGTCGACATCACGAAAGACAGCTTCTGAAAGCGCAACTGGGCTTTTTCTGTACGGGCCATTTCATTGTTGTGCTGTTCCTGTTTAGTAAGATGATCGCTTTCAACCTGTATATTTTTGCCTTCGGAATTGTCCATTTTTCACAACACTCCTTTGCTATAATACTGTCCAACGGGGCAGTATAGCAGAATAAAGACAAATATTCAAGAGCACTCTTGCATAGCTTGAAATGGTCTGCTAAAATATCTCTGAATGTGATAATGACAGCGAGGTCTTTATGGGACTAAAAGAGATAATGTCATTAGCGGGCGGGCTTGGGCTCTTCCTGCTGGGCATGACAATAATGAGTGAAGGTATCGAGAAAGCAGCCGGTGCCAAGCTCAGAGGAATATTGGAAATGTTTACCACCAACCGCTTTAAAGGGCTGTTGGTCGGTATTTTGTTTACAGCGATAATGCAGTCCTCTTCAGCCTGCACTACACTGGTAGTAAGTTTCGTTAACTCCGGGCTTATGAGTCTTTTCCAGGCGGCGGGAGTTATCTTCGGTGCCAATATAGGTACTACCATTACCAGCCAGCTGGTATCATTCAATCTTTCGGCATATGCTCCCCTGATCCTGCTTGCAGGTGTTATCACCGGTATGATAAGCAAGAACCAGACAGCACAGAAGCTTGCGGATGTAGTTGCAGGTTTCGGTGTGCTTTTCCTTGGGATCTCAACTATGTCTTCCGGTATGGCATCCATCAAGGAATCCGAGGAGATCGTTAATATTCTGGCAGGGCTTACCAATCCTTTCCTGGCAGTACTCACCGGGCTTGCGATAACTGCGGTGGTCCAGAGTTCATCAGTCACTGTATCCCTTACGCTTCTGATGGCGCAGCAGGGCTTGTTTAAAGATGTCAACATCTGTCTTTTTATAATCCTCGGATGTAATATAGGAGCATGTACAACCGCATTACTGGCTTCCCTGGCAGGTAAGAAGGACGCTAAAAGAGCAGCCCTGATACACCTGCTTTTTAATGTCATCGGTACTGTTGCAATGTTCTTCGTATTCCTGGTGGCAATGGATCCCGTGTCAGAGCTGCTCCATTCTATATCTGCAGACGACGGACGTTTCGTGGCAAATGCGCATACGATAATCAAGATCGTTCAGGTTATCGTGCTCTTCCCGTTCTCGGATCTGATAGTAAAGCTTACATATCTGGTGGTTCCCGGAAAGGATCAGAAGGTCGGATACCTGGATACCTTCCAGCTTAAGTATATCGGTGAGAAAGTCCTCTTTAATCCGTCAACTGCTGTTGTGGACGGCATGAAAGAACTTGAGCGTATGGCATCTCTTGCAAACGACAACTTAAACAGGGCAATGAATGCGCTTATCACCCTGGATCAGGAAGAAATAGAATCCGTGCATGAGATGGAAAAGAACATCGACTTCCTCAATCATTCGATCACCTCATATTTCATAAAGATAAACCAGTCAACCCTGCCTATAGAGGATCTGCAGGGGCTGGGAGCCCTGTTCCATGTGGCAAACGATATCGAGCGTATCGGCGACCATGCCGATAATATCGCAAATATGGCTGCCAGACGTAAAGAAACGGGAGTGGACTTTTCGCCCGTGGCCATCAAGGAGCTTACGCAGATGATGGAGCTGGTCAATGCTCTTCTGGAACGTTCCTTAAAGGCGATACTCGGAAGCAACGGGGCCGAGCTTGTCAAAGAGATGAACGGTATGGAGAATAAGGTTGATGATAAGGAAAGGGAGCTTCAGCAGAATCATATAGACCGTCTTACCAGAGGGGAATGTACTCCCGATGCCGGAATGATATTTTCGGATGTGGCTGCAGCACTTGAGCGTGTGGCCGACCATGCCGTTAATATTGCAACATACATAACCAAGAGGGATGCGATAGTTTAGGCCGGCTTATCGATCAGGTAGATTATCACCAGCGTGATAATATATAAAAATGTTAACCAAATAATACAACATATAAGAAGGAGAGAAGAGAACATGGCAAAAAAATGGGTTTATCTGTTTGAAGAAGGCAAGGCAGACATGCGCGAGCTTTTAGGCGGTAAGGGCGCTAACCTTGCAGAGATGACCAATCTGGGTCTTCCTGTGCCTCAGGGTTTCACCATCACGACAGAGGCATGTACACAGTATTATGAAGATGGACGTCAGATCAATGACGAGATAATGGCTCAGGTAAATGAATATGTAGAAAAGCTTCAGGAGATAACCGGAAAGAGATTCGGAGACAAGGAAAATCCTCTTCTGGTTTCTGTCCGTTCAGGTGCGAGAGCATCTATGCCCGGTATGATGGATACTATCCTTAATCTGGGTCTTAATGAGGATGTTGTGGCAGTGCTGGCTGAGAAGTCACAGAATCCCCGCTGGGCATGGGACTGCTACCGCCGTTTCATCCAGATGTATTCTGATGTCGTTATGGAAGTAGGTAAGAAGTACTTTGAGCAGCTCATCGATAAGATGAAGAGCCGCAAGGGTGTTAAGCAGGACGTTGAGCTTGATGCGGATGATCTTAAGGAGCTGGCAAACCAGTTCAAGGCTGAGTACAAGAATAAGATCGGAGAGGACTTCCCTACCGATCCCCAGGTACAGCTTGTAGGAGCAATCAAGGCCGTGTTCCGTTCATGGGATAACCCCCGTGCAAACGTATACAGAAGAGACAATGATATCCCTTATTCATGGGGAACCGCAGTAAACGTACAGTCCATGGCATTCGGTAATATGGGTGATGACTGCGGTACCGGTGTTGCATTCACACGTAATCCCGCAAACGGTGAGAAGGGACTCTTCGGTGAGTTCCTTACCAATGCTCAGGGTGAAGACGTGGTTGCAGGTGTACGTACACCTATGAAGATCGCCGAGATGGAGGAAAAATTCCCCGAGGCATTTGAGCAGTTTAAGGATGTATGCCAGAAGCTTGAGAGCCACTATCGCGATATGCAGGATATGGAGTTCACTGTTGAGCACGGAAAGCTTTACATGCTGCAGACACGTAACGGTAAGCGTACAGCTCAGGCAGCACTTAAGATAGCATGTGATCTGGTAGATGAAGGCATGAGAACTGAGGAAGAGGCTGTTGCAATGATCGAGCCCCGTAACCTTGATACCCTGCTTCACCCTACATTCGATCAGAGCGCTATCGTCCGTGCACGTCTTATCGGTAAGGCTCTGGGCGCAGCTCCCGGTGCTGCATGCGGAAAGATTGTGTTCACCGCTGCAGATGCAGAAGACTGGGCAGCAAGAGGTGAGAAGGTTGTTCTGGTACGTCTTGAGACCTCTCCCGAAGATATCACCGGTATGAAGGTATCCCAGGGTATCCTGACCGTACGTGGCGGTATGACCAGCCATGCAGCAGTTGTTGCACGTGGTATGGGTGCCTGCTGTGTATCCGGCTGCGGCGATATCATCATGGATGAAGAGAATAAGAAGTTCACCTTAGGCGGCAAGGAGTATCACGAAGGCGACATCATTTCCTTCGACGGTACTACAGGTAATATCTATGACGGCGCTGTACCTACCGTTGACGCACAGATCGCAGGTGAGTTCGGCCGTATCATGGCATGGGCAGATAAGTACCGTACCCTTAAGGTACGTACCAATGCAGATACCCCTCATGACGCTAAGAAGGCACGTGAGCTGGGAGCAGAAGGCATCGGACTTTGCCGTACAGAGCACATGTTCTTTGATGAGGACAGGATCGAAGCATTCCGTGAGATGATCGTTTCCGATACTGTTGAAGAGCGTGAGGAAGCGCTGCAGAAGATCGAACCCCTTCAGCAGGGCGACTTTGAGCAGCTCTTTGAGGCTATGGAAGGCAACCCTGTTACCATCCGTTTCCTGGATCCCCCTCTGCATGAGTTCGTTCCCAGAACAGAGGAAGATATCGCAAGACTTGCAAAGGCAAAGGGCAAGACCGTACAGCAGATAAAGGCCCGTATCGAAGGACTGGTAGAGTTCAACCCCATGATGGGTCACCGTGGTATCCGTCTGGATGTAACCTATCCCGAGATCGCAAAGATGCAGACCATCGCTGTTATCCGCGCAGCAGTAAATACCAAGAAGAAGCATCCCGACTGGACTGTAGTTCCCGAGATCATGATCCCTCTTGTAGGTGATGCTAAGGAGCTTAAGTTTGTTAAGGATATAGTTGTAAAGGCAGCTGATGAAGAGCTGGCAGCACTTAAGAGCGATCTTAAGTACGAAGTAGGTACCATGATAGAGATCCCCCGTGCTGCACTTACCGCTGATACCATCGCTAAGGAAGCTGAGTTCTTCTGCTTCGGTACCAACGACCTTACACAGATGACCTACGGCTTCTCACGTGATGATGCAGGCAAGTTCCTTCAGGCATATTATGAGAGAAAGATATTTGAGAACGACCCGTTTGCACGTCTTGACCAGGACGGCGTAGGCGAGCTGATGGATATGGCTATCAAGAAGGGCAAGAGCGTACGTCCCGAGATCCACTGCGGCATCTGCGGTGAGCACGGCGGTGATCCTTCATCCATCGAGTTCTGCCACAAGATCGGCCTTGACTATGTATCCTGCTCACCTTACCGCGTGCCTATCGCAAGACTGGCAGCAGCACAGGCAGCCATAGCAGCTAAGAAGAAATGATCTGAGCTGATCCGTATATAAGTACTTAAGGTGATACATAAAATGCACCGCCTGACACACTCAGATGTTGGACGGTGCATTTTTAATAGAAAAAAGAGGAGGAAGAAGGGATGAAAGCAAAAAGAGTGCTTGCTCTTATCATGACGGCAGTACTGGAAGTGAGCAGTCTGGGATCTGCTTATCTGCCTGTGCATGCAGCCGGCGAAGAGCAGATCGAAACCGTTTCCGAAGATGCGGCACAGGAAGAAAGTGAAGCAGAAGACAGTGAGGAAAATGAAGCTTTTGAAGGCTTGGGAGAGGCGAAAGCTGCAGATGCGACAGGAGATGAAACAGCCGGAGAGAGCGATCTGACATATGCTTCCGGGACAACGGCAGATGGTTTTACTTATGAAACCACATCTGACGGAATGACGATCACGGGATATACGGGTACGTCTTCGGTTCTGAATATACCCGAAACGATCGAAGGACTTGATGTGGCGGCGATCGGAAGGCGGGCATTTATGGGGAAAGCCGAGATAACATCGGTAACGATCCCTGCTACGGTCGGAAAGATAAATGCAGGAGCATTTCGTGAATGTACCGGATTAAAAGAGGTAACGATCAACGCAGTGAACCTTGCGGATGCCGAGAGTGCCAGTATAAAAAGAAATGATTCGGAATACAGTTGGGATGAAGATGATGCAAAGTCTTCCATATTCTTCAAGGCCGGTGCTTCGGGAGGAATGACGGTTACATTCGGTAAAGGTGTAGAAAGGATCCCGGCTTATCTTTTTGCGACAGGTGATACCGAAAAAGCCGGCATAAGCTGTAAATTGAGCAAGATAGTGATCGCGGACAGTGCTACCACTATAGGTGATTATGCTTTCTATTCATGTGACGGATTAAAGAGCATAGAAGGCGGAGATAATCTGGAAGAAATAGGGAAATACTCCTTTGCCTATTGTGGTTTTACCGAGTATCCTGCGTTAAAGAAAGTTGAGACTATCGGAACAAACGCATTTTACTCAAATGCTAATATGAGTGTAGCGGAAATAGGAGATATGGTTACCACTATAGGTGATCTTGCTTTTTCGAACTGCGGAAAGCTTAAGACATTGAGTGTCAGCGGTAATGTGAGCAGTATAGGAGCAGAAGCTTTCAGGTCTTGTACATCATTGAAAACAGTAACGATAAATGAGCCGGTTGCCGGGATAGGCAGAAGAGCCTTTATGGGGGATGTTGCACTCACGGATGTGACATTGCCGTCTACTTTGAATGAATTGGGCGCAGGGGCATTCCGCGAATGCACCGGTTTAAAGAGTGTCATCATAAATGCAGTGAACCTTGCGGATGCCGAGAGTGCCAGTATAAAAAGAAATGACTCGGAATACAGTTGGGATGAAGATGATGCAAAGTCTTCCATATTCTTCAAGGCCGGTGCTTCGGGAGGAATGACGGTTACATTCGGGGAAGGTGTAGAAAGGATCCCGGCATATCTTTTTGCGACAGGCGATACTGAAAAAGCCGGCATAAGCTGTAAATTGAGCAGGGTAGTGATCGCTGACAGTGTTACCGATATAGGTGATTATGCTTTTTATTCCTGTGACGGATTAAAGAGCATTGAAGGCGGAGATAATGTGGAAGAAATCGGGAAATATTCCTTTGCATACTGCGGATTTACAGAGTATCCTGCATTAAAAAAACTTGAAACCATCGGAGCAGACGCATTTTATTCAAATGCCAATATGAGTGTAGCGGAAATAGGGGGAGCAGTTACCACTATAGGAGACAGTGCATTCGGAAATTGCGGAAAGCTGAAGACCCTTACCGTAGGCGGAAAGGTAAGCAGTATCGGAGCCCTGGCTTTCAGCTCATGTACTACATTAAAAAACGTTACCGTAAATGAACCTGTAGCTGAGATAGGTAGAAGAGCATTTATGGGTGATGTTGCCCTTACAGATGTGGTATTACCGTCTACATTGACAGTATTAGGCGCAGGAGCATTTCGTGAATGCAGCGGATTAAAAGATGTAACGATAAATGCGGTGAATCTTGCGGATGCCGAGAGTGCCAGTATAAAAAGAGATGATTCGGAATACAGCTGGGATCAGGATGATGCTAAATCCTCCGTATTTTTTAAAGCCGGTGCTTCAGGAGGAATGACGGTTACATTTGGAGATGGCGTTAAGCGAATTCCTGCATATCTTTTTGCAACAGGCTACGATAAAGGCGGTGATGGATATTGTAAGATCTCAGTTCTTAATATTCCTGCCACCGTTACTGAGATAGGAGACTATACAGTTGCTAACTGCCATTCTCTCAAAGAGATCCACTTTGAAGGGAATGCTCCCAAGAAGTTTGGCGATAACGCATTCTATGGAATTGAAACTACCGCATATTATCCTGAAAAAGCGAGTGGCTGGAACGATTCTGTAAAGAAGGATTATGGTGGGACTGTCACCTGGACTGCTGAGGCAGGCAGACAGATACCTGTAACAGGGATAAGGCTTGATACAAGTTCGTATGAACTGGGAGTCGGAAGGACTTATACGATCAAAGTCAACTTTACGCCTTCAAATGCCACTAACAAGGAGGTAAGCTGGAAAAGCAGTGATACCGGCATTGTTACGGTAGACCAGGGCAAGATCAAAGGTATAGCTGTTGGTGAAGCAACAATAACCGCCACTTCAGAAGATGGTGGCTTTACCGCTTCCTGTAAGGTCACGGTTGTTGAAAGTTCGGCTGGCGGCGGGGAAGAGATAACTCTTATCGGAAAGAAAAACGCAGCTGTAACAGCCTATCTTACGTTTAATACTAATGGCGGTGATGAGCTGGAAAGCTATTATACGATCAATGGCAGTGGTAAAAAAGCAACATTGAAGAAGCTTAGCAGAAAAGGTTATACCTTTAAGGGGTGGTATTGCAGTTATAAAGATAAAAAGGGAAATGATAAGAAAAAGAAGATCTCTGCTTTAACTGCATCTGCACTTACAAAGTATGCTACGGACGGAGAGCTTGTACTCGAGGCGGAATTTACCGCAAATACATATACCGTTAAATATTATAAGAATGCTAAATTCGACGGAAAAAAGGTAAAGCTGAAAGGTAAGGTAAAGAGCCGGAAGCTTAAATATTCTCTGAATAATGAGGATGTACAGGAAGTAAAGATAGGCGAAGGCAGTACGATAGAAGCAAAGGATAAGACGCTTGAGCTTGTCGGATGGTCAAGAGTAAAGAATTCTGCAGAGGCAGAATTCGATACCGGAGAGGTGGTATCGCTTGAAGAACTGCTTCCTGAAAAAGGAAAGACCATAAAGCTTTATCCTGTATTTGCAAAGAAGCAATAAAAAGCAGATATTTTTAAACGTGAACCGGGCGCCGCCTTTATATAAGGGCGGCGCCTGTTATATTGCTGCTAAATTCCGATCATCAGTAAGCTGTAAATCAAAGGATTGATCCAGTGCAATATATCGAGGGTGACAGATTGCGTATTTTGTGATATTCTTTTAAAGTATATGCAACTTATTTCTAATTTCTTGTGCAAAATATCCAAATGCTGCTACCATAAGGGGGTATAGAGATGTTTAAGTTTACACGCATAGCGGAAGAAAACAGGGAGGCCTTTGAAGCTCTGCTGCCGACGGGCTTTAAGAGCATGGATCTGGAAAGCTTTGGGCTGCTTGGAAAAGAAGACTTGCCCATCGCTGCGATGGTCCTTTCGGTGGATGATGATGATATCATAAGCATCAAATGGCTGTATGTGGATCCGGACTACCGACGATGCGGAGCAGCGTCAATGCTGATCAGTAGTCTGGAGAAGGTGTTGGAAAAAGAAGCTTTTGCTCTTTCAATCTCATATCCGGAAGGACATCCTGATCTGGATGGATTCTTAACAGCTTTCGGATTCTGTGTGACGGAAGGTGATCCGGTCTGGTATGTTCCTGTAATGGAGGCAGCACAATATCCTGATATAAGACATGTATTACGCCAAAAGATGAAGGGGAAAGCAGATCCTGTGGCGTCTTTAAAGAATAAAATGCGAAACGAGCTTCTGGGATTTCTGGAACGTGAAGCCGGAACAACGGAGTTTGCGGATAATTGTGATCCCGAAAGAAGCTTTGTGATACAAGATGATGATAATAAGATCGAAGCGGTGTTACTTACGGAGCAGGTTACCAATGATCATTATATGGTCACGCTGCTTTTGAACACAGGCAGTCCCGACAATCCGCTTATCCTTACAAAAGCGCTGATAGACGGGTGCCTGAAGAATGCGGATCAACAGACGGTACTGATGTTTGTTGCAGCAAACAGGAGCGTGGATAACTTTATCAACACTCTTTTCGGAGATGGGAAGATCGTCAGGAAACAGCTGAAATATGCAGTATACAGTCTTGAGTAACTAACGACGCCATAACAGAGGGAGATCATATATGAAAGAACATTACAGATCATCAAAAGAAGAGAATAAAGATATTTTTATCGAGGAAAATAAACAGGACATGCTCACCGTTGAGTCGGAAGCGCGGATGAGTGATCAGATGTCGGAGTCTGCGTCTGGCACGAAAAAGAAAAATAAAAAGGTCAAAAACAAGCTGGAGAAGGTCCCTGTTGTTAAAACGAAGAAGAAAGCAGCGGTGAAGAAAGAGTCTATGAAGGATATGATCATTGCAGCGCATCTTTCCTTCAGCAGGACAAAGGAAGCAGCTTATAAGCAGTCAAATGATCCGGGGCTTGCCGGGACATATGAATCCCTGTCCTGGAACCAGAAGGTCAAGCGAAAGAAAGCCGCTGATAAGAAGAAGGTCTGGCATAATTCGGCAAAAGAATTCAACCAAAGCTATGAACTGAAGCAGCAGGTAGATAATCTGCTGCAGAATGATGAAGAGCCGGATGAATTGGATATAGAGCAGCAGAAAGAGAGCATCCGGACTTTCCTGAATGTCAAACATACACAGTTTAAATTCAAAGATGATAAAGAGTTCACAGAAAATCTGGAATATAATTATCAGCTTTTAGAGCAGCTTCCCGTAATCGAAAAACTTTTAAAAAGATATGAGGCCGGTGAGGATGTTGGACTTGATGATCGTACCATTAAGCAGTTATATCCGCAGACCGTATTTCTCAGGGATATAAAAGAATGGATGGACAGCCGCCGCGAATTGATCGCTGATCCTTATTATGTTCTGCTGTCTTCTAAGGAAGCTGCATCTCATGAGGGGATGCTTAAAGCCCTGGGAAACGGATCGCAGATAGGTGAAAATGATCTGTTTAATGGCGCGGATAAAGAAAAGACAGACATATGGGAGACGGGCAACGATAATGTAATGCGTTTTCTTCGTCTTTATAACAGGGTGAAAAACTGCAGATTTGACAGGAAAAGGAGCCGGGAGGAAAAAGATTATTTCAATAGTTTCAAGAGACAGAGATATGAGGACGGTGAATATCGCTGTGCGGATGGCATCAAAAGCCATAATACTGTAATAGAGAAACGTCGCAAAGAAGAAGAGCAACGTCGCAAAGAAGAAGAGCAACGTCGTAAAGAAGAGGAAGAGAGACGTCGTAAAGAAGAGGAAGAGAAACGTCGCAAAGAAGAAGAGCAACGTCGTAAAGAAGAGGAAGAAAAACGTCGCAGAGAAGAAGAGCAACGTCGTAAAGAAGAGGAAGAGAAACGTCGCAAAGAAGAGGAAAAGGCTAAGAAACTGAAGGAACAGCAGGAGAAGAATAGAAAAGCACAGGAAGAGCGTGATAAGAAGTGGAAGGATGCCGGTAAAAACTATAGAAACATCTATATTGAGCGGGTCGATGAGGGCTATATCCCCAAGCTGAAAAAGGTCCTTAATAAGCGCAAGGAGGATCTGTTTAATAACGGCGTTTATTATGAGAATCTGTCAGATGGATTATATAAAAACAAATATCTGGTTCCTGCGCTGTATGCCGAGCAGATACTGGGAGATAAGAATAAGACAGAAGAGCAGCAGATGTCTGACATAGATGCAACAGCGAATGCTATTGCGAAGGAGCTTAAGATCTGTACGCCCGAACAGAAACAGGTCAAAGTCCGGATGATTGAAAAGGTCTTTCTGTCTTTGATGAAATTTGATATTTCAAAAATGGATCTCGAAGATCTCACAGATCTGAAGGATATGAAAGCTGACCGCTTCGAAGAAGTATATGGCGCAGCATGGGCATCATTGCAGGCGAAAGATTATATCAGTGAATACAGCGCGCTGTTAAAAGAGGGCGGGATGGAGTTTTCCTTGTCGGAGAACGAGCTTTCCGAGATCAGGGAAAAGATAAACGTCATGGCACAGACTACGGACTATCTGATCGCTATGGGTCATCTGGTGGTGAAAAATACCGATATTGTCAATCCTGAGCGTTTCTTTTATAAGTCCCAGAAAGAGCTGGAACAGGAAAAAGGCAGGTTAAAGAAGGGGGATAAGTATGCCGCAAGGATCAAAATGTATGATCACCTGATAAAGCTGAAGACTCAAAAGACTGATTATGAAGGAATGCCTCATGCCGATATGAAGCGTTATCTGGAAGAGGTGCGTGCAAATAAGAAGCTTCCGAAAGAGAATCCGGAGGAAGAGATCATCAAAAAGCTCGAAAAGGGGGCATTGAGCCTTGGGCAGGACTATTACCGGAACTACGCGGAAAACACTGCGCAGAGAGTCAGGGAGGAAAGGAGACAGTATCGCAACGCTGAAAAAGAAAAGCAGCGCAGCGACAGAAAAGCAAAGAATGTAGTTACAGAAGATAAGGCGGCGATCGAAGCTCTGAAAAAGAACCTGAACAAAGAGGTGATGGATGGAGCTCTGAATTTCTGCAGACGTTATGCTCCGCAGCTGGTCTCCAGCAAGGATACCGATCCGCAGGTTCTGGGAACCTATGTGGCCGGGACACAGCAGAACATAACCAATGAACATGCAGCGAGAATGTTTGATATCCTTTCTTTTGACACTGAATCTATGTGGAGTCATGTAAAGAAGAAGGAAGATGTGGGGAAGAGACAGCTGAAACGACTCCACGATATCGAAACGATCATGCTGTGTGTTCTTAAATTTGATGTAGCGGCTTTTGATCACCAGAATATCTATGAGCTGGCAGAGAATAAGAATATCGGGCTTCTGTTCGATATGGCCCGGATGTCAGACGTCTGCGAAGGCTTTGTCAAAGAATATGACGATCTGATGGATAAGGATCTGGGCATAGAGTATGTGATCACAAAAGACGAGATTAAAGAAGTCAAGGCGAGGATGCAGATCTTTAAAAGCTTTTATCCGGTAATTACCGAAATGAAAAAACAGTTTTCCGGAGATATCCGGCTGGTTCCCGACGGAAGCTTTGCAGAATATGTGGCGAGAGTGAGAAAAGAAGCCGGGCTGGGGGAAGCTGATAATTCAGAGAGCATCGCAGAAAAACTTGAGGCTAAATGGTTTGCCGATGAAGAGAGGATCGCTGAAGAAGAAGGAGAGATGAGTAAATATGAAATATCAGGCAATAAAACCAAGCAGACAAGAAAGACTGCACCTGCGAATCCTGCCAATGGTCCGGCAAATCGGCAGAAGGGCATTAAAGAGATCACGGACAAATATCCCGGTAACGCAAAGGTAATGAGCGATGCTGATATGATGAACAGGATCAATAAAAGACTTGAACAGTACAGAAAAAGCCTTCAGAGAACAAAGGATACGAATAAGATAAAAAGACTGCAATATGATATCAGTGTATGTGAGGGCAGAATAAAGTGGCTTGAGCAGAACGGAGCCGGAAAGGTCATAGAGATCAATGTAAGCGACAGCATGTTCGATAGCGTTAACGGATATAAAATGGACGCATTTGATAAGGAGAGACCTCTCTTCCCGCATGATGATCTTACGAATGGTCTGAAACAGAGACTGAACAGCTGCTATATTGTTGCGCCCCTGCTGGGAATGATCGAGATGGGGAAGGGCGATTATATCAGAAAAACGCTGGTAAGGGAATATGGCGATGACGGGACCAAAGCTGTGGTAAGGCTTCATGATGAAGACGGTCAGCCGCTTGATATAGTGCTGGACAAGACCGGCTATGAGGAAGACGCCAGACCTTTATGGCTGCTTTTGGTGGAGAAAGCCGCGGCAGTGGTTTTAAATATGAGAGGCTTTGGAAATGAAGATGCGGCAAAAAATACCAGCACCGGCTTTGCGCATAATGTGCCATGGCAGGATTTTGATAAAGGCTATTGCAAGGAAGGCTCTATCAGAATAAATGATATCAACAACGGTTCTGAGGATATGGGACTTCGCATCCTGCTTGGAAAAACTGCACTGCAGTTTACCACCAGAGGCGGAGAACTGTACCAGGACACCTATTGTTACGATGAATACTGTGATCAGGGAGATGTGGCTATCGGTATGATGAAGGCGCTTCTGGATAAAGGAAAGATCGTCCTTGCTTCCACCTGCAGCAAAATAAGCATACAAGAAAAGGAGGCTGCAAGAAAGCAGGCTCCCGGATGCGAACCCTATGAGAATAACTATATTCCTCTATATGATGCTATCGAATATGACGAATATATAAACCTTAATGAAAAGCACGTATATAATGTAACCAAGGTGAATATCAAAGGGGATGGCGTCAATCTCCTGGATCCTCTTACTGGAAGATATAAGCAGATATCACTGAAGAATTTCAGGCGTTACTTTACCGATATACGCGCGGCGGAGATCGATGAACCGGAACCTGAGGAAGTGAAGCAGAAGGATGAAGAGAAGAAAGCAGATGAAAAATAAGAGGGAGTGGATATTATATGGTCCATATCAGATTGCTTGAGCAGCCGGCTGATTATTTAAGATTTATCAGGACCGATGATATACCGTTCATCCAAAATGGGAAGGCACGCGTATATGGGATCGATAAAAGGGCAAATGAATATGTAGGAGCTGCGGTCATTGAAGAAGCTCAGGAACCCGACAACGGTCCGGGACGCGTGCTTGTCGTCAGGAATCTGTATCTTACAGAAGACTGCCGGACCCCGAAGGTATATGACGCGCTGATAAAAAGCTTGTCCATAGAAGCTGCCGGAAAAGATTATACGGGGATCGTGATGCAGAATGCGTATCCCGATGATCCGCTGTATGAATCCTGGCTGGAGGATAAATGTATACGGCTGGATGACGGAAACATCATCTATGAGGCGGATGTTAACTTCGTGTACAGCCACTCGATCTTTAAAAAGCCTATATCCGGCCTTGCGGGAACTGTAATAAAGATAAGTGATCTTGACAGATCCGAACGGATAAATCTACGGGCAGAATGGAAAGGGCATTTTCCGAAGGGACTTTCACCTGAGTATCTTCCCGGTAGATGGCGGATGGATTTTAGTTATGCATTTATGAAAGACTCGGAATACCGGGGATTCATCTTAGCTTCCGAATTGTCATCGGAAAAACTGTATATAGGAGCTATTTATTCGGATCCGGGAGAGACGTTTGCGCCGATGGCCCTGATCAGCGTCCTGGGAAGGAATGTTATACTTAATTCCGACTACAGCAAGGTTATGTTTGCCGTTGCGACCGATGAAGGCCGTTCTCTTTGTGAGCGGGTGTTAAGAGGCATGCACAGCATAAAGAAATGGGAGATCCATAATTACTATCTGGAGGTATAGAAAGTTGAAGAAAGGAAAGATAAATGTCGGAGACGTCCCTGAATAAAACAATGAAAACATCCGGTCAACCGCCGGGATTAAGACCCGGAGAACCGGAAAATACGACATTAAAAGCCTATGTTCCGATACCGGAGCCCGTTGAAAATGTTAAGGTCACCGGAGGTAATGCCGGTGGAGATCACATCCCCAGAGAAGCGGTTGAAAAGAATCTGACAGGTGCCGTTAAAGGCTTCTTCGGGCTAAATAAGCATAAACGGGTATCAGCAGGCACGGATGATAATAATGCAGATAATATCCGGCGGCAGATCTCTGCAAAAAGTAATTGATTCCTTAGCGGAGAATAATTGAAAAAAACCGATAAAAGTAGTAAAATAAATTCCGGGTTTTTCATTCAGGCATAAACAGTTGGGGGAGTATCAAAATGGCATCTATCTTCGATAAGGCCAAGAAACTGGCAACAAAGATCTCTGATGAGATGAATAAAGGGAAATGGGATTCAAATGTGGTAAACACGGCGTTGTTTAACTATGAGGATCCTTATAAGAATAAGGCTTCGGGCGGAGCCGGTTCAGCTGCAGGGGCTGAAGCAGAAGCTTCTGTAAAGCCTGCTGAAGCTGTGACAGGGAATGCTTCCGTACAGCCCTCAGCAATTCCGGCTCAACCGGCAGCAGCTGCGGCATCACAGCCTGCATCTGTTCCTGTACAGTCGGTGGCTGCTGTATCTTCACAGCCGGCAGCTGCAGCGGATAAGCCGCAGCCTGCATCTGTTCAGGACAGTGCCGCAGCCGGATATGTAAAACCGGTCTTCAGATCGCGTTTCGGAGGACCGGGAGGATATACAACATCCAAAGTTATCAAAGACGATGGTCTGGTATCATTAGCGGAACTTCCGGTGGTGGATCAGTCACAGTCTATCAGCAGCATTAAGGCTATCACGCTCGAAGATGTTATCGCTCCGAAGTCTGATGAGCCGCAGGCAGAAAGAGCAGAGGAGGCGGCTGCTGTTACCGATGCCGCTCAGGTACAGGAGCATGTAGCAGCTGTTTCAGAGCCCGTGATCACGCCGGAGGATAAGACTGCGCCGGAGACTGAAACCGTCCCTGAGAGCGGAAGCGTTATGGAAAACGGTATCGAAACTGTAAGCAGTACGGATCCGGAACCTGTGAAAGCAGAAGAGACGCAGGAAGAACAGGGACGCTGTTATTATGTTCTCATTACTCACACGAAGACCTATCCTGCCGTGGGGAGCAGGGTTATTATGAGACTGTGTGACAATGAATATGTCTGGACGGATGCGATAAGCGAGGATCAGAAACCGTCATTTGAAAAGTGTCCCAAATGCGGAAAAGAAGTGGCATATACTGAGACGGAAATGGATTGAGACCGGTATGATCCGGCTTAAGGACCGGATAGGGATAATACTTTTCATGTGATATTCGGGGGTTATATGAAGGATAGAAGTATCATAGAGAAGACGATGCATTTTCTCGTCCACAACAGTAACCTTGTAACGGTCATTGTCATGTGTATGGTTCATGCTACGTTGCTGCTGTTTATGCTGGCTGCCCATGTGACCCCTCTGGTACATTTTAATATCCTCAGTGTTGTGGTTTATTCTTTCTGCATACTGCTTTGCAGGATAGGGCATGTAATGCCTGTTTATTTCAGTATTTTTGTGGAAGTATCGGTGTATTCGTTCATCTCCACTTATTACGTAGGTTTGCGATGCGGAACCTATTGTTTTCTTTTTTCTATAATCCCGATCCTTATATATTTCGGCTGCTTTTTGTTTAAGGGCTCTAAAAGATGGCTCATTGTTATTGTTCTGTTTTTGGATTTTGCAGAGTTTGCTTATCTGTATGCAAAGTATAGTGAAATACTGCCGGTCTATATTGTTGAGCCGGGACTTCGGCTTGCACTGGTCCTGTTCTCTTCATTTGTTATGGCTTTTGCTACTATCTTTTATAACATGATCCATATCTATTCAAGCGAAGTGGAAGTGATCAGCCTTGAACAGAAGAATAAACAGCTATCGGCAGATGCGCATGAAGATGCCCTTACCAGTCTTCTTAACAGGAGAGGTTTTCTGCCTGTTGTTGAAGATGTTATCAGGTCGGGAAACGGACATTTCTGTGTGTCATTTTGTGATATCGATAATTTTAAGCGTATAAATGATTCCTACGGTCATGATGCCGGAGATGAAGTACTCAGACATATTACCACGATTATACGCAGAGAGATGCACGGATGTGATATCTGCAGATGGGGCGGAGAAGAGATAGTCATTCTCATGAAGGATTATGATATGGCTGTTGCCAGGGAAAAGATGGAGTACCTGAGGAAGAGTATAGAATCGAATCCGACAGTCTTTTTCAATAAACGTATTCCTGCAACGATCACCATCGGTCTGGAAGAATATAATGACAGTTACAGTGAACCGGAAGGGATCATAAAGATCGCGGACCAAAGGATGTATTACGGAAAACAGAACGGGAAAAATATCGTTATCTATGAAGATATACAGGCCGATCCTGCATAGCGGCATCTGCGGATAATATAGATTCATTACAGGAGGGACAACATGATCAAAGCAGTATTGACAATTGATGATATCTCGTCAAAGAACACCCCGGCAATAGTAGATTACCTGAATGAAAACGGGATCACTGCGCTTATGTTTGCCTGGGGAGAGAATATCGTGAAGTATCCGGATCAGGCAGTCTATGCCCTGCAGCATGGCATGATAGTGGGAAATCACAGTTATTCGCATCCGTTTTTTTCAAAACTGAGTGTTGAACAGGGGATAGAAGAAATAGAAAAATGTGAAGAGGCACTTAATGAACTTTACAGTAATGCCGGTGTTGAAAGAAAGTACAGACCCTTTCGCTTCCCGTACGGAGACAAGGGAGGGGAGAATAAAGAGGCGCTTCAGGAATATCTGAAGAATAAAGGCTTTGATAAGCTTAAAGATACACAGATCCCGTATCAGTGGTGGAAAGAGCAGGGGCTGGACCGTGATATAGATACATTCTGGACTTTTGATTTTGCGGAATATATGATCCGTAAGGACAGCGGGATCACTATCGATTATGTATGGGAGAGGATCAATGATAAAAATCCCGGATCCGGAGCCGCTCTTCTGGAAGATAACGGCAGTCATATACTTCTTCTGCATGCGCATGATGAGACTGAAGAGATGGTTCCCGGATATTATAAACTCTTTATCGATGAGCTTAAGAAAAACGGCGTTGCGTTTGATATGCCGGAGTTTATCGGAAGATAGTAAGGCGGTAAAAATGCAGAAGATCAGATACAGTGAGGAAAGATAATATGTTCAGTCTGTTGGGCAGGACGGATATGGCAGAAGAGAAAAATGCAGGAGATACTGATCTTCCTGCTTTTTTCATTGACCTTAATCTTGATCAGATACTTGACAGGGTATGCGAAGGATGGGGAGACAAAGTGCGAAAGCTCTATGGCTTCTTTCCTGCGACCAAAGAGGATGAAGAATACAGAAGGGCGGTATATACGGATATAAAGAAGGACGGCGTGAGGGAAGCCCTTGAGCTGTATTACAGAAGCATACGTGAGCGTTTTGCCTATGCATCCAGAAGAGAAGCCGCTGTGGAGAGAATACAGAAGCATGTCTGGTACTTAAGGGAAGTCAATACTTATATCTGTTCATTGGGTAAATTAAGTGAAGAACTGGATAGACAGGAGCCTGCATCGGAAGGGATGAAGGGACTTCTGGCGTATCTTAAAGAATGTATTTCGGCTGAGAGCTTTAAGAATATTAAAAGTGTTACCGCAGAGCTTTGGAAGGAACTGGCTTCTTTCAGGGTGGTGCTTACTTATGAGAAAGAACGCTTTACCATAGCCGAAGGAAAGGGAGAAGGCGGTTACGAAGCTTTCCTTAAGGAAAGCTTTCCGGATGTGAAAAGGGATTATCTGAGTCCTTTTACCGATACAGAGGGTTATTCGTCCCTTGAAGAAGAGATCGTTAAACTCTTCAGAAAAAAACACAGGTCTTTCTTCAAAAGGCTTGAAGCTTTTTGTACGGAATATCCCGTATATCTGAATGAAGGTATCGCCGGGATCGAGAACGAGATGCTTTATTATCTTGCCTATGCACAGTTTCAGAAAAAGATGTCTGAAAAAGGTTTTAATATGTGCACGCCTAAAGCATCAAAAGATAAACTGACTGCCACCGCTTTGTATGACCTTGCCCTTGCGCTTACAAATATGGAGAATGGCAGGGAAGTGGTACCTAACAAAGTGTATCTGGCGGAGGATGAAAAGTTCTTTGTGCTGACAGGACCCAATCAGGGAGGAAAGACAACATACGGAAGAAGTCTGGGACAGCTGGTATATCTGACAAAGATGGGGCTGGATGTTCCGGCTGATTCAGCATCTGTTCCTTACTATACCAATTTATGGACTCATTTTTCCGTGGAGGAAAGCGCAGAAACAGGCCGTGGAAAACTCATGGACGAGCTGGTGCGTCTGAAACCCATAATGAAAGATGAACAGAAAGGAGCTTTCGTCGTGATAAATGAATTGTTTACCACGGCTGCTAATTTTGATGCGATCGAGATGGGCAGGAGAGTGCTTAAATATCTGACTGACCGTTCGTGCAAAGGCATTTATGTAACACATCTTGGAGAGCTTTCGGCTTCCTGTCCCGGAGTGGTAAGCCTTAGGGCGATGCTTGATGAAGATCATGTACAGACCTTCCGTATAGAGCGCAGCGAAGCTGTGGAAGATACGGGTATTAACCGGCAGGTCCTTAAATACAGACTGACTTATGAGCAGATAAAGGAGAGATTCTCATGAATGTTTTTTTGTTATATGCCGGTAAGGAATGGCAGGCCGGAAAAACATATTATGACTTTAGCAGCATAACAAAGGATCTGGGACTTAATGCACTGTTTAAGGCTGCGTCTGTGGATTCTGTCATGTTAAGCAGCAGGGCGGTATATATGGAGAAAGAAGATCCTTATCTGGCTCAGACGATGAGGCGTGTCATGCGCCAGCCTCTTGCAGATGCTGAAGAGGTGGGATATCGTCAGGAGATACTTAAAGACTGTCTGCGTAAGCAGGCTTTTGCAGCTAATCTTTATCAGCTTTCCGCTGAGATACTTGAAAAATGGGATAAGCTTGGAAGAAAGAGCAGTACGGCAGGAGAACGTGACAGCAAGGCAAAGCTGATAGGTGATCTTAAAGTACTGAGACTTTTATTGGACGGGATGATCTCCGTGCAGACGCTGTTTATCGAAAATGCAGACGGATTGATTTCAAAGGGCTTTTTGGATCTGTTTGAGCGTATACAGGATGAGCTGACTGAAGAAAGACTTGAAAGCCTTGATACACTGATGAAGAGTATTTCATTTTATGCTGATATATCGGGGGATAGTGAAGACCAGTATTATGTTCAGAGATTTCCGCGTATAAGGATCGACTGCGGATTAAAGGACGGATTAAAGATAGGTGATCTGAAACTGGAGAGCGTGGAGACGATAGTAAAACCCTATTCGAAACCATACGGACTCAAGGCTAAACTGCAGGGGACGATAAATTCTCTTGTGCCGGGAGTTATTTCTCTGTATAAGGATCAGGCCATGCAGGATGATGCAGCAGAGCTTGAATATCAGACTGTAAATTATGTTTATTCATACTGCAGTGATCTTGTGGCTTCGTATGGGCAGTTTTTTGACCAGCTTCATTTCCAGATAGCTTTTTATCTCGGTGCGGTAAATATACGAGCCCAGATGCAGCGCTTTAAGATAGAACATTGCTTTCCGCAGGTCGATGAAAAAGGCGGTCTGAAATATGATGAGCTTATGGAACTGGTGCTGGCTATGGACTGCCAGGGAAAGACTGTGGGCAACAGCGGCAGTCTTGACGGCAGGCAGCTGGTGATCATTACCGGTGCGAATCAGGGAGGAAAATCCACTTTCTTAAGAAGTCTGGGAATAGCCCAGGTAATGATGCAGTGTGGCCTTATGGTGGCTGCAAAGAGTTTTTCGAGCGCTGTCTGCAGTTCGCTCTTTACGCATTTTACAAGGCGCGAAGACAGTGCGATGAACAGCGGGCGCCTTGATGAAGAACTCAGGCGTATGGATCAGATAATCAATAATCTTGGGGAGGATCCGCTTATCCTTCTGAATGAATCTTTTGCTACCACAACGGAAAAAGACGGTTCATCCATTGCATATGGTATAGTTAAAGCACTTAAAGAAGAGGGAGTGCGGATATTTACGGTTACTCACCTTCTGTCTTTCGCACAGCAGATGTACGAGGAATCAAAGACTGATGATAAGGTATGTTTTCTGAGCGCAGAGCATCTGAAAGACGGCAGGCGGACGTTTAAGATGATCCCGCACGAACCCGAGATGACGAGTTTCGGACTGGAGCTGTATGATGAGGTGCTGGGTTGATAACGTTAGTTGTGAATGTTATAATTTTATCATATTTCATTGAATTTACGGAGGTGCCGATATGCCAAAGGGAACAAATCAGAAGCTGAAGCTGTATTATCTCTCAAGGATCATGATCGAGAAAACAGATGATGAACATGCCCTTACCCTGCCTCAGATACAGGAGTATCTTGAGGAGTATGGTGTGACGGCGAACCGTAAAAGTCTGTATGATGATATGGAAGCACTTAAAGTGCTGGGGATAGATGTTATAGGAGAGAGGGAAGGCCGTGATTATTTTTATCATGTAGGAAAAAAGGATTTTGAGATCGCCGAGTTAAAGCTTCTGGTAGATGCCATTCAGTCTTCCAAGTTCATTACAGAGAAGAAGTCGGCGGAACTGATCCGCAAGCTTACCGGGATGGTCAGTGAATACGAGGCACAGGAGCTGAAGCGGCAGGTGGTCGTGAGCGGACGTATCAAGACGATGAATGAAAGCATCTACTATATAGTGGATGATATACATAAGGCTATTTCTTCAAATCTTTGTATAAGATTTGAGTATATGCAGTGGAATACAAACAAGGAAATGGTGCCCCGTCATGACAAGCCCAGTGAAGTAAGTCCCTGGGCGCTGATGTGGGATGATGAGAATTATTATCTGATCGCTTATGATGCCGCAGAGAATAAGATAAAGCACTATCGTGTTGATAAGATGAAGAATATCGAGCTTACGAAAGAAAAGCGCCGCGGAAGGGAGCTGTTCAGGGAATTCGATATGGCAGCATATTCGAAGATGAATTTTGGTATGTTCGGAGGCAGGGAAGTTGATGTGACGATAGAGTTTGCCGACCGGATGGCAGGTGTCTTCTTAGACCGTTTCGGAACGGATATACCGATAAAAAGTGCATCGCAGAAAGGATGGTCAAAGACCAGGGTCAGAGTGGCGCTGAGCGATCAGTTCCTCGGATGGATATTCGCGCTGGGCAATGATGTTAAGATCACCGGGCCTTCAAAGGTTGTTGAACAGTTTAAGAACAAGCTTAAGGAAATGATGAAGAGCTATAAGAGTTAAAGACCGCAAAGGGGCAGGTAAAGTGCAGCAGATAAATGGTATGGGGATAAGCGGCGGGATCGCGACAGGCCGTATCTTCTTTTATGAAAAAACCGGGCTGTATGCGGAGCGCAGGACAGCGGATGATGTCCATAAGGAAACAGAGCGTTTTAAGGAGGCCCTGAATACTGCGAAAGACCAGATTGATATCCTGTATGAACGCAGCCTTAAGGAGATGGGGGAAAAAGCTGCTGCTGTTTTCGAAGCGCATCTGATGATACTTGAGGATGCCGGATTATATGAGCTTATCGTAAATACCATTATCAATGACAGGGTCTGTGCTGAGTATGCCGTGTATAAGTCCGGGCAGGAATATGCACAAAAGCTTAGCGGAAGCGGTGACGAATATTTTATGGCGCGTGCGGAAGATATGGCAGATATCACGCGGCGTCTGTTACAGAACCTTAAGGGAAAGAAAGACACTAAAGATCTGCCTTATCCGGTCCTGATCATGTCGGAAGAGATAACTGCTTCTGATACGGCCGGCTTTGACAGGGATAAGATACTCGGATTTATAAGTCATAAAGGATCTGCATATTCCCATGCAGCTATCTTTTCACGCAATATGAACATACCTGCGATGAGCGGGATAAAGCCGGATGCTTCGTTAGACGGAAAAGTGGCGGTACTTGACGGATATAACGGGATACTTACCGTGGATCCGGATGAAGCCGCACTTAAAGCTGCGGAAGAAAGGATGAAGGAAGAAAATGATAAAGCCGCAAAGCTTAAGGCAGGCATATACGATATCCGCATTAAAGGAAGCGGCAGAAGGATAAAACTGCTGGCAAATATCGGCAGGGCGGAGGAGGCTGTTAAAGCCCTGGAATGCGGTGCTGAAGGCATAGGGCTGTTCAGAAGCGAGTTTTTGTTCATGAACAGAAATTCACTTCCGTCTGAGGAAGAACAGTTTCGCGCATATAAAGCGGCCGCTGAGACTATGAGCGGAAAAGAAGTGGTCATAAGGACCATCGATCTGGGAGCCGATAAAAAGGCTGAATGTATTAAGTTTGATGAAGAAACGGATCCGGCACTTGGCTACAGGGCACTGCGTATATGCTTTGACAGGCCGGATATCTTTAAGACACAGCTGCGGGCAATATACAGGGCTTCAGCATACGGTGAGGTATCAGTTCTGTTCCCGATGATAGTGTCTGCAGATGAGTTTTTAAAATGCAGGAAATATACCGAAGAGGTCATGGAGGACCTGAAAAGAGAGGGGATCGCTTTTTCGGACGATCTTAAACTTGGTGCGATGATAGAGACGCCGGCGGCAGCACTGATCAGTGATGAGCTGGCAGGATCAGCCGATTTCTTCAGCATAGGAAGCAATGATCTTACACAGTATACTCTTGCTGCAGACCGTAATAACGACAGGCTTCGCGGGATCTACGACCCGCATCATCCTGCTGTCCTTAAGCTCATTGAAATGAGCGTTAACAATGCGCACTCTCACGGGAAACTGGTATGCCTGTGCGGAGAGCTTGCATCCGATATTTCCTTTATCCGCAAGGCTGCAGAAATAGGGATAGATGAGCTTTCGGTTTCCTTATCTGCGCTTTTGAATGTAAGATCTGAGTTAAATTCTCTTTGATCAAGCTGTATCTGGATTTTTTTCTGATCCCGTGTTATAATATAAGTATGGATGAGTATGGATATCAGGGCGGTCCGAACATACCGCCTGTGCAGTATTACAGAAGACCTTCACAGGGTATAAACGGTATGGGCGCTGCTGCTCTGATAATGGCAGTGCTGGCGCTGCTTACCATAGTGACCGGTGTGGGACCCGTATTTTTCGGAGGGATGGCTATACTTTTTGCTATTCTTTCCAGGGGAAAGGAAAGACGTATAAGAGGAGCTGCACTGGGGAGCTTAATACTTTCCGGATTTGCGATATTCGCGGGCATTGCTCTTCTGGCATCAACCTTTTTTCTTATGGAGAATGATCCTGCGGTAAGAGCTCAGGTTGATCAGGGCTTTGAGATGATGTACGGCACTGATTACGAGGGCTTTAAGGAAGGAATGCAGCATTATTACGAAACCGGGGAGATACCGGATTTCCTGAAGAACAATACATTTGAGAATAACCCTTATACATATCCCGGAGGTACACAGCTTTGATGGGTGCTATCGGAGCAATCGGATACGGAGGAGCTTACGGCAGTGTTGCGGCTATGCAATATGCCTCTTCTTTCGGTGCGTCCGTATCAGCGGATCCTTCCGCAGAAACCGATAAATACGGTAAGCCTCTTCCGGCCGGGATGGATGAGCGCGAAGCCAAGAGGCTTGGAAAAGTTGAATGTGAGACCTGTAAGGAGCGGAAATATCAGGATGGTTCCGATGAGCAGGTATCTTTTAAATCCGCTACTACCATTAATCCGGCGGCAGCAGAAGCCAGGGTCCGCGGACACGAGCAGGAGCATGTTGCAAATGCTTATGACAAGGCGGAAGAGGGCGGAGGAAAAGTCCTTCGCGCCAGCGTAAGGCTTAAGTTTGCTGTATGTCCCGAATGCGGGCGGAGCTACTGTGCGGGCGGGGTGACGGATACAGCCATTAAATATCCTAAAGACGATCCTTACAGTAAAAACGAGAATTCCATGGGGCAGGAAGCCTTCAAAGGAAATCATCTGGATCTGGCGGTATAGCTTTCAATGAATGGTATCAGATCTTCTGAGGAACTAAGAGCAGATGCAAGAGGAAATCTTCTGGGCAGGTACTTTCAGGTGGTACCTGTTCATTTATTGTACCTTTTTGCAAGTTTTACTTTCACTTCTTTAAGCGCAAATGCTTCTGCCAAAGGTTCTGCTTTTTCGTTTTTTATATCAATGGCGATCAATCTTATAGGGCTTATCCTTGCTAATGTGCTTCATTTCGGCTTATGCAGTTTTTACATGAATCTGACCTGCGGATATTATTTTTCGATAGCAGATATTTTTAAAGGTTTTTCGTTTAGGGATGACAGAGCGCTTAGGATCGCAATAAATCTTACGCTTACCGCATTTTTATGTGAGATGCCGGGAGTATTTATCTATGCATTTTACAGGATAAGCGGAAATGTCGTACTGCTGCCCTTGGCAGCCATAGCTGTATGTATCGGGCTTACATATTACTGCGTGTATTATCTTGGGATGAGCCAGTGCTATTATCTTCTGCTGGATTTCCCGCAGAAGGATGTTTCGGAGATCATAAGGCTTTCACGCTGGCTTATGACGGGACAGAAGTTCAGGCTGTTTTATCTGCATATGGGATTTATACCCTTATATATTTTATGTCTGTTAAGCTGCGGGCTGGGGCTGATATGGGCCCTGCCTTATGCGGAGGAGACCTTTACCTGTTTTCATTTGAATCTGACTAGCGCTGCTGCGGCTGCGGAGGAATAAGTATCGGAGAAGTTTATGCGAAAGAACGAAGAATTGATGAATGATGATGATCTGGAGCTTATCGATCTGGTAAATGATCATCTTAATGCCGCCGATGAAGGCAAAAAGGAAGCCGGAAAGAAGGCGGGAAAGCGAAGGGCAGAGAAGGGAAGGAGTTTTGCACCGGTAGCTGTCCTTATTTTTTTGCTGCTTGCCGCATTTGGATTATGCGGTTACCTCCTGTATGTCTTGGAGGATCAGAAAAAGGCTCTTGCCGCAGAGATGGAAGCGAGGGCTGAGGATGCTGCGCGCTATGAACAGCAGATCAAAGAAAATGAAGCTCTGATAAACAGTATGAATGCTGCAATAGACGGAGCAGAGCAGGAGCTGCCTTCAGAGGCCGCGGAAGGGGTTACAGGCACCATTTCGGCTGTAGGGGAGAGTGTTTCCGATGACGCCGCATCTTTTGCTGTGCAGAAGGAGGATCCGGCAGTCCTGCAGACGGCGGTCACGGATAAACTTGAGGATATAAAGGAAGCGGCGGCAAACGAAAGAGAAGAGTATATCCGGGATATAATGATGGCAGCTGCACTTAAGGAAGGCGGCGGGCCCATGACAGCGGTAAGGGCTGTTTTTAAGGACCATGCTTTCTATACCGTGGATAAAGATACTTATGAATTTGCTCCTTTGCTTGATAATGTTCCGAGGAATGATATAAGTGAGGGGCAGATAGTCAGGGATGAAGACGGCACCATGCACTACATGGTGGACGGTGTGGATAAGGGCATACCCATGATAGATGTGTCGGAATTTCAGGGTGTGATAGACTGGAATAAAGTGGCTGCCTCCGGAATTAAATACGCTATGATACGTGCCGGATTTCGCGGTTACGGAAGCGGTAAACTGGTTGAGGATAAATATATAGATGATAATATCAGGGGAGCATCGGCGGCCGGGATCAAATTCGGCGTATATTTCTTTTCCGAAGCCGTAACTGAGGCTGAGGCGCGCGAGGAAGCACGTGTCTGTATAGATCATCTGGCAGGTTATACACCGGATCTGCCCATAGTACTGGATGTGGAACATATCGGTTATGATGAGGCAAGGGCAGATGCTCTGGATCAGAAGACCCGTACGGATGTCGCCCTGGCTTTTGTGGATGAGGTAAGGCAGGCAGGCTATAAGCCTATGCTGTATACCGGACTGCTGGTATATTTCCATTATCTTGATCAGGCACGGATCTGTGACCTGCCGCTTTGGTATGCATTTTATTCCGAATACCTGTATTTTCCGTATAAGATGAAGTGCTGGCAGTACACTGACAGTGCCACCGTGCCGGGCATAAACGGAAAGTGTGATATGAGCCTGTGGTTTACGGATCCGCTGAGCCTGTGATCCGCCGGTGAGTATATGCTTATAGCCGGGAATATCAATGCACTTTACAAAGTGATCTTACTGTGGTAAGATAGGCACGTTTCAAAATGATATGAAGGATCTTTCGGGGCGGGGTGAGATTCCCCACCGGCGGTGATGAGCTTTGTGCTTTAGTCCGCGACCTGTATTTAAAAATACGGCTGATCCGGTGTGATCCCGGAACCGACGGTATTAGACTTAGGTCTTTAGTCCGGATGAGAGAAAGACAGGTAAGTTTTTTGATGTCTGTTTTTTCGCCCTGTGGCATGTGTCACGGGGCTTTTTCGATGGGATCCCTTCAGAAAATATCCTAAAGGAGGAAAAGAAAGATGGAAGAAAAAAGTCTGCTCCAAAATGTATCCGAGCACGCCGGTTATGTTGGCGGGATACTGGCTGTCATCGCTGCATTGTTTGTGCTTGCGGTGATCTGTGAAATGATCTCAAGGAAAAAGAACGGCGAGACCGGGAAGGTGTTTTCAACACGCAAGCTGGTCATGTGTGGCATGTTCTCCGCACTCTCCGGTGTTATTATGCTGTTTGAGATACCCATGCCGTTTGCCCCCCCGTTCTATAAGCTCGATTTTTCGGAGCTGCCTGTACTCATCGGCGGTTTTGCATACGGACCGGCAGCAGCCGTAGTGATGGAATTTCTTAAGGTCGTTATCAAGCTTGTGCTTAAAAATACCAGCACGGCCTTCGTGGGAGAATTCGCAAACTTTGCAGTCGGATGCAGTCTGGTATTGCCCGCAAGCATCATCTATTCAATGAAGAAGACAAAAGCTACGGCTCTGGCAGCGTTGATCAGCGGTACCCTTATCATGACAGTATTCGGTACAGCCTTTAACGCATTATATCTTCTGCCTGCATTTGCCGCACTGTACGGGATGCCTCTGGATGTGATCCTGGCTATGGGAGAGGAGGTCAATCCCCTGGCAGCCGGTGGTATCGTAAGCTTTGTTATAGCCTGTGTCGCTCCTCTTAACCTGTTAAAAGGATGCGCGGATTCCGTTATCTGTCTGGCTGTTTATAAGCGTTTAAGCCCGATCTTTAAGAGCAGCGGGGTACAGGTTTCACGAAAGGAAGCAAAGGCTGCCGAATAAGCGTTAAAACACGCTGAAAATACCTTATATATTTGCTTTTTGATGTATTATCTGTTATGATAACTGTCGGAACATGGAAAAAGAAAAAAAAAAAAAAATAGAGGAAGAACCTTCAAAAGAGGTTGATGAAGGTACTCCGGAGCTTGAATTTGATGTAAGGATGTCTTCGGGAGTACTGTATGATTACCTATTGCGTCACAGTTATACTTCGGCAGTGGGGCTGATAGGCAGCTGTTTTGGTGCATTCGGGATCATAGTCTTTTTTATGAGAGGCGGCTGGCTGTATCTGATAATGGGCGTGATAGTTCTTTTATATCTTCCGCTCACTCTTTTTAAGCGTTCAAAGATGGTCATGCTGACAAATCCCTCATTTAAGCAGCCTCTTAAGTATCGTTTTTATGAGACGGGCTTTACCGTAAGTCAGGATGAAGCAAAAAGCAGTATAGACTGGAGCGGCTGTACCAAGGCGGTATCCACGAAAAAGAGTATCATCATCTATACAGGAAAGAACAATGCCTCCATTTTCCCGAGGGAGCAGATCCCCGGCGGGGCAGCCGAACTGATCGGGCTGATCGCAAAATACATGGAGCCAAAGAGGGTAAAAATAAGATATTGAGTGTTAAAGTTTTTGAAAGTAGCAGTGCAGAGGAGACAAGGCAGATAGCGGAAAAGCTGGCGCATGATGCATATCCCGGACAGGTTATTGCCTTCAGAGCTCAGATGGGCGCCGGAAAGACGGTGTTTTCCCAGGGGTTTGCGAAAGGGCTGGGGGTAGATGGGCCTGTTAATTCTCCTACATTTACGATACTCAGGGTATATGAGGGCGGCAGGCTTAACTTATACCATTTTGATGTGTATCGTATAGAGGATCCTGAAGAGATGCAGGAAGTCGGGCTGGATGAGTATCTTTACGGCGACGGAGTGTGCCTTATTGAATGGTCGGAACTGATCGATGAGCTGCTCCCGCCGGATTGCATGAAGATAAGTATCGAAAAGGATAAGAGCGATGATTTCGATCACCGGCTCATAAAGGTGGAAACATGAACATACTGGCACTGGATTCATCGGGAGCGGTGGCATCTGTGGCGGTCTTTTGTGATGGCCGCATAAGGGGTGAATACAGCTTAAATCACAAACTCACACATTCCCAGACCATAATGCCCATGATGGAGGAGATGTGCAAAAGAGCGGAATATGATATCGCCGCAACGGATGTGATTGCTGTGGCAGCGGGGCCGGGATCGTTTACAGGTCTGCGCATTGGTGCGGCAGCAGCTAAAGGTATGGCATTTGCACTTGGTGTAAAGATAATGCCGGTACCTACACTCGAAGGGCTGAGCTACCGGTTCTGGGGAGTTCCTTCATTGATCTGTCCCATGATGGACGCAAGAAGATCCCAGGTATACAGCGGTATTTACCGTTTTGAAGGAGGCAGTTTAAAGACCGTAAGAGAAGGGGAGGCTCTCGCACTTGAAGAACAGCTGAAGCGGCTTAAAGCAGCCGAAGGAGAAGTGGTTTTTCTGGGAGATGGCGTGGATGTACATCTTGATGCCATCAGAAACAGCCTTGGAGACAGATGCGTGATAGCCCCGGGCCACAGACGTTACCAGTCGGCGGCTTGTATCGCTCAGTATGCGGCGGATAAGCTGACGGAAGGCGTGCCGGCTGTTGCGGCAGAGGACTTCGCTCCGGAATATTTAAGAAGGAGTCAGGCAGAACGCGAGCGTGAAGAACGCTTATCGGGTGTAAACAGCTGATGGGCATCATATATCGCAGGATGAAAGAGGATGACCTTGATGCTGTCGCTGCATTGGAAGCGGCTAATTTCTCAAGACCCTGGCTGAAAGAAGACTTTGAAAAATGCCTTATCATGAATGAGCGCATATATTATGTGGCAGAAGAAGACGGGCGGATCATCGGAGTGGCCGGACTTATATGCTCTCCTCCGGAAGCAGAGCTTTTAAATGTTTCCGTGGATGCTTCCCACAGAAGAAAAGGGATTGCGGAAGGGATGCTCGGAGCTCTGATCGAAGAGGGAGAAAAGAACGGTATCGAAGCGATAGTGCTGGAAGTACGATCAGGCAATACAGCTGCAAAGGCTCTTTATGAGAAGCTTGGCTTTAAAGAAGAAGGTTTAATAAAAAAATGTTATTCGGATCCCGTGGAAGACGGGCTTGTATATTGGTACAGAAAGGACAGCTGATATATGCTGGAGGTATGTCTTTTAGGGACGGGCGGAATGATGCCCATGCCCCGCAGATACCTTACATCGCTTTTGGCGAGATATAACGGACTCAGCATACTCATCGACTGCGGTGAAGGGACACAGATGGCCATGCGGCAGGCAGGCTACAGCCCTAATCCGGTCGGTATAATGTGTTTTACCCATTATCATGCGGATCATATAAGCGGATTGCCGGGTATGCTTCTTAATATGGGAAATGCGGAACGTACGGAACCTCTTATGATGATAGGACCTAAGGGGCTTGAACGTGTTGTGAATGCGCTCCGTGTGATAGCGCCCGAACTCCCTTTTCAGATAAATTTTCATGAACTGAAGGAAGCATGTGAAGATATAGAGTTTGAAGGCGGCTTTATAAGAGCTTTTAAAGTGAACCACAACGTGACCTGTTACGGATATTCCATAGAGATTAAAAGACAGGGCAGATTCGATGCGCAGGCAGCGAAAGAAGCGGGCATCCCGCTTAAGTACTGGAACAGACTTCAGCATGGCGAGACCATAGATGAGGAAGGCATGCATTATACTCCCGATATGGTAATGGGGGCTGACCGCAGAGGCCTTAAGGTGACTTACACCACTGATACCAGACCTACCGGGAGCATTGAAGAAAATGCCGCAGGAGCAGATCTGTTCATCTGTGAAGGCATGTATGGAGAAGCGGATAAGTTTGAAAAAGCCCTTGCTCACAAGCATATGATGTTTAATGAGGCGGCGGAGCTGGCGAAAGCGGCTCAGCCTAAGGAAATGTGGCTGACACATTACAGTCCTGCATTATTTAAACCTGAACAGTATATGGACGGAGTACGTGCGATCTTTCCGCGGGCAAAAGCCGGGAAAGACGGTATGAATGTAGATCTTAAGTTTGAAGAGGAATAGATGAAGAAACACGCGAAGACAATCGTAATGATGCTTTTCATTGTGGTAGTCCTTGTAGGGGTCTATCTGGCTCTTTCGCGCCGTAATAAAGAGGAAACCTCGTCCGATACCCAGGCATCAAAGAGTGTCAGGGATATGACACATACACAAAAGCTCATAGCCGAAGATGCATATAAGGAATACCCGTCCACTCCCGTACAGGTCCTTAAGTACTACAATGAGATAACCACCTGTTTCTATAACGAAGATTATACGGAAGATGAACTGATGGCTCTGGCGTTGATGAGCAGAAAGATGCTTGATGATGAGCTGGTCGCAAATCAGACTACAGATGAATTTTATGCCCAGCTCAAGAAGGATATAGCTAATCTGAAGTTACAGGGAGATTACGGTACTACCATATACAATATAGATGTGACGCCTTCGATGGATGTTGATTACTATGAACACGAAGGTTATGAATGTGCAAGGCTTTATGATACATTTACGCTCAAGCAGATGGTGAGCGGGACTATATATTATCCCGTTGTACGCTATATCTACGTTATGCGCAGGGATGATATGGGACACTGGAAGATCCTGGGATTTAAGAAGATGGAGGAAGGCGCAGAGAGTGCATCCGGCACGGCTCTGCCTAATATAGGATAGTATGAGCGGGATAAATATTTTGGCCATAGAATCGTCGTGTGACGAGACGGCTGCTGCGGTGGTGGCAGACGGCAGAAAGATACTCTCCAACGTTATATCGTCACAGATAGACATACATACCTTATACGGAGGAGTGGTGCCGGAGATAGCATCGCGTAAACATACCGAGAGGATCAACCGTGTGGTAGGCAAAGCTCTTTCCGACGCAGGAATTACTCTGGATGAGATAGATGCCATAGCGGTAACGTACGGTCCGGGGCTTGTGGGAGCACTGCTCGTTGGAGTCTCTTTTGCAAAAGGCCTTGCATTTGCTGCAAATAAACCGCTGATAGGTGTTCATCATATAGAAGGCCATATCTGTGCCAACTTTTTACAGTTTAAGGAACTTGAGCCGCCTTTTCCCTGTCTCATAGTTTCCGGAGGCCATACTACTCTTGCAAGGGTGAAGGATTACGGGGAATATGAGATACTGGGACGCAGCTGTGATGATTCCGCGGGAGAAGCTTTTGATAAGGTGGCGCGTGCCATCGGACTGGGATATCCCGGAGGGCCTAAGATAGATGCTCTGTCTGATGAGGGCGATCCCGATGCCATTCCTTTTCCGAGAGCTAAAGTGGACGGTTCGGATTATGATTTTTCTTTCAGCGGTCTTAAATCTGCCGTACTTAATTATCTTAATTCCTGCGCACTGAAGAAACAGGAAGTGAACACGGCGGATGTGGCGGCATCTTTCCAGAAAGCTGTTGTCGATGTGCTGGTCGAGCATTCCATGCTGGCACTTGACAAGGGCGGCGAAAAACGCTTTGCCATTGCGGGCGGAGTGGCAGCCAACCGGCATCTGCGTGCCGCCTTCGAAAAGGCATGTGAAACAAAAGGTGTTGAATTTTATTGCCCCGACTTTATACTGTGTACGGATAATGCGGCTATGATAGGGGCGGCGGCATATTATGAATATATCAAAGGAGTCCGGCATGGCCTGGATCTTAATGCCGTTCCGGCGCTCCGGCTGGGGGAGCGGATTTGAAAAATGCGGCAATAGTATTATCCGGCGGAAGCGGAAAAAGAATGGGTGCAGATGTGCCCAAACAGTATATGGAACTTTGCGGTCATCCGTTGATCTATTATGCACTTAAAACGTTTGAAGAAAGCTTCATGGATGAGATAGTGCTGGTATGCGCTGCGGGTGATGAAGAAATGTGCCGTAAAGAGATAATAGATAGATACGGGTTAAAAAAAGTCAGAAAGATAGTCTGCGGAGGCAGG
This sequence comes from uncultured Lachnospiraceae bacterium, assembly GCA_902779395.1. GTDB lineage: Bacteria > Bacillota > Clostridia > Lachnospirales > Lachnospiraceae > NK4A136. The sequence continues at coordinate 1,063 of CACZBK010000004.1, read as the reverse complement.
GAACGATATCATTCCGTTATGAACGGGGTGAAAGCCGTGAGTGCCGATGCGGACTATATTTTTATACACGATGGGGCCAGGCCCTTTATAAGCAGGTCAGTGCTCGATGGGGTGCTCGCAGATGTTAAAAAGTATGGTGCGTCCATTGTTTCCGTTCCTTCAAAGGATACTGTGAAGCTTGCGGATGAAGAGACCTTTGTTAAAGCTACACCATCAAGAAAAAGTGTATGGCAGATGCAGACACCTCAGGTCTTTGAAGCATCACTCATCCGTGACGCATATGGAAGGCTTGAAGATGAAGAGGAGGAGCTTCTGGCCCGGGGAATAGAGATAAGTGACGATGCGATGATAGTGGAGCTGCTTACAGATCACAGGGTGCATCTGTATAAGGGTGAGTATGAAAATATCAAGATAACCACTCCCGAAGATATGCTTTATGCGATGTGGCTGATGCAGAGAAGGGCATCTGATCTAAGCCGGGATGATATATAAAAGAATAAAGATCAGTATGAAACCAGTGAGACCAACGGATCACTGGATCTTAATGATGACGATAATTTCAGCGAAAAACTGTTATAAAAAAACATTGACACCGGTTCCGGCATCTGGTAATATATCTGTTGCGCGATAAAAGCGCACAGATACGGAGAGGTATCGAAGCGGTCATAACGAGGCGGTCTTGAAAACCGTTTGTCGGCAACGGCACGTGGGTTCGAATCCCACCCTCTCCGCTTTCTTTTAAAAGATAATTATGAAATGTTTGTTCGGAGAAGTACCCAAGCTGGCCGAAGGGGCTCCCCTGGAAAGGGAGTAGGTCGTTAATAGCGGCGCGAGGGTTCAAATCCCTCCTTCTCCGCGGCTTTCTTTTTTGGTCAAAATCTAAAAAAAGGTGTTGACAAGAATAAAAGAAAGTGCTAATATTACAAACTGCACGCGGTAAGAAATAAACGGAGCGTGCGGCAACGAACCTTGATAAATAAACAGCTATCCAACCCCGAACATTCCAATAGCAATGCGAAGCATTTTGAGCTTCGGATCATTGCGAAGGTTTTATTCGGAAATT